>CALVBL010000005.1 GCA_944325775.1 uncultured Helicobacter sp.
TGGCTGGGGTAAAAGGATTCGAACCTCTGAATGCCTGGACCAAAACCAGGTGCCTTACCGCTTGGCGATACCCCACTACTTAAGGTAAAACAAATTAAAAGCGTGATTATAGTGAGTTTGAATCTAAAAGTCAAGATTCTATACAGAATTTACACGATATAGTGCGCACCTAGACTCTGCTCTCGAGCCAATGCCGAATGCACGATATTTCGCGCCACGAGCAAGCGTAGCTTGAGCATACGCCCAATATTGGATTCTAGCATTACCTCTATCCCCCCAAGCGCCGCATTTAGTTTGTCTTTGGTGCGCACGATCCCCACCTTTTCCCACATGATCTTGCGCAGTAGATCGCGCAGATGTGCATCACCCTCCTTTTCTAGCACACTCTCATCAAATGGAAAATATCGCACCGGATTTTTGCCCACTGCACCCAATATCTCCAACGCCGCGACTTTACCAAATACAAGCCCCTCTAGGAGTGAGTTTGATGCGAGGCGATTCGCCCCATGTACGCCATTATACGCACATTCCCCGATCGCATAGAGATTTGTCATGCCCTGTACTCTCGTGCTAATATCGCACAAAATCCCGCCCATGCAATAATGAAACGCTGGCGATATAGGCACAAGATCCTTTGGGATATTCAGCCTACACGCACTTAGCTCACGATAGATATTTGGGAATCTTGCGCTAAAAGATTCTCTACTAAACCCTCGCAGATCTAGAAATGCCCGTTCATTATGTCTGCTGCAATAATCCACAATCGCCCTTGCCACAATATCGCGAGGTGCTAGCTCACCGCGTTTATCATACTCAAATAAAAACCGATCGCCCTTAGAATCTATCACCTTGCCACCCTCACCACGCACAGCTTCACTAATGAGATATTTTCGTGCAGTGCTTGTTTCTATATACACGCTTGGGTGAAACTGCAACATCTCCATATGCGCAAGTTTTAAGCCATGTTCGAGGATTATTCCATGCACATCGCCACCAATGGTATGCGCGTTAGTATGGTATTTATACAGCCCACCTATACCCCCACTTGCTAGCACGATATGATCGCTATAGATATGCACCAATCCCTTTTTGGTCTGCACACTCACACCATAGCAGCGATCATCTTCTAGGAGTAGATCCACCATGCGCGCACTTTTCCAGAGTGTATGCCCTAGAGAGTGCATAAGAAATGTATGTAGATTGCGCCCAGTGCCATCTCCTCCAGAATGCACGATACGCGCGATAGAATGCCCGCCTTCTTTGGTATAGCTAAGTGCCCCACTTTCTTCTCTATCAAGTCCAAAGCCATCACTTAGTAACTCTTGTAATATCCCCAAACTCTCTGTACTAAGCTTTTGCACGCTTTGGGGGTCATTGAGCTGCGAGCCTGCGAGGATCGTATCTTGAATATGCAATGCTATATCATCTAAATCCCGCGCTATCGTGATCCCGCCTTGCGCATAAAATGTATTGCATTCCCATGATTGGTTTTTACACAGCAGCAGCACGCGCAGATTTTTGGGCAGATGGCGCGCGCAATACAGCCCCGCCACCCCGGCACCCACGATCACGACATCATAATGCAATCTCTCCATCACTCCTAATCCCCCTCATCTTCGCTAAGACTCGTGGAATGTATGCTTTTGATGCTATTTTGCGGTGTGGTTTGGGTATGTTGTGAATCTACCCCAGACTTAGCCTCGCTTCGTTCATAATAAGGCTTAGACTTATACCCACAGCCCGCCATCGCACCACTTAGCAGCACAATCCCCAAAAAATATGCTATCATTGCGCTATGAAAGATTCTAAGCAAATCATCTCCTTTCTCAAATCGCAGCCCGAGTTTTCTAAACTCCTCTTAAAAGATGAGATAAATCTCTTCAAAGCCGCGTATTTCACGCCATATCTACAAGAGCAAATTCTCTTTATTTTTGTCAAAAACCAAACACTCTTTTTCGCT
The DNA here is from genome assembly GCA_944325775.1 of uncultured Helicobacter sp. Taxonomy (GTDB): domain Bacteria; phylum Campylobacterota; class Campylobacteria; order Campylobacterales; family Helicobacteraceae; genus Helicobacter_F. The sequence continues at coordinate 1,961 of CALVBL010000005.1, forward strand.
GCCAAACACCCAGCATTTTGTCAAGAGTTTAATTATACACACAAGCACATAATACAGACTTTAAGGCAATATCCCCAAAAATTCCCAACCCTAAGCACACTCAAGGAAGCAAAAGCCTATGTCCCACGCCATATCCTAGAGCCAAAGACACTCCTACATACAGAATCTAAACGCTACTTTAGCGAGCATTCAAAAGGTGAGTTTGTCAATCACTGCCACAATCCTAGATTGCATGAACTATTCGAAAAGCTCCGCCTTGCGATCTTGCGCAACCAAGAGTGATCAATGGCATTTGCCTTAGATTCGAAGGTTTTTTTGGATTCTAGATTCTTTATATTAGATTCTGTGTATTTCACTCTCATAGCAAGCATTAGGAGGCTGTGATGTCCAAAAAATGGTATTTTTGGCTAAGTTTAGCAATGCTCATATCCATCTCGCTCAATCTCCGCGCACCCATCAACGCGCTAGGTCCTATGGTGGAGAGTATCAAGGAGCATTATGGTATCTCATCGGCTACCTTTGGGCTTTTGAGTGCGATTCCTGTCGTGGCGTTTGGGAGCATTTCGTTTATCGTATCGTATTTTTCTAATATCAAGATTCTCTTTATCGCGCTTTGTTCGGTCGCGCTGGGTGAGATCACGCGTAGCTATGGAGGCATGGTCGGACTATTTGTGGGCACGGCGTTTATCGGTGCGGGCATAGCTGTGGCAAATGTACTGCTACCGGGTTTTGTCAAAAAGAAATTTCCTCAAAAAACCACGGCGATGATGGCGCTGTATTCGTTCGTGCTCAATATCTCCTCGGTGCTTGGGATCTGGCTCGCCCTGCCGCTTGCCTATAATCTTGGTGTGCTGCATGCTTTGGCGTTTTGGCTCATTTTTAGCATGCTTAGTATCATTCTCTATATTCCAGAAATACGCAACAAGCGCATTTCACGCACCAAAGTCCGCCCCAAGCGCACAAAAAGCCTTATGCGTGAGTGGGCGCGTGGAAAATCACGATTTTTATGGGCTTGCAGGGATTTTTGGCATACACCACATTCGCGTGGTTGCCTGCTATCATCGCGCACAAGGGCTATGGGCTGGAATATGGCACTAAGATTTTGCTCTATTCGCAGTTTGTGTGCGTGCCTGTGGCGTTTGTGGGTCCTCTGCTACTAGGGGCATTGCGCGAAAAGTATAAAAGTATGTATATGGCGTTTTTGTGTAGTTTGTATGTGGTGGGGTATGCGTGCGTACTCTTTGGAGATAGTAAATGGGCGATGTATGCGACTATCGTGTGTCTTGGGATACCTATGGGCGGGGTGTTTGGGCTCGCACTGCTCTTTATCTCTCAAAAAAGTGGCTCGGTGCTAGTAGCGACGAAACTCTCGGCTATGGTGCAAGGTTTTGGCTATCTCATAGCAGCTAGTGGTCCCTTTGCCATAGGGTTTTTATACGATCATTTTGGGAGTTATACTTATGGAATCTTGCTCGTGCTGTGTGTAGCACTCGCGCTTAATATCGCTGGGATCTTAGCCCATAAGACGAAAGTGATTTATTAGAATCTCATCTCACCAGCGACATTATAGAATCTAAAAAAACTAAAGCCCTAGAATCCTGACAATGTATGAACGCGCAGCGGAGCGAGTGGGGATTCATTCCCCACGAGCGATATCAATTTGCTGTAAGCAAATTGCGTTAAATGATAGATTCAAGGTGGATTTATAGAACCTACTCCATTGCCAAACCGCGCTCCTGACGCGCTGACACCAAACAATCACAGAATCTCGCCCTAGATTCTCTGTATGCACGCGCAGCGGAGGGGTGAGAGGCTTTGCCTTGAAACCCCGATAAACAAGAACGCAGTTCTTGCATCAAAATGATAGATTCACTCAAAATCCCCAAACCATCGCGCGATGTCGCTGCGTATGGTTTGGCGTAGCTGCATAGCGGCTATCATATCATCGCTTACGGCTTTTTGGAGCAGGCTTAGCGCACCATTGCGGAATTTGCTAAGATATGGGTGATCTATCTGCGCCCAATCCCCCAAAAACACGATCCTACTTCCCTCGCCAACCCTCGTGCCGATGAGCTTAATCGTCGCGTTTGAGGCGTTTTGGACTTCATCAAAGATGATGAATTTATTAGCAATGGTAATGCCGCGCGCGTGGGCGATGTCTAGCACCTCGATTTTGTGCTTTTGCAAAAAATACTCGGTGGCTTCCATCTTTTCGATACTTTTGACTTCGCCGCGGTATTCTATGCGCTTAGCCAGCGAGCCCTGCTGGAGCTTGTCAATCATACAATTTATCGCGCTATAGAGTGGATACATAAAATAGCTTAGCTTTTGGCTCTCATCGCCTTTGCGGAATCCTAGCTCGGCTTCTTTGTCGGTGGCTGTGACGGTGTTGCGCAGGTAGATGATACCCTCCACACTGCCGTTTTTGAGCAGGGTTAGCCCCGCTTGCAGCGCGATGAGCGTCTTGCCGCTGCCGGTGGCTCCTGTAACGATACTGATGAGATTTTTAGGGTGCAAGAGCATGGCATAGAGCATTTTTTGCTCTAGATTTGCCGGTGTGATGTAGGGCTTATGATCGGCGATTATCTCATCGAGATTGGCGATCTCGCATTTGCCATCGATTTTGAATCCAAAGTGTTTTTTGCCCGTGCGATACATCGAACTATCGGTATTATCAAGCTCGATGAGCTCTAGTAGGCTCCAGTTTGTGAGTTTGCTAAATGCTTCTGTGGATTCTAGTGCGCTTAGATTCTCGTTTTTGTGAATCTCAAAGCTCTGCCAAAAGTCTATTTTCTCGGGATTTTCGACACGATCTCTAAAGAGTGATTGGGCATTGAGATTTTGCGTGAGTGCACGGATTTTGAGTGAGATGTCGTTGGTAAGAAGCGTGAGATTGTAGTCTTTAGCGATGGTGATGATTTTAGTATCATTGAGGCTACGCTCCTCGTGAGGCAGATCATAATGCGGGCGATAAATAAGTGTGATGGGGATATGCTGGGCATTGTGTGTGAAGTATATTTGTCTCATGTAGTCATTGTGTTGATTGCAAGTTTGTGTATCACAAGTCTGCTTATCAGCGGTGTGAGCTAAGCCTCCACCACCTCCGCTGCACTCGCATATATTATCCGAATCTATGGGCTTAGATTCTGTAATGTCGCTGGTGTCTATAGATTCTATGCTTTCATCGCAAGAGCCGTGTGCCTCTAAAGAAATTGTGTGCTTTGAAGAATCTTCGCTCTGCATATCACCTGTGTGAAGATTGCGGAAAAACTCACGCACAAAGTAGCCCATCTCATTCATCAAATCCTTTTTCTTATCGAGCTCATCGATGATGGTGTCAGAGAGGTAGAGAGTGTTTGCGCCATTTTGATACAGATACACGATGTTTTGGATATCATCGAGGATCACGGAGGTATCGAGCAAGTAGGATTTAGTCTTCAATCAGCAACCTTGTGGTAAAATCTCACCCGAGATTGTAGCGAAGTTTTGCTAAAGTCTCACACATACCATTTTGTAATTCTTAAGGAGAAATTATGTCAGTAACATTCAAAGGAAATGCAGTCGATCTTAGTGGCAATGTGCTCAATGTAGGCGATAGCGCGCCCAAAGTAGAGCTTGTAGCGGGGGATTTGAGCATCAAAAGTGTGGGCGGAGCCAGCGGAAAATATCAGATCATCAATGTCGTGCCATCACTTGATACGGGCGTATGCGCTACCCAAACACGCACTTTTAACCAAAGAGCCGCGAGTTTGCCTAATGCAGAGGTGTTCGTGATCTCGCTTGATTTGCCTTTTGCACAGGGGAGATTCTGTAGCACAGAGGGGATTGATAAGGTCGTGGCATTGAGTGATTTTAGGGCTAAGGTATTTGGTCAAGCCTATGGCGTGGTATTGGCTGGATCGCCATTGGAGGGATTGCTCACACGCGCGGTATTTGTGGTGGATCCAAATGGCAAGATCGTGCATAAAGAAATCGTGAGCGAAATCACTACCGAGCCAAACTACGACGCGGCACTTAGTGCGGTGAAATAGTTATGTGTGATTTGCAAGCGGTCGTGGAGTTTATCGATGCTTGTGGCTTGGGGTTTTTGAGTACGAAAGGCACTTGTGGTAATCCACGAGTGCGCCCCGTGCAAAGTATCCTCTATCACAATAACCGAATCTACTTTGCCACCGCGATAACAAAAAATTTCTACAAACATATCCAAAATCACCCGGGCATAGAATATTGTGCATGTGCGCAAGATGGGAGTTTTTTGCGTTTGCGTGGGGAGGCGAGAGTCGCCCAACACACAGATGCTAAGGAGGCAATGCTACTCAAATATCCCGCTGTGCGCGAGATCTATGGGGATGCGAGCAATCCAGAATTTGCGGTGTTTTATCTAGAAAATATCAGCGCACAGCTTGAAGATTCTAAAGGGCAGCGCACGCAGCTCAAAGCTTGATTTAGGACTTTGATTCAATAAGGCTAAGCAAAACACGAAATATCCCAAAGGAGGCGTATGGAGCGCACGGAGCGATTTTATACATTGGCGATGTTTTTTGCTATGCTGCTTTGGGCGGTGTCTTGGCCCTGCTCGAAGATTCTCACTCACCAAGCCCACCCTTATCTTATTGCGCTTATGCGTTTTGCGCTGGTGTGGGTGTGTATCCTGCCACTGATGGTGGTTTTTAGGATTTCTTTTAAACTTTCAAAATACCAATTTGTCTTCGTGTGTATCGCTGGAGTGTTTAATGCCCTGTATTCTTTGCTATTTTTTCAAGGGCTGACTTTTGGCGATGCGGGGCGTGCAGGTGTGATCACTACGACACTCTCACCCATTTTTGGATCATTGATTAGCATGGTTTTTGGGGGTGTGTATGTGAGTGTGCGTGAGAAGCTTGGGCTTGTGTTGGGATTGGTATCTGGGGTATTTTTGCTCCATATAGAGACTCTCTCCTCGCTGTTCAATCCTTTCAATCTCTTTTTTATCGGTGCAGCACTTGCTTGGAGCTTTGTCACACTTGTGAGCAAAAAGGCGCTCTTGCATCCGTTGAAATTTAATTGCTATGTTTCATTTGTGAGTGCGCTGCTTTTCCTCCCGTATCTTGCGCTAGGTGAGGGGATAGGGGAGAGTTTGAAGGCTGTAGATTCTGTATTTTGGGTGTGTTTTTTGGTCGTGAGTATTCTTTCGGTGGTGGTGGCGACGAGTATTTTTTATAAAGGCGTGGAGGTGCTGGGCGTGCATAAAGGTGGGAGTTTCTTGCTGCTTGTGCCGGTATTTGCGCTGGTGCTGTCGTTTTTTATGCTTGATGAGAGCCCCGATGTGCGCACACTCATAGGTTGTGCGTTGGCAATTAGCGCGATTTATATGCTAAGTCTTTATGAGATTTCGCATATACGCTGGCTCAAAAGACTATTTGTGGGTTAGTTCTGCGCCCTAACTATTTCCTAGAATTTTGTTGGGCTGAAGCGCGTGGCACTTGCATTGCTATGAGGGCTGTGTGATGTGCAAGCGTGATTTATCGCGCATTATTGTGGGGAGGTTTGCATTGCTGGTCGCATCATCACTGGCATTTGTGTTTTAAAATCGCTCGTTTGCAGATTCTAGCAAGCGGACGCAATGGCTCTAGAGCTAAGATAAATGGGTAGATAGCTTTGCTTAGTGCTACCCCCCCCCCTATTAGAATCTCAGAAGCCTTTCTAGATTTGATAAAAATCTGCACATATTCCGCGCCCTTGATATTTCCGAGTTTTTTAAGTCCAAAAAATCTCGCAAGGAAGTTAAAAGTGTAGCGAAAATGGAAGTTTTTGGGCAAGTGGCATTCTATCACGGGATAAAAGCAATTACCTATAAGTGCTTCGCCACCGGGCTTTAGTGAATCTAGCATTTCTCCAAAAGTTGTCATAGGATCATTGACATGCTCTAATACATCGGTGCTAACAAGGCAGTCATATTTTTCTGGCTCCAATACATCAACAAACCTGATATTTGCAAAGTTTTGGATATATTTTTTGCCATACACGCTTGGGAATGGCTCATAAATCTCAATTTGTGCATTTGGGCAGACTTTGGCAATCTCCCCCGCGAGCGTGCCAAACCCGCCGCCATAATCACAGATTTTTTCAAAGTTTTTGCTGGCAATATAGCGCGCAATGGATTCTCGGATACTAAAGCTTAGTTTGTCATATTGTGTGAAGAGCCCATTTAGAATCCATACTGGGTGTGCATAATACGCTCCGATTTTGTCCCAATCAAGCTTTTTGTTATCACAGCCCATTTCTTCCCAAACCTGATTGACCAGATACCACATCTGCTCCACATCATCGCTAATATTTGGGTCTTGTGAATCTAGGAGTGCTTGCAATGCTGCTCTGTCCTTTGGTTCTAATTCTATTTTGTCTAAGTCTATGTCTATCATAACAGCTCCTTTGTGCTTAAGATACAACAACTCTTTGTCGTCTAGGTCGGTAAATGTGTCGTAAGGCAAAAGTGTCTGTGAGCATAAAGCGCGGCAGGGCGTGCAAAAACTCTCTGTGTGTTGGATAGATACTCCCCATACGCGTGGTGGTAGCACTCACAAAGTCAAGCTCTCGCGGGATAGCAAAATAGCGAGAATCCACCTCAATCCTGCCGCCAAAGGGATAGGCAAAATGCCTAGGCGCGAGATTATGGGCTTTAAAAAGCCTTTGGGCTTGTGCTATATCATCGCTGATTTCTTGGGGTGTGAGGCGATTAAAAATAGGGTGTGTGTGCGTGTGGTTGCCGATGGTGGCGAGCGGATTTTTGGCGATATAGGCTATATCCTCCCAGCTTAGTGCGAGAGCATCGTATGTGCGGGGATTGTAAGCGATACCGAGCTTTTGGCAAATGTGTAAAGAATCTGTATAACTCGTAGAATTTTGGATAATCTGTGCGCGCAGAGAGAGGAAGAGCTCCTCTAAGTGCTCTAGCTCGCTAGATTCTGTGCATTGTCTATGCGCTGAATCTGTGCATTGCCCCCCCCCCTTATTGGCTAAAAGATAATCCTCTAAGCCAAACCACCACATATTGTGGCTAGATTCTGGAAACGAGGTGCAGACATAGATACAAAAGGGCACGCGGTGCGTATCAAAGATAGGATAGCCATAGGTGAGATTGTCCTTGTAACCATCATCAATCGTGATACATAGTAGCTTGCTAAAAGGCTTAGATTCTGTGAGGTTGTGTGCGAGCTCATCGAGACTGACAAAGCTATAGCCCCTTTCCTTTGCCTCCGTGATAAAGGATTGCAAAAACTCGGGCGAGACTTTGAGGGCTTCATTGATAGGGAGCTTGGCTGAATCTATGGGCGCGATCCTGTGGAGCATTAAAATCGCGGCATTGCCTTCAAAAACTCGCCTGCTAGATTCTAATCGCCAAAGCTGATTGATAATGTATTGTTTTAGCGCACTGCGCAAGGTTTGTTGCATTTGCTTCCTTTATCTTGGTTTTTTGGCAAAGATGCCTATGATGATGGGGTATTCTAAATCTTTGTGCATAATCTCCTCACGGGTGAGCTCCTCTGCGGCTATGCCCTGAAACTCCGCCATCAGTGCCAAGAGATTGCCATACACTATGCTTTCTACATTCCCCACACCAAAGACTTCCTCAAAATCCCGCTTAATCCCCATTTCCATAAACCGCCAATAATCTCCCCAGTTGTCATAATCGTGCCGAGAGACTTGCACGATCCCAGCTACGGTGACCAGTGCTGCCCCCCCCCCATTAGCATATTATAAATCCCTCTAATAGCCTTTTTGTAGTCGTAGATGAAGTTCAGCGTAACCGTGCAGATAAAGCAGTTTAAAATCCCTTGAGGCAGATTCTCAAACTTTGTCAAATCCCCCACAATCGTGGCTTTTTTGTTATCCGCCGTGTAGTGCAGGATGTGGGATTGCGTGATATCGTGTCCAAATTTTTTGGTATAGGTATCTTCAGCGATCTCGCACACCACGCCTTGTATGTGCGCGGTATAGGTGCGCAAAAAGTCTTCTTGGTAGATTCTATCTATGGGCGTGCCTCTATCGAAGCCAAACACACGCGATATAGGTTCAAAGCTCCGGAGATTATGCCATTTGGTAGGTTTTGTTATGCGTTTAATATAAGGTGCAAAAATTCGCCATACTCGGCGTAATACACGCAAGGGGAACATTAGAATCTTATGTAACATCAATGTAACTCCTTCCTTTTTTATTATAAGGTATTTTGTTTGTTAGCATCTTAAAGTTAGGGATGTGGCACCCACCCTCTACAAGCTTCAGTCTTTAGATCTCCGCATTGTAGCGTAAAAACTTTAAAAATATTTTGTGTTTTTCTTTTGCAATATTTGGGATTTGTGATTTAGGCAAAAAGTCGTGAGCCGATGCGCACGAGGTTTGCCCCGCAGGCGATAGCGATCTCAAAATCCTCGCTCATACCCATTGAGAGCGTGCGCGCACCCAAGCCTTGCAGTGAGTCAAAGACCTCTTTTGCTAGGCTAAAGCTTTTTTCTACCACCTTATAGTCTGTGCTATGCGCGCCTATGGTCATTATGCCTTCTAGTTTGATATTGGGGCATTGGGCGAGGATCTCGCGGTAGAGTTCTGGTGCTTGCGTGGGCGACACACCGCTCTTGGTGGATTCAAAAGAAGTATTGAGCTGGAGCAGGGTGCGCATATTTTTGCCCTTAGATTCTAGACGTTTTTGCAGTGCAAGAGCGAGTTTGAGTGAATCTAGCGAATGCAGCAGAGTAGGGGCGAGATCGATGAGTGCGTTTATCTTGTTTTCTTGTAGAGTGCCTATCATATGCCACTCTAGCGGGAGGGATTCTAGGGCTTGGGATTTTTGCTTTAGATCTTGGACTTTATTTTCACCAAACGCCCTCTGTCCGCACTCATGTAGGATCTGAATCTGCTCGATTGTAGCATATTTACTCACAGCTAGAAGCGAGACGATATGATGAGGATCATAGGCGAGGCGGGCGCGCTCGATCTTGCGTATGACAAGGTCGAGATTTTTCGTGTATGAGGCGTGCATTGACTTCCTTTGGTTTGTGGGATTGTGTGTTTTGCAACTTTTGGGAGACATTATAGGGGATTGTGCCTTAGATTTTGGTTTTGTGGGTGTTTGAAGTATAATCACCAAGTGAAAATGCTGTAAAAAGGAAAATGATGAGAAGGCGCAAAAATTTGATTTTGGCATTCTTGCTCGTGCTGCTAGCGTGTGAATCTCTCTTTGGTGCGCGCCCAATGAATACCGACGATGGGCGTGTGGTCGCACCTAAGAGCTGTCAGATAGAGAGCTGGGCGAAGTTTGGGGGTGAGCTTGAGCTGTGGGCGCTGCCCGCGTGCAATCTTGTGTTTAATACCGAGATGACCATCGGTGGGAATCTCGTGCGCCAAGATTCTATAGATTCTATGCACGGTGGTTCTGGGGATTTTGTGTATCGGGGTGCGGCGGTGTTTGCGATCAAAAAGATTTTTAATGACCTAGAGCGTGATGGCTTTAGCTACGGGATTAGTGTGGGCAATGCGCGTATGGGGCGATTTCTACGCCACAATGAGAGTTTTTATACCTACGCACTGCTTAGTAAGGCGTTTTTTGACAATCAGTTATTTTTGCATACAAATCTTGGCTACAAAGCCACAAAGAGTGAGAATCTCTACACTTTTGGAATGGGTGTGGAATACGATATGAGCGAGCGCATTTGGTTAATGGCAGAGGGGTTTAAGGAGCGATTTACTCCAGCGTTGTATCAGGTGGGTGTGAGAATCTGGCTCAAGCGTGATATGGTGCAGATAGATTGCACTTATGGCAACGCATTTGCTCAGCCATTTGGAAAAAATATGGCATTTGGCTCTGTGGGGATACGGATCTTGAGCGAAAAACTGCTGTGAAAACATGGATATATCCATTAAAAAATTAATGAGATATACCTGCTTTCTCTGCCTTGACTAAGCTCTGCTTGTGTGCTCTCTGACAAAGCGCACGAGCTCTATGGCATTTTGGCGCGGGAGATCGGGCAGCATACCATGCCCGAGATTAAATATATGTCCGCTTTCTTTGCCCATCACGCGCACAATCGCCTTTATGCCCTCTAGCATAGCCTCTCTGTCATACAGTCTTGCAGGCTCGAGATTGCCCTGCAGGACATATTTAGCACCCAGTTTTTGTTTGGCTAGCTCCATGGGCGTGCTCCAATCCACACCAAACACATCAAACTCCCCATCTATGTGATCCAAAAACCCAGCGATCCCCTTGGGGAAAAGCATCACCGGGATATGTGGATATTTGCTTTTTAGAAAATGCGCGATTTCTTTCATATATGCCCAGCTAAAGGCAAAATACGCGCTAGATTCTAGCGCCCCAGCCCAGCTATCAAAGATCTGCACCGCGTTTGCGCCAGATTCTATCTGTCGTGCGAGATAGCCTTTGAGCTCTTCAGTGATCTTGGCTAGCAGGCTGTGGAGGAGGGTAGGATTGCTATAGAGCATTTTTTTGCTTTTGGTGTAGGTCTTGCTCCCCTCACCTTCGATCATATAGGTCGCTAGTGTCCATGGTGATCCGCAAAACCCTATAAGCGCCTTGTCTTTGGGGAGTTTTTGCCGCAAGCTACTTAGCGTGTCATATACATAGTTTAGATTCATATACGCTCCGCTTTTGAGCGCATCGACATCTTTTTGGCTTGCGATGGTTTGAGTAAATTTTGGTCCTTCACCCGCGACAAACTCAAGCCCCAAACCCATCTCAAGCGGCACAACCAAAATATCGCTGAACAAAATCGCCGCATCCACATCTAAAATCTCTATAGGTTGGAGCGTGACTTCTGTGGCGAGATCCACATTTTTGCACAGATCTAGGAAGCTACCTGCTTTGGCACGCGTGGCTTTGTATTCGCTAAGATAACGTCCTGCCTGTCTCATCAGCCACACCGGCGTATATGGTGTGGGTCTTCTAAAGCACGCATCTATAAAAATCATAGCTCAATCCATTTTTGTGCGATACGCACGGCATTCGTCGCGGCACCCACACGCAGCTGATCCGCCACGCACCACAAATGCAGAATCTTAGGATCAAAATTATCCACACGTATGCGCCCCACATAAGTTTGGTCTGTCTCTGTGGCGGTGAGGGGCATTGGGTATTGGTTATTTTGCACGTCATCAAGTAGCACGACATTTGGAGAGGTTTTTAGCACTTCTTTGGCTTTGGTGGCATCGATGGCTTCTGCAAAGCGGATCGTGAGGGTTTCGCTATGGCTTCTTAGCACTGGCACACGCACGCAAGTTGCACTAATAGGGAGATTGGTGTGCATAATTTTGTTGCTTTCATTGATCATTTTCATCTCTTCTTTGGTGTAGTCGTTGTCTAAGAACACATCAATATGCGGGATCGCATTGAGCGCGATTCGGTGTGCGAAAACCTCTGCCTTGCAGGATTGCACATCAAAGTTTAGAATCTGGCGCATTTGAGTGAATAGCTCCTCCACACCGCGCTTGCCAGCACCCGAGACCGCCTGATAGGTGCTCACATCCACTCGCTCTATACCAAACGCCCTGTGTAGCGGTGCTAGGATATGCACCATTTGGATAGTTGAGCAGTTGGGGTTGGCGATGATTCCGCATTGTTTGTAGAGCGCAATGTCCTCTGGATTGACCTCTGGTACGACAAGAGGCACATCGGGATCCATTCTGAAATGACTTGTGTTGTCAATGACCACCGCCCCAGCCTTGACCGCACTAGGCACATAGCGCGCACTCACGCTCCCACCAGCAGAAAAAAACGCTATTTCAATCTGCTCCTTGGCAAAGACTTCATCGGTGGTTTCTAAAATCTCATAATCCTTGCCCTTAAATCTCACGCTATCACCGGCACTACGCGCACTTGCTAGGGGCACGAATTTGCCCACTGGGAAATTTTGCTCTTCTAAGACCAAAGCCAGCTCTTCGCCTACAGCGCCGCTTGCCCCGACAATTCCGACATTGTATTTTTTCATTAAAGTACTCCATTGTGATTTGTGCGAATGTTATAAGGCGTGTATTATACAACAAATCTTGAGAATCTACACTCACTGGGCTTTTATGGATTCTAGAAATTTGGCTTGTGCAATCTTTAAATGAGTGCGGCGGCTTGGATCGGTCGCATCAGTAGAGTTAGGTGAGGGACACAGGGAGTTAGTTTAGTAGTAATGACTGAAGCTCCCAATCAAGTTTCTGCTTTATTACTAAAAGCCGAGTGTCTTAAGGATCTACCCCCAAATGCTGTCTGTGATGCTTTTGTTGTTATATCGTGGCTTGGAAGATCGCTTCTTGTTATCTTTGCTACCCCTGCTACCTTTGCGCTGGGATTTGTCGCTAGATTCGCTGCCTTGCCGTGCTTCAAGCTTAGCGATCTCTTCTTTGCTTAGTCCTATGGCTTTAGTGCACTGGGTTTGGATAAAGTAGCTTAGGAGTTTGAGGCACAGCTGTGTGGGATCTATGCGCCCTTTTAGATTCTCAAGGTGTTCAAGACTAGCTTGCGAGACTTCAAGGCTAGCGATCTTGGACAAAAGCGTATCAGAATCCACCTCCGCTTCGCCCTCTATGTGGCAGAGTTCAAGTGTGGCTTTGGTGCTTTGCTTGATTTTGTGAATCTCTTTAAACTCCAGCGGTGTGGCAAGTGTGATTGCTACACCCTTTTTGCCAGCTCTGCCGGTGCGTCCTATGCGATGCACATAACTCTCGGGATTGAGTGGTATATGGTAGTTAAATACATGGCTCACATCACTGATATCAAGCCCACGCGATGCCACATCGGTCGCCACGAGGATCTCAATGGCATTTTGGCGAAAGCGCACCATCACATCGCGCCTGTCGCGCTGTTCCATATCGCCATGCAGTGCGGCGGCGTTGAAGCTAGATTCTATGAGTTTTTGGGCGAGGATATCGGCTTCTTTTTTGGTGCGTGTGAAAATAATGCTTTTGGCTGGGTTTTCTGTCTCTAGGAGGTGCAAAATCGCCTCATCACGCTCATTTTCGTTGATGATATAGTATTTTTGATCAATATCTTGGTTGGTAATATCTACGGGCGAGATTTTTACAAACTCTGGCTCGTGTAAAATCCGCATAGCAAGGTCTTGGATAGCTGGGGGCATAGTGGCAGAAAAAAGCAGGGTTTGTATATCATTTGGCAGATATGTGAAGATAGATTCTATATCGTCCAAAAAGCCCATATCAAGCATTTCGTCACTTTCATCAAGCACCACGACTTTGGGTGCAAAATCCTTGATACGCCCATTCATTAGATGATCAAGCAGTCTGCCGGGCGTGGCGATCATCACCTTTGGCTTATTTTTGAGCAGATCGCATTGGCGTTTGATACTCTGCCCACCATACATACAGATCGTCTTGATACGCGCGAAACGTCCAAGCTTGAGAAACTCCTCGCTGATTTGCATAGCAAGCTCGCGTGTGGGCGTGATGATGAGTGCTTCGATGCTGTCATTGCGCTGGATTTTGTTCAGGATTGGGATTGCAAAGGCTGCGGTTTTGCCCGTGCCTGTTTGGGCTTGGGCGATGAGATCCTTGCCCTTTAGCACGATAGGGATACTCTGGGCTTGGATAGGGGAGGGCACGTTAAAGCCCAGCTCGTTGATACCGCGTAGGAGATATTGGCGCAACCCAAAGGATTCAAAGCCTTGTGGGGTGGTTTGGGATTGTGCAGATTGAGAATTTTGTGTATTTGGGGAGTTGTCGTTTTGCATCATAAACCTTTGAAAAATAATGAACACATTGTAGCAAAATTCCACAAAAACAAATATTATAATTTTATGATTGTTTGGATACAATGCGCGCTGGTTGGTTTGTGGTTTAGAATCTAAGATGATAGATTTAGAATCTACTGCCTTATAGAATCTCATCAAGGCTTTGTCAGAAATTCTAGGATACTTAAGAAGCTGCGGTTTTACTTTGTTTTCTAAAAGAATCTAGGCTTTGAGATGAGGTGGAAGCAAGGTAAAAGCTGAATACCTAGTCGTAGATTCTAAAAATCTGCTGTATGAACGCGTAAGCGGAGCGAGTGGGGATTCACTCCCCACGAAGCGATATGCAAATTTTGCAAAAGCAAAATTTGCATTAAAACAAATATAAGAGAAAAAATGGAAGAAACACTCTATAACACGATTTTTGCCTCCGCGCCCATTGTAGCGAGCTTTTTAGCGGGGATTTTGACATTTTTAAGCCCCTGTATCTTGCCTCTTATCCCAGCGTATATTTCCTACATTAGTGGTATTTCGCTTGAAGATATCCACGCTGATCTTGCGCGCCATCGCGCCACTATCGTGCTAAAGACCTTGAGCTTTATTCTAGGGTTTTGCAGTGTGTTTGTGATTTTGGGGATTTTTTTTGGCAGTGTGGTGGGGCGCTGGCTTCAAAGCACGGCATTTAGCTATATAGCTGGTGGTATTGTGATCGCATTTGGGTTGCATTTTTTGGGAATTTTCCGCATCAAGATTCTGTATAAAGTCTCGCCCAAGCTTTCTTTTACGCGTTTAGAATCTTTACCATTCATATCGCCATTTTTGAGATTTTTAGCACCATTTTTGCTTGGTGTGAGTTTTAGCGCGTGCTGGACACCTTGTGCGGGACCGATCTTAGGATCTATCCTTGCGCTTAGTGTGAGCAAAAACGATATGGCGCTGTGGTATATGCTAAGCTATGCGCTGGGTTTAGGGCTGGCATTTTTGCTCACAAGCCTTGTGGTGGAGCGCGCACTGGAGCTTTTAGCACGGCTCAAGTCGTTTATGCGTGTCATAGAGATTGGCTGTGGCGTGCTACTTGTTGGTATAGGCGTGCTGATTATGCAGGGTAGGCTGGATACGTTTATCTAGTAGATTCACAAAAACAAATTTGGGAGGTGTGAGAATGATTTTTGCCAATGCGGTGTGCTGTGATCACAAGCAGCATACAAAAATGTGTCTCAAAGTCCAAGATGGTGTGATAGTGGAGATGAGTAGCGATCTGGCTCAAATGAGTGATGTGGATTCGCATCAGGTGATTGATGTGGATTCTAAGCTTCTTATGCCAAGCTTCATAGATTGCAATGTCTATCCAAAGGGGCGCACACTCTCGCGTAAGAGTCTCACTTCGCTTTCACAAAAAGCCCTAAGAGGCGGCTATGGCACGATTTTGCTCCTACCTGATACTATGCCAGTGATTGATAGTGAGGCGATTGTGGAGCTGGTCAAGAGTGTGGATAAGGATTTGGAAGTGCATATTTTGCCCTCTCTCAAGCCGACATTTTATGATGAATCTAAGCTCAAGCTTACTGATATTAGCAAGCTCTATGGCAACGGCGCGCGCGGAATCTACCTCCAAAGCGACATTGAGGGTAATCTCATCTTGCGTATCGCCCAATATGCCAAAATGCTCAAAACCCCGCTTATTTGCTTCGCGCAAAACACCTCTCTTGCCCAAGGTGTGCTAAATGAAGGTGCGTTTGCCGCCAAGCTCGGACTTCCTACAATCCATCACAAATCCCAAAGCATAGAGGTGGCAAAAATATGTGAAATGCTCTTGCATCAAGATGTCGAAGTGCTCTTTAGTGCGATAGGCTTACCGCGCTGCATTGAGATTATCCAATCCTACAAGCAGCAGGGACTAAAGGCGCATACAGAGGTGAGCTTGCACCATCTTATCCTTAATGAAAATATATGCGATGACTACAACACCGCTGGCAAGATCAATCCCCCGCTGCCTAGTGAATCCGTGCGCCAAGAGCTCCTAGAATCTCTGCGCAATGGGCATATCGATGTGCTCACAAGTCTGCAATGCGCGGATTTTAACTCCCAAAAAGATCAGGTCTTTGAGCTTGCAAGCTTTGGGATTGATAGCATCGCCTATGGGTTCGCTCTAGCCTATGATAGGCTCTTTAAGCCGTATAATTTAGATCTAAGCTTGCTCTCAAGGCTCTGTAGCTACAATCCCGCGCAGATTCTGGGGCTGGAGGGCGGAAGCCTTGAGGTGGGTAAGAAAGCGGATTTTATGATTATAGATTTAGCAGGGCGCACGCGCATTGAGGATAGTTTCTCGCCATATCGTGGCGCAGAGCTAGAATCTAAGGTCGTGATGATGTATAGAGATTCACAACTCTATGAGATTGATTAGGGCTTAGGAGCGCGTATGTGGCAGGATATACTAGAGACTTTGGAGAAGGCATTGCCTTTTATTGAAAACTTTGGGCTCATCGCGCTAAAAATCGCGATTTTGCTCGTGGCGGGGTATTATCTCTCGCGATTTGTGGCAAAAAAGATTAGGAGGGCGTTAGAATCTAAAGACAAAATGCTCGCAAACTTTCTCGCCCAAGTGGTGTTTATCGGACTGAATATCGCGCTTATCATCGCCGCGCTTGGCACTGCGGGGGTGCAGACACACTCCATCATCGCGGTGCTTGGCACAGCAGGTGTAGCGATCGCGCTGGGCTTAAAAGATTCTCTCTCATCAGTAGCGAGTGGGATTATTTTGATTATCCTGCGTCCGTTTGTGCATGGCGATACCATAGAGGTGGGTTCGCTGCTTGGCAAAGTCGAGGCGATAAATCTCTTTAATACCACTATTCGCCTCCCTGATGGCAAGCTCGCGATATTGCCCAATCGCAATGTCTCACAAGCCAATGTGATAAACCACACAGATATTTCCCAAAGGCGTATGGATATCGTCTTTGGCGTGGGCTATGGGAGCGAGATTAATGCGGTAAAAATCATCGCCATTACTGTCTTAGAGCATCAGCCCTGCGTGGATCTTGCGCGTGGGTATTTCGTGGGTGTGCAGGATATGGGGGCGAGTTCGCTAGATTTTTTGCTACGCTTTTGGGTAAATATGGAGTATGGGCTCATCGAGGCGAGGGCTTGCATTTTGGAGGCACTAAAAGTCAATCTCGAGGCAAATGGCATAGAGATTCCCTTTAACAAACTCGATGTCAATGTGCTCCCAAGCCATGATAGCTCCCAAAGCCCTCAAACCTCGCTTGAAGGGCTTGTGTATGTGGATAGCACAGAATCTAGTGATGAGGCTAGGGATTTAGAGCAAGGGACACAGGAGGCACGGGAGGCAAAGCAGGGCAATCGCGCGATACTCGCGGGCTTTGCGCATAAGATAAAACAGAATCTAAAGGGCAATGGTGCGTAATCAAAATACTAGTCAAAATACCCAGAAAATCATCGGGGCAAACAGAGTTTTTGTGTGTGATGAGGCATTTAGTGTGATCAAAAATGGTGGTGTGGTGTATGAATCTATGCCCAAAGAGCAAATGGCACAACGCGCAGGAGATTCTATGGATTTTACAGAATCTAATGGATCGAAAATCCTCGCAGTGGGAGAATATGAGAATCTTGTGCGTGCATATCCTCACGCGAATCGGGAATTTTATGATGATGGTGTGTTGCTGCCAAGTCTTGTGAATGCGCATATACATTTTGAGTTTAGCAATAACACAACGAGCTTTATGTATGGGGATTTTGGGCGGTGGTTGGATTCTGTGATTGCCAAACGTGATGATGTGCTAAGCAATATTACCAAAAGTGTGCAGGAAGCGATAGCCACGCAGCTTGTCAATGGTGTGGGGCTTGTGGGGGCGATTAGCAGCTATGGCTATGACTTGGAGGCACTAAGCAATAGTGGGCTGCGTGTGGTGTATTTTTCCGAAGCGATGGGGAGCAATCCAAGTGTGATCGATGCGCTTTTTGGTGACTTTAAGACGCGCTTAGAGCAAAGTGAGGCGCATAAAAGTGCGATTTTCACGCCAGCAGTCGCACTGCATTCGCCTTATTCGCTCCATAATATCTATGCTAAATATGTATTGCAGGAGGCAAAAAAGCTCAAAGCCCCTGTTAGTGCGCATTTTTTAGAATCTGCACACGAGCGCGAGTGGTTACTAAGCGGGAGCGGGTATTTTTATGATTTTTTTGCTAAGACTTTTGCGGTCCCAAATCCCAAGCCTTTTTATAGTATCGAGGGGTTTTTGGAGCAGTTTATAGGGCTAGAAAATGTGCTTTTAACGCACTGCCTCTTTGCGAGTGAATCTGAACTCCAAACAATGTTCCAAAATTCCCATACTATCGTAACTTGCCCGCGATCTAATCGTTTGCTAAACAACACATACCTGCCCCACTTGCAAATGGGAGGGGCTAAAAATCTAATGCTAAACATCGCACTGGGGACTGATGGTAAAAGCTCAAACGCTGATGTGAGTTTGCTTGAAGAAATGCGCGCTATGCTCTTTGCCTATCCACACACAGATCTTAGCACTCTAGCCCAGCAGATTCTACAAAGTGCCACACACAATGGCGCGCGTGCGCTAGGAGTGAAAAGCGGAATCCTTCAAAAAGATTATAATGCAGATATGGCGGTGTTTAAAATCCCAAAGATCACGCAATCTGCGCAAGAAGCTCTGCAGTTTATCCTTCATGCCAAAAAAGCTACGCGCTTGATCATTAATGGCAAAAAGCTTGTGTGAAAAAGAGCGTATGCAAAAAGATCATATGATGGTGGGTACAATACAGAATCTAACGATCACGCGCCTTAGTCAATATGGTGCATTTTTGCGGACACAGAGTAAGAGCGCAGAGATCTTGCTACCCAGAAAGTTTGTAGATTTTAGTGCGCGCGTGGGAGAGAGCGTGCGGGTGTTTATCATGCACGATTCAGAGAATCGGATTGTCGCTACGACGCAGATTCCACATCTCTTAATCGGTGAGATCGGCGCACTTGAGGTGGTGGATAGCAATGCGTATGGATATTTTGCGGATTTGGGCGTGGATAAACATCTTTTTATCCCGCACAAAGCCCCCAAACGCTCGATGATAGGGAAAAATCTCGTGGTGTATCTCACACTTGATAAGCAAGGGCGACTAATCGGCAAACTTGGGATAAAAGAGCGTTTGTGTGCGTGTCGTGATAGGCGTTTGCTAGGGCATGAGGTGTGTGCGTTAGTTTTTGAGCGCACACCACTTGGGTTTGGCTGTGTGGTGGAGGCGCTAGATTTAAAGAGGGCAGATGAGGGCGCGCTAGAGATTCACAAGACAGAGGGGCGCGCACACTATGGGTTGCTATATGCAAGTGAAGTGGCTTGTGTGCCCAAAATAGGAGAGAAGATCGCAGTGCGTATCAAAACTATCCGTGTTGATGGCAAGATCGATCTTAGAGTGCTAACACAGAGTGAATCTAGCCTACTTGAGGTGTTAGAGCGGCACAATGGGCGCGTGGAGCTTGACTTTAAAAGCTCGCCACAAGAGATTGCAAGTGTGCTGCGAATGAGCAAAAAAAATTTCAAAACATTAGCTAATAAGCTTGTGCGCGAGGGTAAGGCGCAGTTTGTCGATAGCAAAGTGCGTGATGGGCATAAGGCACTTGTGCTGGTTTGAGTTATGAGGTTTGATAGAATCTACATTGAGATTAGCGATATATGCGCGCTTAGCTGTAGTTTTTGTCCGCATAGTGAGTATAAAAGCAGGCGCGGAGTGATGAGCGTGGAGCTCTTTGAGGAAATTTTGCGTCAGATCACGATACCAAAACGTCTTACAAAGCTTGTGCATTTGCATATCTTAGGTGATCCGCTAGCAGTGAAAAATCTCGATGTGTATTTGGGGCTTTTGTCGCGCTATGGGCTTGTGGTCGATCTGGTAACAAGCGGGAAATTTTTAGATTCTTGGGATTGGGATATGCTGCTTAAGCCACCCGTGCATCAGATCGCCTTTTCGCTTAGTGCATTTTGGGACGCACCGCAGAGATTTGATGCTAATCATCTTGAGCGGATTTTGGAGTTTTGTGCGTATCATAGGGAGATTGGGAGTGAGGTGTTTGTGCATTTGCGTGTGCAGGATAAAGACAGATGGCACTTAGAGCAATCTATAATCGCCAAGACTATCGCAGAATCTAGAGAATCTAAGTGGCTAGATTTAGATGATGTATGGGCGCGAATAGATTACAAGGTGTTTTGCACGATCACACGCCATCACCGCTGGAGGGAAGATTCAAA
Source organism: uncultured Helicobacter sp. (assembly GCA_944325775.1). GTDB lineage: Bacteria > Campylobacterota > Campylobacteria > Campylobacterales > Helicobacteraceae > Helicobacter_F. The sequence continues at coordinate 21,951 of CALVBL010000005.1, forward strand.
ACTTGGGATAGAATCTCGTGATAGGCTTTTTTGCTATGGTGCGACTAGGCAGCTAGGGATTTTGAGTAATGGCGTGGTCGTGCCTTGTTGTATGGATTGCTTTGGGGAGATCGGGCTTGGGGATTTGCACACACAAAGCCTTGGAGAGATTTTGGATTCTGCGCTGTATCGCAATATCGTGGCAGGGTTTAGGCAAGACGTGGCATATCACCCAAAATGTCAGCGATGTGATTATGCGCGGGGATTAGCACGCAATGCTTAAGAATCTAGAATCCTAAGCATTCAGATCTTGCTGGGGAAAATGGCTCTTTGGGTAATCATTGGGTAGATTGCGTAAATTTTGGGGCAGCCATCATGATTAGGCAACTCCTACCCCGAAATGTATGCAAAACTCCCAAAGCACTACTACAAATGCTAATTTTTGTCTGCAGTGGTGGTGTTAGCGGAGCCACATCATACCAATGGGCAAAGCCAAGCGCAAGCAAGCGCAAGATTGGCTGGTGGATTGAGAATCTGATTAAGCTTAGAATCTGGATTCAAAATCAGAATCTAATCCCGTAGATTCAAAAATACTTTAGAATCTAAGTCCTACTTTTTATGGAATCGTTTTTGCTGAAATCTGGCAAATATCGAAGACAAAAGGATTTGGTTTTGAGATTATGGATAGTAGTTTGTGTCCTTAGTGCGCATATTTTGGGTGCGGTGAATCTAGGGGATTATTTATTGATGGGTAAGCCACGCGGGCATTTTGCGCTGTATTATCAAGATATGACGGATAAGCATTCTAATTTCGCTGATATCAATGCGTCTGTGGGTTATGATACACCAACGAGCACTAGTGGGATTAGCTTTGGTGGGTCGTTTTGGCTAGCCGCACGCGTGTATGAGCATCAGCGAGGTGATTTTAACTCCAGCAAGCAGGACTTTATTTGGACAGAGGGCTATGTGCGCTATGACAATAATGAGCGCTTGAGGGTAGAGGCGGGGAGATTCTATGCTAATACCGAGTGGATCAAATACTACAATCAAGGTGTGCGCTTGGATTTTATGATCGCGCCTAACTTGATACTCAATATGATGTGGGTCAATAAAAATGCGTATGTGACCAATTATCGTATGTCTGAATACCGCAATCCTTTTGATACAAGTGGGGTGTTTTATGGTGCGATAACGCTTGGAGTGCGTGAAGCACCACTACGAATTACGCCATATATGTATGCCGCGCCAAATTACTTCACGGCTTTTGGGATAAAGATCAATTTAGAAAAAGATTTGGTTGGGGATTCTACATTTTATACAAATGTGCATCTGCTCTCATATATAGGCAAAAATCAAGTCATAGAGCAAAGTCGCACCGATGGGGATAGTGGGTTTGTATGGCTTGAGGGAGGGATCAAATGGGCTGGAGTGAAGTTTGGCGGGGGGCTTATCATCATCTCCGAAAAGGGTGCGAGCGGGATTGATGCGTTTGGGCAGAGTTCGCCATTTGAGCGCAGAGAGGGGTTGTTTTACGCGAATGCAAATACCTTCTATGGCGTGCTGGAATATACCTTTAAAAACCATATTGTCTTAGAATCTGCTATCCGCTACACTGGTATTGATGTCAAGCAAATCTTCAACTGGGAGGCGAATGCGCGCTTCGCTGCGGCACCGGATTTGTGGGTAGGTGGTGGATTGATCGGTATGCTCAATAATGCAAATATCACGCTTGATGATTATATTTTCGCGAGTGATGGGAAAAATTATCTGCTAGGGCGGGTGTTTTTGCAATACAACTTTTAAGTAGGATAGTGTGATGAAGGGGATTTATTTTTTTTGGCTGGTGTTTTGTTTTACGTTGTATTGGATTTATTATCTCTATGATGCGTTTTTGATGAATCTTTTGGTCGCGCTTTTGCTTTGTATGGCGACCTTTGGGCTTAAGAATATGCTTTTAAAATATGTCAGATATGAGCTTTTGGCGGCGTTCTTTAGCACGGTGATTTTGGTGCTTTTGCTCATCGTACCGGTGGTGTTTGTGTTTAATTCTCTTATCGCGCTTATTCAGGGTGCGGATTTGGCGGGGTTTAATAACATCATTGATACGCTAAAGGGTAGAATCTTAGAATGGAGTAGCGATGTGCCAGAGATTCAGACGCGTCTCAAAGACGCGCTAAGCAAAGTTTCTGGATCTGAAATCTTTTCGTATATGCTTAATCTTAGTTCGATCGTAGGGCGCAGGAGTTTGGAGTTTATTATTGATACGGGCTTTATCGTGGTGTTTTTGTTTTTCTTTTATTTTTATGGGGTGCGCTTGTATGCTTATATGCTCTCACTTATTCCATTTGATAGGATTCAGGTGCAAAATGTCTTTGATGAAGTATTGGGCGTGCTCAAGGTTGTGTGTTATACCTCAGTGATAAATGTCGTGTTACAGGGGTTTAGCTTTGGTGTGGCGATTGCGTTTTTTGGGTATGATGGGATTTTCTTTGGGGTGTTGTATGGGTTTTGCTCACTTATCCCGGTGGTGGGTGGATCGCTGGTGTGGATTCCACTTGTGGGGTACGAGCTGTTTTTGGGTGAATACAATGTCGCACTCTTCATCGCGCTCTATAGTATGATTTTTATCGCTTTTATAATCGATAATCTCGTCAAACCGCTCATCATCAAGCTGATGACAAGTAGAATCTTAAAAACTTCGCTCCAAATCAATGAAATGCTCATATTTTTCGCTATTTTGGCGGGATTGAGCGCGTTTGGATTTTGGGGTATTGTGCTGGGACCTATCATCACTGCGCTTTTCATTGCACTCTTGCGTGTGTATAAAAAGATAATTTTTCCATTTAGGGAAGATTTTGGATCCAATGCTATGAAAAATTAAGCATTGCTAGGCTAAAATTGAGAGCAAAACTAAACAAAGAAGGGTATTTGGAATGAGAGTGAATCTTGACAATATGGACTTTGGCGAAGAGGAGAATTTCGCACAACTCTTGGATGCGCGCGAGAGAAACGCCACAAGTGGTAGCTTGCAAATAGGGAAGATCATACAAATAGATCAAGATAGGGATTTGGCGATGATAGCACTACCTTATAGCAAGTCCGAGAGCATACTCTCTTTGAGTGAGATTAGAGACACAGAGGGCAATCTGCTGTTTAATGTGGGTGATGAGATCGAACTCTATGCGAGCGGGAGCGATAACCGCCCATATGTATCTTACACAAGAGCCCAAAGAAGCAAAAAGATCAAGCAAAAGATTGAGGAGCTAGCGGGGGATTTCCAAGATAAAATCATCGAAGCTAAGGTGCTCAAGAAAAATAAAGGCGGCTATGTGATGGATTATGATGGAGTCGATGTGTTTTTGCCACGTAGAGATTCAGCCTTTAAGGAAGGGGTGAAAGTTGAGGGCAAAACATACAAAGTCGCGATCACACATATAGATCCCCAAGAAAACACGATCATTGTCTCTCGAAAGAGATTTTTTGACATCGATAAGGTCATCAAAAAAGAAGTAGTAGAAAAAATGCTCTCTGGTGATAGAATCTATGAGGGTGTAGTCAAAAAAATTGCGCCATTTGGGATATTTATGGATATCGATAATGTAGAGGGATTGGTGCATTACACAGAGATCAGCCACAGAGGCGTAGCAAATCCTCAAAAGGGCTTTAAAATTGGAGATCAAATAAAGGTCAAGATTCTAGGTTATGATGAGCAAAAACACAGATTCTCGCTTTCTGTGAAGGCTTTGAGTGAAGATCCGTGGAAAGAAGTAGAAAAAGAGCTAGAAGTGGGCTACACGATCAAGGTGACTGTGAGCAATATAGAGGAGTACGGCGCGTTTGTGGATTTGGGGAATGATATAGAGGGCTTTTTGCATATTTCAGAGATTTCGTGGGATAAAAATATCAAACATCCTAGCGATTATCTTAAGGTTGATCAGGAAATTGATGTGGAAATCATTGAGATTGACAGCAAAAATCGTCGTTTGCGTGTCTCGCTCAAAAAACTCACTCACAAGCCATTTGTGGCATTTGCCAAGGATCATAAAGAGGGCGATATACTAAGAGGCAAAGTCGTTACTATCACGGATTTTGGCGCGTTTGTCAATATCGGTGCGGTTGATGGACTGCTCCATAATGAAGATATATCGTGGGATAGAGGCATCAAGGCTAGAGATGTCTTAAGAGTGGGTGATGAAGTCGATGTGAAGATTCTTAAGATCGATGTGCAAAGCGAGCGCATTTCGCTTAGTCAAAAACTTTTGAGCGATTCGCCAGCAGCAATGTTTGCTAAGATGCACCACACTGATGAGATTGTTCAAGGCATGCTTTCAGAAATCAAAGACTTTGGTATCTTTGTCAAAATCGATGGTAGCGAAGTGCTTATTAAAAACGAGGATATTCCTCACGAGATGAAAGAAACACTAAAGGTGGGTGATAATGTGCAGTGCGTGATTTTTGCTATCGATGAGAAGAGCAACAGAATCCGTGCTTCTATCAAGCGCCTGCAAAAGCAACAAGAAAAAGAAACTTTGCGTGCCTTTAATCAAGCAAGCGAGCAGAGAATGACTCTAGGAGATAAGATCAAAGATCAAATGTAGGATAAGGGCGATATGAAGCAGATCCTCACGGTATTTGTCTTCCTCTTTAGTCTTGGGGTACTAGCTAGCGGGGCTTTTATCGTGTATCAAAAAACCGATTTTATACAATCCCCATCTATCGCCTCCAAGCTTGCAGACAATGTGCAGATGACTCAGATTGAGCATAATGATATGTGGCTTAAGGATTTTTCTGCTTCTTCTAGCGATTCGTTCCAGTATCCTGCTACGGAGTTGTTCGTGAAGTTTGATTTTGCAAACAATCCTCAAGACAATGTGATTAGGAGCATTGAAATTAAGGATTTGGACGAGTATAAATATTTTTGTGTCGCACAGGTGCTTAAACAAAACAAACTTGAAAGCACATATTACAAAAGTGGCGATGTGCTGCGTCTTATGGTGTTTATCGATAACGATGTGGTGTTGCAAAAATTTCTTCAAGACTTACAATATTATAGAATCCAATATATTCTCAACTAAGTTGTTATATAATAACCCAATCTTTGACTTAAGGAGTGTGAAATGGCGTTAAAAATCGTGGTGTGTGACCATATCCACCAAAGTGGTTTGGATCTTTTGCAGGCCCAAAATGATATTTTGTTTGAGAATCTAGCGTCTTTACCCAAAGATGTCTTGCGTCAGTCTATCAAAGATGCTGATGTCGTGATCACGAGGAGTTCGACTGATGTCGATGAGGCGTTTTTAGAACATGCACAGAATCTAAAGAGTATCGTGCGTGCTGGCGTGGGTGTAGATAATGTCGATATTCCAGCTTGTAGCAAAAAGGGTATCGTAGTGATGAATGTCCCCACAGCCAACACAATCGCGGCGGTGGAGCTCACGATGGCGCATCTCATTAGTAGTGTGAGAAATTTTCCCGGGGCAAACCATCAGCTCAAAGAGGAGCGCAAGTGGAAGCGCGAGGATTGGTATGGCACCGAGCTTAAGGGCAAAAGTTTGGGGATTATTGGCTTTGGGAATATCGGAAGCAGAGTAGGCAAGAGAGCTAAGGCATTTGAAATGGAAGTTATTACCTATGATCCTTATATTGATGCTTCTAAGGCTATCGATGCGGGCGTGCGCTACACGACGAACCTCGAGGATATCTTGCGGTGCGATATCATCACTATCCACACTCCCAAAAATACCGAAACCAAAAATATGATCACTGCTAAGGAAATCGCCAAAATGAAAGATGGCGTGATTTTGATAAATTGCGCGCGAGGTGGGTTGTATAACGAAGAGGATTTGTATGATGGCTTAAAGAGCGGCAAGATTCGCTGGGCTGGGCTTGATGTGTTTAATAAAGAGCCAGCGATTGATAATAAACTCCTTGATTTGTCCAATGTTTATGTAACGCCCCACATAGGTGCTAATACCTTAGAATCTCAAGAAAAAATCGCCATAGAGGCTGCTCACGCCGCGATAGAATCTGCGCGCGGTTCGAGCTATCCCAATGCACTCAATCTCCCTATCAAAGAGGTGGATCTACCCGCAGCTATCAAGCCCTATCTTGAGCTTACCCAAAAGCTGTCCTTTATCTGTGCGCAAGCTAACAAAGGCGCGTTTCGATCGCTAGAGATCACAGCGTATGGCGAGGTGAGTCGCTATGGAGATTCACTAAGGACCTTTGCGCTTGTTGGCGGGCTTAGTGCGAGTTTGGGGGATCATATTAATTATGTCAATGCGCCTTTTGTAGCGCAAGAAAGGGGCGTGGAGGTGAAATTCATAGGGCAAGAACTCTCCCAAACCTACAAAAATCATATCAAAATCACTCTAAGCACGCAGCAAGATGTATTTAGTGTCGAAGGCGCGGTGTTTGAGGATAAGTATTTGCGCATTACTACGATCAATGGCTTTGTGTTTGATATCGAGCCAGCGGGCAAAATGATACTCTTTAGAAACACCGATGTGCCCGGTGTGATCGGAATGGTGGGAAATACGCTTGCTAAGCATAAAATCAATATTGCGGATTTTCGCCTAGCACGAAAAGACAAAGAGGCTCTAGCAGTGGTGGTTGTAGATGATGATGTTTCTCAAGAAGTATTACAAGAGTTAGAATCTATCCCTGCGTGCTTAGGGCTTAGATATGTCGTGATCTAAGGGCTGGTGTGATGAATACGCACGATCAATATCTTCGGGATATTACCAAGCGTAGTCTTACAGAGGTTTTTGCTGCATTTATCAGGGCAGAATCTTTTAGCGGGATTTTGCTTTTTGTATGCGCGGTGTGCGCCATGCTAGTGGCAAACTCACCATTATCAGAGTGGTATTTTTGGCTTTGGAATGAGAATCTGGGCATCAGCTTTGGTGAGCAATTTTATGGCTTTAGCGTGCATCATTGGATCAATGATGTGCTGATGGCGATTTTTTTTCTTATGGTTGGTTTGGAGATCAAGCGTGAGGTGCTCTTTGGTGATTTGTCTGGATTCAAAAAGGCTGCATTCCCAGTGATAGGGGCATTGGGTGGTATGGTAGTACCAGCTATTATCTATTTTAGTCTTAATGTCGGGACTGAATCTTGGCATGGTTTTGGGATTCCTATGGCGACAGATATTGCTTTTGCGCTTGGTGTGATTTTGCTCTTGGGTAAGCGCGTGCCTATGGCATTAAAGGTATTTTTGGTAACGCTTGCAGTGGCTGATGATCTAGGAGCGATTATCGTGATTGCGACGGCATATCCTTCACCAGAGGGCTTGCATTTAGCGTGGCTTTTGGGGGCTGTGTGTGTGATTGGGCTTTTGATCCTGCTTAATAAACAGGGTGTGCGTAGTCTTGGTGTGTATCTTAGTGTGGGTGTGGTGCTGTGGTTTTGCGTGCATCATAGTGGCATACACGCGACTATCGCGGCGGTTGTGCTGGCATTTTGCATTCCGATTCGACCAAGGATTCAGAGCGAAGAGTTTATCGCGCTACTTGAGACATTGCCGCAAAATTTTAAGAATCTTGACAAGCACCATCGCACAAACGCACTACTCACCAATGAGCAAGTCCATCTTGTCAGTACTTTAGCAAAAGATTCGCTTGATGTGCAAAATCCACTTTTGCGCCTTGAGCATGCACTGCAGCCTATCTGTGCATATGGCATTATGCCACTTTTTGCGTTTGCAAATGCTGGTGTGGATATACGCGGCGAGGTGCATTTTGGGATTGATCATATTATGCTTGGCGTGTTTTTGGGGCTTGTGGTGGGCAAGCCCGTGGGGATATTTTTATTTACATTTGTGTGTGAGAAGCTCGGTATAGCGGCGCGTCCGCAAGGTGTGAGCTGGAGGCATATCTTTGGTGCAGGCATGCTGGGGGGAATAGGCTTCACGATGTCGATTTTTGTCTCCAATCTCGCTTTTGAGAGTGCGCAAGCTCAAGATGTCGCTAAAGTTTCTATTTTGCTTGCTTCAAGTGTGGCTGGAGTGCTTGGAGCGGCTTTTTTGGCATTGCAAAAAAGTAAGTAGGGCTTATAAATTTTTCAAGAGCTTTTAACCCTTTGGGGGTTATAATCGCGTTTTTAATTTTTCACCAAAAGGATTGTTATGGAACAACAAGCACAAGTAGCACAGCAAGCGGGTGGGTTGCAAGAAACTCTCATAGGTTTAGCACCGATTTTATTTTTTATCGCACTTATTTATCTGCTTATTATTCGTCCGCAAAACTCAAGACGCAAAAAGCATCAAGAAATGATTAGTAATCTCAAGAAAGGCGATAAGATTATCACGACAGGCGGTCTGATCGTCGAGGTGGTCAAGCCCGAGGAAAATTTCTTTAGTGTGAGACTAAATGATGATACGATTGTAAAGCTCTCTAAGGAGTTTGTGGCATATAAACTCGATGAGCAAGAAACAAAATAACTTGAAGTCGCTCAATGAAAAAGGCTTTTAATTATCGTTTATGGACGCTCATTCTCATAGCGATCGTAGGAGTTGTGCTAAGTATTCCTTCTGTCTTTGGCACACCCGGGCGCAAGATTACTCTAGGACTTGATTTGCAAGGTGGGCTCAATCTCTTGTTAGAGGTTAAGACCCACGAGGCGATCAGGGCACGACTCTCATCTTTAGCTTCAAGCATTACTTATGAGACCACTGACAAAAAGATCCTTATAGATTCTGTCAAGATTTTAGAAGATCGTATTGTTTTTGAAATGTTTGACAGGAAAGAAAAGCCCCAGATAGAACAGATTCTATCAAAATATGAGGGCTTGAATGTCCTTGAAGAAAATAATATTTTTACTATTACTTTCACACAAGAAGAGATTCCAAAAATCGAAGAAGATGCGATCAATCAGGCTATCAGTACTATTAGAAAGCGACTGGATATCTTTGGTTTGCAAGAGCCAAGCGTGACAAAGCGAGGCAAGCAAAATATCCTTGTAGAGGTACCGGGTAAAAACACACCAGAGGAAGAGGAGCGTCTGCGCGGACTTATCTCTAAGCCCTCGCATTTGCAGTTTATGGCGGTTGATGAGGATCGCAATGCGCGTGTGAATCTAATGAGTGAGAGCGAGGCAGAAAGCTATGGCGATGTGATCCTACCTTTTGCGCAAGATGAAGGTGAGGGAACATTGTTACTTGTCAAAAAAGTGCCTATTTTAGATGGCTCTGCGATTTCTAGTGCTTCGCCAGCGCGCGATAATAATGGCAAATATGTGGTTAATTTCACACTTAATTCCGATGGGGCGCAGCAGTTTGGGAATTTTACAAGCAAAAATATTGGCAAAAGACTTGCGATCGTGCTAGATGGCAAGGTGTATTCTGCACCGGTTGTGCGTGCTAGGATCAGTGATAGCGGACAGATAAGTGGCAATTTCGATAAAAATAGCGCGGCGGATTTATCCATCACGCTCAAAAGTGGTGCGCTCCCTGCTTCTATGGAGGTCATAGAAAAACGCGGTGTGGGTCCAAGTCTAGGAGCAGATAGTATCAAAGCCTCTCTTATCGCGCTTGTGAGTGGTTTTGCGATGGTTGTAGTCTTTATGGTGTTGTATTACAATATCGCTGGATTCATTGCTGTGAGTGCGTTATTTGTCAATATTGTGCTCATTGTGGCGGTTATGTCATTATTTGGGGCGACACTCACATTGCCGGGTATGGCAGGTATTGTACTTACCGTGGGCATGGCAGTAGATGCAAACATTATCATCAATGAACGCATCAGAGAAGCTCTGCGACTTGGCAACAATGTCACTAAATCCATTGAAATAGGCTATGCAAACGCTTCACGGGCGATTTTTGATTCAAATATCACAACTCTTTTGGCGGCACTCCTGCTCTATGCCAATGGTACCGGCGCGATACAGGGGTTTGCGATTACCTTGAGTTTGGGGATCATAGCCTCGATTCTTACAGCGATTGTTGGTACGCATGGAATCTATCTCGCGCTTTTGTCTAAGGTAAGCAAGACAAAGAATCTCCACCTGTGGTTTGGGATCAGTAATGATAGTATCGGCATAGATCAGTCTCCAAAGCTATCGCACAAGAAAATCAAAGAAAAATAGATAGGAGCACGTTATGGAAGTCTTTAAAAAAATAAAAGTCTATGACTTTGCAAAATACAGCTCTTATGGACTGATCATCTCTGCTATTTTATGCGTAGGGGCAGTGGCCTTAATCTTGATCAAAGATTTTAAGCTGGGCATTGATTTTGCGGGTGGAAGTATTGTGCAGATTCAGTATGATCAAGACCCACAAGCACCTTTATCACAGATTCGCGAGATTCTATCGCAGCACGAGGTTTTTAAGGGGTTTCAGGTCAGTGAATTTGGATCGCCAAATGAGGTGCTTATCAAACTTCCTATCGTGGAAAGCCCTCAAGGCTCAACATTGCAAATGGTGCAAGAGATTCTAAAGCCCACAGGAGAGTTTAGCATACGGCGTAATGATGAGATAGGTGCGAAAGTTGGTGATGAGTTTAAGCGCAAGGGGATTTTATCGCTTGTTTTTGCATTTATTGCGATGATGGTGTATGTTTCATTTCGCTATGAGTGGAGATTCTCACTTGCGGGTATTATAGCATTGATTCATGATGTGATCTTGGCTTCAGCCGTGGTGATCATCGCTGATATTGATTTTAATCTTGAGGTACTAGCTGCGCTTTTGACACTCATAGGGTATTCGATCAATGACACGATTATCATCTTTGATAGAATCCGCGAGCAAATGCTCTCAAAACGTGTGAGTGATATGTGTTATGTGATCAATGAGGCGGTTTCGCGCACACTTTCGCGCACGATACTTACCTCACTTACGGTGTTTTTTGTGGTTTTGACGCTGTATCTTTTTGGCGGGGAGATTATCAGAGGATTTTCACTGCCTATGCTTGCTGGGGTGATCATAGGGACATATAGCTCTATGTTTGTCGCACCTCGCTTGGCTCTTGTATTTGGCTTTAGTATTGAGGAGTATTACCAAAAAGAAATGAAAAAGCTCAAAAAACAAGAAGAAAAGAAGCGTTTAAGGGCTATGTATGAAAATGGTAGAGTGTAGATAAGGGGGACATTATGAATTGGGGCAGAGTATTTTTTGTATTTTTTAGTATGCTGGGTTTGACGCTTAGTGTGGCGTTTTTATACGAAAACAATGTTGTGATTTTGTTTTTGGCGACTTCGGTGAATTTCGTGTGTGTCACACTAAGAATCGGGGTAAAAAACTCCTTATCAGCAGAGATCTTAGCTACACTGCTTGTTGTGTTGCTTCACCTTGTAGCGGGATTTGTGATTTTGCAGGTCTTTGAATCTCTGCATCTCGCGTATGCTGTGGTCTTGGGTGCGGTGGTAGCAAACGCTGTATCTCTGCTTCTGTTGGTGCTTGAGAGTATCAAGGACAATCAAGAAGAGATATAAGGAGCGTGAATGGATAAAGAAGTTTTTCGCAAAAAAATCTATAATCCCGAGAGTACCGAGAGCGTGAATGATCGCAAGATCTTTGGTGGGAATCCTACGAGTATGTTTGACCTCAACAAAATCAAATACCAGTGGGCATATACATTGTGGAAAAAAATGCTTGCTAACACTTGGTTTCCCGAAGAGGTGAATATGAATGCCGATAAGCGTGATTACAATGGTGGTCTCACACCTCAAGAGAAGTTAGGCTATGATAGGGCGCTTGCGCAACTTATTTTTATGGATTCGCTGCAGACAAACAATCTCATAGACAATGTCAATCCTTATATGACTAGCCCAGAAATCAACCTCGTGCTTGTGCGTCAGGCGTATGAAGAGGCACTGCATTCACAAAGCTACGCGGTGATGGTAGAATCTATCTCGGCAAACACCGATGAAATCTACAATATGTGGCGCGTGGATATGCAGCTACGGCACAAAAATGACTATATCGCAAATGTGTATTTGGAGCTTGCCAAAAACCCCACAGAGCATAATCTACTTAAGGCGATGTTTGCCAATCAGATTTTAGAGGGGATTTATTTTTATAGCGGGTTTTGTTACTTTTATACCCTCGCGCGCAGTGGCAAGATGCTAGGGAGTGCGCAGATGATACGCTTTATTCAGCGTGATGAAGTGACCCACCTCGTGTTATTTCAAAATATGATCAATTCATTGCGCAAGGAGCGTGATGATCTCTTTACCAACAATCTCAAAGAAGAAGTGATCGAGCTATTCAAAAAAGCCGTGGAGGTGGAGAGTGCGTGGGGTGAGTATATCACTCAAGGGCAGATTCTAGGGCTTACAAGTGAGATCATTGGGCAGTATATCCAGTATCTCGCTGATGAACGTCTCCATAGAGTGGGATTCCCCAAACTTTATAATGTCTCTCACCCTATTAAGTGGGTGGATCAGTTTAGTAGCTTCAATGACCAAAAGACAAACTTTTTTGAAGCCAAGGTTACAAATTACGCAAAAGGGAGCATAGATTTTGATGATTTCTAAGAAGCTATACGCACTGCAGGTAAAGATCGGGACGGACTTTGAGTTGAATCTAAAAAAGGTACTCGCACTCCTAGAGCAATGCCAAGAAGATTCTATTATTTGCACACCAGAGGTGGTGTTTAGTGGGTTTGCCTATCAGCATATGGAGGAGGCATCGGAGTTTTCTAAAATCGCTACGCAAACACTCCTAGAGGCTAGTAAGCACCACACGCTTATCACGACGATGATAGAGAAAAATCATCAGCAGTTTTTTAATAATCTCAAAGTCTTTCACAAAGGTGAGATTATCCACAAGCAAGCCAAGCACAAGCTTTTTGCTCTAGGCGATGAGCAGCTGCATTTTAGTGCTGGGGCAGAAGATGAGATCGTGCCTTTTTGTGTGGATTCACTCAAATGTGCGGCGCTTAACTGCTTTGAGTTGCGTTTTATTGATCTATGGAAGCGCGTGCAGGGAGCGGATATTATCTTTATCCCGGCGCAATGGGGCAAGCAGCGCAAAGATCAGTTTGAGACACTCTGCAAGGCACTAGCGATTGCTAATCAGAGCTTTGTGGTGGCGAGCGATGGGGCGAATGATACGATGGCTAAGGGCAGTGCGGTGATCACACCCTATGGTGTAGTGTATAAAAATGACAAAAAAGAAATCATTTCAGCGCAAGTGGATCTACACGAGACCTCCAAGATGAGGAAATACATACAAACGGGCATACCAATCAATCTCTAAGGGCGTTTGATGTATGCAAACACAAAGATGGTGGCAGAGATTCAAAAATATGTCAAGCTTTCGCCATCAGTGACTAAAGCCTTGGGTAGCGTGGATAGAGCGTTTTTTGTCCCGCCGGGTTTGAAAAATAAAGCCTATAGTCTCGATCCTCTGCCTTTGGAAGATTCACAATGGATTAGCTCGCCGCTCACGGTAGCTATCATGACAGAATCTCTACTCCCAAATGGCGGTGAGAGTGTGCTAGAAGTGGGCTGTGGGAGTGGCTATCAGGCGATGGTACTCTCACATTTGTTTCGCTATGTCTATACCATAGAGCGCATTGAGCCTCTACTCATAGAGGCAAAGCGTCGCTTTCATCTGCTCAATGCACATAATATATTTGCAAAACTCGGTGATGGACAAAATGGCTGGATGGAGTACGCACCTTTTGACGCGGTGATATTTAGTGCGTGTGCGCGGGAGATTCCATCGTGTCTTGTGTCTCAGCTCAAAGAGGGTGGCATATTTCTAGCGCCGATATCTGATGGAGATCCGACCCAGCAGCGCATCACGCGCTTTGTCAAACAAAATGGCGTTTTGGGTGCTCCTCTTGTGATCACACAATGCTCATTTGTCAATGTGTGCGATGGTATCGTGTCTGCTCGTGCGCATGGAGTGTGAGTATGGACTTTGGTTTTAATCCTGTGGTTTTTGGCGTATGTTGTGCGTTTGTGCTATGTGGTGTGGGCTTTGGGGTTTGGTGTATGTGCCGTTATTTGCACTTCTCATTTGTGTGGGCTGCTGCGATCTCGTCCGCGGTGAATCTCGCTTTGCTTGCTTTAGTGCTTTCCCTGCAATCTTATGAATCTGCGCCACTTGATGTATATCATATTTTTCAGATTCTGATGATCTATCTTGTGTTATCTGTGTTTTTTGTGATGGCGTATTTGGATTATGTGTATTTGGCATTGCCAGATTCTGTGCTAATGGTATTTTTTGTCCTTGGGTGTGCGTGTGTCGTGAGTATCGCTATGCCTGCTAGCTCTATTTGGGTGCATATGAGCGATGCTCTTGTGCTTATGGGTGGGGCGTTTGTCGTGCGCTTCTTTGGTGAGGTTATATCCCAAAAACCAATGCTTGGTGAGGCGGATATCATTGTGTTTGGCGGGATTGGACTTGTGTTTGGAGTGCTTTTTGCACTCTTAAGTGTGTTTGTAGCAAGCTGTTTGGCGTTGGTAGTTGCGCTTGTGAGATTTATTGTCTATCGCACACGCACGCAAGCAATCGCCTTTGTGAGCTATCTCTTTGTGGGTGTGCTTATAAGTTATGTCGGGGATTTAGGGAATCTAGCGCAGATAGCACTCTATAATGGAGCATGGAATGTTTAAGCGATATATGTTTTTGTCGTTTTCGCAGTTATTTTTTCCATTTTTTTTAGTGTTGTTATTTATCGCTTCAGTGGTGCTTATCATCAGTATTGCGGGGAAGACCTATGTCGTAAAAATGAGCTTTTTGGATTTATTCGCGCTGTTTGCGTATTCTCTGCCCGGTAGCGTGTTTTTTATTATCTCAATCACCTTTTTTGCCTCGCTCACGCTTGGGATCGCACGGCTCTCATATGAGTATGAGATGATGGTGTTTTTTGCGCTGGGGATTAAGCCCGTGGATATTCTCAAAACTTTTTTGCCTATCACGATTTTGGCTACATTGATTTTACTTGTGTTTTCACTTGTGCTTGTGCCGCTTTCTAATAGCGCATCTAAAAATTTTGTCGCTAAAAAGCGTGCGGACATCGATGTGAATCTAAAAGCCGGCGAACTGGGGCAAAAGCTCGGGGATTGGCTCGTGTATGTCGATGAAGTCAAGGAGAGAAAATATAAAAATCTCATTTTGTATTCTCAAGATAAGAATTCTGAAAGCTTCGTGGTCGCACAAGATGGCAGGACAAGAAACCAAAATGGGCTTTTTGAGCTTTTGCTAGAGCGCGGCGATGTGTATTTCGCTCAAGACAATGAAATACGCAAGATAATCTATGATCATATGAATGTGCGCCAAATCCTTGGTGAGCCGCAACTAAGTGGATATGATCTGCTTAGCTATTGGCAGGAGGCTTTTGAATACACTATCACTTCTTTGCCACGCAAAGAGATTCCTTCAGGTGTGCGATCTAAGGAGCGCAAGATCTCACAAGCAATTTTGGTCTCAGTCTTTCCACTTGTGTCGTTGTTTTTGGCACTAAGTTTTGGGATTGCTAATCCGCGTTTTAAGTCCAATATGTCGTATTTTTATGTGATTGGTGCTACGGCATTGTATTTCGTGATGGTGTATATCGCAGCCGAGCATTTTCCATTTTTGGGCGTGGTGTGTATCCCTACTATATGGTTTTTGCTCTCGTATCTGCTGTATGTGAGGGCTATTAAGCGTTATTATTAGATCTATGAGGATTTTAGCCAAGATCGCCTATGATGGCAGCGCGTTTAGCGGGTTTGCACCACAAAAGCAGCGCGGCATCATCAGTGTGGCTGGAAGGCTTAGAGAGATTTTGGGAAGCGTGGGGATAGATTCAGAGATTTTGGCTGCTGGGCGCACGGATAAGGGCGTGCATGCCACCGCACAGATGATTAGCTTTGATGTGGTGCGATGTTGGGATTTGGGGTATTTATGCGATTTGCTAAACAAAAAGAGCTATCCGCATATTTTCTTTGCGTCTCTGCGCTATGTGAGTGAGGCGTTTCACCCACGCTTTTGTGCGGTGTGGAGATCGTATCGTTATCTTGTGAGTTTGCACACACCAAAGCCATTTATCACGCGCTATGTGAGCTATGAGCGATATGGGGATTTAGTGCGTGTGCGTGAGGCTTTAGAGATGTTTAAGGGGCGGCATAACTTCGCATTGTTTAAAAAACAAGGCACGCCTAGCAAGGATTGTGTGCGTGAGGTGCTGCAAAGCTATGCGTATAGGTATCGTGATTTACTCGTGATACACTTGCGCTCTAATGGATTTTTGCGCTCACAGGTGCGGCTGATGTTGGGCGCGGCATTTAGCTATGGACGTGGTGAGCTCACAAGAGTGCAGTTACAAGATCAAATCGATGCGAAGATTCAATCCTACACAATGCCTCTAAGCCCTAATGGCTTGTATCTGTGTGGGGTTGGCTATCTTTGGTCGAGTGGTTTTGCTGTGGTGCCTGATCCTCGTTGATTTGTTTCTCCTTAATTTGCTCTTCATTAATGTTTTTTTCTTGGGATTGCTCTTGTTTTGTTGGTTCCTCGATGAGTGAATCTACGATATTATCAAGTGGTGCGAAGATTCTATGTAGCATTTTAAAGGGCGCATTAACGACATCTTCTAGGAGGCTTACTTCAGTTTTGGGGTTGTCAAGCTCGCCAGAAACGATGATATTAGTCGTTACCTTGCCATCTTTGCCCAGTATCACATAGCCAACGATGGGGATATTTGAGAGGATATTAGAGAGTGCTTTCATCGTGCTGGCTTTGAGCAGTAGATTGATTGTGCGATCTTTTAGATTCACAATCCCATTGCCATTGATGTCAATCGCAGTGCCGATGAGATCGATAGATTCAAACCCCAGATATTCATCATTCATAGAAAACAAAAAGCTCCCTTGCTTAATCTCATAGCCATCATTGCTGAACCCGGGTTTTTTAAACATAATAAGTGAGGGGATCGTATCGATAAGCCCCACGATGTTTTGCACGATCGCAAAGTCTTTAAAAGTTGTGTTTTGCACGCGGATTTCGCCTTGTAAGATTCTGTCTTTGAGTGTGCCGGAGAAATCAAAAAGCCCACCTGAAAAAAGACGCTTGGAGAGTACTTGATTGATGAAATTTGAACTGAAATTATCAAGTGTGATTTTTGTCTCACCATAGGCGATATTGATATCTGCTATTCCATTGCCATAGGCGGCGTTAGCATTGATCTGCTTATCGCGCATAGTGATGGTCGCAGAATCTGTGGGTATGATAAAATCCCCATACAAAATATCCATACTATTAGATTCTAAATACAAAATATGCGGGGTGATGTCGTGCTCGCGTTCGAATTTGCGCTTTTGGGCTACAAAGGTCCTGCGCCTAGCAATCTCCTCTGGTGTATAAGTCCTGCTCTCACCCTCTTCGTGAAAGACCTCATAAAGTATAGGGATCTCGCTTTCCATCAAGTGATCGACATCGAGGTTGTAGTCGTTAAACACAAGCGATATGGTATTGCGCCGTTTTTGGAGCTTGATATTTTTATCCTTAGTATTGAGTAAGATCTCATCGGGATTGATCATGCCTTCGATTTCTAGTGTGCGAAGAACTTGGTTATTTTTATCATAGATAGGATAGTTGAGATTCTCTAGCTTAGCTTCTAGTGCGATGGTGTTTGGTTGTTGGGGCTGGCTATGGAGTGTGAGATTGCCCTTTTTGATCCCGAAGTACTGCAAGATAGGGGAGTGCGGATAGAGAGATTCTATACTAGAGAGGCTAAGGTGTAGGGCAGAATCCTGCTTGATAGCAAGCGATAGTTTGGGAATGGTGAGGCTTATGCCGTCTTTGAAGTTTCCTTGAAGTGTGATCGTGCGCAAAGGGTGGGACTTAGCTGTGGGTTGTGAATCTGGTGATGTGCTAGAATCTAGCTGGGTGCTTGGCTGGGTAGATTCTGTATTTTGGGTTTGTTTTGGGATTTGTAAGATACTTGGGAGCGTTGAGGTATTTTCTTTGATGATAACCTCCACGATGCGCTTAGTCATAGGATCGCTGGTATCGATATTTTTGAGATTTGGGTATTTGAGATGCACAGGAAAAATCTTAGAGGGGATCAGATCGACGTGATGGATTACAAACTCACCCTGCAGTGTGTGCGCAAGCGCGTCTATATCAAAGACAAGCTGTGTGGAGAGAATATCGGCATATTTGGCTTGTGGGCTTGCGATAGAGACAAGCTGCTTTTTGTCACTCTGTATATCAAGTGTGGTTTGGATATTTTGCGCAGAGATGGGCTGTCCAAATAGCGTGAGATTGGTATTTTTGCCCTTAATCGTGCCCTTGACATAGGGGTGAATCTTTTTGTGATCGGACTTGAAAGTAAGATCTAGGCTTGCCTCCAGTGGGCTTGAAGTCTGCACGGGAAGGTCAATACCAATGAGTGCGTGCAGGAGATCTAGCAGTGGCTTTTCTAGTGTGAGTTTTTGACTACGTAGCTGGACAAACACCTCTAGCGCACGATTGATGGGGAGCTCAATCTGTAGGTTAGAATCTCCCAAATCATAGCCAGAGAAGCTCGGCGAGCTAAAACGGATATCTAGGAGCTTATTGCTGAGATTCAAAGTCGCGCTTGGGGCGATGATGGGCGTGGTGTTTGGTGCGAGGTGGATTTGTGGATTTTGTAGATAGAGTGAGCCGCGCATACTTGAGAAGAGATTGGAGGTGAAATTTTTATTGAGTGAGGTTTTGAGCTTGAAATCTTTTAGTTGAAGAGATTCAAATTTGATCTTTTCAAAGAGCCAAGATTCTAGGGTTTTGTTGCCTAGTGGTGTGATGTAGGGCTTTAAGAATTGGATTTGATCCCATTGCGAGGAATTGAGCGTGAGTGAGATATCTTGGAAGTCTGTGCTGCCGGTGATCTGCACATATGCTGGTATGTTGGTGTCTTTGGTCAAGATCTTGGTGTGGGAGATTCTAAGAGAGTGGATATCTAGGGCTTTTTTACTGATGTGGTATTGCATATAGCCCTCGATTTTTAGAGAAAGCTCTGGGATTGTGAGGGACTGAATCTCTAGGGCAATGTCTTTGCTACTCTGGGCAGTGCTTAGGATCGCGCTAAAGTGTGGATCAAAGATCTTGTAATCCGAGCCGTCATAAAGAAGCGTGCGCTGCGTGCCATTAGGGAAGATGGCTTGATGGATATTGAGTGTCTGAAAATAAGAGAGTACCCAAAAGATATCCTGCACCCAACCCATCGCATTTTCTATAGAATCTTCGAGATTGTGTATGCTGTCTTGTGCTTGTTCATCGTCTGTGCTGGTAAAGAGTGTGCTTTGGGAAAGATCGATTTTTTTGATATCTACGATAAACTTATTTTCTAATTTAAGATACAATCCCTCGATTTTCACAAATCCAAGGGAAATATTTTGGTTGTAGATGCCTTCATTAAGGACTTTATACCCAAGGAAACAAAGGATAATACTCGTGCTACAAAAAACAAAAAGACTCAGAAGAGTTTTGTATTTAGGATTTGGTTTGTTTCTGGCGCTATGCTGTGGGGTCATACTCTATCTCACTACTCCTATCGTAATGCCCCAAGTGATCAATGTGCCAAAGGGCTCTATAAAATCTATTATAACATATCTTAACACAATCGAGAATGTCCCACCTGAGCAATTTGGCAGATTCGATGCGCTTGTGATGCGGTTTGTGGGGACACCACAGAGTGGGTTTGTGGATCTGGGCGTGGAGAATCCTACACGATTAGAGTTTTTTAAACGACTTAGCACCGCTAAAGCTGCCACTAGAGAGGTTACGCTTATCCCGGGTGAGACGCTGTATTTTTTCTTGCAAGATGTGGCGCGGATGTATGGACTTGATGCTCAAAAACTCCAAGAATCTTATGATGCATATTTCCATCTGCCAGAGGGCGTGATCGTCCCAGAGACCTACAAGCTACCCATGGGGCTTAGTGAAGACGCACTGATGAGATTACTTGCACAGATATCGTATAAATGGCATGAGGAGAGCGCTATAAAGCTAATGGGCGTATATGATAGAGATAAGTGGTTTTATTATGTCGCTATCGCCTCCATCGTGCAAAAAGAAGCAGCTAACATCGAGGAGATGCCTATCGTAGCTGCAGTGGTGTTTAATCGTCTAAAGCTTGGTATGCCTCTGCAAATGGACGGCTCACTCAACTATGGAATCTACTCTCACCAAAAAATCACTCCAGAGCGCATACGCAACGACACTAATCCCTGTAATACTTACAAATACAAAGGTATTCCGCCCTATCCCTGCACGAGTGCTAGTCTGCAGGCTATAAAGGCGGTGTTAGAGCCAGCAGATGTGGAGTATCTATACTTCGTGCGAAATAAAAACGGCACTCATACTTTTAGTAAAACATACCAAGAGCATAGAGATAATTTTTGATAGAATTTAATAAATATTTAACTTTTTGTTTTTACACTTTGGGGTTTGCGTTTGCATGATGTGTGATTTGTTGGTAAGAGTAGATTTTATACAAAATGTAACAAATCCTTTTACTTTTATGCAAAATTACGCATTGTTTAAACGAAAAGGGATAATATTATTAAAACAAAATCTTAGGAAAGGAAGAGGAAATGGGATTAAAACAGGCTCCAGAAAACACTCCGGTTTGGATTGATGAGACGAGGTGTAAGGCGTGCGATATTTGCGTATCGCTTTGTCCAAGTGGCACATTGGGTATGAGGAAAGATGAGCATAAGATTCTAGGTAAGGTCATCAGCGTGGCACACCCAGAGAGCTGCATAGGCTGCTATGAGTGTGAGTTGCATTGTCCGGATTTTGCGATTTTTGTCGCGAGCAAAGACGAGTTTAAATTTGCTAAACTCACACCAGAATCTAGAGAGCGCGCCCAGCGTGTCAAAGACAACAAATTTATGATTGTTGATTAACTTACATAAGGAGAAAGAATGCGAGAGGTCATTACAGGCGGAAATGAGTTGGTAGCGCAGGCTGCGATCGATGCAGGTTGTAGATTTTTTGGCGGGTATCCCATCACGCCTTCAAGCGATATAGCGCACGAAATGAGTGTGAATCTTCCCAGAGTCGGTGGGAAATTTATCCAAATGGAAGATGAGATCGGTGGTATCTCTGTGGCTCTTGGAGCTGCGATGAGCGGGAAAAAGGCAATGACTGCGACTTCAGGTCCGGGTATCTCACTCAAAGCCGAGCAGGTGGGATACGGATTTATGGCAGAGATTCCGTTGGTAGTGGTTGATGTGATGCGTGGGGGACCTTCGACAGGCTTGCCCACACGCGTTTCACAAGGTGATCTCAATCAAGTCAAAAATCCAAGTCATGGGGATTTTTGCTCCATAGCCATCGCCGTTGGGAATCTCAACGAAGCCTATACGCAAACTATTCGTGCTTTTAATCTATCAGAAAAATATATGACCCCAGTGTTTTTGCTCCTTGATGAGACGGTAGGACATATGCATGGTAAGGCGCTTATCCCTGATCTTGATGAAGTCAAAAAAATAGTGGTCAATCGTGAGGAATTTAGTGGTGATCCTAAAGATTATAAACCCTATGGAGTGCCACAAGGCAAGCCTGCAGTGCTCAATCCATTCTTTAAAGGTTATCGCTACCACATCACAGGACTTCATCATGGACCTACCGGATTCCCCACAGAGGATGCAGTACTCTCTCAAGAGCTTATCGATAGGCTTTTTAGCAAGATCGAAAATAATGTCGATGATATCGTGGAATATGAAGAGTATCAGCTAGATGACGCACAAGTAGCGATTATCGCGTATGGCTCGGTATCACTAGCGGCTAAAGAGGCAATCAATACATTGCGCAAAGAGGGCAAAAAAGTGGGAATGTTTAGACCTATCACAATCTGGCCAAGCCCACAAAAACAACTCCAAGCCCTTGGCAAAAAAATCGACAAGATTCTTGTAGTCGAGCTCAATAAGGGACAATATCTCCACGAAGTCGAGCGTGTAATGCAGCGCAATGTGGAGTTTTTGGGCAAAGCAAATGGACGAAGTCTCTCACCTCAAGAAATCATCAACAAAATACAGGAGCTATAAGATGGCATTTAATTACGAAGAATATTTGCGAATGGACAAAATGCCCACACTTTGGTGCTGGGGCTGTGGCGATGGTGTGGTGCTCAAATCTGTCATTAGAGCGATAGATAGTTTGGGCTGGAAAATGGATGATGTGTGTATCGTGAGCGGGATTGGCTGTAGCGGGAGATTCTCTTCATATGTGAATTGCAACACTGTGCATACCACACATGGTAGGGCATTAGCGTATGCCACAGGGATCAAACTTGCCAATCCGGATAAAAAAGTCGTGGTGATTTCAGGCGATGGGGATTCTATGGCTATCGGGGGCAATCATACTATCCATGCATGTCGTAGAAATATCGATATCAATCTCGTGCTTATTAACAACTTCATCTATGGCTTGACAAACTCTCAAACCTCTCCTACGACACCTAAGGATTTTTGGACGGTTACTGCGCAGTATGGCAATATCGATCCAAGTTTTGATCCTTGTCAGATCGCTATGGCAGCGGGTGCTAGCTTTGTGGGTAGAGAATCTGTCATCTCTCCTAAAAAAATTGAAAAGCTCCTTGTCGAGGGCTTTAGCCACGAGGGCTTTAGTTTCTTTGATATTCATAGCAACTGCCATGTGAATCTCGGGCGCAAAAACAAAATGGGCGATGCCACAAAAATGCTCCAGTGGATAGAATCTCGTCTCGTATCCAAAAACAAATTTGACACACTAAGTGATGAGGAAAAAGTTGGCAAATTCCCCACCGGTGTGCTCAAGCACGATACAAGCCGTATAGAATACTGCAAAGCCTATGATGGCGTGATCGCCAAAGCGCAAGCGAAGGGAGGACATTAAGATGGAATACCAACTTCGTTTTACCGGTGTGGGCGGACAGGGCGTGCTGCTAGCGGGGGAGATTCTCGCAGAGGCTAAGATAAAAGATCACGGCTATGGTGTCAAAGCCGCTACCTACACTTCTCAAGTGCGCGGCGGACCCACAAAGGTGGATATTTTGCTCGATAGTGAGGAGATTTTGTATCCGTATGCTAATGAGGGCGAAATCGACTTTATGCTCTCTACCGCGCAGGTGAGTTATAATACTTTCAAGGGTGGTGTCAAAGCTGGCAATATCATCGTCGTAGAGCCAAACTTAGTAACCCCAAGCGATGAAGATAGAAAAAAATATAGAATCTATGAAATCCCCATCATTACTATCGCCAAAGAAGAAGTGGGCAATGTCGTGACGCAGTCTGTCGTAGCACTTGCAATCACAGTGACTATGACAAAATGTGTCAATAGAGATCTTGTCTTTGAAACCATGCTAGAAAAAGTTCCAGACAAAGTCAAAGATCTCAACAAAAAAGCCTTCGAACTCGGCGAAAAATACGCGCTCAAAGCCTTGGGCTAATCCAGCGCGTTTTGATGTTTCCTTTTATCGATCTTGCTAAGATTAATGCGCGTTTTGACTTGTGCTCTGCGTTTGAGGCGTTTGTGCAGAGCGCGCAGTATATACAGGGCGAGGAGAGTGTGCGCTTTGAGCGGGAGTTCGCCACATATTGTGGCTCTAAGCATTGCATAGGTGTGAGCAGTGGCTCTAGCGCGCTCTATTTAATTCTCAAAGCCTACAAACAGCTAGGCAAACTCCATGATCACGACGCTATCATCGTCCCCACCAATACTTACATCGCAAGTGTTTTTGCTATCACTCAAAACAACCTCACTCCCATTTTTGCTGAGCCTAGTGCGCAGGATTTTTTGCTTGATACTTCTGCGTTAGAATCTCTCCTTACGTCGCGCACAAAGGCGATTATGCCGGTGCATTTGTATGGGCAGCTGTGTGATATGGAGAGGATCAATGCCTTTGCCAAAGCGCATAATCTCCTTGTGATCGAGGATAGCGCACAGGCACATGGAGCGTATTTGCGAGATTCACACACGCGATCGGGTGCGTATGGCGATGCAGGGGGTTTTAGCTTCTATCCTGCCAAAAATCTCGGTGCGCTGGGTGATGGTGGGGCTATCACGACGAATGATGATGAGCTGGCTGCGACTCTTAGATGTCTTGCCAATGCTGGTAGCACGAGCAAATACACGCACACGCTTGATGGGATCAATGCGCGCTTAGATTCACTCCAAGCCCTTGTGCTGCGCATCAAGCTCGCGCTTTTAGATTCTGATAATGCCCATAGGCGTGAGATTGCTAAGACTTATGCAAGTGCAATCACGCATAGTGAGATCATACTCCCGCATTATCGCATTTCTACTCCGCATTCGCATGTGTGGCATTTGTTTGTGATCCGCACCAAAGCACGCGAGAGATTACGCTCGCACCTCACGCGATATGGTGTGCAGAGCATCATTCACTATCCTATCCCCGTGCATAAGCAGCTAGTTTATGCGCGTTATAATCATTTAGAGTTGCCCATCGCCCAGAGTTTGCAGAATGAGATTCTAAGTCTGCCTATCAGCCAAGTCCAGAGTATTGAGGACACACACAAAATCGCGGAGATTCTCAATGCCTTTGTGTTATAATATCTATCTGTGCGTAATTTACGCAAATATATTAAGGAGTTTCCATGCCGATTTTACCCCAATACAACCACTGCTGCGGCTGTAGTGCATGCTATGCTGCCTGCCCGCACGATAGTATCACGATGAGTCCCGATAGTGAGGGATTTTTGTATCCTCTTATAGATTCTGTCACCTGCACAGAGTGCAAGGCTTGCGAGGTGGTATGCCCTACATTGCCATTTTTGGATTTCGCACCATATAATGCCGTGCGCAAGACTTCCAAATTTCCATATAATCCCAAACTCTCCTGCGCCCAAGCCATCAGCGCGATTGTAGAATCCAAAAAAGATTATATAATCCCCCCCCCTTATTAAGCCCCTCTACACACGATTCAAATCCTTCAGATACCACTCCTTCTTTCACACCACTCCGAGACTTTGCCTCATCATTGACTATCGCACGCCACTGCTTTGCGTTCAAGGCTAAAGATATGCAGCTGCGCTTAGATTCTAGCTCGGGTGGGATATTTAGTCTTTTGGCACAATCTATCTTGTCTCAAGGTGGTGTGGTGTTTGGGGTGGGGTATGATGAGAATCTGCGCGTGGTGCATAAGAGAGTATTGAGCGATAAGCCAAATTCCTCTCTTGTGCAATCTTTAAGTGAGCGCGGTGACTTAACTTCTCAAGAGGCAAAGCCAAATATAGAATCTAAAGCAGATTCAGATTCTATATTTGCGCACAAGAGAAGCCAAGTAGATTCGCTAGATTCACTTCGGCGATCAAAATATGTCCAATCCGACAAAGGCGATAGTTTCCGACAAGTCAAGGCATTGCTAAAGCAAGGGCGTAATGTGCTCTTTAGTGGTGTGCAGTGTGAGATTCAGGGGCTACTTGCCTATCTCAAAAAGCCCTATGAGAATCTGCTCACTTGTGAAGTTATTTGTAATTCTGTGCCAAGTCCCAAAGTGTGGGAAATCTACAAGCAAAGTTTGTGTGAGAAAGAGGAAAAGCTCATAGATTTTAACTTCCGTGGCAAGGATTATGGTTGGGAAAACGGGGTGTTTGCGGTAAAGACAAAGACAAAGACAAAGACAAAGACAATCCCACACTACGAGTCCTCATTTATGCGCGGATTTTTGGATCATCTCATTACGCGCCCAAGTTGCGAAAACTGCTATGCCAAAGACGGCAGAAGTGGCGCAGATATTACGTTAGGGGATTTTTGGGGTGTGGGGCGAGCGCATCCGGAGTTTAGTGATAATATAGGTGTGAGCTGCGTGATCGCGCACAATGCAAAGGCTCTAAGCGCGTTAGAATCTATCAAAGACCTTGGGGAATGGGAGCTAAGCAGCTATGAGGCGATCGTAGCAGGCAATAAGGCACTGATAAAATCAGGCTTTGCTAACCCCAAGCGCAGGCAGGCTTTAAAGGATATCATAGACACATACATCACAAAGGGTGCGAGAGAATCCATAAAAGCACTAGAGCGATATCTGATCCATAGGGCTAAGCCAAGTCTCAAGCAAAGAGCGCGACGCCAGATCGCAGCACTGCTACCCAAAAGAAGCAAGGTATATCTTAAGAATCTTGTGAAAAACCTCTTGAGACGTGATAAGAAAATACATATCGCTATTGCGACTTTTATTGATACAACAAATAACTATGGGCAAATTATGCAAGCATATGCGTTGCAAAGATTTTTGTCTCAAAGATATCCGAAGGTGGATATTAGCTTTATAGATGTTCATAAGATTCTCATACCTAAGTCGCGGCGCGTATGGAGAGCGTTCAAAAAATACGGAATCTTGGGATTTGTGAGGAAATTTGTAGCTAAGATTCAGGCGAGATGCACACCACATACACCCACGCCCGATGAAGTATATAACAAATCTTGCGATGATTTGCGCGGCTTAGATACATTTCGCCAAAGCTTTATGCGCGCACCAAGCAAGACATTTAACAATCTGTATTTTCACAATATCCCCAAAGCAGATGTGTTTATTGTAGGGAGCGATCAGATATGGAATGGATGGGGAACTATCACAAAAGAGAATTTTTATGTGAGTTATTTATATCATTATTTGCTTGGTTTTGTTGATAAGCGTAAGCGCGTGTTTAGAAACACCAAAAAGATAGCTTATGCCCCAAGTATCGGATCGACGGATATACCTGAGGAGCTTAAGGGATTTTTTGCGCAGTATTTGCAGAGTTTTGATGCGCTATCTGTGCGTGAGGAGTGTAATGTGGATTCACTAAAAGAGCTAGGATTAGAATCTATCTGCGTGCCTGATCCCACGATGCTACTCTCACGCGAGGATTATCTAAGTATCGCCAAGTCTTTGGATCACCAAAGCGAGGTGTTTGTGTATATGCTGGGTACTAGCACGATGATTGATAAAGACGCGCTTTTGGACTTTGTGGCTAGCACGCATAAAGTCCTCTATGCAAACGCCAATCTCAATATGCAATATTCGTGTGCGTATGATGGAAATACGGAGTTTTATCCCACACCGCAGGAATGGCTGGGTGCGATCGCAGATTCTGCATTTATGATTACCAACTCCTTTCATGGCTGTGTGTTTTCCATCATTATGAATACACCCTTTTTAGCGCTTAAATTGGGGGGAGGTGCTGGAGCGATGAACACGAGGTTTGAGACTTTGTTAGAGATTTTTGGATTGCAAGATAGGCTATGTAGTGATCTAGAGGAGTTTAAGCACAAATTCGCACAGCAAGCCCCGATAGACTGGCAGGCGGTCAATGCACGACTTGGGGCTTGGTCGCAGGTAGGCAAGGACTATCTAGCCAAAAATGTGGGAGTATATGCGGTATAATGCTTTATAGAATCTATACCGCTCTCAAATCGCGTCAATGAGGTGGCGACACCAAACAATCCTAGAATCTTGTCAAAAACTAAAGTGTATGCACGCGAAGCGGAGCGAGTGGAGATTCATTCTCCACGAAGCGATACACAAGTTTTGCCATAGCAAATCTTGCATTGAAATAATAGAATCTAAGGAGGTATATGGTGCTGGAGCGATGTGTGATCACGCCTATCGGTAGGCTATATGTGGGTGTGGAAGATGAATATATTGTAGCGCTGGATACGCGTAAGCTAGGCGGTGAAGAGACGCATAAGCATCCGCTGCTAGATGAGGCAAGTAGGCAGCTAGAGGCGTATTTTCATAAGAAATTACGAGCTTTTGACCTCCCGCTAAATCCTTCTGGTAGTGCGTTTCAAAAGGCTGTATGGAGAGAGTTGTGCAATATACCCTATGGCGAGGTGCGAAGTTATCAGGAGATCGCACGCGCGGTGGGAAATGCAAAAGCGAGCAGGGCAGTGGGCAATGCGAACAATAAAAATCCCATAATGATCCTTATCCCTTGTCATCGTGTGGTAAGCCACAGCTACCATACATCTGGGCTTAGCCTAAAGACTCTGGGCGGCTATGCGCTTGGAGTGGAGATAAAACAATGCCTCTTGCGACTTGAGATGGTGCTATAAGCGCGCTTTATAAGACTTTAAATCTATATTGTCTATAATTCGCGATACCTAGATAACGCGCTTTTCTCACATAAATAACCGCAAGTCTGTTACTAAAAAAGCTTGTTGGGGTATGTAGTGTTGTATGTGTGTTGGTATTTTCGCTTGTAGCCCTTAGGGGTGAGAATCTGCCCCTAATTATGACCTCTTATCCCTAGATTTTTACTTTTTTAGGCTTTGCTACATTTAGAGTAACGCTTATCTGGGCTACTTAGTAGGAAGGTTGGCAATGCAAACACAAAAGATTCTCATTCTTGGTAATGGTGGTAGGGAGTATGCCATTGGTCTTGCTCTCTCGCAGGATACACGCGTAGAGGAGTTATATTTCGCACCCGGCAATGGAGCGACTTGGCTACTTGGTAAAAACATTACTTATAATGACAATCACGAGCTTGTGCAGATATGTAAGCAGCTAAGAATCACGCTTGTGGTGGTGGGTCCCGAGGAGCCGCTAACCAAGGGCGTGAGTGATGTGTTGCGTGAGAATGGCATTAGAGTATTTGGTCCTAGTGCTAGGGCTGCACAGCTTGAGGGTTCTAAGGCGTTTATGAAAGACTTTGCCACACGCCATAATATCCCAACCGCGCGCTATATCAAAAGCAGTGATTTTGAAGAGATTAGGGCATTTATCACCACACTCACGCCGCCTATCGTGCTCAAAGCCGATGGATTGTGTGCAGGCAAGGGCGTAATCATCACACAAGATTCACAAGAAGCGCTTGAGTATGCGACAAAAATGCTAAGCGGCGAGCTCTTTGGCGAAGCGGGAAAGGTCCTCGTGGTTGAAGAGTATTTAGATGGTTTTGAACTCTCTGTGTTTGCACTTAGCGATGGCAAATCCTGCCTTGTGCTAAATCCTGCACAAGATCACAAGCGCCTGCTAGATAATGATGAAGGTCCAAACACCGGCGGTATGGGAGCTTACACGCCCACGCCGATGTGCGATAGCGCGCTTTTTGAGGAGATTAGGCGCGAGATCATGCAGCGCGCGATCGATGGTATGGCGCGTGATGATATGCCTTTTTGTGGAGTGCTCTTTGGGGGTATTATGGTGGTGCGCAGAGAGGGGCGGCTTGTGCCCTATCTGCTGGAGTTTAATGTGCGCTTTGGTGATCCGGAGTGTGAGGTGCTACTGCCCTCACTTGAGACACCATTGCTTGACTTGCTGTGTGCGGAGGACTTGGGAGGGCTTGCAGTGAGATTCAAGCCCAACTATAGCGTGGGCGTGGTGCTGGCTTCACAAGCGTATCCTTATGGCAAAAGCACATCACAGCGCATTTTTATCGATAGCTTTGATGATGCATTAGGGCATATTGCCTTTGCGGGAGTGGAGCTTAGTGAGGAGTTTGCGGGCTTAGATTCTAAGGCAAGTGTGGCTTTGGGTGGTTCTCTTAGCTTTAGTGAGATTCAAAACGGTGCGTTGCTAGCAAGCGGTGGACGTGTGCTTGTGTGTGTAGGCATAGGAGCGAACTTAGTGCAAGCACGGGAGAATGCGTATAAAATCGCACAATCTATTCGCTTTGAAGGTATGCAATACCGCAAGGATATCGCTATGCGTGGGATTAGGTTTTTAGATTCGCAAGATTCACAAGCGCGCTAGAGAGCTGTGCAGGGCAGAGTGTATGGATACTAAGATTGAGCAGCTCTTAGATCGAGAGGGATTCACACTTGCGCCTCTTCAGGCTAGAATCTTAGCGTATGTACTAGATATTTGTATCATTAGCGTGGCGGTGTCGTTTATGTTTTGGGAGGAGCTGGCGGCACTGCAGATCGCGCTAGATTCTGGGAAAGACCTTAAGGACACTGCTATCGCGCTTTTGTGGTGGGTATTTGTGTTTTGTATGGTGTATGAGATGCTCTTTAGTATGCTTTATGGCGCGACTTTGGGAAAGGTGGTAATGAAAATCCGCATCATCAGTATCGATTTTGTCGATAAGCCCACTTTTGTGCAAGCCCTCGTGCGCGCACTACTCAAATACATTGGGAGCAATGTCTTTTATCTCACTTATTTACCCGCGTTTGATGATGTTTTTCGGCGTGCATTGCACGATAAGATCCCCAAAACCCTTGTGATAAGTAATTAAATGCGTGTTTGCTATCTCGCTTGTGTCTGTCTCCTGCTGTGTGCTGTCGTCTATGGCGATGAGGACAGAAAAAAGATCTTTGAACTCTCAGCAAACAATGTAACCTCGCGTGGCAGTGTGGTGGTCGCGCAGGATAATGCCTTTATGCTTAGCGAAGATGTGTATATGTATGCGGACAAAATCACCTACAATCGTGAGGAAGAGAGCGCACTGCTAGAGGGGAATGTCAGAATCTATCGCGGTGGGAGTTTATTCGTCGATGCGGCAAGAGTAGAGATGAATCTAAAAACCAAGCACACGATCTTGCAGCCGGCGTATTTTCAAAACGAAAATGGTATGTGGTTTTCAGGACAAGAAGTCCAAGATAAGGACAAAATCTACACATTCAAAAAAGCCATTATTTCGGGCTGCGATGTGCAATTTCCCATCTGGCATCTCAAATCTAGCTCTGGGCGTTATGATTCACACAAAGAATACGCAAGCGCTTGGAATTCTCGGTTGTATTTTGGATCTTTGCCGGTGTTTTATCTCCCATATTTTAGTTTTCCCACTTCCACAGAGCGTAA
The DNA here is from genome assembly GCA_944325775.1 of uncultured Helicobacter sp. Taxonomy (GTDB): domain Bacteria; phylum Campylobacterota; class Campylobacteria; order Campylobacterales; family Helicobacteraceae; genus Helicobacter_F. The sequence goes on from CALVBL010000005.1 coordinate 52,574, forward strand.
AAGTGGGCTTTTATCTCCAGAGCTTGGTAGCACAAGCAGAGAGGGGTTTGTGTATATCCAGCCTCTATACCTTGCGCCATTTAAGCAATGGGATCTCACACTCTCGCCACAGATTCGCGTTGATCGTGGCTATGGTGGTAATGCAGAGTTTCGTATCGCAGATGAAAAAAACAATATCGCGCGCTTTAATGTCGGATACTTTCGTCAATATCATGAGTATATGAAGGATTACAATCTCTTAAATAAAGAGATTTTTGGCTTTGAAGTGGAGTATTCTCGTGCAGGGTTGCTGGAGCCACTCTTTAGAAACTACAAAGACCATTTTTATAGCTCTATCATGTATATGAATGACTTAGAATACAAGCGACTCCAAAAGCTAAATGGACGCTATAGCACGCGTTTGCACACTTCTAGGGTTAATTATTTTGGTCAGAGCGATAATCACTACATTGGTATGTATTTTAAATATTTCTCTAACCTCGCTCAAGCTAATAACAACAATATACTTCAGACTATGCCAAACCTCCAATACCACCATTACCTTGATACACTCTTTAGTAAGCATTTGTATTACGCCTTTGATGTGCAGAGTAAAAACATCACGCGCCACACAGGCTACACATATTGGCAAAACTCCATCAATGTGCCTCTTGGGCTTAGCTTCTCGCTGCTAAAAGACTATATTAATATCAATGGCAAGGTGGATTTATTTGCCAGCAATGTCTCGCTTGGAAATGCACAAGGTGTGCAAGATCCATTTACTCAAAGACAAGTAGAGCGCAGTATGCACTATGCGTATGCCAACTATGAAATCGGGCTAAACTCCGATGTGGCAAAAGCCTATAAGCACTTTTTTCACACGATGCACTTTGAAGCTCTCTTCAATGCCCCAGCCTATCGCTACACCTCTGATGCATTGAGCGATCGAGTCTATCAAGCTTATGCCCAGTTAGCCGGGAGCATGAGTTCTGCCGCACTTGAAGCGTATTGGAATCCAAATGAGATCATCGATTTTAGTGCTGCCCAGCCAAAGGTGGATTTGAAATTTTCTAATTACTTCTATAGCACAGAGGGCAAAGAGCTGTTTTTCTATCGCATATACCAGAGAATCTACACCCAAAACCAAGCTTTAACCCAAAATCAGTCTTTGCGCCAAGAGGTGGGCACCACACTCTTTGATGGGCTAAACATCACGGCTAATATTTTTTATTCATACATTGCTAATACCTTCAATGAAGCCTCTGTGACTGCGAGTTTTAACAAATTTGGCATACAATCCACGCTCAATTATTTTTTCCGCATAGATTCTAGGGCATTGACGGCAGGCACATACGATGCGATTGCTAATCGTAGCGGATTTTTGCGCGGTAGTTTGAGATATGACTTTGGGTATTTTCAATTTAGCGGGAATCTTGGCTATGATACGCAAAATAACTATTTTAAGGATTGGAGCGTGATACTCTCACGTGATATTCGTTGCTTTGGGATCGCGCTCAAATTCGCCGCTGATGTGCGCCCGATCCTTACGACAAACAACATCGAAACGATTTCTAACCAATACATTAAGGTGGAATTTAGGTTTGTCCCACTTGCTGGGGTTGGATTTACCCAAAGGTTGCAAAATCAATGAGTGTAAGAGAATCTGTCCCATTGCCACATCGCGTTCCTGACACGTTTGAGCTAAACAATGTTTTAGATTCCAAAAATCCGCTGTATGCACGCGTAAGCGGAGTGAGCAGAGATTCACTCTCTGCGAGCGATAGCAAGTTTGCGATACGCAAACTTGCATAAAAATAATGAAAGGAATTGTATGAAATTTTCACAATTTGCCAACAGACAAGAGGCACTAGAGAAGCTTGTAGATGTGCTAATGGTGCGTAATCTGGACTTTAGCCAAAGCATACTTTTAGCCACAAGCTTTGATGGAGCGTATTTTGCTGATGAGCTTGCAAAGATTCTCAAAACCCCTTTGGAATATCTTTTTACCCAGACTCTCTGTGCTCCGCTCAATCCAGAATGTCAGATCGCCATCGTGAGCGAGGAGCTTGATATCGTGATGCATGAGAATCTCATCGATGCCTTTGGGATCAGTATGGACTATGTCTATGGTGAGGCGAAGCGGCAGTATGAGGAGAGTATCATTCCTACGCGTTATCAATATCGCAAGGGTGAGCTACTCTCATCGTTGCGAGGGCAAGATGTGCTCATCGTGGATCAAGGGATCGATACGGGATTAACGGCGATGTGCGCGATCAAAACCTGTGTGAATCTCAATGCCAGAAGCATTAGGGTGGCGACACCGATCTTGCCAATGAGTGTGCGTGAGGCACTTGATGAGGTGTGTGATGAGGTGCTGTATGTGCAGAGTGTGGAGCATTTTGTGAATATAGAGCATTATTACAAGGAGCTAAAACCTCTAGAGGGCAGACTCATCGAGGAGATTTTGGACAAACATTTAAGCTACAAACGAAAGGAAGTAACCGATGAATAACGTAATCACATTGACTTTAAATAATCTTAGTGAATCGTATGATTTTAGAAGTATGGCGCAGGCTAGCAATGGCTCGGTGCTCTATGCTAGTGGAGGCACAAGGATCTTAGCAAGCGTGTGTGTGCAGAGCAATAAGCTCATCGAGGGCGATTTCGTCCCTCTTAGCGTGCAATATATCCAAAAAGCCTATGCGTGTGGTAAATTCCCATCGGGCTTTATCAAGCGCGAGAGCAAGCCAAATGACTTTGAGATTCTCACTTCGCGCTTGATTGATAGGAGTTTGCGCCCGCTTTTTCCTAAGGGGTTTGGGTATGTGACGCATATCGTGGTGATGGTGCTAAGCTATGATGGCAAAAGCGACCTTGCACTTGGGGCGTTGCGTGCGGCAGCAAGTGCGCTGTATGTCTCAGACATCGGGATTAAAGATATGCCAAAAATGTGCGTGAGTGCTGTGCGGCTTGGGCGTATCAATGGTGAGTTTATCATCAATCCCACCAAGGAGCAGCGCGCCAGAAGTGAGCTTGACTTGTTTGTGAGTGGCAAGGACGATGAACTGCTGATGATTGAGATGAACACCGGCGCGGGCGTGAGTGTATTAGCAGAATCTATCGTGATGGAGGCACTTGAGCTAGCAAAGCAGAGCATAGTCCAAGACTGCGCGAGATTCAAAGAGGCTTTTGCACCCTTTGTGAAACCCTCACTTGCACTCACACTAAAGCAGCAGGAGTGTAAGGCACTAGAGTTTTTAGAGCGAGAATGCCGCGAGTGGGTGAGAGATACCATCGTGCGTGCGTCTAAGAGCGAGCGCGCTGACGCGTTTGATGAGATCATTACGCACCTTGTAGCGCAGGGCTATGATGAGGAAGATGCCAAACACTCACTTGGAATCTACAAAAAATCCCTAGTGCGCGAGATGATCTTGCGAGATTCTATCCGTGCGGATGGGCGATCGCTCAAAGAAGTGCGTCCTATTAGTATCGCGATCAATCCCCTACCTTGCGCACATGGTAGCGTGTTATTTACACGAGGGCAGACACAAGCACTTGTGGTCTGCACACTAGGTGGGGATAATGATGCCCAGAGTATCGAGCCATTGGGTGAATCTGCGCAAAAAGACAAATTCCTTTTTCATTATAATTTCCCAAGTTTTAGCGTGGGGGAAGTGGATATGATAGGCTCTGTGGGGCGCCGCGAGTTAGGACATGGCAACCTAGCGCGTAAAGCCCTGCGCTCTAGTGTGCTAGATTCACAAAGCACGATCCGCCTAGTCTCTGAAATCTTAGAATCTAATGGTTCAAGTTCGATGGCAAGCGTGTGTGGTGGGAGTTTGGCACTACGCGCGTGTGGCGTGGAGATGCGCACACTCATCGCGGGCGTGGCTATGGGGCTTGTTACACAAGATGAGAAATACGCGGTGCTAACCGACATTACGGGTTTGGAAGATCACGATGGCGATATGGATTTCAAAGTCGCTGGAGACGAAGAGGGGATCAGCGCACTACAAATGGACATCAAGCTTGGCGGGGTTTCAAGTGAGATTTTACGCAATGCGCTAAACCAAGCTAAAGAGGCGCGGGCGCATATTTTAGGCATTATGCGCAAGGCGCTTGAGGGTGTGGAGCCAAACTATGAGGTGCTGCCTAAGGTGGCGAGTTTCCCTGTGAGTGTGCATAAAATGGTGGATATTATAGGGCAGGGCGGTAAGACGATTAAAGGCATTATCGAACGCTTTAATGTGAGTATAGATTTGGATAGAGAGCATGGCAATGTGCTAATCCACGCTAACACCAAAGAGGAGCTTGAGGGCGCGAAAGCGTATATTTTGGAGCTTGTGAGGGAGGTGGATTTTGGACATTATGAGAGCGGTATGCGCTTTATGGGCAGGATAAAAAAGGTGCTGGATTTTGGGGCATTCGTGGAGTTGCCCAATGGCGGCGATGGGCTACTGCATATCAGTAAATTCACGAGCGATAAGAGTAGGAAAATGAGTGAGATTCTAGGCGATGTGCATGAGATAGAGTGTGAGATCGTGAGTGTGAATGGGGGCAAGGTGGAGCTAAGGGCTGTGGAAGCATAGATTCTGTATTTGGCTGTGCCTAAGTATTTTGGATTTTAAGGATTGAGAACTCGCACGAATCGCGTATGCTTGGGGATAGCATTTTTACTAAAGCCATTGTATTGATAGGTGATCATCGTGCCGATTTTAGGGGGATTGGCGCGGATCGTATCACTAAGCCCACTGCCGATTTTAAATGTGATGCGTTTGCCATGCCACGCGCTAGGGAGTGGTATATCTCCGCTATTTTGGAGCACCTGCTCACACACGATCGCGCCGACTTTGCCCTGCAGTCGTCCGTTGCCCTGTGTGTAGCCTATGACTTTGCATTCGCTATCAGTGTGGGGTTTGAGTTTGAAGGCATTTTTTGCCCTGCCGGAGCGATAGCCAATCTCATCGGGGCGTATGATGAGCCCCTCTCCACCAGAGCGCACGATTTCTCCAAGCATATCGCGCACATAGCGATCCAGTGCTTGAGAGTCTTGAGGCTCTAGGATATGTTGCATGATGAGGCGCACATTTGGGCTATGGTGTGTGGAGAGAAATGCTCTCACAGTTTCCAAACGCTCACTTAGGGTGCATTGCGTGTCTTTGCCTCCACAGCTAGGCGCATCAAAGATGAGATACACCACATCGCGCCATTGCTCACATACAGAATCTTGTGTGCTTACAAGGCTTGCAATCTCTTCAAACCTCCCATACCCAAGCCACAGCTCCCCATCTAACGCAAATGGTGGCAGCTGATCTGTGAAGCACTTAGGTGCATTGATGGGATTACCTCTTTTGGTCGTAAGTCGCTTAGAATCCCATACACCGCGCACACCATCGTATTTTTCACTCATGAGATAACGCACAGATTCTAAGAGGTTTTTTTGGTAGATTCTAAACTCCGCGACCTCTAGCCCAAAGGCGATTTGCACATCAAGGATTAGCGCAGTGAGGCACATTCGCGCCCAAGGAGATTTTATAAAATCCACGGATTGTCAGTGTTATGCAAGTTTTGGCATACCGCCTATGGGTGAAGAGGCACTAGCATAAGGTTTGCGCTCCATACGACCGGCTAGGAAGCTTTTGCGCCCAGCGCGCACGGCATCTCTCATCGCCTCTGCCATCAAGATGGGATCGTGTGCAGTGGCTATGGCGGTGTTGGTAAGCACGCCATCAGCGCCCAGCTCCATAGCGATGCTAGCATCCGAGGCGCAGCCTATGCCCGCATCGACGATCACAGGTACTTTGAGTGCGTCTTTGATAAATGTGATATTGTAGCGATTTTGAATCCCAAGCCCACTTCCAATAGGTGCGGCAAGCGGCATTACCGCACTTGCTCCGGCAGATTCTAGCTGTTTGGCGACTATTGGGTCATCATTGGTGTAAGCCAGCACGACAAAGCCCTCTTTTGCGAGAATCTCGCACGCTTTGAGTGTCTCTATCACATCGGGATAGAGTGTTTTTTGCGTATCGCCGATGATCTCTAGCTTGATGAAGTCAATCCCGCACGCCTCGCGCACAAGCCTAAAGAGCGTGATCGCCTCCTTGGCATTCACGCATCCTGCGGAGTTTGGCAAGAAGCTTATATCCGTATCCTTGAAATAATCCAGCAGATTCTCTTCGTCTTTGTTCATGATATTCACGCGTCGCATTGCCACGGTGATTATTTGCGCACCAGAGGCTAAAGTCGCCTCCCTAGTGGTCTGAAAGTCCTTATATTTGCCACTTCCTACGATGAGGCGTGAGTGAAACTCCCTAGAGCCAATTTTCAAGACATCATTTGCATTGTGTGTGTTAGCCATTAATGTTTCCTTTCTAATAATGCAAGATTTTGGATAAGTTTTTGAGGTGTGAGGGCGTAGGTGCTAGATTCTAGCTGGCTTGCTAGAGCGTGGGCTAGAGAGGCGTGGATGGCGGATTCTATCCCGCTGTGCCCTTGTGCTAGCAGTGCGCCTATCATACCAGCGAGCACATCGCCACTGCCACCTTTAGCAAGCGCAACGTTGCCAAGGGTGTTGATATAAATTTTTTCTTTGTGTGCGATGAGTGTGTTTGCGCCTTTGAGTAGCAATGTGGCTTCTGGATAACGTTGAGTAAAGCGCATCGCGTATTCTAAGCGATTGGCAGGTGTGAGATTCACATCGCCAAATCCACAGATTCTAAGCAGCGCTACAAATTCCTTTGGGTGCGGGGTAAGCACGATCTGTCGTTGTGTGTTTTCAAGTAAGCTGCGGTATTCTAGGAGCTCCTTTAGCTCGGTATGATAGAGTGCGTCCGCATCGATCACACAGGGTTCATTGCGCTGGATCATATCGCCCAAAATCTTTGGTGCGATCTCTCCTAGTCCCATACCTAGCGCAAAAGCCGTGGTATTGTGCGGCGCGATCTTGCTTGTCATAATCTCATAGGGCAGTGCGAGTTTCTCTCCCACTACACTCACGAGTCCAGCACCAAAGTGTAGTGCGCTCTGTGCGGCGAGGATCGCTGCTCCGCTTTTGCTCCCAGCATACACGCACAAATGCCCAAAATCCCCTTTATGTGCGTTTTGTCTCGTGCGTGTGGGCAACACAAGATCACTAGATTCTAAAAGCTTGATGGGAGAGGCGATTTCGTAGTTTTGACGCGCCACTCCCAGCTCCGCGATATGAATCTCCCCCACATAGTCCTTTGCCACATCGTTTAGCAGTGCGGTTTTGAGCGCACCCATACACATCGTGTGATGTGCGCTAAAGATATATGGGCTTTGAGATTGTGTGTCTAGCCCGCTAGATTCTGCATTTAGCCCGCTTGGTATATCGCATGCGATTTTGAGTGGTGCGAGGACATTGGCAGTCTTTAACACCTGTGTGAGATCTTCACTCATAGTTCCCTTAAACCCGCTCCCAAAGAGACAATCCACCACTACATCACAAGGCAAAAGTTTGCTGATAAATCGTATGTCCTCAAGCAATCGCGATTTTTCGCACATTTCCACACATAGCGGGCTTTTAGGCTCTTTGGCTTGGTAGATTCTCACGCGGTAAGTGCCACTAAGCTTGCGAGCAAGTGCGTAGCCGTCCGCACCATTATCGCCACTTCCGCAGATGATGGTTATCACACTTTTTTTGTGTGTTTTTTGTTTGATAAGTTCTAGGAGGGCATTTGCGGCATTTTCCACTAGAATCTGTGGCGTAAGGGCGAAACGCTCACACACACGCTTATCTAGAGCCTGCACATCTTCATAGACATTTTGCATCTTACTCTCCACATCGGCATGCTATGGCTGCAGCGATGGCTGCGACGACATCATCAGTGTGTTCGCTATGCTCTGGGATTAGTGAATCTATCTTGGTCTCTAAAAACGATGTATCAAAATCTCCGCGCCTGAAGTCCTTATCCTTGCAGATATTGCGCAAAAATGGGATTGTGGTTTTCACGCCCTTGATGGTGAATTCTTGCAGGGCACGATCGAGTTTATTGACAGCCAGATCGTAGCTTGAGGCGCGCACGATGAGTTTAGCCACCATAGAATCATAAAAAGGTGGGATCACATAGTCTTTATAAATACAGCTATCCACACGCACAAAGGGACCAAGCGCAGGGTAATAGGTCGTGATTTTGCCCGGATTTGGCACGAAGTCGTTTTTGACATCTTCGGCATTAATCCGTGCTTCGATTGCGTAGCCTTGCGTGCGGATATCGCTCTGTGTGAGATCGAGAATCTCCCCACTAGCGATGCGGATCTGTCGCCCGATGAGATCTAGCCCTGTGATCTCCTCTGTGATGCCATGTTCGACTTGGATACGCGTATTCATTTCCATAAAATAGAATCTATTATAATCATCGAGCAAAAATTCCACCGTCCCAGCGTTTGTATAGCCCACTGCCTTGGCTGCTGCTACGGCAGTCGCGCCCATCCTGCGGCGCAAATCCTCGCTGATAAGCGGGCTAGGCGCGATTTCTATGAGTTTTTGGTGTCGCCGCTGTATCGAGCAATCGCGCTCCATGAGATGGATCACATTACCATAATTATCCGCTAAGATCTGAAACTCAATATGGCGTGGGTTACTGATGTATTTTTCCATAAACACATCATCATTTTTAAAAAACGCCATTGCTTCGCGTTTGCAGGCATTAAAGCTCTCTTCTAGCTCCTGCTCCTTATGCACCACGCGGATCCCGCGCCCACCACCACCAGCACTTGCTTTAAGGATCACGGGATAGCCGATTTTTTTTGCGATTTGGGCGATTTTGTCCATACCAAGATGATTGAGTGGTTCGGTGCCGGGCACGATGGGGATCCCATGCTGCTGCATAATCGTGCGCGCTTGGTTTTTGTCGCCCATTTTGGTGATTACATCAGCATTTGGTCCGATCCACACGAGATTTGCCTCATGGACTTTTCGTGCAAATGCGGCATTTTCGCTCAAAAATCCATAGCCGGGGTGGATCGCATCTGCTCCCATTTTGAGCGCGGCTTCTACGATGAGATCAGCATCGAGATATCCGCGCAAGGGATCGTCGCTGATTTCATAAGATTCATCAGCCATTTTGACATGCATAGAATCCCTATCAGCACGGGAATAAATAGCCACATTTTGTATATGCAAATCCCTACACGCGCGGATAATGCGCACAGCGATTTCGCCACGATTTGCGATAAGAATCTTGCCTAACATTGCTCTGTCCTTGTGATTTGGTGGTTGATTGTGCATTGTATCTTAGTTTGGTTGTGTTTTGCATTAATTTCTGTATAATGCGAGGAGTTTTCTATCCACACACCACACCCAAAGGATATGTATGCAAAAATATCAGAGATTATGGCTGATGATAGGGATTTGTGCTTTGAGCGCATCGCTTTTTGGTGCGCCGATTCAAAAAAATCTCAAAAGTCTTAATGCGGATTTTGAACAAATCATCATCACTGAAGATGGCGCGGAGGCGAGCTATTTTGGTACATTGGAGGCAAAGGCTCCCAATAAAGCAAAGTGGGTGTATGATCCACCTATGCAAAAAGAAGTCTATGTCAATGAAGGCAGGATTAGCGTGTATGAACCACCGCTCAAACAGGTGCATATCAGCACACTTGAGAACCAAAGCAATGTATTTGAGATATTAGACAAAGCTACTCTAGAGCTAGATTCTGCTGGTAAGCCAACCGGGCGATATATCGCGACACTAGGCGATACGCTCTATACTCTTAGCTTTGATGATAAGGGGCTTTTGAGTGAAATTCGCTATGCAGATTCACTGCAGCAAACCACGCGTATTGTTTTTAGTAACCACAAGCTAAATCCCAAGCTTGCTGATTCATTATTTGTCTTTGAAGCACCACAAGGTGTAGATGTGATCGTGGTCAAGTGAGTGGGTTTTGCAAAACTTTGAAAAATTTAATGTTAGAATCTGTACTGAAATGTTACAATCCCTAAATTATCAATAACAGCTACAATCTCACATGAAGGACTACGATGAGCAGCATTAAAACCATTACTCTAGCGACTATTTATGAAAATCAAGGGCTCAAAGAGGACGCGCTCAAGATTTATCAAGATATCCTAGAGCTCCAGCCAGATAATGAGGAAGCGCGCCTAGGTATCGCACGCCTAGGCAATGCTCCGGCACAATTCGTGGGAGATTCTGAGTGGCTAGAGGTGTTTAATCAAATCACTAATCCAGCGCAAAATCAAAAATTTCAAGAATGGTTACTCCAATGGAACTAAAAGACATTATCCTAGAGACTATCAACACGCTTGAAAGCGATACGAGCGAAGCCAAAGAGCAGGGCGCAAATCTCAATGATATAGCACGACCTCACACACCCAGCCGCTCATCATATGCTACTACAGATGAAGACGCAGTGTTAGATTCACACCCAGCACATATCTCTCAACACACGATAGCTCCACAAGACCCGCTAAATGCACAAGATCTAAGTGCAAGATTTCAGCGCGCGGGCAAAAGTGTGGATGTGTATGATAATATAGCGCAAGTAGCGCAACAAGTAGCACACAATGAGGGCGTGGCACAAGAGCCTAAAAATCTCACGCCAAATTCCTCGCTAGATTCTCTATCGCGGCTAAAGCCTTCAATGATTTCTGTGATTAATGAATCTCATAGCAAGCAAACTCTAAGCGATGAAGTGAGTTTTTTGAAGCTTTTGCAAGATCGCTTGCTTGTGCTTTTTGAAGGTTTGAGTATGCCAGATAAAGAATCCCAAAAACTTACAATGGTGCTAAATTTTTTGCAATACCAGCTAAGCGTGATTGCCAAGCGATTGGAGATCCTTGAGGATAAGGACAAAAGAGGATAAGAGCGATGGCATTAGAGCAGATTCAGAGACTGAAGAGTTATTTATTAGCCGATGATGAAATGCTCGCTCTTGTGTATGTGTGTGACGAAACCCTCCTGCCTCAATTTTGCCAAACGCAGGTTATACGGGATTTTTTTGCAAAATTTTTCGATGATACGCCTAGCATACAGGATTTGCGTGCCATTAAAGATTCTATCACCCCCGAGCTTACGCAGCCTCTTTATGCCAAGCTCATAGGGCATTTTTCGACTTTGTGCGAGGCGCAGGTCATTACCAAGGCGCATTTTCATCATCTCCTTCTTAGTATCCACGCACATAAGGTGGATTCAAACACACAAGAGAATGTCCAATCCACATACAGAGATCTCACGCACACCAACGCCCTTATGGCGGAATTGTATCAATCTCTTCAAGATGCCTGCACGCAAGATTCACAGACACAAGCCCTGCATAGAATCTGGCGTAATATGAAGGAGCAAAAATTCTCTATCGGCGTTACGGGTGTGTTGAGTGCGGGTAAGAGCACATTTCTAAATGCTCTACTAGGTGAGGAGATCCTAGGAAGCTCCACGATCCCAGAGACAGCGAATCTCACGGTACTCCAATATGATCAAAGGCAGTATGCCAAAGTGCATTTTTGGAATCTTGCAGAATGGGAGGAGATTCTCGTAGATTCACAGACCGATGAGGGGCTTAGGCGGTTTGTGCAGCAGACTAAGCATGCGTTTGGTGAGGATCTGCAGAGCTATATCACCACAGAAGGCGAGAGTAAGCATATCGAGCTTAGTGAGCTTAGCACCTATACTTCAGCCAATCACACCAGTAAGCTCTGTAATCTCATCAAAAAAGTCGAGCTTTTCACACCGCTTAAGTTTTTGCAAGGGGGCGTGAATATCGTCGATACACCCGGGCTAGATGATCCTATCACTAAGCGTGAGGAGATCACTAAGGAATACATCAAGGATTGTGATCTGCTTATTCACCTTATGAATGCCAGTTGTGCTGCGACCCAAGTCGATGTGGATTTTATCCTTGAGACACTCTTAGAGCGCAATATCTCAAGGCTTTTGGTAGTGCTCACACGCGCTGATCTCATTACACCTAGTGAGCTACATCAGAGCCTAGAATATACCAAGCAAAGCTTGCAAAATGCGATTTTAAAGATTTCTCAAAGTCTAGATTCTCACGCGATCCTCTCGCGTATCATATTTTTGCCTATCTCAAGCTACAATGCCCTACTAGCCCGCACACAGCCCCAAGACGCACCAATGCCAATTGAACAAACAGGAATCTTAGCAATCGAGGAATATCTAGATACGATGCTACTGGGCGAAAACAGCCTCAAGGCACGCGATATAGCCTATCTTTGTCTGAAATCTTTTGCTACTATCGCTCAAGACATTGCACACGATTTGTCTTTAGAATCTAAAATCTTGCACGCGAGCAAAGAGGAGCTAGAAGAGTTTATCGCCCTAGAGCGCGCTCAAGAGCAATCCTTGCGTGAGCAAGCAGCGCGCATTTCCCAAGCTATTATGGATAAGCACACAGAGCTTGAAGGCACATTAAAGGTCCTCAACGACTTCATCACTATGTCACTTCAAACCTCACAAGATAGGCTCAAAGAGCGTGTTTCTCAAAATATCGCCTATGCTGCCAAACATAAGCACACCACGACTAAAGAGGATTTAGATGAGCTCTTTAGTATTGCGCTTAAGGATATTTTCACTGACATCACGCGCGAATATAAATACAAGCTTAATACCAAAATCACCCACCTCATACAAGAAGTGCATACCGAGCTGCAAGAGGCGTGTGTGAGCATAGAGCTTGCGCATACGCCTCCTAGCTTTAGTTTTTATGCCAAAGATGAGCAAATCGCGCATTTTGTGCATACGCTAAGTAGCGAGGTGTTTGCGCTCAAAAACTCCAGTGCGCTTGCAAGTAAGTTAGATTCAGTATTTAGTCAGACTTTTTCACAATTTAGCCAGCTTATTTTTGCTAAATCTCAGCATACCAAAGAGGCGTTTTTGGAATTTTTTGGGGGGATTAGTGAGGCGATTGCACAGGATTTCCAAAGTCAGATCACACACAAAGAGCAAGCGCTACACAAAGCCCTCCAGCAGTTTGAATACAGCAACAATCAAGAAACCAAAGACGCTCTTGCGCGTAAGTTAGATTCTATAGCACAGATAAAGGCGCGTATCACGCAAGCCTACAAGGAGCTAGAATGAGTGTTTTAGAGGATTTTATCACCCAATTTAGCGCACTGCGTTACCAAAACCCGCTAGCCCAGAGTATCATTGCCACGCGCACACTTCTTAGCCAGCATTTTGGGCTAAATTCTGAAGATAGAGTGATGTTTGACAAACTCCTCTCCCAGCTTGATTCACCACTCAAAGTCGCGGTTATCGGGCAGTTCTCAAGTGGTAAAAGCACATTTTTAAACGCCCTGCTTGGTGAGGAAATCTTGCCAAGTGGGATTATCCCGCTGACCTCTAAAGTCTGTGAGATCGGCTATGGGGAGAATCTGCACTTAGAAATTTTTTACAAAGATGGCACGCACACATACGCCCCACTTGAGTTTTTGGAGCAAGTAGAGCCCGCCATCAATACCCAGATCAGCCACTATAAGCTTTTTGCACCCGTGCCACTTTTGCAAGAGATCATATTTTTGGATACGCCGGGCTTTAACTCCCAAAACCAAGAGGACACAGACATTAGCAACGCGATTTTGCAGGAAGTCGATGGGATCATTTGGGTGAGCCTTATTGATAATGTCGGCAAAAATAGCGAACGCGAGATTTTGTTTAATCATATCCGACATTATCGCGCCAAGAGCCTCTGTGTGCTCAATCAAAAAGATAGGCTCAAAAACACCACCGAGCTTGAAGTGAGTTTGAATTACGCCAAGGAAGCTTTTAGTGGGATTTTTGAGGCGATTATCCCTATTTCTGCCAAAAACGCGCTCAAAGCCCAGCGCGAATCTAGCAGTGATGGGGCTAGACTGTATGAGGATTCTGGGATTTTGGAGGTGGTGGAGTTTATTCATACACACCTTATGCCCCAAAAGACCCAAAACAAAGCGCACAAGACACTGCGATCACTGCGCATTTTGATATTGAAGTATTATCGGCGCTTGCATATCCCACATATTTATCTTAGGAGGCTAGAGGGGCTTTTGGAGAGCTATGGGGTGTTAGACCCAGCGCAGGTACAAGAGCTAAATGCGCAATCCCAGCAGCTTTTCGCACTTTTAGAATCTCGCGTGCTTGCCCTCACACAGCAGCTTTTTAGCTCGCTAGAGCGCACCAAGATGAGTTTTAACAAATCGCACAAAAACGCCTTGGGCTTAAAAACTACGCAGCAGTATGAAAAAGAAATGTATATCTTGCCTCTGGATTCTGTGCTAAACACCTTGCAGCGGCAGGATAGCCCATTCATATCAGAATGGCACAAGCTCTTTTTGGCTATCAAGCAGTTTGGCACGGGATTTATGTGTGAGATTCCAGATTTTGCACAGATATTGCATGTTTGGGAGGATCAGGCTCTAGGCACACACTCTAGGGGCACACCGCTATTTTTGCCCTATGTGCTAGCTCTCCCATCGCACTTGCAAGAGTGGTTTGTGCAATACCCGCGTATTGCCCTGTCGTTTGAATCTGCTTTGAGAGAGATCAAAATATCGTTACAGGGGCGCACAAATGCCCTTGCCCAGCTTTTAGAAAAGACACTGCGCAATACCATCAAACTTGTGTGCTTAGAGCTAGATTCTAAGATCAGGCAGGGATTACAGGCGTATCAAAAAGACAGCGAACGATTTCCACTCTATGAGCCTAGTATGGAGAATATTCGCGATATGCTGCAAAATGCGATAGGACTTGAGTATTATCAGGAGCGATTTTTCTTGCATAATAACATCGCTAAAGCACTTGTGCGCGAGATAGAATCTATACTTAAAAGCGTGAGTGAGGAGCATTTACAGACACTAAGGGAGCTAAAAGAGCGCAATGAGCAGATTTTGCAAACCCTAAGAGAGCATATCAAAAGGCTAAAAATCCCACAATACTAGGAGTGAGCAGGCTAAATTCTTTTATTCATATCTTCAAATCTAGCGAGGATTCACTCCTCCACAATATACCCGTTTTTGAAAATCCACCAGCTTAGCGCGCGCCCTTGTTGAAGGTGTCTAAAAAGTGTCTGTGCAAGCTCTTTGTCCTTATCGCGCTCTAGCCCTTGCGCAAAATACTCGATTTGTTTGCCATCATAGATGAAGCGATTGTTCGCCACGGCATCATCGCCAAAAGCTTGGTGCGCATCGGTCTGATAAATGCTATTTTTGTTGCTAAGAAGCGGAGTGCCAAAGCTTATATATTTGTATCCATTGGGTGCGATGAGCTCTAGGAGTGTCGGCATAATGTCGATGTGCGATCCTGTATTGGCAACCACGATGGGCTGCAGGCTCGGCGCATAGAGGATAAATGGCACGCTATGTTTGGTTTTTAGTGAGAGCGAGGGAGATTCACTCTGGCTGCCGGTGATGACAAATAGCGTATTTGGGAATCGCGCGCTGATGTCTTTGATAAATTTAGCCAAGATCTTATCCTGCTGGTAGATATAGCCCAAAGCCAGCGCATCGGTGTGCTTGGCGATCTGTGGATGTGTGTGTAAAAACGCCTGTATGTGCTCGATATGTGGGGATTGTGTCGATTCTTCTTTAGTATAAGGCGCGGTTAGAATGAGATTAAAGCTCCGTTGTTGATAATTCACAAACAGCCTATCTCGCACAAAATTTAAGAGATGATAGTTGTAAGCACCCGTTGTGTGTTCGTAGGGGGATTGATACGCGCGTGTTTTGGCATTTTGGACAATGTGTGTATTATAAAAACTCTCATCAAAGCCCTGTGAGCGCACAAATTCATCGAAGTTTTGCCAGTGATCGATACTAGCACCAAAGAAAAAGTTAGTTTTGTATCCTAAGGATTTGAGGTTTATGGCTAGAGCGGTTTTAAATCCCCGAATCTGGAGTAGATGCAAGGGGATATCAATGTCAAAAAGTCCGCTTATTTGGGTCTGGGTGTTTGTGATGGTTTGGGAAGCATTTTGCAAAAACACATTTGCCCTGAACGCGCCTTTGCTTATGAGGTCTTTAAGCTCGCTGCATACTTCAATCTCATCAAATTCTTTGTCACAATACCAATCACTCACGCCATCAATGATGATATAAAAAATATGCTCGATTTTCGTGTTTGAAGGGTTATTGACACTTTTTGTGAGGAAGCTTTGGAGGTCGTAGCGATCTGAATCTGCAGTAAGATTAAAAAACTCTCTAACGCTCTCTATCGGGCTCTGATCGACATAATCGCTAAATGCGGAATGCTCAATCTGCCTGTAGATTCTATAAGCTTGTGCAAGATCACGGATCGCGCCGGGCAGGGATTTTTGCAAGACATCATCTGATGTGTGGCTCCTAAAGTCCTGTGTGAGATTCTTTACCCCCTTTTCGCTAAGCACAAAGCCCTCCCAGCTTATCAAACACACTAGCAGGATCACAGATTGCAGGATTTTTGGACTTTGCGAACCAAAAGCGATAGGGAAACGTCGTCGGTGCAAAAATTCCACGATTTTAAAGCCCATACGCATAAGTCCCAAAAATACCAAACAGCCTATAAGAAGTGCAAAAAGTTTCCATGGTGTGTGCTCACTCCAGAGTACGAGCAAGAGAGAGAGGCGCTCATCGGTAGAAAAAAGTATTGTGTTAAATGTATCGCCATAGATGTGATAAAATCCCACCTCACTCACACCAGCGCCGATACTCACCACCACACACAGCGAGATAAAAAACCGCAGGATCTTGCGCCCTATGGGGATCTGACACAGAAATAAGCCCAGCAAAAAATACACAAGACTTAAAGTCCCAACAATCTTGCCATCATACAAAAATCCATAAAAAAATGCCCGAAGATGAGTAAGTATAGAATCTGTAATTCCTGTAGTATCGGGGCTAAGTAATCCTGCATATAGCACAAACCCTGCACGCAGTGAAAAAAACACTCCATACATCACGAGCGCGAATACCACGCTTTTCCATAATAATTCTCTAAACCAATGCACGTTTTTCATAATATCTTTTCGGTAAAGTAAAAATCATAAAGAGTGTATATCCCACACTATAAATCCATAGATATGGGCAAAATACCACCTCTATAATGTTTCTACCATCCCCCCCCCCTAATGGAATAATGAGTAGAATAACACAGCTGAAAGCAAAAAAGATTCCAATCATAGAATCTAGAATAATCATCGCTCCCATAATGCCTAGGACGATTATATTCTGATAGAGTGGCTCGAAATGATAAATATCCAGCCAAGGCAGGATATTGAGCGTGCCTAGCAGGAGTGCTGTCCCAAAGATCGCATAGAGGAGGAAAGTTATGGGCTTTAGGGTAGGTGGTAGCGGGATTGCCTTTGAAAATACAGAACGTGAATCCACAACCAGCACGCGTCCTATGGAGTTGATCGCGATGAGCACACACAGCAAGCTTGGCGTATCAAAAAACGCATACACAAGATCCACAGCGCTATAGTGTGAGAAAAACAATGGCACATTGGCTATGAGCATACACACGATGCACAGGAGATATTTTGACAAGATACGCCCGGTAATGCGTGTGGCGATCCATAGCACAATTGTTAGATATAGGATCCATAGCCCAAGCATTAGCGCACCCCTTGCATCTTGCTCTGTGCGAAGTAGAAATCATCAAGCCTTATAAACGGCTCTTCTTGCTCTTGTTCTTTGAAAAAAGTGGGGGCTTTTTCCTTTGCTTGTGCGATGAGTTCATAGAGTGTGTCAAGGCGCAGTTTAGCGTATTTGATCTGCTCGCGATTGTATGTGTAGGTGATGTAGAGATTGTGATCATCTAGGGTTGCGGCGGGGTAGCTCACCTCGCCGTGCTGGCGTTTGCTCACATCTAGTGTGAGGAGGCGTTCAAAGATCCCATCTTTTGCATTTTTGAGCCAAAATATACTTAGAGAAGCACGCGCGTGAATATGGATATCCTCACCATAGAGATCGTATAGTTCAAGCAGGGGATTATCAAAGCCGTCATTGTGTATAAGCACGACTTCTTGCCCGATATTGACAAGCACACTTGAGCTATCGTAGTTTTTGAGATTAGTGCGCACGGGTTTGTGCCATATATTGCCCATATCATCACAAGATTGCAGATAGGCATACTCACTTTTGTATGATCGTGAGAATCCAAGGCATTGCTGGGGGCTGGTGGCGACTATACTAGGCTGGAGCTGTCCGCGTAGATCATTGAGACGTTTGCTAGCGCGCATTTGCCCCTGTGTGTCAAAAAACACAGCAAGTGGGTATTTGTCAGCAAGCTCATGATACACTGGCAGCATAAAGCCACCATCTTGGAGCAAGACTGCCGGTGTGCGCACCAAATGCGAAAAGTTTGCCAATATGCCTAAGCGCAATTCCCTGATATATGTGAGGCTTTCTAGATTCTCATCAAAGCGCAGTTGATAGATCTTAGAAGTGCTCCAACCCCCTAGACTAACCCCCACTACAAATAAATGCACCCTGCCTAGTGTATCAGCAAATACCACGGGATTACCGAGTTTTTTGATGAATTTCCCACTTTGGTGCGAAAGCCACTCTGGCGTGAGGATCGCCTTTGGCTCACTCCATGATTTCGCGCCTTTATACAAGAAGCTCTGATAGATTTTTACATCGCGCGCACCCTCCTTGCTCCCGGCAAAAAATAGCACCATAAGCCGTGTCCCCAAATTCACTATCGAACTTGCGTGCGCACTTTTTTCGAAATTTGGCACAAGCATAAAGTCTTGCAAAAACTCTTGAGAATCTTCTGTGGCATTAGAGGTGTTGGTGAGGATAGGGGTGTGGTGCGCAGCAAGCGCGTGTGAATCTAAGATATATGGGACAAATGGCACGGTGTTTATGTAATGAGGCTGATAGCTGATCACGCCCACTACCAGCGCGCAAATCCCAAAAGATATGAGTTTGATCACTCGCATTGTTAAAGGCTACAAAAGACTAGATATCTTTGATAAATCGCGCGATACGCTCTATGCCTGCCTGAATCTGCTCGATCCCACACGCAAACGAAAAGCGCACATATCCATCTTGCCCAAACGCACTACCGGGCACTAATGCCACACCTTGGGATTGGAGCAATTCTTGAGCAAATCTCATAGAATCTCCACCAAACCTTGTGATCTCTTGGATATTTGGGAAGAGATAAAACGCTCCTTGGGGCTTTTGGAGCGTGATACCCGGCAGTGTGCTAAAAAGTTTATAAGCGACCTCCATACGCTCTTTAAACGCAAGGCGCATTTCCTCTATATCTGCCGCACATTCCTTGCTTAGCGCCACCACGCTGGCTTTTTGCGCGATAGAATTGACATTAGAAGTGCATTGACTTTGGAGATTATCGATGTATTTGACAAGTTGTTTGTCCTTGCACGCGAGATAGCCCACGCGCCAGCCCGTCATCGCCACCGCCTTGCTTAGTCCATTGATCACGATTGTGCGCTCACACATATCTTGACTTACTGCCGCACTGGAGCAAAAACTCGTATCATAAATGAGTTTTTCATAGATTTCATCACTGATCACCCAGATATCACTCCCCGCTAGGACTTGCCCGATCTCTTCTAGCTCTTGCCTACTATACACTACGCCTGTGGGGTTTGAGGGAGAGTTGAGCACGAGGATCTTTGTTTTTGGTGTGATGGCTTCTTTGAGTTGCTTTGGCGTGATTTTGAAATTGCTCTTTTCATCAGTGGGAATAAAGACATTTTTGCCACCGCAATAAGTCACGATCTCTGGGTAGCTCACCCAATAGGGTGCGGGGATAATCACTTCATCACCCTCACACACAAGTGCTTGGAATACATTAAAGAGCGAGTGCTTAGCACCATTGCTCACAAGAATCTCACTAGGCTCATAATGTAGGTCATTTTCGCGCTCGAGCTTTGCGCAAATAGCTTTGAGCAATTCTGGGATACCGCCCACCGCTGTGTAGTGCGTGAAACCACTATTGAGTGCTCTAATCGCCTCATCTCTGATGGGTTTTGGTGTATCGAAATCCGGCTCACCAGCCGAAAAGCTAAGGATATCTTTGCCTTGTGCTTTTAGCTCACGCGCTAGGGAGCTGATGGCAATCGTCGTGGATTCACTAAGAAGCTGGATTCTAGGTGCATATGTAGGGTGTCGCATACTCTCTCCTTTGTATTGTGCTATTTGGCTGAATCTAGGCTGATTGTAGTATATCTTTACTTTTAGAAAACTTATAAGATTCTAAGGTTTTGGACTCTCTGTCAAAAGGCAATTTACACGGGATTGGTGTAGGATTTTGTGATGTAGAATTGTTGGATTTGAGAGAGTTGTGTTAGGGATTCTGACATACTTTTGGTGTTTAGATTCTACATTCACACATCTCAAGCGTGAATCCACTCAAATACACAATATCCTAGTCATCAAAGTATATTACTAATACCAATACTAAACTTTGGACAGCGTGCATAGCACGCACCACACGCATTACAGCGCTCTGAATCTACCTCCGGATATAGCCCTGCACTAAAGACGATGGCATTTTCTACACAAGCCTCCTTGCAGCTCATACAGGTAGTTTTTTGCCACGCAAGACAGGAGAGTGGATCGATAGAGACCTTAGCAGCGATCACATTATGAGTGTCAAGCTCTAGTGGAGCATACTCGCCCCATAGATTCTGACAAGCCCGCGCGCATTCTCCACAAAATGTGCAACCACCAATCATAAAGTTTAGATACGGCACGCTTGTCTTGTCTGCTTTGATGATGATTTGCTCGGGGCAGTTTTCCACACACGCTCCTTCACACTGCGCACATTGGCTAAGTGCATGGAGATTTTTGACATAAGGCAATGGAATAAAATCCACCTTTGGCTTAAACACCGCGCTAAATGCGCCCAAAACCCCACCACGCCTTTGCATAGTTATCCTTGTGTGATGTTTTCTAATAACTCAAACTCCACACTTTTCCCATAGCGCACGATGAGTGCGTCAAGGCAATAAGGCAGCTTGGAGGGGTGTTTGGCGAGGTAGATTCGCATAGCTTTTTGGAGTTTTGCAATCTTGCTTGGTGTGATATTAAACATCGGCTCAAAACCCACGCCACTTTTGACCTCAATAAAATGCAAGAGATTAGCGCGCTTAGCGATGATATCGATCTCACCATAGCGCGCAAAAAAATTGCGCTCGATAATCTCAAAACCCAAACTCTCAAGATATGCGCATGCCTCACTTTCGGCTTGTGTCCCCTTGGATCGTTTAGAGTTTGGTACATTGTTAGGATGGTTTGTAGATTCTATATGCTTAGATACAGGCATAGAATCTAATCCTCGATGCGGATCGTGTAGGGCTGCGTGAGGACGCTAGGAAGAGATTCAAAGGCTCTGAGCGCATTGGTGATATTAGATTCTATACTTGTGTGTGTGGAAAAGAGCAGTTTTGCCACACCCTTATCTTCATGCTCTTTTTGCAAAAATGCCTTGATTGAAATGTCATTATCTCCTAGAATCTGTGCGATCTGCCCCAATACCCCGGGCTTGTCCTGCGTATAGAGGCGGATATAATACTTAGAGCGAATATCCTTACGAGATGTGAGCGTGAGGGAGCTTTGGATAGATTCTGAAAAACCAAGCATACTTGAATGCGTGTCGCGCGCGATCTCGATAAGATCTGAGATCACCGAGCTTGCAGTAGCCTCACCGCCAGCCCCAGCTCCATAATACATACTCTCACCCACGCAATCCCCAAGCACACTAATGCCATTCATCACGCCACTTACCTTGCCAATCATAGAATCTTGACTAATAAGCGTGGGATGTACGCGTAGCTCGAGCGTATTCTCATGGCGTTTGGCAATCCCTAAGAGTTTTATCACATAGCCAAATTCTTTAGCAAACTCCATATCATCGCTTGTGATCCCCTCAATCCCCTCGATTAGGATATCTTCAGGCACCGCGTTTATGCCATACGCCAAGGACGCGAGGATCAGTAGCTTCGCTCCAGCGTCATAACCATTGATATCCAAAGTCGGATCAGCCTCGGCGTAGCCTAGATTCTGTGCTTCGCTCAATGCCTGTGCAAAACTCTTGCCATAATCAAACATTTGTGTAAGAATGTAGTTACTTGTACCATTCAATATCGCGCGCAGAGCTAAAATATGGTTTGATCCTAATCCGTCTTTTAGCGTGCGTATAATGGGTATCCCACCGCCCACACTCGCTTCAAAGCCTATGGGAATACCTCGCGCGATCTGCTCAAGTTCAAATCGATGATAGGCGAGCATTGCCTTATTAGCAGTGATGAGCGCCTTGCCTTTTTGGAGTGTTTTTTTAGCGACCCTATACGCCTCATCAATACCACCCATAAGCTCCAGCACAACATCAATACCTTCATCTTCTAGCACATCATCGATATTGGTGCTAAGAGGTATGGCAAACTCCCCCAAACGTTCTTTAGCTTTTGCAACATCACGCACCACACCCTTTTTGAGACAAAACTCCGCGCCAGCACGCGCGCTGATGAGGGTTTTGTTTTGCTCTAGAATCTTAACGACAGCACTTCCCACAACCCCAACGCCGATGATTCCAATATTAAGCGTTCGCATAGCATCCTACTTGTTGTTTTGGGATTTGGGCGCGTTTTCAAACTGCTTTAAAAATACCTTGAGATTGCGGGCGGCTTGGCGGATTCGCTTTTCGTTTTCAATAAGTGCAAAACGCACATACCCTTCCCCATGATGCCCAAAGCCAACACCCGGGCTAACAGCGATTTTTGCCTCTTTTAAAAGTCGCGTGCAAAACTCCATGCTGCCTAAATGCTCTGCACACTTAGGGAGTTTCGCCCAGATAAACATACTTGCTTTTGGGCTTTTCATCTCCCAACCAGCTTCACCAAAAGACTTTACAAGCACTTCCATACGCTTTTGGTATTTTGTTTTTATCTCTTCAACACAGCTTTGATCTCCATCAAGTGCGATTGTAGCAGCGATCTGCATAGGTGTGTAGATTCCATAATCAAGCCAACTTTTAATTTTTTGCAGAGCTTGCACCATTTTAGCATTGCCCACGACAAAACCCACGCGCCACCCCGCCATATTGTAACTTTTGCTCAATGTATAGCTTTCTACTGCCACATCTGTCGCCCCGGGAATCTCTAAAATACTTGGTGTCTTATACCCATTAAAGCAAAGTTCAGCATACGCAATATCTGAAATAATATAAAATCTCTCTTTTTTAGCAAGTGCCACAAGACGCTCATAAAAGCTTTTATAAGCAATCGTGGTGGTTGGATTATGCGGGAAATTCACCACGACAAATTTTGGTTTTGGCACATTTTCACAAAGAGTTTGTGTGAGATTTGCAAAAAAGCTCTCCTCATCAAGCTCCATATTTTCATTCCATTTGATAGGAAAATTATGCACATTCGCACCATTGAGGATAAAGGCATAGGAGTGGATTGGATAGGCTGGCTCTGGCACTACGGCACTATCGCCGGGATTTGTGATTGCTTGCACAAGATGGGCATAGCCTTCCTTGCTACCCATAACGACACAGGCTTGCGTTTCAGGATCTAAATCCACATTATATGTGCGTTTATACCAATTACAAATTGCTAGACGTAATTTATAGATTCCCTTACTTGCAGAATATCCGTGATTTCTTGGCTTGTTTGCTGCTTCACACATTTTATCAATGATATGCTGTGGCGTGGCTCCATCTGGATTGCCCATAGAAAAGTCAATCACATCTTCGCCATTTTGGCGCATTTGGAGTTTAATCTCATTGATCGCTGCAAACACATACTTAGGCAAACGCTTTATTTTTTCAAATTCAATCTCTTCAAACATTTTCTCCTCCTTGCTTTAGGTGTCAGTCAAACTGCACATTAATGCCGCTTCTAAGATTCGCGGGATTATTGCTATCAGTGATCATCACAAAACTCACGCCTTGAGGAATTTTGACACTCACACTCGTTTTAGAATCTGTACTCAAGATAGAATCTAAAATCCGCAGATTTCTATCATAGAGCACGATGCGCGGATACCATTTGGATTGTGCAGAGATTTTGATCTTGCCTTGAGTTTGTAGGCTTAGCCAATACTGCCCTGAAACATCGCGCAGCGCAAGGGCTTGGTTGGCTAACAGCAGGCGTGCGTTTGGAATCTGTGGGTTATTAATCTCTAAGAGATATTCCCAATTCTGCGCACTCTGGTGTTTGATATCAATACAGGCTATCCCGCGCTTTTCTAACTCGCTCATAATGATCCCAAGATCGGGCGTGTGTTCGGTCACAAACACAAAGCTCAACGTGGTAATGCCGTTGTTATAATCAGCCTTTTGGACATTAAAAAATGCATAGCCCATTGTGGAAAGAATATCGTTTATCGTGCGATTAAGTAGTATGGGGCTGGTGCGTGCTATGAAGGTAAGCTGCACCTCCATCGGAGAGGGGAATTTGAGGATAAGCAAGCCATTATTTTTGAGTGCCTGCACGACATTTTTCATATTAATGCCGCCATTGGTATAGAAAAGATTCTTATCGCGAAAAATATTTTGGATAAAGTTTGCATTCACTTGGTAGTTTTTTTCACCGATGAGATTTTTAATCTTTTCATCGACCACATCGCCCCAAAGCACATGCAAACATAAAATAATCGCAAGATATTTTCTCATACGCGCCCTTATTGCCAATTCTCGTGGGGATTGAGCTGCTTATATGTGCTGTAGTTGATCTCTTTGAGCTCTTTGCCATCAAAATAAAAGCGCACGAAATTTTTTGTCCTATGTGAGAAGGTTTGATTATCCAAAGTGCTTTCAAAATCACTATGCCCAAACACAAATACATACGGCTTGTCCAGATCAATCTCATAGGGCTCTCTTAGATTTAGTTGCGTGGATTTTTTGCCCTCTAGATCCACGACACCCACCCACAATGTGCTATTTGGTATTATGGCAAGCTTTGAGAGAGGTTTTGGCAATGCCTGTGGTGCTTGTAAAAGCTCTTGTTGATCTTGGAGCGGAGATTCACTCACTTGGGCTTGGGGGTTTTGTGGCAGGGCAGAAAAATCGATGTAGATTCCATCATACTTGCCATTTTTATCATTCTCTGTGGCACTGATAGAATCTTGTGTATTTTGTGGATTTGCACCGCTAGAATCCGCGCTTTTATGTATTGTATCTTGATTGCTTTTTTGTTCATCATTATTTTGTGCATTGTTGGGTCGATCTGGTGTGATACTCTGCAGATTTTCCATATTTGTGAGATTTTGGGTGCGCCCTAGATTCTCTGTATTTTGCAATATATCAGAATCTGGTGTCATCACGATTTGAGGTGCTTGTTCGGTTTGCTGTATAAGTGCATTTGGCTTTTGTATCACTGCGTTAGATCGCTGTGCGAAAACCTTGTAGCCAAAATACCCCACACACCCAAGCACAATTAGCGATAAAAGCACGATTATGATGGTATTTGAGCCACCACCTTGAGAGGGCTTTGTCGGTTTATCCTGCGTGTCTTTCTCTGGGAGCTTGAGGGCTGTGATCGCGGTGGAGACTTCCTTAGGAGGATTTTTAGAATCCTTAGTTTTTTTCTTAATATCGATGTCGGCTACCGAACCTATCTTGAGTGCTATATCCTCTAGTGGAGGTTGAGAGATTTGATTGTGATGGAGGGCATATTCCTTGAGCCACATAGAGAGATTGAGACTATACTCGCGCTCAAGCATGGTGACAAAGCCCTTGGCACGCACGCTATCAATCTTATCAAAACGCTTATACAAAATATCTTCGATTTTATTTGTTGCAAGTTTGGTGGCTTTATTGATTTCTTTGACCCCAAGTCCTTTGAGGTATTCGAGTTGCTCATCTAGTGTTTTGTCTTTCATCGACTAACCTTTCATACACAATAATCTATGTAGCAAAATGACACATGCATGCGCTACATTTAGAGAATCAAAAGCGTGTGTCATAGGAATGCTCAGTGTCTTATCGAGTTTCTTAGCAATTTTAGCAGAGAGACCCTCTCCCTCGCTTCCCATAAACAACACCCATTTTTTACTTTGAAATTTAAAAGCTTTCATTATATCGTTTTTTTGCGAATTTAATGAATCTTGGGACAAAGATTGTGATGACGCGAGATTACTCACAAAGCTTTGAATATCCTCTCCTGCCATATCAGCACCTAATAATGTAAAACCCGCCATTTTGAGTTCATTGATGAGATCAAGTGTGCGCGGAAACACACAAAATGGCATATCCAAGAGCGCACCAGCACTCGATCGCATAATCCCCTCTAGGGCATTGTGCTGGAGATTCACATCTGTGAGTAGCACGCCTCCAGCCCCCAGTGCATACGCACTACGCACGATCGCACCGATATTGCCCACATCACTTAGTCCATATAGCACCACAAGCGTATCACGCTCCAGCATATCACGCACATTTGAGAGTGGGTCATAAGCGATCTTGAGTAGCACACCTTGGTGATTGCGTCCATGTGCGAGGGCTTGCGCTTTTTTAAAATCGAGCACCTTTATGGGCTTACCACACGCCTTGAGACGCGAAAACTGCTCTTTTGCTAGCTCTTTGGCGATGTAGATTTCTTGGATCTTTGCTTGATGATGTGCGAGCACATATTCCACAGGCTGCTTACCAAAGATAATCATAGTTTTTTCCTTCATTCTTTGGCGCAGTGTGGCAGGGATAAATCTGTGGATTCTATAATCTCTTGGTAGCATTCTTTCACGCTTTTATTAGTTAGGAGTGAGAGAATCTTCGCCTTTGCTTTTGGAGCGATATCTAGGAGCTTGGCTTCGCTTAGACTTAGACTCGGCTCTTGGCTGCTCTCATCGATGAGACACAGCACCCATTCTCCACAGATTTTTGTAGATTCTAATTGTCGCAAAATCTCTTCAGCTCGACCAAAAAATCGCGCTTGGTGAATCTTGCTAAGCTCCTTGCACACGCACAAATACGCATTAGGAAGTGTGAGAGCTATATCCTGAAGGCTTTGTAAGATTCTATGTGGGCTCTCATACCAGATACATGGCACACCAAGCGCGGCGTATCGGGGGAGGATCTGCTGTCTTTGGGATTGTTTATGAGGCAAAAACCCACCAAAAAAAAAGCTCTTAGATTCTATCCCGCTTGAGGCAAAGCACACATTGAGCGCACTAGAGCCGGGCAGCACATCGTATGGAATCCTATTCGTGATACACCACTGCACGAGTTTCGCGCCCGGATCGCTGATAGTAGGCATACCCGCATCACTAAGATACACGACATCTTGAGCAAAAAATTCCTCATCAAAGGTTGTGAGTATTTCTTGTTCGTTGTGAGAATGTAGGGCTATGAAGCGTTTGTGAGAAAGAGTTGTAGAATCTAAAAGTTCCCCAAAGAGTGAGCGCTCTAGGAGAAGTGTGTAGAGCCTCTTGGCGACACGCGTATCCTCGCATAGCACCACTTCCGCCCGTGCAAGAGCTTGCAAACTCCTAAGGCTGATATCTAAGAGATTGCCAATAGGAGCCGGGAGAAGCGTGAGCACGAGACTATTTGAGATTGTATTTTTGTCGGAATTTCTCTACTCTACCTGTCGCATCGGCTATCTTATCGCTTCCAGTGTAGAAAGGGTGGCAAAAGCTTGAGATGTCGATACGAAGCTGTGGTTTAGTGCTTAGCACTTCGATTTCTTTACCGCTTGTTACACAAGTTACCTTGCATGGGACATATTCTGGGTGGATACCTTTTTTCATCGTTGCTGCCTTTAGTTGAAGTGATTTTCAAAACCTGCGATTGTATCCAAAAAAGATTAAAAAACTTTTAAATCCCCGCTACACAAGAAATTTATAACCTCAAAAAAGCTATCATTCCACTTATGCGCTTAATTTTATAAAAGTGAGAATCTATATGGAACATTTCGATCTGCTTAGTATCTTTGTTATCGCCTTTTTTGCGTCATTGGGGCATTGTGTGGGTATGTGTGGCGGGCTGATAATCGCCTACACACGCGCTAAGATTCACAATCCTAGCACCTTTGCGCGCAATGCCCTCTCTCACCTCCTATATGTCTGTGGGCGAGTGTGTATGTATATGGTGCTAGGTGGGATTTTTGGCAGCTTTGGGGCGATATTCACTCATGATATGCACACCAAGGCGATTATGGGCGTGGGCGTGGGCGTGCTACTGCTGCTCTTTGGCTTTGCGTATTTGCTCTTTCCAAATGCTTTGAGAATCTTTGAGCCTACTATCAGAGATTCTATGGATTTAGATTCTGCGCAATCCCTCTCAAAGCGTGCATTTGCCACAATAGCGCGAGTTTTTAGCTACCTGCTGCGCTCGCGCTCTATGACTTCATTTTTTTTGCTTGGTATGTGTAATAGCATCTTGCCCTGTGGCATTGTGTATTATTTCCTCATTAGTTCGGTGGCGAGCGGAAGCGCGGTAGGTGGGGCTGTGGTGATGGGGACCTTTGGGCTGGCAAGCGTGCTGGTGATGTATCCTTTCGCTCTCTTTGCCTCAAGCCTTATGCGCGTGCTAAAACCTGCATTTTTCAACACACTAGCGGGGCTTTGTATGGTTGGCTATGGCGGTTGGGGAGTGTTTAGCAACCTTGCATTGCTTTAAGATTCTCTGCTGCTTTTATGCTACAATGCCAACCTTTAATCCATAATCCACAAACATTTAAGGAGTTTTTATGCGAGAAATGCTACAGCTACAGGCGCGATACAATCAGTTTGCCAACAACAATATGTTAGCGGTTTTGGAGAATCTAAGTCCAAGCGATCTCCAAAAGGATATGGGTGTGTATTACACCTCTGTGTTGGGTACATTTACTCACATATTGGAGGGTGATATAGCGATTTTGCTAGGCATTATCAATTCTTACGCACCAAATCCCCTAGATGTCAAACACCTCCAAGATGCTCTGGCAAGTGGTCTGCAAGATAAAAGTTTTGAATCTCTCATCGTTTTGCGCAAAGAAGCTGATAGGGCGATTATCGAGCTGATTGACAGAGTCGCAGATTTTGCTGAAGTGAAGATTCTATCATTTCCGGGTGTGAGCTTTGAAAAGCCCATAGCGCAGTATTTTTTAGGTATGTTAAATCATAGTATCCACCACCGAGGGCAGATTGCTGCGATTTTGGATATTATGAATGTGCCTAACGACTTCGCCGGCATGCTAGGAATATAAAAACCAAAACCACTAGCCATGGCATAGGATCTAAACAAAGGTTATGTATGTGCGCACTTTGAAGCAAAGGGTATTTGCTCCCTGAAGCGATAAAACAAAGCCTGGCTCTTGCCATTTGAAATGTGAATCTTAAGGAGTATTTGATGAAAGTCTTATATCTCACGCCCCTTGATAGCTTTAGGGGTATTGCGGCACTTAGCGTTGTCTTGCTGCATTTGCACATATATAGGTCATTTACCGAAGTGGAATTTTTCAGACATGGCGCTTTGGGTGTGCCATTCTTTTTTGTCCTCAGTGGTTTTATCATAGCCTATGTGTATCATAGGGATACATTCAAGCTCAAAGATTTTTTGAGCGCGCGTGCATTTAGGATTTTGCCGCTGTATTGGCTTGTGCTATTTTTGTTTGTCGCGTTTGAGTGCTGCAAATACATTGCTTACACATATTTCAATATTTCCTTCGGAACGCCACCCTTTAGTGAGCATAAGCAGATTCAAGAAATCTTGCCCAATTTCTTGTTGTTGCAATCTTGGTTGCCACACACGGATTCTAGTTCGTTTAATTTTCCTTCGTGGAGTCTTAGCATAGAATGGTATTTGTATATCTGTTTTGGGCTTTTGATGTTTGTGCATAAGATCGTGCGATACACGGTTTTTCTCATACTTCCGATTCTTAGTTTCACACATTATCTAGACTTTTTGCGCTCTGAAGCACAAAAAGGGATTTTATTTTTCTTTGCTGGATGTGCTGTCTATCTTGTTTTTACCAAACTCCAGCGCATTTCCCTGCCTCCAATGCTGCTGCACATAGTTGAGATTGTGGGTTTTGCTGCGTTTTTGGCGGTTTTTCAAATAGGATCCTATAATGCCTCTATCATCGTCTTTCCCTTTGTGGTGTTAGTTTTCGCCCTATCTGCTATATATTCTAATGGGGGGGGGGGGGGGCAGGTATAAGTAGATTCTTGTGCCTTAAGCCCTTTGTGTTTTTTGGGAAAATATCCTATAGCATTTATATCACTCACGCTTTTAGTATGTTTCTTATGGGTATTATTACCAAAACCTTAGCTACAAAATTTGGGCTATGGGAGCAGATCTACATAGCCGATGCTCCAAAGCCATATCTAGATTTTGGCAATGCACTCTTTGCAAACCTCTATGCGTTCATCTATCTTGCCCTTATCATAGGGGTCGCCACTTTCGCGCACTTCTATGTAGAAAAACCCTGCATAGCTTTTGGCAAAAAGATCCGTAATGCCTTATAGCACCTCCGCACAACTAGGGATTAGAAGTTTTGTTGTGTAAAACTTGTGTTAGCTAATGATGTAGTGTTTCTTAATGTAACACGATGAATTTCCCTAATTTAAGGGAAATTCTCCCTCTAGAAAAATCCAGATTCTAAAAAGTCAAATTTTTTTTTCGCAAAAATGAAGAGCAAACACTACTCTATTTATAACTTTTTGCCTACAATAAAAGCAGGTTACGATTTAAGTAATCTCAAATTCTGGGAAGCAAAGGAGCAAAAATGAGTGCTGGAAAAAAATTCAGAGAAGCAGTCAAAAACAATCACCCCCTGCAGATTCTGGGCGTGATCAATGCATATTCTGCCATACAAGCACAAAAAAGCGGTGCTAAGGCACTATACTTAAGCGGTGGGGCGTTGGCTGCTATGAGTCTAGGTGTGCCAGATCTTGGCATTAGCTCGCTTGAAGATGTATGCGTAGATGTGCGCAGGATCACTGCAGTGAGTGATTTGCCACTACTTGTGGATGCCGATACTGGCTGGGGTGGGGCGTTTAATATCGCTCGAACCATCAAAGATCTCACGCGTTCTGGTGCTGCAGGCTGCCACATAGAAGACCAAGTCGCCCAAAAGCGTTGCGGACACCGCCCAAATAAAGAACTTGTGAGCAAAGATGAAATGTGCGATAGGATTAAAGCCGCTATTGATGGCAAGATAGATTCTGAATTTGTTGTGATGGCGCGCACTGATGCACACGCAAGCGAAGGGCAGCAAGCTGCGATTGAGCGGGCATTAGCTTATGTGGAGGCTGGCGCAGATATGATCTTTGCCGAGGCAATCCACACGCTTGAGGAGTATAAGCAATTCACAGATGTGATCAAAGTCCCTGTGTTAGCAAATATCACAGAGTTTGGGAAGACACCATATTTTACCACCGATGAGCTCAAGGGCGTGGGAATCTCTATGGTGCTCTACCCGCTAAGTGCTGCACGCGCGATGAATAAAGCCGCGCTTGAAGTCTTTAACGACATTCTCAAAAATGGCTCACAAAAAGCAAGTATCGAAAAAATGCAAACACGCGATGAGCTTTATGAAATGCTTGGCTACCACGCCTATGAGCAAAAGCTCGATGCGTTGTTTAAAAAATAGAATCTAGATTCTATAACTTCAAAAAAGGAGAAACTATGGGAGAAGCAGCAAAAGGAAAAGTTGGCGGACTAGCAGGTGTGATCGCTGGGAAATCCGCGATCTGCACCGTTGGCACAGGACATGGGCTAAACTACCGCGGGTATGATATTTATGATCTAGCAAAACACGCAGAATTTGAGGAAGTAGCTTACTTGCTACTTAAGGGCGCGTTGCCGACCAAGGCAGAATTGGCGGATTTCAAAGCCGAGCTTATCAAAGCGCGCGCACTGCCTAAAGAAATGCGCGAAGCACTCAAGCTTTTGCCTAAAGACGCACATCCAATGGATGTGATGAGGACGGGCTGCTCGATTTTGGGCTGTCTGGAGCAAGAGCACTTGAGCGTAGCAAAAATGAGCTTCCCAGATCAGCTCAAAATCGGTATTCGTTTGCTTGGGATATTCCCCTCCATTCTACTATTTTGGCATCATTGGCACAAAAGCGGCACAGAGATGGATACAGAATCTAAGCAAGATTCTATCGGTGGATATTTCCTAGAAAAACTCCACAACAAAGAGCCAAAAGAGCTTTGGGTGCGTGCCATGCATGTGAGCCTCATTCTCTATGCCGAGCATGAGTTTAATGCCTCGACCTTCACTTCACGCGTGGTGAGTGCGACACTCTCTGATGTGTATTCGGCGATCACTGCGGCGATTGGAGCGTTGCGAGGACCTTTGCATGGTGGAGCAAACGAAGCAGCTATGGAGCTTTTAGAAGAATTCAAAAGCGTGGAGGAAGCCACAAAAGGCATTTATGAAAAGCTTGCTAATAAAGCGAAGATTATGGGATTTGGGCATCGTGTGTATGTCAAGGCAGATCCACGCAATGTCGTCATCAAAGAGTGGAGCAAAAAACTTGGTGATGATGTGGGCGATACGAAATTGCTTTATCCTATTAGTGAGGCGATTGAAAAAATTATGTGGGACGAGAAAAAACTCTTCCCAAATCTTGACTTTTATAGTGCATCGGCGTATCACTTTATGGGGATTCCGACCTCGTATTTCACGCCGATTTTCATTATGAGTCGCACCAGTGGCTGGCTTGCGCATGTGTATGAACAACGCGCTGATAACAAGCTCATACGCCCAAGTTCGGAATATACGGGACCGGAGAATAGGGCGTATGTGAAAATCGAGGATCGCTAGTCTAGAAATTCGTCTCTTGCGCAATCTTTAAATGAGTGCTGTAGCTCGGCTTGGTCACTACCGCTTAGGTAGCTCCCCTCGCCTCGCTTTGCACAACATTTAAATCTCACGCAAGATACTAGAATTTCCGTGGCAAAGCCTTGGTAAGATTCTGAATTTGTCTGTGAATCTTGTGCGTGGCTTGCCTCTTGGCATTCTAGGATTTGAGATGAATTTTAAGGGTTGTGGAGTGGGTGGCGAGGGGAGCTACCTAAGCAGTAGTGACCAAGCCGCCCGCGAACACTCCCTTAAAAGTCGCTCAAAGCCGAATGCCTTAACCAACTAACTTTAACTTAAACAAGGAGAACACAATGAGTGCTGATATGGGAATCTTAGACACCAAACGACCAGAGTTTGACGAACTGCTTACAAAAATCGCGAAATACGCACTAGAATACAAGATAGATTCTAAACTCGCGTATGAAACCGCGCGCTACTGCCTTATGGATACAATCGGGTGCGGGCTTTTAGCACTAGAATTTCCTGCTTGTACCAAGCTATTAGGACCAGTGGTAGAGGGAGCAGAGTTTCGCCCACTAGGAGCGAAAATCCCCGGGACTAGTTATCAGCTAGAGCCAGAGAGAGCGGCATTTAATGTCGGTGCGATGGTAAGATGGCTTGATTTTAATGACACATGGCTTGCGGCAGAATGGGGACACCCAAGCGATAACCTTGGAGCGATTTGGGCAGTGGCAGATTACATCAGCCGCAAGAACATCGCTGAAGGCAAAGCCCCTCTCACGGTCAAAGACGCGCTAAGTGCGATGATAAAAGCCCATGAGATTCAAGGTGTGCTAGCACTTGATAATTGTTTTAACAAAGTGGGGCTTGATCATGTATTGCTTGTGCGTATCGCTTCTACAGCAGTAGCGTGTGCGATGCTTGGTGGGACTTTTGAAGAAGTGCGCAATGCTGTAAGTCACGCATTTATCGATGGTGGTGCATTGCGAACATATCGCCACGCACCAAACACAGGCTCTCGCAAAAGCTGGGCAGCGGGCGATGCAAGCAGCAGAGGTGTGAATCTAGCACTTAAAGCACTAAGTGGCGAGATGGGCTACCCAAGCGCGCTAAGTGCGAAATTTTGGGGATTTGAAGATGTGAAAATGCGAGGAGCTAAACTCACTATCCCACAAGAATTTGGTAGCTATGTAATGGAAAATGTGCTGTTTAAAATCAGCTTCCCGGCGGAATTCCATGCGCAAACTGCGGTTGAGTGCGCCCTAAAGCTTCATGATGAAGTCAAAGATAGGCTAGATTCTATCGAGAGGATCGTCATCACTACCCAAGAATCTGGACATAGAATCATCAACAAAGTAGGACCACTCGCTAATCCAGCCGACAGAGATCACTGCATTCAGTATATGGTGGCTGTGCCGCTTATCTTTGGACGATTGACTGCTGATGATTATGAAGATAGCGTGGCAAATGATCCTCGAATTGACGCATTGCGCGATAAAATGGTGGTAGAAGTTGATGATAGATATACTAAAGAATATTTAGAATCTGATAAACGCTCTATCGCCAATGCTGTGCAGATTTTCTACAAAGACGGTAGCCAAAGCCAAAAGGTAGAAGTGGAATATCCTATCGGGCATAGACGTCGCAGAGATGAGGGGATCCCTGTGCTTGTGGCGAAATTCGAGCGCAACATCGCACGCAAACTAAGCCCTAAAAAATGTGCCAAAATAAAAGAGGTATGCGCAAATCAAGCGAGCTTAGAATCTATGCCATTCAATGAGTTTAGCGATCTATTTGCACTCTAGGAATAGTCCCTTGGGGGGCTTATAAGGCTTACATAAGGAGGCTGCAATGGACTTTAGAGAGATATACCGACAGAAGCTAAAAACCGCCAAAGAAGCGGTAAGCGTGATAAAATCTGGGGATTGGGTGGATTATGGTTGGGCGGTTACCACGCCTGTGGCTTGTGATAGGGCTCTAAGCGAGCGTATCAAAGAGCTGCAAGATGTGAAATTACGCGGAGGCATACTTCTGCAGATTCCAGAGGTTTTTAAGGTAGAGGATCCTGCCCCCCATGTTTCATGGTATACTTGGCATGCCAGCGGTGTGGGGCGCAAGCTCATCGATCAAGGACTTGGATTCTATGCGCCTATGCGTTATTCAGAGCTACCGCGCTACTATAGGGACAACGCACCCCGCCCAAATGTCGTGATCATGCAAGTAGCACCCATGGATAAACACGGATATTTTAACTTCGGTCCTTCAGCCTCTCATATGCAAGCCTGTGTGGAAATGGCAGACATTGTCATCGTCGAGGTCAATACCAATATGCCGCGCTGTCTAGGCGGTATGGGAGCAGATGTGCATATCTCTCAAGTGGATATCATTGTCGAGGGTGAAAATCCCCAGCCCATCGCCTTGCCACCAGCTAAAACTAGCGATGCCGATGATACTATAGCTAAGCTTATCGTGGAGGAGATCCGCAATGGTAGCTGTATCCAGCTAGGGATTGGCGGTATGCCCAATATCGTGGGATCCTACATCGCCAAATCCGATCTCAAAGATCTAGGTGTGCATACCGAGATGTATGCTGATGCGTTCGTGGAGATGAGCCTAGCGGGCAAAATCAATGGTAGCAAAAAAAATATTGATACAGGACGACAAACCTACTCATTTGCGATGGGTAGCCAAAAGCTCTATGATTTTTTGGACGACAACCCCGAGTGTATGAGCGCGCCGGTGGATTACACCAACGACATTCGCACGATTTCATCGCTTGAAAATTTCGTCTCCATCAACAACGCCGTGGATGTGGATCTTTTTGGGCAGATTAATTCAGAATCTTCAGGCACGCGACATATCAGCGGTGCGGGCGGACAGCTTGACTTCGTGCTAGGGGCATATCTCGCCAAAAATGGCAAGAGCTTTATCTGCTGCACCTCGACATTTGTAGCAAAAGATGGTACGCTCAAATCGCGTATTTTGCCGACCTTAGAATCTGGGAGTATCGTAACTGCCACACGCGCCAATGTGCATTATCTCGTGACCGAATACGGCAAGGTAAATCTCAAAGGACTCTCGACTTGGCATAAATGTGAAGCCATCATCTCGGTAGCACATCCCAATTTCCGCGAGGAGCTCATAGCCGCAGCAGAGAAGATGAAAATCTGGCGCAAAAGCAATAAGATAAGCTAATAAGATTAGCCAATTTTGCCTTCAAGCCTTTCATGCTTTTAGGCAAGCTAAGTGCAAGATTCACAGGTGGATTCAAAATCTCTAAAATTTGATCTCTTTGACAGATTGTTCGAGCATCCTGTAAGCACAAATAGTATGATAATTCCGCTTAGTAGCCAAACTTTTTTCATAAAGTTCTTTTTTGGTTTTAATATTTCCATCATTGTAGAAATAAGTGTATTGTCTGAGTAAATACCCAAATAAATATACCCTAAGGCAAATAGTGGTACAATCTAAGTTTTATGTATGAGATGATTGGCTTGTGCTTCAAGCGATCACTACAAATTTTACATTTAGGAGTTGTATATGGAAGTGCTCACGCTGACAGATAGTCCGGCATTGGCAAATAGTAAAAAGCTCATAAAACGGGGTATTATTGGGTTTATCATCTCGTTTTTTGCTTGTTTGGTCCCGCTGGTAAATCTCATCGCGATTTTTACCTTAGTTGCGTTTTGGATCGTAGGTCTCGTGGGGCTGTATCGCTTTAGCAAGCTTGCTAATACCTTTGTGTTTCGCTACTATATCTATGCGGTTTTGTTAAATATCGGCTATTACATTGCTCTGCAGATTTTGGTGTATGGGTTTGTGGGGATTAATGATGTGATGATGTTAAGCACTTCGGTGTATGTGGTTTCTGCCATTATTTTGCTTGGGAGCATTGCTGTGGTGGCATTGCAGATTTATTGGTTTTATAAGGTGAGCGTGGAGATGGCGTTTTTGACTGGATTGAAGGCATTTATGGTGAGCTTTAGGCTGTATATAATCGCTTTTGTGGGTAATGTGCTTGTAGCAGCGGTATTTGGCTTTATGTTTGTGGATTTTCTCAATCACAATCCATTTTTGGTAAGTACTGCTATGTTTAATGGCATTGAAACTCTGTTTGTTGCATTTTTTGAGAAGAATCTTATGATGCTTTTGGTGTGGATTTTGTTTGTTGTGATTGCCCTTGTGAGTATTGTGTTTTTATTCATCGGATTGCTTGGCTTCCAGCAGACTTATGTGCGTCCCCAAAGCACTTTAGAGAGCCAAGATTCCTAAGCTAATGTCCCAAGGCGCGCATTTATCTCCTTGATGAGCGCCTCATCACTGCTAGGATCAAAGAATCTAAACTCACTCCCACTTTGTTTTACACCGCTGAGTAGATCCCCACTATTGCGATTTTTGAGATCTAGCTCGGCGATTTCAAAGCCATTGAGTGTGTTGGCAAACGATTCTAATCGCGTGGTGTCTTTGGCAGTAGTGTAGAGGAAGCAATAACCCTTTAGCCCATTGCGGCTCACCCGACCACGCAGTTGGTGCAAAGTCGCCAAGCCCAAACGCTCTGGCGCAACGATGATGATCGTGCTAAGCTTAGGGAGTGAGATCCCCACTTCCACCACGGTGGTGGCAAGCAGGAGATTGCCTTTTTGTGCAAATTCTGCTAGTACTTCTTGCTTTTGTTTGTCCTTGCCAGAGGTGACATACACCCCCTCAAAATGTTTGAACCAAAATTCCTGCCCTTGTGCTAATGAGAGATAGTCGATATGCTCGCTTTCTTCTACCAATGGATAGATGATGATCGCTTGATGTCCTAGCGCAAACTCGAAACGCAAATGTGCCAACAGCTTGGAAAACTCCGCTTTGCCCATGATGTGCGTTTGTATGTCTTTTTTAAATGGCAGATCTTTAATGATACTATGCTTGATATAGTGCGCATTCATCATCGCAAAGGTGCGCGGGATCGGTGTGGCGGAGAATTGTAATGCGTGGGGCTTGGTATCGCTCGCGCTAGAGAACATTTTTTCGAGTTTGTGACGTTGGTTTGTGCCAAATCGATGTTGCTCATCGCTCATCACAAGCGCGAATTTGCTGTAATCAAAGTCGCGATACAAAATCGCCTGCGTACCGATGATAAAATCCGCATCTTGAGATTCTATCATTTCACTACAAGAGCCTTGCTCTTGCGTGTCGATCGTGGGGAGTGAGTCCCCACTCACTCCGCTTCGCGCACATACATTACCTGAATCTAAAGCTTTAGATTGCTTAGATTCTGTAATGTCGTTGGTGGTATGAGATTTTATTATTTCATCATATTCCTCCAGATCCTTTTGCGCGAAAAGTGTAGATTCTATATCTTGCGGCGCATTTGCCCCTTGTGCGCGATTTTTGGGAGTATGAGAATCTTTGGTCTGTGCGGTGATAAGCTTTATTTTCACAAACGAAGGAAGAAACCGCTTCGCCTCTTCATAGAGCTGCTTAGCCAAAATACTTGTAGGCGCCATCAGGATAGATTTGTGCGGATATGCCATCATCACAGCGCTTAATATCACAATCGTCTTGCCACAGCCCACATCGCCCATAATGAGCCGTCGCGCCGCCACTTTGGAGGCAAGATCGGTGGCGATAGATTCTATAGCTGCGTTTTGTCCTTGTGTAAGGCTGAAGGGTAGTGAATCCACAAAGGCTTTGTAATCACCGCTGCACACGAAGTTTGCTTTAAAATGCAGATTTTTGGTGCGTAGCCGCAGGATATGGTGCAGGATTTCAACAAATTTCAAGGCTTGTAGATACACTCCGAAGTAGCTCCCATGTGCTAAAAACGCGCTCACAAACTCTTGGCTAGGGTGGAATATCTCATAGAGCGCGCTTGCATAAGGCTCACTGATACCACATATTTGGAGTGTATCGTGCGTGATGAGCGCGCTAAGTGCGTTAAGGAGCTTGTTTTTAGCAGGAGTGCTCTTAAACTCCATTGTGATCGCGCCAAAGTCGCTAAGAGCTTTTGGCTGGGTGATATGCCAAAATCCACCCTTTTGCTCGAGTTTGCCATACACCACGCATTGCGCTCCTTGTGCGAAACTTTTATACATAAAAGGTTTGGGGTGAAAGAGCGTCATAGAAATCTCTTGATCAAAGTCTATGCAGCGCGCTAATAGGCGTAAATACGCCTTTTTGCCAAACCCCACCTTATTGCATTGCAAGATCTCCACGCGCAACGCACCTATCGTGCCGTGGGCAAGTGCGGGGAGAAGAGTTTTGTTTTGGTAAGTTTTGGGAGGATTTAGCAAGAGATCAAAAAGTGTGTGTATCCCTACGGCTTGGAGCTTTTGGGGTGTTGTGTTTAGGGACTTGGCGACTTGAGAACAAGCGATGATGTGCTGGATTTGGGCTTGTTGCAATAGATTCAAACGTGCTAACCCTGTGTGATGTAGTGCGCCATATCTAAGATTCTATTAGCATAGCCGCATTCATTGTCATACCACGCCATGACTTTAGTCATACCGCTTTCAAGCACAAAGGTGAGGTCGCGCGCTAAAATCGCGCTGTGTGTATCGCCGATAAAATCACTGCTCACTCTAAAACTCTCATCAATGGCTAAAATTCCTGATAATTCCGCGTGTGAAGCGTTATCTAGGGCTTGATTGATAGAATCCACGCTTGGATTATGGCGTAGTTTGAGACTAAAATCCACCATAGAGACATCGGCTACTGGCACGCGCACGCTATGTCCATGTAGTTTGCCTTTGAGCTGTGGGAGGACTTTGTAGAGGGCTTTGGCTGCGCCCGTGCTTGTGGGGATTATGTTTTGAGCCGCAGCGCGTGCGCGTCGTTTGTCACTACGATGGGCATTATCAAGAAGATTTTGATCATAAGTGTAGCTGTGGATAGTGGTTAGGATCCCAGATTCTATACCAAAGGCAGAATCTAGCACTTTAGCGATGGGTGCAAGGGCGTTGCTCGTACAGGAGGCGTTAGAGATGATAGATTCGCCTCTGTATTGTGTGTGATTGACCCCTAGCACGAAAGTGGGTGTATCATCAGTAGCAGGGGCGGAGATAATGATCTTTTGCACACCTTTGTGCAAGTGCGTATCCATACTCGCACTATCAAGGAATCTGCCGCTAGATTCTATCACGACATCCGCGCTGCTAAAGTCCAGATCCTCTCGGGCTAAGCTAGTAAAAAGCGTGGTGGTGTATCGTTTCTCATTATGTGCAAAAGACAGAGTGCCTTGTGTGGGGCTATGTGGCGTGTAGCTCACATCGCGCAATGGGCTAGTATGCACACTATCATACTCAAGCAGGTGGGCGATCATCGCGCCATCAGCAATATCGTGTGCCAAAAGTATCTCCACATCGCCGCGCATAACACCTGCGCGAAAGATACTTCTACCCAGTCGCCCAAGTCCGTTTATTGCTATTTTTATCATCGCTCCCTCGTTTGTATGGTTTGTTAGGTGGTTTGTTGGATTTGAGATTTTAAAACGCACATTGTAGCATATTACTTTTCAAACTCGTCCATCACATTTGCTGCTTCCATAAGCCGCTGTTTGTCGAAATGTGTGTAGATTCTGCTGGTATTGAGATTGGCATGTCCTAGGGCTTCTTGGACTAGCACGAGGTCATGTTTTTTGCTATAGAGCATCGTGGCAAAGGTATGGCGGAGCATATGCGCACCCATCTTTTCTTTTTTGATCCCAGCGTATTTGAGAATCTCGCCTAGCACCTGATACACGCGTGCTTGTGTGAGTTTGCCACCTTTGTTGTTGCAAAAGATGAGATTGTCCTCTATATCTGTGTGTAGCGCGATCTCACTGCGCTCTTGCATCCAAATGCGCATAAGAGAATCTATCTTTTCTTTTTTGATCATCGCTACGCGCATTTTGTTGCCTTTGCCACGCACTTGAAACATCCAGAGATCTTCTTGGGGGATCAGGTCTTTGGTGCGCAGACTTAGGGCTTCACTCACGCGCATACCGGTGTAGATGATCACTTTGATGATGAGTTTATCGCGTGCCATACGGCTTGGGGAAAGTGGCGTGGTGTCGATAGATTCTAAAAATCGCTCAAGCTCACTTTCATCAAGATAAGTAGGGAGCTTCTGCCCGCTGGCTTGGCTAAGAAGATGGCGTATGGCAAGTTTGATCCCAAAGACAAACGAACCTTTATTATAGGCATTGTGCCTATCAATGTAGCCAAAAAATCCTATAAGCACGATACGATAGTTTTTTTTGCTCGCATCGCTAAGCTTGGAGGTATAGACACTCAAAAAATCGATGATGAGATCCTCATCAATGCGTGTGAGTGAATCT
This sequence comes from uncultured Helicobacter sp., assembly GCA_944325775.1. Lineage (GTDB taxonomy): Bacteria > Campylobacterota > Campylobacteria > Campylobacterales > Helicobacteraceae > Helicobacter_F. The sequence continues at coordinate 93,545 of CALVBL010000005.1, forward strand.
AAGTGGAGTGCGACAAGGTATTCATAGAGTTTGCGCAACGGGGTGCTAAAGAGATTGATACCCACTAGTCCAGCACTGCGCGCTTTTTTGCATAGATTAAGCAGATCTTGTATGCTTTTTGGTGTGGTGTTGAGGGTTTGGAGGACTTGGAGGATCACTTCTTGGTTGCGCACTTGGTGGTTGGAGAGAGTGTTGATTTTCCAGCGTATAAAGCGTCCCATCCAGCAGAGGAGGTTTTGTTCAAAAGTGGGGTAGGATTCTAGAGGATATTGCATAGATTGTATCGCCTATAGTGTTGGATTTATCGCGGGATTCTAGCACATTTGATACCACAATTTAGCTACATCTTGCTATAATCGCACTTTCATTCAGACTTTTTAGGGATTGTATATGCAAGAGGTGTTGCGAGATTTTGAGCAGTTTTTTGCAAGATTATGTGATCATATAGGTGAAGATAGAGCGCGCGAGGGCTTGGAGGACACACCACGGCGGATTATAGAATCTTTACAAACACTCTTTAGTGGCTATGCACAAAATCCTAGGGAGCTTCTAGGTGCGACTTTTGAAGAGGAATTGTGCGATGAGATGGTGATCGCAAAGGATATTGAGTTTTATTCGATGTGTGAGCACCATCTCCTACCCTTCTTTGGGCGCATTAGTATTGGCTATATTCCAGATAAACATCTTGCGGGGATTAGCTCGCTAGCGCGATTGGTGGAGAGTTTTGCGCGTAGATTGCAGATTCAAGAACGACTCACCGAGCAAATCGCACAATGTCTCCTAGAGAATCTACAGCCAAAGGGCGTGATCGTCGTGTGTGAGGCACAGCATTTGTGTATGAGTATGCGTGGCGTGCAAAAAAATCCCACGATCATCACAAGTGCATTGCGCGGGCTATTTAAACGCGATCCTAAGACACGCGCAGAATTTATGCAGCTTATCAAATAACACTTAGACATATATTTAAGGCATATTTTGGAGGGCAAAATGGCAAAGAAAAATATCAATATGGGCACAGATTCTCTGTATCGATTATTTTTTTATTTTTTTATCCCGAATCTATGCGCGATGATCGCGCTTTCGACATATTCTATGGTCGATGGGATTTTTGTGGGCAAGGCATTGGGCAAGGAGGCACTGGCAGCTATCGGAGTGTGCTGGCCTGTATTTCCGGTAATGATTGCCTTTGAGTTACTTTTTGGTATGGGGGCGGCGAGTATCGCGTCGTTTTATCTAGGCAGGGGGCAAGAGCATCGTGCGCGAATTATGTTTAGTTCGGTGTGCTATTTCGCTGGGGCGAGTAGTCTTGTCTTTGGGATTGTGTTGTTTTTTAATGCTCCCTCTATCGCCTATGAGCTGGGGGCGAATGATGAGATTCTAAGCTATGTGGTGGAATATCTGCAGGTGATTTTTTTGGGTTCATTTATCGTGGTACTTCATCCTTTGCTTGATATTTTTGCGATCAATGACAAGCGTCCAGTGCTAGCGATGGTAGCGATGCTCATCGGTGCAGCGAGCAATATCGTGCTTAATTATCTCTTTTTGTTTGTATTCGAGCTTGGGATCGCGGGATCGGCGCTAGCGACGATACTTGGGCATGGCATTGGTATGTGTATTTTGCTTAGCCACTTTGTGCTAAAGAGAGGCAAGATCTACTTTGTCAGAATCTTTAGATTCACATCGGTATTTGCCTCTATGCGCAATGGACTACCTCAAAGCTTTGCAGAGCTTAGTGCGAGTGTGGTGATGTTTCTCTTTAATCGCACACTAAAGGATTTGGGCGGGACAGATGCGCTCTCGGTATATAGCATATTGATGTATAGCGGTATGGTGGTCTTTACCATAGTGCTTTCTTGCGCACAAGGAGTGCAACCAATCGCGAGTTTTAATTATGGATCACGAGAATATGCGCGTGTGAAAAAAATCTACTTTTTTGTGCTTAGCTTTGCTACGATAAGTGGGATTGTGATGTATTTAGCTTCTAATCTTTTTGATAGTGCTCTTGTTAATCTTTTTTTGCGCGCGGATACTCAGCATCTTTTAGAGCCTACTACACACGCATTGCATATTTATTTTTTGGGATTTATCTTTTTAGGTTTTAATCTTGTAAGCTCGATTTTTTTGCAATCTATCCAAAGACCGCTAAGCTCGTTTATTGTAACGATTGCGACTAATCTCGTGTTTGTGGTAATCTTACTTGAAATCTTAAGCAGAATTTGGGGACTTGATGGCGTGTGGTGGAGCTATCCACTCTCATTTATGTGTGCGAGTTTGGTCACACTTGGAGTGATGGTTTTTGAGTTTAGGCGTGCGAACTTGGGTGGTGCGAGGGTGCAAGAGACAAGCAGAAGCTAGGGAGTTAGGAAATATGAAAAGCGCGATTATACTTTTTGATCTTGATGGCACACTTATAGATTCTACCAAGGCGATTTATGCGAGCTTTTGTGAGGCGATGGAGGGCTTTGGGTATCCTAAGCCGAGTTTGGATTCGCTAAAAGCGACGATTGGGCATACGCTAGAGGATATGTTTTTAGCACACGATGTCCCAAAGGCGAGGGTAGGGGAGTTTGTGCAGAGTTATAGAAATGCCTATCATGCCAAAATGGAGGCGGGTACGACCTTGCTCCCAAATGCTAGAGATGCGATTGTTTTAGCGGCGAGCTTCGCGGATTTGGGTGTGGTAACGACTAAACGCGGGGATTATAGCGCGGAGTTGCTATGCTCACTTGGTATGAGAGAGTATTTTAGCTGCGTGGTGGGGATAGAATCTGTACGTAATCCCAAACCAGATTCTGAGCCTATCCTCAAGGCTTTGGAGTATTTTCCACATGCCGCACATACACATAAGTATATGATAGGTGATACCACGCTAGATCTAGAATCTGCCAAACGTGCAGGCATATCGGCGATAGGCGTGCTATGTGGCTATGGTGACAAGCGCGCTATGAGTGCGTATGGTGTGTCAATGTGTGCAGACGCGCTGGAGGCGGTGCGTGAGATAGGCAGAAGTTTGGATATTTAATGGCATTTTTAGGCTATTGTGTTATGATTGTAAGAAAAATTTTGGAGTAGAATCTATGGCAAAAGAACCGATGACAGAATACGGCTATCAAAAGCTTTGTGCAGAAATCAAGGATTTGCAAGAGGTACAACGTCCCCAAATCGTCAAAGAAATCGATATAGCGCGCTCACATGGGGATTTAAAAGAAAACGCTGAATATCACGCCGCGAAAGAAAAACAGGCATTTATAGAATCTCGCATCGCAGAGCTTAGTGCTATGCTAGCTAATGCGCAAATCATCGATCCTAGTATCCTAGAGCACAAAAGAGTGAGTTTTGGCTCGTATGTGAAAGTCCTCGATCTAGACACGGACAAAGAATTCACCTATACGCTTGTGGGCACGTTAGAGAGCGATCCGCAAAGGGGCTTTATCTCTGTATCCTCTCCGATGGGGCGTGCGCTCATAGGCAGGGAAGTGGGTGATGAGGTGAGTATCGTGCTACCTAAGGGTGAGAGCGAGTTTGAGATCGTAGAAGTGGGCTACAAGCCTCTAAGATTCAAAGACTAGGGCAGTGTATGCGTATCAAGATAAAAAAACTACATCCAAGAGCTATTATCCCGCAGTATCAGACAACACATAGTGCGGGGTTTGATCTGCATAGCTTGGATTCACATATCCTAAAGGCTGGGGAGCGTATGCTGATCCCCACAGGAGTAGCCTTTGAAATAGAATCTGGCTATGAGGTGCAGGTGCGTCCGCGTAGTGGTCTAGCTCTCAAAAATGGCATTAGTGTGCTCAACACACCCGGCACGGTGGATAGCGACTATCGCGGGGAGATCAAAGTCTTGCTTGTTAATCACTCTAGTGAGGATTTTACTATAGAATCTGGCGATAGGATCGCACAAGGTGTGGTGAGCAAAGTGTATCAGGCGGAGTTTGAAGAGGTGGAAGTGCTTGCAGATTCACAGCGTGGCGAAGGGGGCTTTGGCTCTAGTGGCGTGAAAGAGAAGGGCAACTATCAACAATAATCAACACAAAGGATATGTATGAGCGTTAAAAATGACTTGACACAGATCAAAAATGAGTTTGACAAAGATGGACAGATATTAGAAAATGCCTTTAGATTCGAGATTTTGTTAAGACGTTATAAAAAGTCTCTCATCGCTCTTTTGGTGCTTGTGATGGCGGGAATAGTATATATGGGCGTGAGTAGCTATCTCACGCAGCAACGACACACAAAGGCAAATGAAGCATACAGGGAGATTCTAAAAGCCCAAACTCCCGAGCTCCTAGAGACATTGAAGCAAAATAACCCAATACTTTATGATTTTTATCTCTATACGCATAATCCCAGCGAGGAAACACTCCAAAGCCTGATGAAATCCAAAAATGAACTTATTGCCCAGATCGCGACCTATGAGCATATCCAGCACACACTAGATTCACTTCTTGCGCCATCTAGTGAATCTAGCACGGATTCTAATCCTAGCGAGGTTTTTGCCACTCTGCCAGCATTGCAGGATAAGACACTCCAGCAATGGCTACTCCTCCAGCAAGCCGCAATCTTGCTCCAAAAGGGCTATAAGCAAGAAGCCAAGGACAAGCTCATGCTTCTAGATGAGAATTCCGACTTCGCGCGTATAGGCAAGGCTCTGCGCCATTATCAATAAATAGGCTTAAGCGATGAGAATCTTTGTCATTGCATTGGTGACGTTGTGTATCGGTGTGTTTGGGGGCTGTAGTCAAAAGAAGTATTTTGAGCCCAAAGATGTGAGGCTGCAAGCCGAGTTTCCTCACAAGCTTCCTGCGCCTATTGTGCATACTTCGAGGGCTGGTGCATTGCTCAAAAATTATGAGGTGCTAGATATCTCTGGCAATATCGAGATTGAGCTGACAAAAAATCAGCGATTTTTGGGTAGAGAGCATGCGCTCTATCTCGTGCAGGAGGGTTGTGGGGCGTTGCTACTCATTGATGCGCGCACAAAGACCCAAAGTGAGCTAGAGTTTAGTAAATGTATCGTTAGTGCGAGTATCGCACCCCAAGATTCTCACACAGCAGATAGTGCTGTGCTAAGCAATCTGTTGGCATTAGTGAGTGCGGATAATAGTGTAATTGTGTATGATGTGGTAACAAAGCGTGAGGTGTTCGCACAAAAGCTCGCTAATGTTACTGCGATCAATTCCCTTGCGGCAGCGCCGGTGTTTAGCCATGGCAAAATCATCTTTCCCACTCTTGATGGCAAGATTGTGATTTATGATAGAGCGAGTAATGCTCTTGTGCGTGATGTTTTGATCCAAAGTGATAAGTTTTTTAACAACATCATCTATCTTGTGGTAAAAAATGACATCATCATTGCAGCCACGCCCAAGCGCATTAGCACGATCGTGGGCAATAGTAAGACCTTCAACTATGATGGGGATTTTAGAGATTTGCTATTGCATAAAGACAAGATCTATGTCCTAAGCAATGATGGTAGGATTTTAGAACTTGATAATACTCTAAAGCTTTTGCGTGAAGTGAAGCTGGAGTATGCTAGGCTGCATGGTATCGTGATCAAAGACAATACCCTCTACACACTTGAAAGCCACAAATATCTCATAGAGCTGAATTTAGAAAATTTCTTGCCTGTGATTTATAAAGTCAGCCTTCCAAGCAAAAAGCCTATTTTTTATACCGATGAAAGCCTGTTTTATGATAGATTCTACAAGAGGTTTTGATGGTCTTTTGTGATATAGGCAACACTTTTTTGCATTTTTTTTACAAAGGCAGAATCTGGAGAGAATCGCCCAATAAACTCTCACCCAAGCGACAAGATGTCAAGATCTTTTATATTAGTGTCAATCCCAAATCCGAAAAAAAGCTTCTCACTTCCCATAGTGCGTGTGTGAATCTCGCGCCCTACTTTTCGCTCAATACCGCATATCGTGGTATGGGGATCGACAGAGTGGCGGCGTGCGTGGGCGTGGGTGATGGGATTATCGTGGATGCTGGGAGTGCTATCACGGTGGATATTATGCAAAATGGCGTGCATTTGGGTGGGTATATTTTGCCCGGTCTTGGTGCGTTTAGACAGCTGTATAAGACTATCGCACCCGTGCTTAGCAGGGATTTTGATCTCGCGGTGGATCTGGATAGACTGCCTCAAAACACGCGTTCAGCCCTTAGCTATGGGGTGATTAAGAGCATTTTGCTAATGATTGATGATAGTGCTAAGGGCAAGCAGATCGTCTTCACTGGGGGCGATGGGAAATTTTTTAGTAGATTCTTATCTCAAGAGCATAGCTGTGTATTTGATGAAACCATTGTGTTTAAGGGTATGCAGCAGGCTTATAGTAACTATCTCACAGCGCATAAAGGAAGAGTATGATAACGATTGCATTACCAAAGGGGCGTATTGCTAAGGAAAGCTTGGCATTGTTTTCTAAGATGTTTGGGGAGGATTTCGCGTTTGAAGATCGCAAGCTGATTTTGGAGCAGGGGGAGTTTAGATTCTTGCTCGTGCGGAGTCAAGATGTGCTGACTTATGTGCATTATCAGGCTGCGGATGTGGGAGTCGTGGGGCTTGATGTGATTGAAGAATACCAGCTCAATAACGCCATTAAGTTACTCAATCTACACATCGGCAAATGCAAGGTCGTGATAGGTTCGGAAGTGGGCAAAGAGATAGATTATCAAAAACCACAGATAAAAATCGCTACCAAAATGCCCACCATCACGCACAAGCATTTTTCTAAAAAAGCAATACCCATTGAGATTATCAAACTCTATGGGAGTATCGAGCTCGCACCCTTGGTGGGCTTGTGCGATGGGATCGTGGATATCGTCGAGACAGGCACGACTATGCAGCAAAACAATCTCAAAGTCGATGAAGTCATTATGGAATCTTCTGCCTACCTCATCGCCAATGCTCTAAGTTTTTATCAAAAACAAAAAGAGATTTTGGATCTGACCAAAAAATGTAGTGTAGCTGTAGGGTAGTGTGAGACTATGAAGCGTTTGGTGCTGGTGTGGCAGCTGTGGATGGGGCTGGGGTTTGCTCAATGGGTGATGTTTAGTGATGGGGTGGATACTTACATTTACAATGATCAAAGTGGCGAGATCTTTATCCGTCATCATATGGGCAAGCAAAATTACGAAGATGTGTTTGTCAAAATGCCACGTGGTGCTTTACCCAATGAGCTCAAGTCCACTCAAGCTAACCAATCTACCCACTCACCCACTACCACCCCCGCTCACAATCCACCTCCAAGCCACTCCCCAAATCCCACTGATGAGAATCTCGAGCAGCGCAAGCTCGACGCGCTCAAAAAATCCCAAGAAGTCCTAAACAATGCGCTTGATTTTTAGACAGATTCTGTGCGTTATCGGGAGTATTGGGATACTGATCGCACAAGATAGCACAGCAGATTTGAATCTAGCCCAGCAACAGATTCACGAAATCCCAGAGTTTTATGCAAACACACATACCATCACTCTCAATCCATATGCAAATCTGCACATAGCAGGCTATCTCACAAATACTGGAAACATCACGCTTGATAAACACGCTGTCATAAGCGTGCAAGAGTATTTTGACAATGTCGGTATTATCGCGCTAGGCGAATACGCCACGATGAGTATAGAGGGAGACTTTAGCAATAGTGGTAGTGTGAGCTTAGATTCTGCTGCGAATATAGCTGTGGGCGGGGCTTTTATACATAGCGGTGCGCTTAGTTTTGTGGGTACTTCAAACCACCGATTTGGCTCTATAAGCGCGCAATCCATCACATTAGATTCTAACTCTCAAATCGTGCTTGATCCTCAAATGGCGGTTTTTGGTGAGCATAAATACACACTGCTTTCTAGCACACAAGATTCTATCGTGGATAATGGTGTGAGTGTAGGGATAGAATCTAGCTCCGAGTATGCGCGCTACATCGATCTCACGCACATACTAAGCGAAGATTCTAAGTCACTCTCTGTGGAGTTTAGTCTCAATGACACCGCCAAGGCTACAAATATCAGCGCGATCAATGCCACCGCCACCGCCACGCTTTCATCGCACGACAAAGCCATGTTAGAATATCTCAAAAACCACAACCAAACTTTTGGCGTGGGTGTGGTAAGCGCGCTTCTCTCAAACGATGCGGGTCAAAATATCTCCCAGCTTACCCAAGCCCTCTATCGTGCGCAAGATGATGTGTATGATCAGAGCCTCTATGATGCGATGGCGATGAGCTGGATAGGAAGCAACGCGCAGATGGCACTGCGACTCAATCAGCGCGCAGATTCTGCGCAATCAGGCAGTGCGGATATCTGGGCGGATTTGCTTGTGGGGACCTCACACTTTGGTGCGCGCGAGCAGAGTCTCTTTGGATTTCATAGTGGGATTGATAAGCGATTTGGCGAGCATATCCTATTAGGCGTAGCGCTGGGCTACATACGCGGGGCAAGCGAAGTGAGTCAAGCCATCAATCATAGCGCGCAATATGTGTTTGCCAATCTCTATGGCAGGGTGTTTGATACACATAATGAGCTAGATATTGGTCTGTATGGTATGAGCAATTTCGCGCAAATGGCGAGGTATTTCGCACTTTGGGGATTTGGCAGCACACAACAAAGTGAGTATAATCCCTACGCGTTTGGCGGCACACTGCTTTATGGCTATGTGTTTAGGCTCTCCTCTACATCTGCACATTTTTTAAAACCTATACTAGGGTTTAATGTGCATTATGCGCATCAGCCCGGCTTTAGCGAGAGCGGTGCATTGCCTGTGGATACGAGCACGAGTGATCTGTCTTATCAGAGTTTGGAGGTCGGGGCGGAGTATAGGTTCAAAAACGCGCGTGGGAGCTATGTGTATATCAAGCCCTCTTATGAGGTGCTGCTCCACTCACGCCAAAGCACTCCGCAGACACAGATTGTGGATTCTGCGCTTGCTTTAGATAGGAGCGCGTTTGCGCTGCCAAAGGGATTTGTCAATCTCCTCATAGGTGGGGAGATTGCTTACAAAGATAGGCTAACCTTTGGGATCAATGCCTCCTATAAGCAAGCCATAGACGCGCGAGATAGCCGCCTAAATCGCGTGAGTATGAATATGCTTAGCGTCTGGGGTGGGGTGCGATTTGGGTTTTGAGCCTTTTGTAGAGGTTTTGGAGCTTGCGTCTTATTCTTGCGCTTAGCGGGAGTTTTAGGCTTTTGTTAAACTCATAGATTCTGTGCAAAGCGAGAGTAGGGACTTTGATTTCTTGTGGATAAGTAATGGGGAATTTTGTGTTTATGGTTTTTGAGTTAAAGACTTCTTCAGAGCTGCTGCAGTGTATCCCGCTACCATCTAGGCCGATTTGGTGGATGTATGAGGTGCTAGGAGTGAGGCTTAGGGCATTGTGCTTGTAGGCAAGGCAGTAAAAAAAGATAGCCCAAGTTTTTATCTTGCCACTTTTGTTTAGGAGGATTTGCTGCCACGCGTTGTAGGAGTTGTTGAGATTGATGTCCATAATTTCTTGTTTGCTAAAGTTGTTGATAAAATATCGTGTATCGCGTCTAAAATGCTGCCATCTATCGTGCCAAGTGCCCCAACCCCAAGGATCAGGGAAGTACCAAAAGTAACAATCCCCTAGGCCTTGCGGATCTATGGGGTGGGTGTGTGCATTGATCGCCCAGACATTGCTATGTTGTTCATAGCGCGAGAGGGCGTCATTCATATAGTCTAAAAACACAGGCGATACGAGTATGTCGTCTTCTAAGACGATGATTTTGCCATATTGCTTAATGATGTGCGTAACACCATCGATGATAGAATCCGCCAAGCCAAAGTTGCGCTCTCGCTCGATGATGGTGATGTTTTGGAATGCTTGTGTGTATCGTGCTTTGAAAGCGCGGAGATATTGCCTTGTGCGGGTAACTTTGTGCCTAGCTTTAGAATCTTTTGGTGCGTCGGAGTAAATAAACAAATCACTTTGCCCCGTTAGGGCATTTTGTAGAAGGCTTTTGAGGGTTTTTGCGGTGTGTATGGGTCTATTGTAGGTAAATAAGACAATGGGTGCTAGCATCTACTTCCTTTTTATAAGTTTTTTAAGAATGCGTTTTGTCCTCCATAAGCCATAAAAAAGCCTCGGGGCATAGCAGGCTAGAATCACCTTAGGTGCGCACAGAGAGCGCAAAAGACTTCTAGCATTGTTTGGATCGATTTTTTCGCGCATTATGGGGATGGCGATCAATGTGGCTGATGAGAGGATTTCTCTAAGCCCTCTGTATAGCTCTTGGAGTATGCTTGCTTGAGAAGTTGGCAGGGTTTGGTAGATTTGGGCAAAATGGAGGAGCTCGCTTGCCATACGCAAAGATGAATAATGTGTGTGGTAGAGGTAGGCATTGTAGGGAGATTTGAACAATTTAGCTAGAGGTTGTTGGTATTTGGGCAATGATAAAATGTCTGTATTATCCTCTCTAAAACGCATTGTCGAGTTTTCCCTCTCAAAGACTACATAGAGCATTTCTGGTATGTAGGCGACTTTTTTGACAAGGGCAAAAAACACAAAATAACTCAGCACATCTTCAAAGATTACTCCCTCTAAGAATCTTGCATAAGGGTTGTAGAAAAGCTTTATGTCATAGAGGCTATTGCACACAAACCCCGCCACTCCTCTCTTGCGTTTGGCAAAAAATGTCGCAACTTCCATAGGTGTGCAGCAGTGTGTGTCCTCTAGGGCTAGGAATTTTTTGAAAAACATTTGGTTGCGTATTTGTCCAGATTCATTGATGCAATACCAATCGTGTATGAGCACATCGACTTGGTAGGTTTGTATGGATTTAAGGCATATCTCTAGGCATTCTTTAGTGATACTATCATCAGAATCTACAAATTTTATGTATTGGCATTGTGGGATAGATTCAAAATGCGTGTAAATTGTGATATTTGGGAGAAAAAGTGTGTTTATAGCCCCTTTGTGTGTAAAAAATTTTAGCGCGGCGTTGCGAACGCTGGACAAGCCAGCGTTCGCAACGCTATCAAGCACCACGATTCTTTTATCAAGCCCATAGTATGTAAAGCAAATATCACGACTACAATCCGTGCTTGCGTCATTGACAAGGACAATCACAAAGTCTTGGTAACTTTGGGCTAGGATAGAATCTAAGCATTTTGCCAGATACTTTTCTACATTATACACGGGGACTATGAGGCCTATGCGCATTGGTAAGCCTCTGTGGAGAGATGAGAGATGCTACAAGGTGCGGGGAGGGGGATTAGTCTATATTCTGCCCCCCCCCCCTAATTGCGTTTTATAAAGATTCTTTAAAAGAGATTCTAGGGAGTGGATATTTTGAAAATACGGCGCGTAATGCCTGATATCGCCTAGTGGGAGATCCCACCATTGCAGTGCTTGCAGGGTTTTAATCTGCTCTTTTGTGAATCTAAAGCCAATGAGCCTCGCAGGAGTGCCCCCATAGATTCCATAAGCAAGCAAGTCTTTGGTAACGACACTTCCCGCGCCCACAATCACGCCATTGCCGATGTGTATGCCGTCTTTGATAATGCTGCCTTGCCCTATCCACACATCATTGCCTATGTGGATATGTGCGTGCTCTTTGAAGAGGTTTTCTCGCACAAAGCTCACGCCTGCCTGCTTGGCGGTGGAGTAAAAGGCTGGGTGCGTGGAGACAAAGCCCTTGCTAGGGTGCATACCAAGCCCTATGCGACAATCTGGAGCGATAGAGCAAAATTTGCCAATCGTGGCGTTGGCAATGCGTGTGTGAGCGCCTATGTAGCTAAAATCCCCGATTGTCACATTGTGCAGGGTGGCATTAGGATAAATATGTGTGTATTGCCCAAAGCGGCATTTGGAGTGAGCGACATTTTCATAAATCCTTGTGTGATTGCGCGCAAAAAATGCCTTGAGTGTGCGTGCGATATATCGTGAGAGAGGATTTTTATACAATGCTTGGAGATTGTGTAGGGCGTTTAGGGAAAAGGCATTTTGGAATCTGCGCTTTATTTTATCGCACAAACGCGTGGCATAGAACTCCTTGTAGGCTTGCTTGGTAAGCTCTAGGGCTTGGGCATTTTCGCAGATAGATTCGGGATAGGCGATGGTAGTTTTGTTATTGAGCAACGCGGTGCTAAAGAAAGATTCTTGTGATTTGGTGCAATGCACTCCAGAATCATCAAAGCCGATATTGCGCACATATGAGATACTAGGGCAGAGGGCTAGGGCTTTGTGTTTGAACGCCGTGGCGTAGTTGAAGACAAACCAAGTGTCGATTTTGCCTTTGGCATTGAGCGTGATTTGGGAAAAATAATCTATGGTATCATCGAGGTTAAACGCTCTTTTTTCTTTTTTGCTAAAGTTTTTTAAGAAATACATAGGATCTTTTTTGTAGTGCTGCCATCTATCGCGCCAAGTGCCCCAACCCCAGCAGTTTATCTCTCTGCTAAAAAAGCTCTCTCCTAGCTTTGGATAATCCAGCGGCAATGCCCAAGCGTTGATACTCCATACTTTAGATTCACACTCATAGCGCGTTAGAGAGGCATTCATATAGTCCAAAAACGCGGGGCTTGTGAAAATATCATCTTCTACAATAATGGCTTTTGTGTGGTGGGCAAAAACCTCGCTAAGCCCCTCTATGATATTGCGTGAGAGTCCGTAATTGTGCGGGCGTATGATGAGATGTGTGCGCCTAAAATCGCGTGAGTATGCGCTAAATGCTCTAAGGTAGCGTTTAAGGATTTTATGAGGTTTTTGAAAATCTTTTGGTGAATCTAGAAAAATATAAAGCTCGCTCTTGTGAGCAAGGAAGTTGCGTTTGAGCGCATCTAGGGTTATTTTGGTATGCCTAGGGCGATTGTAGGCAAAAAGGAGAATGGGAGCTAGATTATGCGGCATCTCTAGCTCCTTGTGCGGAGTGGGCAGAAAGCAGGGAAGTGGTGGTAGAAAAATTAGAGAAACTAGAAAAATTAGAGAAGATTAGAGATTTTTCTTTCTCTCTAGCCCCCCCCCTATTAGAAGTTTATAAGATTGTATGTATTGCTCTGCTATGAGATGATGGGCAAATCTCTGTGTAACGCTCGCTCTAGCGTTGCGGGCGAGCGTGGCGTAAGAGTCTGAATCTAGTCCCAAAACCCACTCAATCCCGCGTGCGAGATCGGCACTATCATTGGGCTTAGCGAGGTAGCCATTGTATTTATGGGTGAGCATATCGCCATTGCCCCCGATGTCAAAGGCTACCACGGGCGTGCCACAGGAGAGAGACTCCATAATGGCATTGCTGAGGTTTTCGGCAAGGGAGGGCGTTATGAAAGCATTGCAGGCGTTGTAGGCGAGGTTTAGCGTGGCATCATCATATAGCATTCCTAAGAAATGCGCCTCTATCCCAGCGATTTCTTGCTGCTTGGCGGATTTGCCAAATACGATGATTTTGGTTTGGGCTTTGAGCGAGGAGGGGAGCATAGAGAGGGCTTGTGTGAGCTGGGAGAAGCCCTTGCGCTCTATGGCATCGCCCCCAATCGCCCCAAACCCAATGACATAGTAGGAGTGAGTAGCAAAGAGCAGCTTGGCTAAGCGTGCGTGTGCTGCCCCCCCCCCTAATAGCCTCTCATAGGCTTTTGTGTAGTCTCTAGCGACTTTGCTGCTCTCAAATTTATCCACGACGCTCGCGCGGGCGTTTTGGGCGAGCGTGGCGTATTTTTGTGAATCTAGTCCCAAAACCCACTCTATGCCCTCTCGCAAATCGTTGGTGTCAAAGGCTTTGGCGAGGTAGCCGTTGTGCTTGTGCGTGATGATATCCTTTAGCCCCGTGGTGTCAAACGCCACTACCGGCGTGCCACACGCAAGCGATTCGCTAGCGGTTTGCCCAAAAGACTCCGCGTGGCTAGGCACAACCATCACATCGCACGCGCTATATACGAGGCGTAGCGACATATCATCGTGCAAAAATCCTAAGAAATGCGTCTGTATCCCTGCGATCTGCTCACCCTCGCTTGCGCCAAATATGAGCAAAAGCAAGGAATGCTTATCAGGCATAGAATCTAGCGCAGCCCTTAGCTCCTCATAGCCCTTGCGCGGCACGGAGGTGGCACCTATCGCGCCAAAGGCGATGAGTTTTTTTGGCTTGTGCAGGCGCAGTAGCTCGCGCGCAAGGGGCTTTGAGAATGGCGCATAAATCTCTGTATCGATGGGATTTGGGAGATTGATGATGGGCTTATCTCCCAAAAGCGCGCTTTGTTTGGCACAATTGGCAATCCAGCGACTAAGTCCATTAATCGTAAGGTTGTGGATTTGTTTATACGCGTTTTGCTTATGCTTAAAGGTAAAAAAACTAATATCATAGGGAATCTTGGCGTGCAGGAGCGGGCAATTTTTGCAACCGACGCTAACCCCTACACAGGCGGCTGCCACTATGTGGCAGCCGCCTGTGTAGGGGTTAGCGTCGTGCAAGCTCCAAAGCATAGGAATGCCTAGCTTTGAGAGAGCGAGCAAATCGCTAGCATTGATAAAGCCAGATTCTATCCAATGGAGGTGGATAATATCGGGTTTGAGGCGTGCGATGGTTTTGAGTAGCAATCTATTGCGCGGAGGGAAAAGCGCGAGGTTTGGCGAAAAGATGTCTTTGTGCCGCTTGGGGTAGAGCATAAGGGGCAGCGTGCTAAGGGCTGGGCGGAGCTTTTCTATAATCTTTTGGAATTTGCTTTTGGCTAGGCGGATAGTCTGGATACAATCACCTTTTTTATTCTGCACTAGCAGGATAGAATCCACACCATTTTTGAGCAATGCAGTATGTAGGCGCACACATGCTCTACCCGCACCGCCATCATCGCTAGTGCTAAGGTGTAGGACTCGTAGTGACATATCTCTCCTTGTTTTAGATTCTGAAATTCGGCTTGGGCGCAGGCTTTGCTTAGTTTGATGTCCAAGATTATAGACCAATTTTCCTTAAAGTATCCCCAGCGATGAGGTGATAATATACCCCACAAGTGCGCAGATATATGCCACGATGCTTGTGAATACAAATAGCAGCGCGCTATATCGCCAGCCACCAGATTCTTTGGTAAAGACGATCGTAGCGGCAAGACAGGGATTATAAAACATCACAAACAAAATAAACGCAATCGCCGTAGGGAAGCTCACACTCGCTCTGATAGCCTCCTGCAGGCTTGTGCTATGCTCATCAAGCCCATCACCCAGCGCATAGAGCACGCCCATAGAGGAGACCACCACTTCCTTAGCTGCCAAGCCATTGAGTAGGCTGATACACAGCCGCCAATCAAAATCCATAGGGGCAAACACAGGAGTCATCGCCTCACCGATACGCCCTAGGAAACTCTGCTCTAGGAGCTTAGATTCTAATTCTAGAGTAAGGGAGTCGCTCATTTCTTGTGAATCTACAAGGGCGATTTGCGCTTCATAGGATTGGATCAATGCATCATTTTTGGGATAGGTTGTCCCAAACCAAATGAGCATAGAGGCAAGCAGGATAAAGCTTCCGGCTTTTTTAATGTACATTTTTGCTTTATTAAGCACGCTTAAGGATACGAGTTTGAGGCTTGGCAATCGGTATTTGGGGATTTCTAGCACAAATGGCTCACTTTTGCCCCTAAAGATGCTAAGGCGCAAGATCTTCGCGCTCACAAGCCCCATAATCGCTCCTAAGATATAGATCCCAAAGAGCACACTACCCGCGACATCTGCGCTAAAAAATATACCGATAAAGAGCGTGTAGATGGGCAAACGCGCGCTACAACTCATAAAATTAATAATAAAAAGCGTGAGGAGCTTGTCGATGGGGTTTTTGAGTGTGCGGGTCGCCATAAACGCCGGGACTGAGCAGCCAAATCCACTCACAAGCGGGACAAAGCTCTTGCCATGCAAGCCAAAATGTCGCAAGATCCCATCGAGTAGGTATGCCACACGCGCCATATAACCCGTGCCCTCCAAAAACACAATCCCCAAAAAAAGTATGAGTATATGGGGCAAAAAACTAAGCACCGCACCCACACCCGCGATGATCCCATCGCCAAGCAGCGAGCCAAGCTCCGGGTAGGGTATGTGGTTTTTGAGACTCTGGGCGAGGAGGTCTATGCTGGATTCTATCCACACCTTTGGGTATTCTCCCAATGTGAAAGTCATCTGAAAGATACACCACATAAATATTAAAAAAATAGGCAACCCTAGGAATTTATTGAGCAAGATAGAATCTAGTTTTCGAGTGAGGCTTGAGGTCGCTTGAGCTGTGGTGTGTGTGCAGATTTTGGCTAGATTCAGAGCTTGGGTGCTAAGGTCGTGTAAATCTAAGCTATGACGTGTTTTGTGGTGCGCAAGGGTGTTGGTGTGTGTATCGTGTGTGAATCTAAGTTTCGCATTTTTGGAGCGCAGGATAGAATCTCGCGCGTTAGAGTGCTTGGGGCTGTGTGGCGCGTGTATCGCCGTGGTATGCTCTGTGCGGTGCTGTGCGGTGTGCTTGTAGATTCTGATGATTGCCTCTAGGAGGACTGGGATATTGTGCTTAGTTTTTGCGCTAAGGGTGATGCACTCTGCGCCGAGCTTTTGGCTTAGGAGGTGTGTGTCTATGGAGAGATTCTCTCTTTTGGCTTCATCGCTCATATTGAGCGCGAGGAGTATGCGCGGAGTGAGCGCGAGGAGTTGGAGGCTTAGAGCGAGATTGCGCGCGAGATTGGTAGAATCTAGTACATTGATAATGAGATCGTAGTGGCTGTGGCGCAAAAAATTCGTCGTGATGGATTCTTCGAGGGAATAGTCATTGAGGCTGTAGAGCCCGGGTAGATCGATAAAGTGCAGGATATAGCCCTTGTAGCAGAGGGTGGTTTGTGTCTTCTCAATCGTCGCACCGCTGAAATTCCCCACCTTGAGATTGGCGCCCGAGATGGCATTAATCAGTGAGCTTTTACCCACATTTGGCTGCCCGACAAGCGCGATAGTGATTGTTTGCATACGCTTCCTTAAAAGTTTGGGAGTTTAGAATGACGTGATTATAGCGACACAAAGATAATATAGGAATTATTATTACTTTAGTAATCATGCAAACTATCGGCTTAAGCTAAGTCGTGTAAAAATACTTTATAATTACGCGGCAAGATTTTATTTGACTGATAGAATCTAGAAATTCGGCTTGCACGCAATCTTTGCTTGATTGACTTTATTCGCGCTTGGTTACTACCGCTAAGATAGCTCCCTGCGCGATCACTAGTAAAACAAACAAATTTTGCGCACAAAACGAAGTTTCTTTAGCAATCCCTAGGATTTTGGCAAACCTTGATGAGATTCTATGAAGTGGCAGATTCTGAAATACTTTTAGATTCTGAATCTAGCCTAGATTCTATACTTGGGTTGCCTGTCAAAATATCCTGTGTGGCGCACTCTTTAGAAATGTCGTTGGAGGGGGGGTGTGGAAGGCTTAAGAGTGCTTACCTGCCCACCCAAAGGGGAGCGACTTCGCCACTCTCTCACATAAAACAGACGATACGGAGAATCTAAGAAACATTTGTGAGAATGAGATTCTAAGAAATGAGGAAGACAGAATCTAAAGACTCACTCTAGATTCTGTGTATGTTTGCGTAAGCGGAGCGAGTAGGGTTTCACTCCTCTCGAAGCGATAAAACAAGAGTATAGCTCTTGCACAAAATAAAAGGAGTTGGTAATGAAAACACAGATTTTGAGTATTTTTTGGCTCTTGTGCAGTATATGCGTGATTGTGCTTGGTGTGGCGTGCATCATATTTCCAAATGGGACGATGCTCACCCTTAGCTATTTCGCTGCATTGCTGATGTGTAGTGTGGGGATCGCATCGATTTATTATTATTTTCAGAGCTTGTATAGACCCAAATGGGTGCTTTTTGATGGGATCGTGTCGATTGTGTTAGCACTCATCTTGCTCTTTGGCAATGAGCAGATCGGGGAGAATTTTATCCCGCTTGTGATTGCGTTTTGGGTGCTCTTTAAGGGTGTGGTGTGGATCATACTTGCCTTTAATATGCGCGCATTTAGCCACAATGCCTTTAGTTCGGTGATGATTTTGGGCGTGATTTGCGTGATTTTGGGGCTTGTGTTCGTGGCATTTCCGCAGATTCTGGCTTTTTTGCTAAGCTTTGTCGTGGGGCTTACACTCATCGTGTGTGGCGTGGTGAGCGTGGTGTTTTGGAAAAGCTTTAGGTAGGACAGAGTTATGAGAGAGATCGTGCTTGTAGGGACGCGTCCGAGCAAGGAGGTGCAGAGTCTGATAGTGAGCAAGATTTGCTTTGAATCTATCGCACCAAATAGCCTAGAGGGCAGGGATAGCTTGATTTTTACTTCGCGTTATGCGATTGGGGCGCTAGCGCAATGCGCACAAGAGAGTCCAGAGCTTGCACATTGGGTGGAGTTACCCAGCTATGTGATAGGTGGTGGCAGTGCCAAGGAGCTGCAAAAATACGGCGCAAACATCGCGTTTATCGGAAGCGATGCGCATGGTGCGAATTTTGCCAATGACCTTATAGGGCTTTTGGCAGGCAAGCATCCATTGTATTTTCGCGCACAACATATCGTTTCAAAGATCAATGAACGCCTACTTGAAGCACAGATCGATCTCAAAGAATGTGTCGCGTATGTCAATGAACCCCTGAAGCTTGATAGTTCTCTCAAGCCAAAAAGCAGTAGCATTCTGATTTTTACTGCACCTAGCGCGTTTGAGGCGTTTAAGCAAAATTTCGGCTGGGATCCGCATTATGTGGCAGTGGCGATTGGTATGACGACTTTTGGTGCGTTTGATCCTGATGTGGTGGCGTTTGTGAGTCCTGTGCAAAGTATCGATGGCTGCATAGAGCTTGCCAAAGACCTTGCGCAAAAAATGCCTTAAACTTTGTATTTTTGTGGTAGTCCAAGGATTTTTAGGGCTTTGTTGCGTATTTTGTTTTTGTAATATTTCTTGGGATTATCGCCTCGGCGCAAAAGACTTAGATGCATTTCTGCTAAGCCATTTTCTTCTCGTCTCAAGGCATCTTTGGGACATTGTGAAAATATAGATTCTAAAAATGCCACTAATTTTGCCTCATAATATGTGTAGGGATTAAAATTCTCCAAAAATAATGGTTGCAAATACATCTCTTCATATATCTTGGAATCTGTATCGATTCGTATTACCTCTTGAGCGAGCTCTTGGAGTGTAGGGAAATTATGTGCATTGATAAAGGCTTTTGGGTTGAGTGTATAATCACGCAAGTGTGGTGGAATGTGTGGAATGGAGGTATTGATACAATCACGCGTATTTTTCTCTATACCCCCCCCCCTTATAAGAAAAAGATATATTATTTGATTGCCCGCATCGCAAACTTGTATCACCCCAGTATATTGGGATACATCCTGCGATATACGCATCAAAGAGTTTTTCGGTCAAGTATCCCGGGTAACTTCCATTTTCAAAACATATATTGAATTTATAGTTCTCTAACCATTTGCGTTTTGATAGGCGATAGTCGCCCTCATTATATCTGTTGCCTACAATGCCTCCTCCGACATTGTTATTCCAACCACCACCAGAATCTACCTGTTTGTATTGGTTTAAAGTCTCAAAAAAGCGCTCACGCATCCAAGTGTATTTGTCGCTATGACTTGCCATAAATGCACAAAATTTTTCACGCTTAGGGACTGAAGTCTGTGTTGTGCGTGTCCGAGATTGCTCATAGAGTGTTTGCACATGTATCGAGGGTAAAAAATCAAGTGGTAGTCGCAAATGTCTATCGCCAAAGTCTATGTAATCAAAATCTATACTATAATCTGCTATCCTCCAATCTGCTCTGACATTTTCACCAGTGAAAAAAATCCGCACACAATCATATTACAGATGCATATAGCCAAAAGGACCATAGAGTATAAAGTCTGGATTCTCACTATAACACACATTGTATTTTCGCGAGAGAATCTGCACAAACACATTGTTATAGAAATTTTCTTGCGTATCTGGTATCCACCAATCCACCACGCGCATATTAATCGTTGGTTTCATATTTGCTCCTTGAGGACTTGTTGAAATTTAAAAAGCAAGTTTTATGCCTAGATTCACTGCTGTGGTGTGGGGATAGTAGATGTTTTTGCCCCCGTGGGTGTTGAGGACATTAAGTAGCAGTGAGGAATGTTCGCTGACACCAAATTCTAGCAAGAAATTCACTTCATTAACGCGATCATAGCCCCCTTGTGTCCGATCAAACGCACTAAAAGAATATGGATTGTGAAATCTCGTGCTACCATACACAAGTGCAAGGGAGATTCTATCGATAC
Source organism: uncultured Helicobacter sp. (assembly GCA_944325775.1). Taxonomy (GTDB): domain Bacteria; phylum Campylobacterota; class Campylobacteria; order Campylobacterales; family Helicobacteraceae; genus Helicobacter_F. The sequence continues at coordinate 113,788 of CALVBL010000005.1, forward strand.
TGAAATTGATCTTACCAAAGGCGAGTGAAGCGTCACTTCCGAGCAAAAACGCCCTGCCACCCCACATAAAAAACGGACTCACATTGTTGCCAATGATATTGAGGCTACCGATACCATTTGAGCCGCTCATAATGTATCCCCCACTTATCTCCAAGCCATTGCGCATATTTTGGATAAAGTCTTTCACGCCCACAAACGCGCGTATATCAAAGACTAGCCCATTGCCCGGGGCATTGCCTACCAGACTATGCGCACCTTCAAAGCTTGTGGTGAAGTTCGCGCTTGCACCTATGTAGGAGTTGGAGACTTCGTAGTTTAGCGCGGCTTTGAATCCAGCGGCGTTAAAGACAGAGGGTGTGAATATCCCATAGGCTTTGAGCGAGAGGAGATCCCCAAAAGTGTATTGGATACTAGCATTGAGCAAGCCAAGGCTGTTGTGCGGGTTTAGATCATACATTCCTGTCATTTTATTGTATTGCACATAGCCGCTTGATTTTGCCCAAAATACTTCGATGAGCGTATTTTGGAGGGATTTGTTGCGCACATAGATTCCATCGATGAGACGATCTGCCCACTCACTTTTAGCAAATATCCGCCCCGCACGCACGCTCGTATCGCCATCGAAGTATTCCAGATAGGCCTGTCCTAGCATAGCACGATAGGCAGAGTAAAAATCCCTAGACGCGTCGCCTGTAGAGCCATCGCGATTTGGAGAGTTGATATCATCAGCCCATAGGGAGTGCTTGTCTGCTTCATAAAACACCTGTGCAGCGCGGAAACTCACCATAAAACGCCAAGATTTATAAAATCCCGATCGGTAAGCTAAGCCTATACTACCTGCGGCATAGGTGCTATTGCTTAGATCGCTGCCGTTGCCGTAGGAAAGTGCGCTAGTGCCATTAAGGCTGGTGTTTGATCCATAGAGCACAACATCGCCATTTGAGATACCATTTTTGAGTGCGTCATCGAGTGTGTCATATGCCCACACACAGCCCACACACGCTAGAGAGCATAGCAGTTTTTTTATCATTTGTATCCTTAAGAATATTTATCAGCTACAAATCGGATTGTATCAAAAAAGCTAAACATTTAAGATCTAGGTGGGTTTATAGAAAAGGTGCTAGTCCAAGCGGCGTTCCTGACGCGGCGACACCAAGAGATTCTATAATCTTGCTAAAATCTGCTGTATGCACGCGAAGCGGAGGGGTAGGAGGCTCTGCCTCAAACCCCGATTCACAAGTTTTGCTATGGCAAAACTTGCATTGAAATTATAGAATCTCTGCCATCGCTAAAGCGCGTCTCTGATGCACCGACACCAAAAAATCTTAGAATCTTGCCCAAAATGCATCAATGGGGCGGCAGAATGTGTAAAATTTACAAGTTGCTATGGTTTTGTAGAGGAGCGATACATACACAATCAAGGCTTTGTGTTATACTCAAGCAATTCTATAGTATGTTAGAGTGGTTTTAGAATCTACCACCTTATAGAATTTCATCAAGACTTTAGCAGAAATTCTAGGATTACTAAAGAAGCTTCGTTTTGTGTGTAAGCCGAATTTCTAGAATCTAGATTCTAAGATTTGAAAGCTATTTTTAAGTTTTGGAGATTGAGCAGAAAAATTTGGGTAGCACTATACCCACAAAA
>CALVBL010000006.1 GCA_944325775.1 uncultured Helicobacter sp.
CTTGCAGTGTCCTGTCTTAGGAGGTTTGAAAGGATTTGTAAGAAAAAAGATTGAAAAGTGCTCTTTTCAATCTTTCGGCGTAAGAGACAAAAAGCCCATGCCATGCAGCCAGATTCACTGCATTTGCACACACTCATTTTTGCACGCCTTAGCGCACGCAAAGTGCCATCTGCAAATGCCAAAACCTCACTCCTTATCATCGCATCTATCACGCCATTTATGCTCATAAGCGTGCTTTGCTATCAACACACAGTCCTACTTATCGCGCTCTGCGTGGTGTTTATCCTCATCTATACATTTGCATATCGCGCGGTGAGAATCTAAATCGCGTATCTCACTCCTCTTGTGCGATGGCAATTTGCACCAAGAGATTCGCGACTTCTGCGGGCTCATCGATCACTGCGCTAAAATCTAGCCAGTCAATCCCCTCCTTTTTGCCCTGTGCGTTCATACGCGTAAAGATCTTGCACGATGGCGCAAGAGATCGGATCTTGTCATAAATGCTACGCGTCTCATACACAGAATCTATGGCGATGATCACACCTGCGCATTCTTGTATCCCTACCTGCTGGAAAATATTGCCATAGATAAGGTTCGCAAAAATCACATTATCACCCTTGTCTAACCCCTTGCGCACATTGGTGGGGTTATTATCTATGGCGACATACTCTCTGCCGCTTTCTTGGAGTTTTTTGATCACCTCTGCACCGACATTGCCATAGCCACAGACGATGTAGTGGTTGCGCAGAGTTTCAGAGCTAGAGGGCAAATCGTGCTTTGGCGCGCTTTCTTTGATGATATGGAGTTTTGTGAGCGTAAAGTTCGTGATACTCTCAAGCTTCTCAAGGATAAAAGGCGTGGCGATCATAGAAAAAATCACCATAAGCGTGAGAAATTGATAAATCTCATCAGTGGAGATACTCTCTAAAAATCCCTGTGGTAACAGATACTGGATAATCCCACCACTTGGCTTGAGATTTAGAATCTGATGAGAGCTTGCAATGAGAAATATCGCAAACGAAAATTCCCCGATTTGCGAGAGAGACAGTGCAGTCTTAAACGCCGCTCTGTCACCGCAAAAAAAGCGCAAAAACGCATACACGACAAGAGTCTTACCAAGCATAGTGCAGATGATAAGAATCGTGATTGGCACGAAATATTGCACCAAGAAATGAAGCTTTACCTGCATACCGATGGTGATAAAAAACACGCCAAGCAAAATATCGCGGAAGTTGATAAGCACAGATTCTACCTGATAGCGATAAGGTGTATTTGAGATGATCATACCTGCCAAAAATGCCCCAAGCGACGCAGAGAATCCAAAATGACTACTAATGAGTGAAGAACCCAACACGATGAGCAGCACCGCCGCGACAAAAATCTCATCGGTATTCATACCAGCGGTAAATCGCAGCATTTTTTTAGCAATGTATCTACCCGGAAAAAACAACACAAAAAGCAAAATCGCAATGGAAATAAAGGTCTTTAGTAGCATATCACTAAGCACAAGGTCCTTATTACTCATCATTGCAATCATAAGCAAGATGGGGATAACCGCAATATCTTGCATGATCAAAATCCCCACCGAGCTTTTGCCATAGCCAGTCTCTATCTGTCTAGAATCTTTAAGATATTTGAGCACGATCGCAGTCGATGAGAGACTAAGCGCGCTCGCAACAATAAGTGAAGTATAAAGCCCAAAACCAAAGAAATAATATCCCCCCACGAAAAAGAGCAGCACACTAAATCCAAGTTGCATACTCCCAAAAAGCATCACTTCTTGCTTCATCTTGCGCATTTTATTAAAGCTAAATTCCACACCGATGAGAAACATCAAAAACACGATGCCATATTCGGCAATCTCACGCAGGTGGCTTGCGTCTTCGGAGTTTAGTCGCACAAAATGCGAGACGACCACACCCGTAACGATATAGCCAATAAGCACGGGGATCTTTAGCTTACTAAATATAATGCCAAATAGCACACTAAGCGCGAGTGCGAGTGTGATGGTGGTAAATAAATCCATAATCTTTCCTTACTTTGGTTTCACAGCTAATTTGTGTCAATATCTTGGCTATGCACCTTGATACTAAAGGTTTTTGCCCATTGATAGATCGCTTGTAAGTCCTTGGTATTGTCCTGCTGATTGGGTGAATTATGCGTAAAAAGCGGTGGCAGGACATTCACATCGCCTTTATAATCGATTTTTGCTTGTATAAGCACAAGTGTAGCAGACTTATCCCTCAAAGGATAGACAAATCGCAGGTTTTGCAAAAAAATCCCAGCACTTCGTAGCGCAAAAAACACATTATAGCATTCCCGCGCGTCATAGCACATCAGGAGATTTCCGCGTGGCTTTATGAGGCGTTTGATGTATTTAGCGAGCTTATCTAGCGGCATAGAATCTTGGATGCGCGCGATGTTTTTACGCTCATTGGGGCTTTTGATGATATTGACATTGTAAAAAGGTGGATTTGAGATCACCACATCAAAGAGACCTTGAGCTTGAAAATCAAAAATATTTTGGTTATGGATAATCACTTCCTTAGCAAACTTTGTGTTGTCTGCATTAAGACGCGCAAGAAAGCAAGCTTTTGAATCCAGCTCAACCATCTCAAGCGAAATAGGCATATCGCGTGCGCATAACAATCCCAAAATCCCACTCCCCGCTCCTATGTCAAGCACCCTGTTGCCCGATCTGATAAAATCCTTAGCAAAATGCGCAAGTATGAGACTATCGGTGTTATAGCAATACCCATCGCTAAGCTGATAAATGGCTAGGGGGCTTTGAACCATAGACTAATATCTCCTGTGTGTGAAGTGGTGTGCAAGAGTTTCATTTCACAAAGCTGTGTGCTATGTGATGAATGCGCCAAGAGTGGCTCTAAAGCATTTGGCAATCGTGCTTCCAAAGCGTTTGGATAGAAGTTTGGCGCGATATGTAAGAGTAGCATATCGACTTGATCTCTAAGTGTGGCAAGCAGATTAAACCCCCCCTCGATGATACAAAATCCCTGATGTGTGCTTAGAGATTCTGGAGAGTGGCAGAGCGTGGCGGGGCGTGAGGCAAAGTGCGGATTGAGACTTGGTGCAAATGTAGAGCGCGTGAGAATCTCCACCTGTGGCAAATGTGAGCTATCATAAGGCGACGTGGCAAATCGTGAATCTAAACGTGGCAAATCGGAGCGAAAGGTCTCGCCAGAAACGATGATTGTATCACTCACAGCGCGTTGGTTGTGCGTGAAGGCTTGTGTGGCGGGACATGAGATCTGCCCACTTTTGTAATCACCATTTAAGCGCATGGCGAGTTTAAAGAGCCTAAAACTCCCGCGCTCCTGATAACACACAAAAGGATAGAGCAGTGCCTGTGCCTCAGATTCACAAACCCCAAGTGCGACCTCTATACCACTATTTTTGAGAATCTCCGCGCCACCGCTAGCTTTAGCATGTGGATCTGTTGTGCCGATGACCACGCGCTTAGGGCGCATAGCTTTGGTGAGCTCCACGCATGGCGGTGTCTTGCCAAAATGCGTGCATGGCTCTAGGCTCACATACAACGTGCAGTCTTTAAACAGCCCGCGCGCATTGCGTATCAAAAAATCGTGCAATGCCGCGCTTTGCTCCAAAAGAGGCAAGGCAAAAATAGAGTCTATTATTTCCATGCAAGTTTGCGGATCGCAAACTTGTGTATCGCTCACAGAGAGTGAATCTCTGCTCGCTCCGCTGCGCGAACATACACTGAATCTATTGTGAGATTCTGGATTCTCTAATGTCGCCACCTCATTAACGCGATTTGGAGTGGTGTATTTTCTATCCACCGAAGTAGATTCTATCTCATAGAGCTTGCGGGCGGCGTGGGCGAATGCAAGCACTTCTGCGTGCGGCGCGCCGACTTTTTGGTGTGCTTGTAGGCTCAATATCCCATATCGGGGCGAGTAGATCAGCGCGCCCACACTTGGATTTGGGAGTGTAAGCGTTTGGTATTCCCACGCCTTAGCGATGGTACATTGTAGCAGTATGGTATCAAGCATTAGAATCTAAAAATCGTCTTGACTTTTTTGAGCTGTGTGAGAGGGATTGGTGTGTGTCCCTCTAGTGTGATACTCTCCTCATCGTATGTGCGCAAAATCCCCTCTAACACCACATTTTTGCCCCCTGCGCCTTTATCTTTAAGTGTCACACTCACTTCCTCACCTAGGCTAAGGGTGAAATGCTGGGGTTTTTTAAGTGTGCGCTCTAGCCCCGGCGAACTCACTTCGAGATGGTAGGCTTGGGAATGCTCCAGCGCGACATCAAGCAGTGGAGAGAGCGCAGTGCTAAAAAGCGCACATTCATCAAGCGTGATGGCTGGACGTGGTGTGCTCATATCATTTGGGTCATTGTGAGGCTTGGTGAGTGAGATACGCAGGATACTTTGATCATTTTCTTTAACCCACACAATATCATAGAGCACAAAACCCATAGATTGCGCAAGTTTAGCGATTTGAGATTCTAGAGCGGGGTCAATCATTGCCATTCCTTTGGTTTTTGATTTGTTCAAAGAGCGCATCAAGGCTCTTGCTCGTGCTTAGCTCATCATCAAGCACAAAGCTAAAATCCGGGCATTTAAACCAGCCACTTGCGCTTAGTACATATTCGCGCAAGATGGATTTTGCCCTATTTAAGTGTGATAGAATCTTAGCCTGCTGCTGTGCATCAATCGTGCTAGATTCTATAAATACCTTAGCGTGGTATTTACCCTTTGAGCAGAGCACGCGCGTAACGCTTAGAGGGCGTAGCAGCGGGTCATTTAGCTCACTTAGTGCGGTAGTAAGTATCTCTTGCAAGAGTGCTTGGGTTTTTTGAATCTTGATATTTTTATCCATTACTTAACTCCAAATTTCGCTATCGCGAATTTGGTATCAGGGCTTGAGGCAAAGCCCCTAGTCCCTCCACTTCGCGAACATATAAGGAATTTTTTAGAATCTAAAAGAATGTCTGGTGTCAGCGCATCATGAACGCGATTTGGACAAACACATTGTCCATACACTAGGCTATTTAATATCTGTGTTTCTACTAGCATTTTCCCCCCTGTGAATCTAGCAGTATGCGCACTCGTCGCTCGCACTCTCTCACACCTAGCACAAATATCGCCACACCAATCGCAATCCCCCCGCCTTTGCCCAAAATCCCTAGACGCAATAGCGGCATAACTTGTCCGATTTTAAGCCCATTAGCTTCACTAAATGCGTGTAGGGCAGATTCTACATCGCTTGGGCTGGTGGTGGGAAGCGTGGGGAAAGTCGCACATAACTTGTTTAGAATCTCCGTGCCTTGTGAATCTAGCTTCTTAAGCAGCTTGGGATCGTAGTCGATAGGAGCTTGGAGGATTTCATTATACTGCGTGGCAAACTCGACTAAAGTCTTACTCCGATCTTTAAGCTCGCCAAAAAGCGCGTCCAAAGCCTCTGGGCTTGCGTTGATCCCCTCATAGCCCTCTAATCCCCGCACGCCAAACTCACCCAAAAGCCCCAAAAGCTCGCGCGCTGGTGTATGCTTGATATAGTGCTGATTGAGCCATAGGAGCTTTTCTTGATTGTAGCTTGATGGCGCGGTATTGAGCGTGTAAGGATCAAAGATCTCTAAAAGCTCTTTAAGTGAGAAAATCTCCTCATCGCCATGGCTCCACCCAAGTCGCACGAGAAAATTGAGCAAGGCTTGCGGGAGATAACCCATCTTTTGATACTCCATCACGCCCATAGCCCCATCACGCTTACTAAGCTTTTTACCCTCTGGATTTAAAATCATAGGCACATGAAAAAATCTCGGGATCGCAAAGCCAAGAGCCTGATAGACCACGATCTGCTTAGGCGTATTGCTCACATGATCATCTCCGCGTATCACATCGCTCACACCCATGAGTGCGTCATCTACTGCCACTACAAAATTATATGTCGGCGTGCCATCAGCCCTAGCGATCACGAAGTCATCGATCTCTTTGGCATTGATCCTCATAGTCCCCTTCACGCCGTCCTCGAACTCTATCACACCCTCAAGCGGGGCTTTGATGCGCACCACGGGCGTTATTCCCTCTGGTGGCGTGCCACTAAAATCCCTGTAACGATTGTCGTATTTCCAAACTTTGCCTTGCTTTTGTGCCTCCTCGCGCTTAGATTCTAGCTCTTCCTTGCTCATATAGCAATGATACGCCTTGCCCTCATCTAGGAGTTTTTGGATATATTGCGCATAGAGAGGGAATCGTTCGCTTTGATAGACAATCTCACGATCATGGGCTAATCCCACCCATTTGAAAGATTCTATAATCGCTTCCGCAGCTTCCTTGGAGTTGCGTGCCATATCAGTATCCTCAATACGAAGCAAAAACTCGCCATTATGTCTTTTAGCATAGAGGTAGTTAAAGAGTGCGGTACGCAAGCCCCCTATATGCAAATAGCCTGTGGGGGAGGGCGCAAAACGCGTAATGATTTTTGATGCCATAATATTCCTTTTGCTTAGATTCTGTGATAGATTGCCTGTAGGTGCGCCATCGTGCTAGTGGCATTGGCAAGGAGCATATCTGCAAGGATAATAGCAAGATGAGCCTGCGCCACCACGCTCCCACGCACTGCAATACACGGATCGTGTCGCCCTTTGATGAGGGATCGCACGAGATTGCCCCGCACATCTTGCGTATCTTGGGGGATAAAAATACTTGGTGTAGGCTTGAAATACACCTTTACCACGATCTCCTCGCCGTTGCTTATACCCCCAAGCATACCCCCGCTGTGATTGCTCACAAACCCATTAGAACCCATACAATCATTGTTTTGTGAGCCCTTGAGTCTAGAGGCATTACAGCCTTCACCGATTTCCACAGCCTTGACACCATTTAATCCCAGCATTTGCGCCCCGATATGTGAATCTAGCTTATCATACAGCGGCTCGCCAAGCCCTACAGGCACGCCAAATGCCTTGATGAGTGCCACGCCACCCACGCTATCGTGAGCATTTTTAGTCTCTGTGATGGCTTGTTTTTGCGCAGATTCTAGCGCGCTATCTAGGGCAAAGATTTCAGAATCTCGCGCGGCTTGACACTCTAGCAGGCTAAAATCTGTGCGTGTAGATTCTATCCCGCCTATGCCTATGATCCCGCCACCTATAGCGATACCAAACTCCCTTAGCAAAAGCTTAGCGATCGCCCCACTAGCGACTCTAGCTGCACTCTCGCGCGCCGAGCTCCTACCCCCACCGCGATAGTCGCGTATGCCGTATTTGTGGAAATATGTAAAATCCGCGTGGGCAGGGCGAAAAATATCTTTGATATTGTCATAATCCCTAGATTTGTTCGCGAGATTAGGGATAAAAAGCGCGATGGGTGCGCCCGTGCTCTTGCTCTCAAACACCCCACTTAGAATCTCCACCTCATCGGGCTCTTTGCGCTGTGTGGCATAGGGAGTCCTGCCACCTTGGCGCAGACGCATCTCCTCTGCGATAAAGCCATCATCGATCACAAGCCCAGCAGGGATACCATCGATCACACAGCCCACGCCCTTGCCATGAGATTCACCAAAGGTGCTTATGCGCAATCTATGTCCAAAGGTATTCATACGCACTCTTTTTGCAAGATTTCATAGGCGATTTGGGCGCATTTTTGCTGTGCATTTTTCTTAGAGCTTCCTATGCAGCGCGCGTATTCTTTGTCATTGATAAAAATCGCCATAGTAAAAGATTTCTGATGATCTGGTCCGCTCTCACTGATAAGCTCATAGCGCGGGATTTGTGAGAATCTCGCCTGTGTGAGCTCTTGGAGAGAAGTTTTAAAATCACTGACAAGCCCAAAATCGATGGTGCTGTAGTTGGATTCTAAAAGCGTGTGGGTGATGCGCGTAGCTTCTTGTATGCCAGATTCTAAATACACCGCGCCAATGAGAGCTTCAAAGGTATTAGAGAGGATTGAGGGTTTGAAACGCCCGTTGTTATGCTCTTCGCTTTGGGAGATAAAGATATATTTGCCCAGATCAAGGGCAAGAGCAAGCTTATTAAATCCTTGTTCATTGACGATACACGCGCGGAGCTTGGAGAGATCGCCCTCACTAAGATTTGGGAATTTTTTAAACAAATATTCTCCCACGACAAGATCTAGCACCGCATCGCCCAAAAATTCTAGTCGCTCGTTATGATTTCTGATCTTGCAGCTGCGGTGTGTGAGGGCTTGGATAAGAAGTTTTTGGTCTTTAAAATGGTATTGGATTTTGTGTTCTAATTCACTTAGTGATTGATTCATAATGTCGCCTTTGTTTCGCACTTTGGGGATATTGTAGCACATTTGAGCTAAGAGAAAGTTTTAATAATAGCGTTTGAGAAAATCTCTTAGAATCCGATAGCATTTACAAACTAAAAGACATAAGCACAAATACATAGGAATGAATATGCGACTTTCAGAAGTAGTGAGTATCGTGCGGGGATTTTTGCAAAACACACCCAGTATCAGCGCGTTTGAAAACATCAGCTCTAAGGTGGAAAACATACAGAGTGGCTGGCTATTTGTCGCGCTTAACCTCGAAGATATCCCCCAAGCTATCGCGCAAGGTGCGTATGGGATCGTGTATCCTAAAGACTTCTGTGTGCAGGAGGATTCACGATGGAGTGATGCGCTATGGCAAGAGATAGCGTGGATAGAAGTAGCCCATATGCAAGAAGCCATCAAGCGCCTCATATACTACAAAATGCTTGCGTGGGATATCCAAATGGTGAGTATGAATGCCATAGAATACGCGCTTAGCAAAAGCATCATCACAGATAAGCGCGTATGCTTGACACAGGGGGATTTTCAAGCACTTTTAGAATCTCTTAACCCAGCAAGTCGCTACATCATTACTGACAATCAAGATATCTTGCTACTCTCTAGTAATATCACTAGCCTACTAAAGCCTCTCAATCCACCATTTGAGCTGCTTGCCTACACACTCTTTGATGTGCGCCTACTCCTTGGAGGCAGGGAATACCTTCTCAATCTCCCCTATCTCTTTATTGACGCACTTAACGTGGTGTGTGCATTTTATCAAGCACAAGGGATCGAATACAATCTTGATAAATTTGAAAGTTTGTGTTTTTTAAAGCCAAACTTCATCGACCCACAGGGCAGAATCCGCGATTTTGGACAAACCCAAAAAGTCGTCATAGCGCAGAAAGATAATGGGTATTTTCAGGATTTTATGCGATATTTTGACACCTATGCCAAGTGGGGTAAGCGCCTGTATGTGATCCCAGAATCTAGCGACCTTAGCCCATCTATCGAATCTACCAAATCCAATGAATCCAGCCAAAGCAGTGAATCTAGGGACTTTCTTATGTATAAAGATGATAGTGAGCTCTCCGCACTTATCCGCCACCAGCAGTATAATTTTATGCTGATTTTAGGGATTGATGATATAAGGCTGCTTGAGATATTACGCACACATGAGGGCGTGCGCCAGCCCACGTTATTTGATGGTATCCTATGAGTGCTAAATCCACAAACACTAAAGAATCGCTCAAACTCGCCCTAGAACAAAAATGCCAGAAATTTGCAGCGCGCAGAGATTCTCTACTCTTTGCCAAGGCAGTAGAAAACCTTGCGGGTATTGATACTTCCTTTACCCTTGCCCTGCCCCCTGCAGATGATTTAAGCTGTGGTATCACACTCACGCCTGATGCGCCGCTAAGCCCTAGAGAGCTAGAGATTCTCACACAGAGTGCAATAGCACTCAAGCCATGGCGCAAGGGACCCTTTAGGATCGATAGCCTATTTATCGATACAGAATGGCGGAGCTTTATGAAATTTAACCTCATCGCTCCTCATTTGAATCTAGCGGGCAAAGAAGTGCTAGACATGGGGTGCAATAATGGCTATTATCTCTTTGAGATGCTGCGCTTTAACCCAAAGACACTCTATGGCTTTGACCCAAGCGCTATTTATAAGGCGCAGTTTGATTTTCTCAACTCTCTTGCCAAGACTCCCATACACTTTTATCCGCTAGGGATCGAGGATCTACGTGATTTTAGCACCGCCTATGGACAGAAGTTTGATTGTATCGTGTGCCTTGGCGTACTCTATCATCGTAGCGACCCTATCGCGACATTAAAGAATCTAATCTTTGGGCTTAAAAAAGGCGGGGAGCTCATTCTAGATTGCCTACTGATAGAATCTAGCCAAGAGATATGCCTTTGTCCTAAGAAATCCTATGCTAGAATGAGCAATGTGTATTTTATCCCTAGTATTGAGGCTTTGAAAGGTTGGTGTGAGCGTGCGGGATTTGGGGGGTTTGAGCTGCTGGGTATGCAGGAGACGACCACCAATGAACAGCGCAAGACCCCTTGGATTGATACATTGAGCCTAGAGGATTTTTTAGATTCTACAAATGGCTTGACGATAGAGGGCTATCCACCACCACTACGAGGGTATTTCAAACTAACTAAAACATAAGGATCATCAATGGACGAGCAAGAAGAGCATCTACCCATAGACAATGACACGCTCAATATTTGCACGAGACTGCATGCCTGTGGCGATATACTGCTACTCACACGCGGGGTGGCAAATGTGAGGTTTGTGCCAGAGGAGCATATGGTGATGGACAAAGAAGCGCACAATAGCCTTATCCACGCGGGATATATTTTTAACGCCGCTTCATACGCAGCGATGGCAGCCATCAACAAACGCCATAGTATTATGATCGCGGCTGATGTGAAGTTTCTCTCACCAATCGAGCTAGGGCATGAGGTGCTATTTAAAGCTGTGGCTACACAAATAGACACCAAAAAATGCGAGGTAAAAGTCGAGGGATTTTTGCTTGATATTAAGATTTTTGACTCGCTCTTTCATATAGCGGTGTTTGACAAAGCTCCATTTAGTATCGCGATGGACAAGCTTTAAGAGGATTTTGTATTTTTGGCTTGACTTTGCGCGGTTTTTTTGGCTTTGGCTCGGGCAGAAATGGCACGATGGTTTGTATCACTTCCCCCAAAAGTGCATGGGAATCCACATCTATGATATGCCAGTCTTTCGCCCCCACAAAAGGCGGGGCTTTGGGAGCAGATTCTAAGAATGTAGCTAACTCCTTATACTGCTTGATAAAAAGCATATCATCACAAAGCAAAAAGAGCGGCTTAGGTGTCTCAAGAGGCGTATGCGAAGCCTGCACATAGATACAATACTCCCCAAACATCTTTCTAGCAGAAAATCTATACCCCTCTGTGCTAGATTCTAACTGCTCTAGCACAAAGTCCTTAAACTCTCGTGAGCTTGGCATGAGTCTCCTTGTTTTGAGTTGCTTAGATTCTGAATTCTTTAAGATTCTAAAAATTCGGCTTGCACGACTAACGCGAGTAAATCCCAGCGGGTAAGCTAAGCTGAAGTACTCATTTAAAGATCGCACAAGAGAGGAATTTCTAGAATCTAAAAAATCTAGATTCTAGACCCCCCCTACTCCTCTAGCGCAAAACTCTCCTTCGCATGAGCTTGAAGATATTGCCAAATCAGCTTATCATTAGCCTCTGTGGGCATTGCAAACGCACGCATCGTGCCATAGATCCCCTCCCACTCTTGGATAGTGTGCTCATCGGGTGCGTGTGCGGCGTGGCACATCGAGCAGTTGTCATAATACACAAACTCATTTTCGCTCCAAATCGCGCCCGAATCCCTTAGCACATCTTGTTTTAGCAGCGCCACCTCTAGTGTATCTGAATCCACACTACCGCTGCTAAGCGTGATCACTGGGAGCATAAACTCTGAATCCCCATAGAGCACCTGCGTATCCCCATCTTTTTTGTAGCCCTTGACTTTGAGGACGACCTTGTCGCCTATTTGCTTGACTTCCTCACCGCCAAAGCCCTTGATCGTACTACCTATAGTGTTTTTGCCCTCGCTGTCAAACACCTTCACGCCATCTTCCTTAGCAAAAAAGTGATTTTCACTTTTTTTCGCTGCGGCTTGGGTATCTCCTCCTTTGAGTGTGAAACATGTATGGCACGAATCCTCCGCACCCCCAAACACACTTCCACCATTTTTGGATTGATTAGCAAACCACACCACGCACACGATCGCAACCACCACGATCCCAAATATTAGTCCCTTTTTCATATCACGCTCCTATAATATCTGGTGCAGATGAAGCCTTGTAAGGCTTGATCGCCTCGTCTTTGCCAAGCTTCCTGATACCCACTAGGCAGGTATTTACCGATGTGGCTTGCGCCCATCGGCTTGTAGGACGCGAGCTTGTGAGCACATTGCACGCTCCTGCATTGCAGCGCGGCAAGTCATCATCGGGATTTTCTGGATCATACCACGCACCTTCTTGGATCTGCACGACACCCTCTCGGATAAAATCTGTCACAAACGCCCCAGCAAGCACCGATCCGCGTTTATTATACACTTCTACAACCTCCCCATGCTTGATCCCAAGCTTGGCAGCATCTTGCGTGTTTATCATCACTGGCTCGCGCCCTTGGATTTTATACATACCGCGCACCCATGTGTTATCAAGCTGGCTATGCACGCGATAACGTGGATGAGGTGTGAGCAGGTGGAAAGGATAGTCCTTAGATTCTGCGCTGCCTAGGTATTCATCTGGCTCAAACCACATAACATGTCCTTTAAAATCCACTAAATCCGCCTTTTGGAATTTATCCACGAAAAACTGAATCTTACCGCTCTGTGTGGCAAGCCTATTAGCTATAGGATCGGCTCTGAAGTCCGCGTGGCGCACATAATCATACGCCTCTTTATCAATATCAAACTCCACAAAACCATCTTTCCAAAAAGTTTCAAAATCCTTGAAATTCACGCCGCTAGAGCTGTTATAAAATTTCTCTATCCATTCCATATAGGTCATTCCACCTGTGTAGCGATTATAGAGTTCCTCCCCACCGATTTTTTTGCTCAAATTTGCAAAAATCTCAAAATCATCTCTGTGCTCATAAGTGGGCTCGATCACCTTTTTCATCGCATAAATTACATTGCGTGAATAAGTCCCACCGCTGGTAATATCATCGCGCTCCAATGTGCAAGTGCTGGGGAATACGATGTCTGCCATCTTTGCCATAGGCGTCCACCATGGCTCATGCACGACCACCGTATCCACACTCCTAATAGCGCGGATAAGCTCATTGGTATTGGGGTGATGTCCTAGGAGTGTCGCTCCACAGCAATAGATCATCTTAATCTCTGGGAATGTGATCACACGCCCTTTGAAATTGATAGACTTCCCGGGATTGAGGATACACTCGCTGATTCGGCTTGCTGGGATTGAGAAACTTACGCGATTGCGCCCTTGTGAGAGACCGGGTGTGGTTGTGTAGCCGCTATTTGCCTGCCCACCACCCGCATAATGCATAGAAAACCCAACGCCTCCGCCGGGCAAGCCAATCTGTCCGATCATACTCGCAAGCGCGATGAGTCCCCAGTCTGCTTGCTCGCCATATTGTGCGCGCTGCATCGCCCAGTTGCCCGCGATAAATGTGCGTTGTGAAACAAACAAATCCGCAAGCTCTTTGATTTGAGATTGCGAAATTTCTGTGATCTTTGACGCCCACGCCACATCTTTAGCCACGCCATCACTCTGTCCTAGCAGATACGGGAGGAATTTATCAAAGCCATCGGTATAGGTTTGTATAAACTCCTTATTGTATTTGCCACTCATGTAGAGATAGTGCATCATACCAAGCATTAATGCCACATCGGTATTTGGGCGGATTTTGATCCACTGCGCATCAAACATCTGCGCACTTTCATTATAGTATGGATCGATACTGATGAATTTGATCCCCGCTTGCTTGTATTTGGGGTAGTATGTATCATTGAGATGATTTGGCACGACATAATCGATGCGATTGCATTTGAACAGATCCGCGCCCCACATCACATACACTTTGGTGTGTTTGATGATTTGCTCGTGGGTGGTTTGCTGCGAATACACTTCCATATCGCCGATGATATCACTATTTACGCGCCCTGCCGCGCCATTGCTGTATTCTCCATCTGTGCCCACCGCACCACCAAGCACAATATTAAAGAATCTCCCCGCCACGCTGTTGGCATTATGCAATCGCCCCACATGCCCCCAACCACCATAAGCAGCGTTGTAGATATTTTCTTTTGGTGTGGCTCTGATCTTTTGTGCCACAAGCTCTAGGGCTGTATCCCAATCCACGCGCACAAAAGGCTCCTTGCCTCGCATATGTGGGTTGTTCTTGCCCTCCAAAAACCCTTTACGCACACAAGGATATTTCACGCGTGAATCTGTATAAACTCTATCGATCATAGATTCTATCATCACGCTTGGATTCTTATCCTGCGGACTTGGGATCACCTCCACAAATTTCCCATCTTTTACCTTTGCGATAAACGGACCAAAGTGCGTCGCATGCGGCACAAATTTAATCTCATTTATAGCACCAGCTGCCTGTAGAGAAGACAAAGAACTCGATAAAGCGACAGAGACCATCGCCGAGTTTTTGAGCATATCGCGTCTTGTCATTATAGCCCCTCCTATGTTTAAAATAAAAGTGGGCATTATAGTGTTTTTGACAAAAAAGTAAAGATATATAAATTTTTAGCGTTTTAGTCCATTGACCACTTGCAGCATAGAATCTGCTGTCTGAATCGTCTTGGAATTTGCTTCATAGGCTCTCTGCCCGGTGATTAAGTCTGTCATCTCTTCGACAAGCTTGACATTGCTAAGCTCGATAAATCCCTGTCGCAGCTGCCCAAACCCATCTATACCCGGCACACCAGCTATAGGCTCACCAGAAGCATTGGTGTTGATAAGGAGATTATCGCCTAGCGCGTGCAGTCCTGCGGGATTGACAAAATTCACAATCTCAATTTGCCCTAGCACATTTACCTCTGTTTGATTACCCTCTAGCACACTCACCGTGCCATCTGTTCCGATATTTATCTGTGTGGTGTTTTCGGGGATCGTGATATTTGGGATAAGCGGATAGCCATCTGGCGTTACGACATTGCCCTCATTATCGAGCTTGAAGCTCCCAGCACGCGTGTAGGCGATATTGCCATCAGGCAGCTGAATCTGAAAAAACCCATTGCCTGTGATTGCTATATCTAGGTTGTTTTCCGTCTCCTTTGGGTGTCCTTGTGAAAACATCTTTTGCACCGAGATCGGACGCACACCGATCCCCACCTCTATGCCTGTAGGAGAGATAGTAGTCTCACTGGTAGAAGTCCCCGCATACTGCAGCACTTGATAGAATAAATCCGCAAATTCCGCGCGCTGCTTTTTGTAGCCTATGGTATTGACATTGGCTATGTTGTTTGAAGTAGTGTCGATTTGTAACTGCTGTCCTAGCATACCTGTGGTAGCGGTGTAGAGAGACCTCATCATAGGTAATCCTTTGAAGTGTGATGGCACATTGGCGCAAAAATATAGAATCCAAAAGCAAAAGTAATTCCTTTAATATCCCATAAGAGAAAATATACTATAATCCTTGCTTCATTTCACAAATTCCCAAAGGCGCGAAAATGTCCTACCCCATTAGCGATACTGCGTTGCTACACACGCTGTTTGTCATCGGTATCATTGTTGAGGCGATCACGGGTGCGCTAGCAGCAGGTAAGCACAAAATGGATCTTTTTGGCGTGATGTTTATCGCGCTGGTTACCGCTATTGGCGGGGGTTCTATCCGCGATATGCTACTTGGGACATATCCGCTCACTTGGGTCGAAAATCCCGCGTATGTGATCATCATCTGTGTGAGCGCGATCCTCACCACACTTATCCCCAAAAAACTCGTGCGATTTGAAAAGCTCTTCCTAAGCCTTGATGCGCTGGGCTTGGTGGTGTTTAGCATCATCGGGGCGCAGGTGGCGATGAAGCACGATCATGGGCTTATCATCGCAGTGAGTGCAGCGTGTATCACGGGGATTTTTGGCGGGATCTTGCGCGATATTTTTTGCAATCGCATTCCGCTGGTATTTCAAAAAGAGCTATATGCGGGTGTGAGTATGATCGCGGCGACTTTGTATTATGTGTTAGTGATGGTGGTGGGGCTAGATTCACTGCTCTCTGTGCTCATCACGCTTGTATTTGGCACGCTCTTGAGACTTTTTGCGATCCGATACAAGCTCAATCTCCCCACATTTTCGTATGACGATGCGCACAAATCCCACAAGCCCACAGAATCTTAGCGTATGATCACAAGGAGTAATAAATGTCTCTAGCCCTCGCTCTAAAATATCGCCCCACGACCTTTGAAGACCTCATAGGTCAGCATGCCGTCTCTCAAACCCTCTCACTTGCACTAGATTCTAAGCACATTTCACACGCTTATTTGTTTAGTGGGTTGCGCGGGAGTGGCAAGACAAGCTCCGCGCGGATTTTCTCACGATCCTTGCAGTGCGACAATGGACCCACTTCAAAGCCCTGTGGTGAATGCCAAAACTGCAAAGCCGCGCTAGAGGGCAGACACCTAGACATCATAGAAATGGACGCCGCCTCTAGCCGCAAAATCGATGATATTCGCGACTTAATCGAACAAACCAAATACCGCCCCGCCTTTGGGCGATACAAGATTTTTATCATCGATGAGGTGCATATGCTCACGCGCGAGGCGTTTAACGCACTGCTAAAAACCCTAGAGGAGCCCCCAGAGTATGTGAAATTTATCCTCGCCACAACCGATCCGCTCAAACTCCCGCCCACGATTTTGAGTAGGACACAGCATTTTAGATTCAAACAAATCCCCCAACGCCTCGTAGTCGAGCATATCGCACATATTTTGGACAAAGAGCAAGTGCGCTATGAGTCCCAAGCCCTTGAGATCATCGCGCGTAGCGGATCAGGGAGTCTGCGTGATACACTCACTCTGCTTGATCAGGCGATTATCTTTTGTAAAAATAATATCGATACAAGCAGCGTGACTGATATGCTTGGCATCGTCGATCCCCAGATTTTTAGCACACTTTTTAATGATCTACTAGCAAACAATCTCACCAACCTCCAAGAGCGCATCGAGAGACTGCAAGAATACGAAAGTGAGATGATTTTAGATGAGATGATGCTTTTTCTCAAAGACCGCCTGCTAGCTAATGACAAGGCATTTTCGCCACTGCTTTTGGATAGGTTTTTTAGAATCTTAGTGGATTCTAAGATTCTACTCACACACAACACCGATGGAAGCTTTGTGCTGCTACTCACGCTACTCAAACTACAAGAAGCCCTCAAGATAAAAGAAGTTGATGCGATGATCGCGGATTTGGAACACCAGATTTTTGCCACTTCGGGTACTTCTCATACTTCGCAATCCACCCCAAGCACCCCAAATACTCCAAGCACACAAAGTGCGCAGACGATACCACACAGCGCACCAGAGCCTGCTCAAGCCCATGCGCAAAGTACTCAAAAGATTCACACGCCCTTTGAGATTTTAACCCAAAAACTCTATGATAGGAATTTCGAGCTAGGCGAGTGTTTCGCACGGTGCGTGGAGTTTGTGAGTTTTGAAGACAATACGCTCACATGGCATTCAAACGCAGTGGGCGAAGACAGAGAGAGGCTAGCTAAGCATTTTGAAATCATCAAAGCCTTTGTGGCACAGGTATTTGGCACACAAACTAAGATCAGCGCACAAAAACACCCAAGTGTGCAGACGATACCACAGCCAAATAATATGCCTATCGCACACAACACAGATTCTACAATACCTACAGAATCTGCCCAAGCCCAAGAATCTACCCAAAGTACAGAATCCACGCGCCCTATAGATTCTACACAATCTCATACGCCAGATTCACAGCTAACACAAGTAATACAAACACCACAAGATTCACTAGATTTACCAGAAGCCAAGGACTCCAGCTCCACCCAAGCCACCCAGCCCGCGGAGCCAACCAACACAGAGCCAACCCAAAAGGATCAAGATCGGGAGTTTATGCAAGATAATAAGGAGATTCTCGCGAGTCTGCACACGCATTTGGGGATCAAGGATTATTTTAAATCATAGAATCTAACCTAAGGAGGAAGTTATGCAATTCACACTCACACAAGAGCATTTAGAGCCACTTTGTGCGCACTTAGATTCATTATTTCAAGAGCATAAGCACATTTTTTTCTTGCTCAATGGCGATCTAGGCAGCGGCAAGACCACGCTTGTGCGCGCGTTTGTGCGCTATGTGTATCACACCGATGAAGTGACCTCACCCACATTTAGTATTTCGCAGGATTATAACGATGTGTTTCATTATGATTTTTATCAAAAAGAATACAACCACCTGCTAGAAATGGGCTTTATCGAGCTTTTTGATCGCAAGGGCGTGCATTTCATAGAGTGGGCAAACACCAGTCTCAAAGAGCTATTAAAAAAGTGTAATTTTTGCGTGATGAGTATCGACATACAGCCATTAGATTCAGGAGAAAGGGAGTATAAAATCAGCCAATGAACAAGCTAGAAGCACGCAATCTAAGCAAGCAAATCAAAAAAACAAAAATCGTCAATGACATCTCGCTAGAAGTCAATAGTAAAGAAGTCGTAGGGCTACTAGGACCAAATGGTGCAGGCAAAACCACGACATTTTATATGATATGCGGGCTTTTGCACCCAAGCTCTGGATCGGTGTATCTCAATGGACACGACATCACCAAACTCCCGCTACACGCGCGCTCAAATATGGGCATAGGCTACCTCCCTCAAGAGTCAAGTATCTTCAAAGACCTAAGCGTGGAAGAAAACCTTATGCTAGCCGCCGAAGCAAGTATCACAAGCACCAAAGAGCGCAAAATCCGCATAGAAAAAATGCTTGAGGAATTTAACATCGAGCCAATCCGCGCTAGAAAGGGCGTGAGCCTAAGCGGTGGGGAACGCCGACGCGTAGAGATCGCTCGCGCACTTGTCAAAAATCCTAAATTCGTGCTGCTTGATGAGCCATTTGCCGGGGTGGATCCCAAGGCAGTGGTGGATATACAAAACATCATCTTAAAACTCATAGAACTTGATATCGGCGTGCTTATCACCGATCACAATGTGCGCGAAACACTATCAGTCTGCCACAGAAGCTATGTGATCAAAAGCGGCACGCTCCTAGCTAGCGGCAACGCACAGGAAATCTACCAAAACACACTCGTGCGCAAATACTACTTAGGAGAGCATTTCAAAGTATGAACGCAAAAGCAAGCATAGGAGGGCGACTACGCACCAATATCGCGATTAAGCCAAAGCTATCAGCGACCTTAAAAAACTGGCTGCCTATCTTGCAAAGTGGGGCAGATAGTATCGAAGAGATTGTGCAGGAGTTTGCTCAAGAAAATCCCTATGTGCAAATAGAGAGCCAACGCACACAGAATCTCCCGCACAAAACTCCCAAAACACTCTCGCAAAAAAACTCTATCACTGATAAGATAGAATCTCTAAGTATCAGCACACAAGACCTCTATGAGAATTTGCTCGATCAAATATCTCCGCGCCTTTTCCCTAGTCAGACCTCCCAGCGCATCGCCCATCATATCATAGAAAATATCAATGATGAGGGGTATTTGGAAGGTGAGATCACAGAGCTTGCGGCAGAAGTGGGCGTGAGCGTGGAGGAGTTTGAGAGAGTGCGCGCGCGGTTTGTGTATCTAGAGCCATGCGGTATAGGTGCGCGCGATATGAGAGAATCTCTACTCTTCCAGCTCCAAGATAGCGATCTTGATGATCAAGCCTTTGAACTAGGAGCGCAGATCATCAAAGACCTCCAAAACCACGCCGCACACAAATCCCACCCACTCTATGAAGAAGTGATGCGCACGATCAAGCGATTTAAAAACCCACCCACTTGCGATTTTGGGATAAAAGTCCCAGAGGTGATTCCTGATATTTTTATTTTTGAGAGACTTAAAGAAGATTCACTCCAGCACACCTATGAGCTTGAAGTGCGCGTGAATGATATGTATTACCCAAAAATCATCATAGAGCACCAAGAGCTAGCTAACAAAGACACAAAGACACTAACTGAAGCACAAAAGCAAGCTCAAGACTTCGTCAAAACCAAACTCAAAGAGGCAAAAGACCTCGTCGATGCACTCGATATGCGCAAAGCCACGATCCTAAAGATCGCCATCGCACTGCGTGAGAATCAGTATGATTTTTTTATGGGTGGAGAGATACGCCCGATGAAGCTAAAAGACATCGCCCAAGATCTAGGATACGCACCCAGCACGATCTCGCGCGCTATTGCCAACAAATACCTAGAATGCGATCGGGGGATTTTCCCCATTAAGAGCTTTTTCACCGCTGCAGTGGATGGCGACACTTCTAATGCCTCTATCAAGGACTTTATCCTCGATCTAGTCAAAAACGAAAACAAAAAAAAGCCTCTAAGTGATGTGAGAATCTTAAAAAGCGTGGAGGAGAAATTCGGGGTCAAAATGGTGCGCCGCACGATCACCAAATATCGCCAACAGCTCAACATCGCCAGCTCCAGCGAGCGAAAACGGCTCTATGAGATGAGCATATAAGCCAAAACTTAGCCAATATACGCCATAATGTAGGCATTTAGCTCAAAGGAATGATGATGTCGTTTAAGTCTTTTGTCCGCAATAATCCCGTGTATAAGCACTATATCCTACCGCTACGCCAAAAATACAATGCCTACATAGAATCTAAGCTCGATGATGAGGCGTATTTCATACGCAGGCATAAAAAAATCTTTGGCTACACGCCGGATTTTAAAAACCCACAGACCTTTAACGAAAAAATCGTGCATAGAATCCTCTATGATAGAAACCCCATCTACACCGCACTCGCTGATAAACTCAAAGCCAGAATCTACATCGCCGCGAAGCTACAGGATTTAGCCAATAAAGGGGGGGGGCATAGTGAGCATAATGATATAACAAACATAGATTCTACAAAATCCGCAGGATCCACAAATCACGTGCAGCACGCAAAAATAGCACAGCGGTTCCAAGCCCTCGCTAACTCTCCGACATTTTTAGATTCTCATTCCTCATCACCTTTGTTCGCGCCAATCGATAGTTTGAGCGAGATTCTCTTTGAGACCAATATCTGTCCGTTTTTGCCCAAGCTCTATGGGATCTATAAGCGCGTGGAAGATATTGATTTTAGCACCCTGCCGCACTCTTTTGTGCTTAAGACCAATCACGATGGCGGTGGCGTAGTCATCGTGCCGGACAAAGAAGCGTTTTTGGGAGATTCTAAGGTTTTTGGCGAGGCGATGACAAAGCTCACAAAACACCTCAATACGAACTTTTACACGCTTTTTAGAGAATACCATTACAAAGATATTGAGCCTAGGGTTTTCGCCGAGGAGCTACTAGGAGAAAATACGCAATCCACCCAAACCCAAGATCTAGATTCCAAAAAGATTGAAAAGAGCGATTTTCATAAATCCTTATCCCAGAATCTCACCCCAAATGATACACAAGATTCTATGTCATTCAAAGTCCCTGATGATTATAAGATTAACCAATATTTTGAGCAGACATTTTTTATCGAGGTAGATTCTAATCGGTTTGGTAGCAACCATACTCGTGCCATGTTTGATGAAAATTTTCATAAGCTACCATTTCAATATAGTGCTGCCAACCTAGCTATCACACCATACACACAAATACCACGCAATTCCCACGCACTTTTGGTAGTTTCAAAAACTCTTGCCAAGCCATTAGGATATGTGCGGGTGGATTTGTATAGTGTCGATAATGCCGTGTATGTGGGGGAGCTGACTTTCACGCCAGCAGGAGGGACGAGTAGATTCTATCCGTCACGATATGACAGAATCTATGGGGATTTGATGCGATCACTATAGACACATAGAAAACACAATCCCTTGTAGAATCTAAGCCATCACATCGTATTACAGAATCTATGCGGAATTTTATATTATATTTACATATAAAAGCATAGTATTATCATACTTATACTATACTTTTATATATTTTATCACAAGGAAACACTATGGCTACGACACTTATGCAGATTCGACTTGATAAAAATCTCAAAAAAGATGCTGACTTGCTATTTCAAAATCTGGGGCTAGACACTACCACAGCAGTGCGTATGTTTCTCAAAGCCTCATTGCAAAAGCAGGGATTGCCCTTTAAGGTGCAGCACAAAAGCAAGGCAGCATATAAAGAGGAGGAGGCATTTTATAGTCCCAAAAATGTGGCAATCCTCCTAGAAGGATACAAGAAGCTCCAAAATGGCGAGGGTGCCATCAAGGAACTCTTTGATGAATAAGGTTTTTTGCGACACGGCATGGGAGCAATACTGCTATTGGCAGGAGTATGACAAAAAGATTCTCAAAAAGATTAATACTCTACTCAAAGACATTGAGCGAAATGGTGCGCTCAATGGACTTGGCAAGCCAGAAGCCCTAAGGGGCGACCTCAATGGTCTATGCTCGCGACGCATTAATGCTGAACATAGGCTTGTGTATTATACCGATACTGCAAATATCTATGTGGTGGCGTGCAAGACACACTATGGTGAGCAATGACACAAATATTTGCTAAAATCTTTATAAAACAATCAAAAATCCCCACTCCTAAGCCACTTTGAAAAGAGCGATTTTCATAAATCCTTCACGCTTTTGTGTGATTATAGGTTTCATTGTTTTAGCTCACAGATTGGCTTCATACAAGTTGCTAATCCCACACACACGCACAATAATCTTTTCACACCACATTGGCAACCACTACCCGTAACCTATCTCAATGCCCCAAGTACAGAATCTATCCCCAAACCGTGTATGCTAGATTCTATGATTGAGATTGCACGACATCTATCCCATACGATACCTTATATGCGTGTGGATCTCTACTATATCAGTGAGCAAAATATCCCAAAAATCTCTGTTGGTGAACTTACCTTTACCTCAAATGGTGGTGGTGCGCGTTTTAGCCCAGAGCATTGGGATAGAGAATTTGGGAAATTATGGAATCTACCACACATTGACACTAGAGTAAATAGTCACAATCCTATGTCCAAAATATAGAATTCATCATTTAGAGATTACAATGCGATATTCCAGCGCGACTATATTTTTTCTCTGTCTTGGATGCATTATCGGGTGGGGAGCCTTTGTCCTGCCTCACACGCTTTTTTTATCAAAAATCGGGCTATTAAACTCTCTCATAGGTTTAAGTCTAGGGGCGATACTCATAGGACTTGTCGCTAAAGATTATATGTTTTTGCTAGCGAGATTCCCACAAGTTGGCGGGGAATTTCTCTTTGCGCTTCGTATTTTTGGGAGGACACATGCCTTTATTTGCGGGTGGTTTTTGAGCCTTGCATATCTGTGTATTATCCCTCTTAATGCCACTGCCTTGCCTCTCCTTGCTCACGCCTTTGGGCTAGAGCCACACATCGCTTTATATAGTGTAGATTCACATCTCATCTATGCTGAGAATATAGTCATAAGCCTTGTAGCTGTGATCATAGCCTGTGTGGTCAATCTCTATAGCATCCGCTATGTCTTTGTATTGCAAAAAGCTCTCATAATCCTCTTAGTGGGGAGTGTGTATTTCTTTTTTCTCATGATGAGTTTTAGTGAGCAATCTTTGATAAATCTTTCAGGTTATATAGATTCTCAAAGTCTTGGTATCGCGGGTATTTTAGTGGTGGTGGCATTGGCACCTTGGCTTTATGTGGGCTTTGATTGTGGTGTGCAGATTATCCAAGATGTGCATAATAATCCACGAAAAATCACACTTTTTACCATAGGGGCTATCGTAGCTGGATTTTTGCTTTATGTCTTTGTTTTGCTTTTTACCGCTTATGGTGTGTGTCTTGAGACTTTGCACTCTAGTGATACTACCTTTTGGGCAAGTTTAGAGAGTGTGCGAGGGCATTTTGGGACATTTGGTGGTATTGTGCTGGCTCTTGGTGTGCTTGGGGCAATTGCTAGTGGTATTAATGGCTTTTTTATTACGACCACTAAAGTCCTCTATGCAATGAGTTTGCACGAGATTTTTCCCGCTGCAATGCTTACACAAAATCGCTTTGGCATTCCATATAAAATCATTGGTTTTGTGGCAGTGGCGTCTTGTATTTTGCCATTTTTTGGAAGAGATGGGCTGCTGTATGTCGTGGATATGTCAAGCGTGGGGATTGTCGTGGCATTTTTGTATGTGAGTGTGATAGCCTTTGTGGTAAAAAGGCGAGAATCTAAGCGTACAAGCTACTTGTCTATGTGTAATATCCTCATTAGCAGTGTGTTTCTTGCACTGCTCTTTTTGCCATTTTCTCCAGCAGCCCTCAAGCCCCCATCGCTCATAGCCTTAGGGATTTGGTGTGTATGCGGGATAGTATTTTTTGGCTATGCTATGCGAAAAGACAAAACATAATTTAATTGCGTATGCAGCTTACTTTTTAGCTCTTGTAGCGCACTTGCAGGGGCTAGAGAAGTGATACACACGATTCCGAAAAACCACGCCAAATATCCTAAGCTAAAACTTCAAATGTCCTAATTGTTCCTTCAACTCGTCTATCTTTGCCATAGTGCAATCATACATACAAAATACAGATTCCTTGCTAAGTTTTACACTTACAGACACAAAACCCCAGCAAAATCACTTCATTTCCCTTTGTTTTATTGCCATAATATCCGTTCATTCGTTGGTGGCTCCTTGTACCACCGCTATATGCTTTCTGATATCCTTATCAAATAAATCCAAGCAATCATCTAAAAACATCTCAATCTCATCAGGCATCACACCAAAATAAAAATCCTTATCGTTTATTTTGATGATAGTTGTGATTCTAGGTGCGCTTGTGGTGATTGCTAAAACTCTTGCCAAGTCATTGGGTTATGTGCGGGTGGATTTGTATAATGTCGATAATGCCGTGTATGTAGGGGAGCTGACTTTCACGCCAGTAGGGGGCACGCGTAGATTCTATCCAGCGCGATAGAATCTATGGGGACTTTAAGAGGCCTTAGCGCTACTTATCAATAATCCTACTTCTTTAGCTCTCTTAGCGCAGCTTTCAGAGCCAAGGACGCTATGCACGCAATACCGACAAAAATCACACCAAATACGATATATTCCATAAAACCTCCTTTGTTATTCTGTTATTCTATTTTTCCTATCTCTTTACATTTTTTGTCTATTGCCTTGTTGATAAAAAATGCAATGACGACACAAAAACACAAGAGCACCAAAGCACCGATGATAAGCCAAGTCTCTACTTTTTGGTAATTTGTAATGCTCCAGCCAGCTATCGCAAGGAATGTCGCTACCACGATTCCAAGCCAAAAGCGCAACATTGTAAGCCGTTCTTTCAATTCGTCTATCTTTGCCATAGTGCAATCATAGCACAAAACATAAATGTTCTTGCTAAGTTTCTTTGGTCTAGTTCGGATTTAGGGCAAAAGGCTGTAAATTCTTTTCTTGATTTTATAAAAGACATAGACCCATATTTTAGCCAATTTTAAGCTACTTTGAAAAGAGCGATTTTCATAAATCTTTATCCCAGAATCTCACCCCAAATGATACACAAGATTCTATGTCATTCAAAGTCCCTGATGATTATAAATTCCACTGCTTTGGGGAGGAGGTGTTTTCTGAAACCATTATCGATAGAGGTATCGACACGCGATGCACATTTTTTGACACGCAGTGGGAGCCCCTGCCTGTGAATATCACTTATGATTTTGCTAAGCGGGATATTCTCAAGCCACGATATTTGGACACGATGTATGCGATAGCGAAGCTGTTTTATCAAGATATGGGTTATCTTAGGTGCGATTTTTATGTGCTTAGGACACAGGATTTTTATATCGGTGAGCTCACATTTACACCCGGTGGTGGCTGTCTACCTATCAGACCACGCGAATACGATAAGTTTTTGGGGAATTTTTGGACACCAAAGGCTTAGATTAAAGTATTTTAAAATCTAGAATCTAAACCTTTATTTTCCACAAATCTCCAAATTTTTTGTCCCATTCTTTTGGACTAAATCGCTCCGTACCCCCGCCGTGTGTGAAAGTAATCTCACCGACTTTTATCACACCATTGATATTATACAAATCCACTCGCACACCGCCAAACATACTCCCCAATGCACGGGCAATGCTAGGCATAATCTCGAAATTTTTGGGTTTTTGGGGCGTGTGATTTGGATTTTTGTAGAGAATCTCAAAAGGCATTTTTTGCCATTTCGCATCAAAAATCGTGCGTGTGTGGTCAGTGAATCTATCCGTATCCACCTGCACGAACACCTCCTCCCCAAAGCAGTGGAATTTATAATCATCAGGGACTTTGAATGACATAGAATCTTGTGTATCATTTGGGGTGAGATTCTGGGATAAGGATTTATGAAAATCGCTCTTTTCAATCTTTTTGGAATCTAGGAATTAATTAGAGCTTGATTAATCCCATTTCTAAGGTAGGCTGCTCCCCTACCTCATTTGGTTCTTATGGCTGTTTGCCTATTTTTCGCCCTATTTTTTCGCCTTTCCGGCGATGATAAACCTTAGGGCATTAAGCTTAATAAATCCTGCGGCGTCTTTTTGGTTATACACGCTATCTTCCTCAAAAGTGCTGTATGCCGCATTAAAGAGGGAGTTTTTAGATTCTCTACCTAGCACGGTTACATTGCCTTTATACAGCTCTAGTCGCACACTCCCGCTTACTTTCTCTTGTGTCTTATCGATTAAGGCTTGGAGTGCCTCTCGCTCTGGGCTAAACCAATAGCCATTATAAATAAGCTCTGCATACTTTGGCATTAGAGAATCTTTGAGATGTGCCTCTTCTCTATCAAGGCATAAAGATTCTATCGCACGATGGGCTTTGAGGTAGATTGTCCCACCGGGTGTCTCATAGCAGCCGCGTGATTTCATGCCTACATAGCGATTTTCGACTAAATCTAAGCGTCCGATACCATTTGCCCCGCCTAGCTCATTGAGTTTAGCCCAAAATGCCGCTGGGCTTAGATTCTCTCCATTTATCGCTACGCCATCACCCTTTTCAAAAGTGATAGTGATGATAGTGGGTGTATCGGGGGCATTCTTAGGACTCACACTCCACCGCCACATATCCTCTTCTGGTGCGACATTTGGGTCCTCTAAAATCTGCCCCTCATAGCTGATATGTAGGAGGTTTGCGTCCATTGAATAGGGGGATTTGTTTTGCTTTTTTTCTATCGCGATACCTGCAGATTCTGCGTAAGATAGAAGTTTCTCGCGGCTGTTTAGCTCCCATTCCCTCCAAGGGGCGATGACTTTAATATCTGGATTGAGTGCATACGCCCCGATTTCAAACCGCACTTGATCATTACCCTTGCCTGTCGCACCATGTGCGATAGCGTCCGCTCCCACTTCTCTAGCGATTTCTATTAGCCTTTTAGCAATCAATGGACGCGCGATACTTGTGCCTAGCAGGTATTCACCCTCATAAATGGTGTTTGCCCGAAACATAGGGAATACAAAATCGCGTATAAACTCTTCGCGTAAATCATCAATAAAGATATTTTGGGGCTTTATGCCAAGCTTGAGGGCTTTCTCTCGTGCAGGCTCGACCTCCTCGCCCTGCCCAATGTCTGCGGTGAAAGTAACCACCTCACACCCATAAGTATCCCCAAGCCATTTTAAAATCACGCTCGTATCAAGCCCACCACTATAAGCTAACACGACTTTTTTGATGTTTTTTGTATCTTGCATACTCATTCCTTGTATAAAAAAGTTGGTGAGTATTATACTCAAGGCTTCTTATACTCCCTTTAGAAATTATAAATATATCTCACGCAAAAAGCCCTGCGGCATTTTCTCCATCTGTATAGACATTATAGAGTAAATCAGCATTACCCAAAACATTAAGTAAATTCACACCACTCGCACTTCCTGTGTCTTTCAAATGAATGAGGACTTATTGAGCTGTGCATACACGCATAAGCCAAATCTTTGTGTGAAAAACCACTTATACCCGCCCATAATCCCATATCGAAAGCCGATTACCCACAAAGATAATATCAAGATTTCAGCTTGTATTTAAGCCCAACAAAAGAGCAAAAAATTTAAAATCCAAATCTGACATTTGCATAATGTTTGACACCAAAAGGAGCAAATATGACACGATACACAATAATAGCCTTACTATCTTTCTTGCATTTGAGTTTTGGAGCAGATAATGCACAATCTACCATACAAGCTATTTTAGATGACAAGAAAATCCCAGCAAAAGTAGTGCAAACACAAGACTTGGGGCATAATTTACGCGCGATCATAGTAGAACACACACAAAATGGAGATCGCATTATGCTCTTTAGCACACAAGATGGATCGGTGCTTTTTGATATAGGTGAGATTATGTGGAGTAATGATAATGCCTTTTTGACAAAACTCATTCAAAGTAAATCACAATTTGAACAAGAACAAAAAGCAAAAATAGATTCAAAAGCACTAAAGCTTTTTGAGACCTACCAAGCACAAACCATAACCTTTAAAGCAAAAAAACCAACAAGCAACACTCTATACATTATCTCCGATCCAATGTGCCCATATTGTCTCAAAGAGCTTGAAAAGCTCTCCTCGCGCCTAGAATCTCATAATGTCAAAATGCTTGTAGTGGGATTTTTGAGTGAAGATTCTCTCAAAAAGGCTAGTGAGATTCTAGCCCAAAAAAGCGGTGATGAGGGCAAAAACTTAGCATTATTAAAAAAAATCTACGACAAGAATTATAAACCCAAAGATTCTCAAAACCAACAAGTGCTAGAAATCAGTAAGGCAGTAGCACAGAGCGGTGTCCATAGCGTGCCATACATCATAGAATCTAACTAACACAGAATCTAGCCACAGATGAATACACAATCACTGATCCAAGATTTTTTTGCGCCATTGCTAAGTCGCGCGGATATGGGCTTTGATGAGATTTTAGAGGAATTGCGCGCACGCATGATCTTATATTCACAAAGCCGATATTTCGACTGGACGGCATCAGGGCTCGCCTATGAAGTGATAGAATCCCGCATACAAAGTATTTTGCCATTTTATGCCAATACACACTCTTTCTCCGCAACGCACGCACGGGCGATGAGTGCACTGTATGAAGAGGCACGATTTCGCTTAAGTCAAGCCTTAGAGATTGATGATGAGTTTGTGCTGATTGGCTGTGGGTCGGGTGCAAGCGGGGCGATCAAAAAATTCCAAGAGCTCACAGGGATCTATCTCCCACCCGCTACGCGCGCGCGCTTTAGTTTAGATTCACACTCGCTCAATGTGCCAAAGGTATTCATCAGCGCCTATGAACACCATTCTAATGAGATTAGCCTGCGCGAGGGCTTGTGTGAAGTAGAAAAAGTCGCGCTAGATTCTACAGGGCGCTTTAGCCTAGAGGACTTTAAGCACAAGCTCCAAGATAGCATAAAAACTAACGATAGCAATCGTGAGATTTTAGCGTCCATCGCACTGGCGTCCAATGTCAGCGGTATCATCTCACCCTTTGATGATATTGCTACGATTTTTAGACAAAGCGTGCCAAATGGCATACTCGCCTTTGACGCAGCAAGCAGCTCACCATATATGAATGTCCCCTCACGCTATTTTGACGCACTTTTCCTCGCACCTCACAAGCTCCTAGGTGGTGTGCAAAGCTGTGGGATACTCGCGGTGCGAAAATCCCTCATCAAAAGCCAAATACCGAGCTTTAGTGGTGGTGGCACGATCGAATACGCGAGTGATAATGGACAGCTCTATGTCGAAAATCTCGCACATAGAGAAGAGGCAGGCACACCTTATATCATCGGGCTTTTGCGCGCAGCACTTGCATATCAGCTTCGCAATGAGATTGGATTAGAGCAGATTAGACGACGTGAGCGGGTACTAAGCCATATTTTTCTCAAAGAACTGCACACTATCCCAGCACTCACGCTCTATGGTGATTGGAGCGGGCGAGGCGAGAATCTAGGGATTTTTAGTTTTAACATCGCGTGTGTTTCGCCATTTGAGCTTAGTATGCTCCTTAGTCAGAGATTTGGGATACAAACGCGTGCAGGGTGCAGCTGCGCAGGACCTTATGGGCATTATCTGATGGAGCTAGATTCACTAGCGTTTGATAATGTAGAATCTAAGCGCGCACTCTGTGAGCTTTTGCAAAACCCCCACAAACGCCCCGGCTGGATACGCATAAGTCTGCACTACACGCATAGCATCGAGGATATAGAATATCTGATAGAATGCCTGCATAAGTGTGTGAAAATTTTACGCACTTAACAAAAAAGTTAGTAAAAAAAGTATAGAATCTTGAATGTTATTCTTACAATCACATCTTACATAACCTTAAATGGAGGAGTGCAATGCAGGGGTTAGATTCTACACGGACCACATATATCTCTATCGTCGTGCCTTGTTATAACGAAGAGGTATCTCTCCCAAAGTTTTTAGAAGAAATTACTCAAACTATGCAAGGTATTAAGCACCACTTCAATCCACAAAACAAGCCATTTTATGAGCTTATCTTTGTCAATGATGGCAGCAAAGATAAAACCTTAGAGATTTTACAAAATATGCAAGATTCTCACACAGATTCTGATTATACTATCAGTGTGTATTCGTTTTCGCGTAATTTCGGCAAGGAAGCAGCGATTTTGGCGGGATTGCAAAAGGCTAGGGGGGAGGGCGTGATACTGCTTGATGCGGATTTACAAGACCCACCAAGCCTTATCCCTCAAATGATACAAATTTGGCTAGATTCTAAACGCGAGATAAAAGTCGTGTATGCCCGCCGCACCACGCGTGCAGGAGAGAGCAAGATACGCGCGGCATTAAGTGAGATGTTTTATAAACTCTCTAATCTCATTTCAGAAGTCAAGATTGAATCTGGTGTGCGAGATTTTCGCCTTATGGATAGGGAGGTGATTGATGCACTCTTAGAGATGAAAGAGTATCATAGATTCTCAAAGGCGATGTTTGCGTGGGTAGGCTTTAAACGGCAGTGTTTAGAATATGAATATATCCCACATTTTAAAGGGAGTTCTAGCTGGAGCTTTTGGAAACTCTTTAAATACGCTATTGAAGGCATTGTGAGCTTTAGCACCACGCCGCTTAGAATCGCCTTTGTCGTAGGCTTTTTAATCAGTCTTTTTGCCTTTGGGTATGGAATCTATCGCTTTATTTTCACGCTACTTTATGGCAACCTTGTGCCGGGCTATCCTAGTCTTATCGTGCTTATTAGTTTCATTGGTGGGATTCAGCTTATGCTGCTAGGCGTTATCGGCGAGTATATCGCTAGAATCTATGAGCAAGTCAAAATGCGCCCTATTTATATCCTAGAACATTTGAAAAACAAAGATTCCAAAGATTCTCAAAACACACAATCTACAAAGGAGCAGTAATGCGTAGGAATATTTTTTCGCGAGCACTCAGAGAGTTTGTCGTCGCTTCGTGGGCGTTTTTCCACACACAGGGATTTTGGAAATATGTGCTTATAGCGTTTTCTCTGTATCTTGTGGGGATTATGACCATTATTCGTGCTGATGTGTATTACATCGATGATTGGAATCGCGCCGTGATTGGCTATAAAGAATGGGATAATTTCTCGCGCTATATTAGCTGGTTTTTGGCTACCTTTATGCATATGGATACCGTGCTTGCCGATGTCGCACCACTCACACAGCTAGTGGCTATTGGGTTTTTGAGCTTTGCTTCGGTGATTTTGGTATGGAGCATTAGGGAGGTTATTTGGAAAAAAGAAAGTAGTCTTTGGGAAGATAGCGAAGTGCCACACAAAAAGCGTCTCACTGTGCTTGGCATCATCGCTTCACTGCCTATCGGGCTTTCGCCGTATTTCTTAGAGGAGCTTTCATTCCGCTACGATTCGCCGTATATGGCACTCTCTGTGCTTTTTAGCGTGATACCATTTGTCTTTATCCACCATGTGCGTGCGTATATTCCTGTGGGGATTCTCTGCTCACTTGGTATGTGTATGACTTACCAAGCAAGTAGTGGCATTGAGATTATATTGGTGCTCTTTTTTGCATTTTTGATGATCAATCAAACAAATGCGGGATTGAAAAAAACCATTATCTTTGTCGCGGTATCTTTGGGTAATTATCTCATTGCTCTTGGTATTTTTAAACTCTTTATTATGCATCCTATGTCGCATTCTCAAGCTAGCACAGAAGTGCTTCCAAAGGAAGAGCTTGTGAGTGGTGTTATACAGAATCTCAACACATATCTTGATTATTTATGGCACGATTTTGGGTGGAGCGGGATTAAAATCTGCTTCTTGTGCCTTGTGGTGTTTTTTATTCTTTCTGCTGTGTATCAATCCAAAATAAACAAAAGTGCGGCATTAATACTCGCACTTGCCATATTAATCGTTGATGTATGTTTGTCATACGGAATATACCTTGTGCTTTCTCAGCCTCTTACGCGCCCGCGTGCATTTATCGGTATAGGTGTCTTTACTGCAATCCTAGCAATCTATGTCGTAAGTGCATGGCGTGGATGGGCATACAAAAAGCAAGATCAAAAACGCACAAACTCCGAAAAAATCGCTACCAGAAATGGTGGGCAAAGAATATTTTTTGTCTTTTCTGCAATTGTAGTGGGCTTTTTCTCTTGGTCACTTGTCGTGTTTGCAAATTCCTATGGTAATGCACTTTCTAAACAAAACGAATACCAAAACTTTAGGCTTACTATTTTGCTTAGTGATTTGGCAAACGCTGTCCCTAAACAAGCAGCCTCCAAAAACTATCTGTACAGGATTAAAGGTTGGATCACTTCATCACCCGTGCTAGAAAACTCCTCAAAAAGCAATCGTATCATGAAGCGGCTTGTGTCTCTTACTGATGGTAAATGGTGGGTAAGAACTGCAATGAAACACTATGGCTGGGGCGATGTGCCAGATGAGCAGCTAGAGGTGATCCCAGAATCTGAAGACTGGGACAAGCTCAAGTCCGATCCGAGATGTAACCCAGAGACTGCAGGCAAGCGCCTCAAGCTCGTGGATAATGTCTATCATAGAATCGAAACCTACCGCGCTTGCACCATTATCGAGTTTAAAGGCTATGAGCGATTTGTGCATAAAGAAAACGACGATATGCTAGAGAGTGAAGATTCTGAAGAACCAGAATCTTCAGACAAACAAAGCGCAGATTCACAAAGCACACCAAATCCACAAACCGCACCACAGCCTAAAAAGTCCTAAGAGGTAGGTATGAACACAAGATTTAAGGCGTTAGTCTCACATTCGTTCGTGCTCTATATCCTCGTAGGTGTGGCAAACACTTTCGTGGGGCTTGGTTGCGCCCTAATATTCACATACTTTGGCTTAGCAGTAGAGCTCTCGCAAACCATAGGTACGATTTTTGGCGTGCTCAACTCCTATGTGCTCAACAAAAAATTCACTTTCAAATCCCAAAACTCCCACAAGCAAGACTTTATTCGCTTCATCATCGCTATGGGTTTAGCCTATGGCGTGAGTATGCTTACTATAGTGATCACACACAGAATCTTAGGCATAGACAAATACATCACATTGCTCATCGCACAGGTATTTTACACATTCACAGGCTATGTGATCAGCCGTTTTTGGGCATTTAAATCAGAGGTCAAGCGATGAAAACTCCAAATGCAATACAAGTCCTTGAGCAAAAGCTCACTAGCCGTTTAGATTCAGTGCGTCAGACACGCGCAAGAATGGATCTCGCACATCTGCACACTTGGATAGGTGAGCACCTCTCTTTGCTTGGTATTCCTGCGCAGCACCTTGATATGTGCGTGGAGATCTTGGAGCATATGAGTGATATGAAAATCATCTGGCTGCATTTACAAGAGTGCTCAGGCTGCACAGAGAGCCTGCTACGCACACAGAATCCAAACTTTGAAACACTCATTTTTGATATTTTTCGCATTGAGTATCATGATACCTTAATGATGCCAAGTGGCTACCAAGCCACGCGCGTGCTAGAATCTACTGTACAAAATCAGCACTATATCCTGCTCGTGGAGGGCAGCGTGCCTATGGAAGACGCGCAAAACTACCTTACCATAGGCGAGCGCAGTGGTTATGAGGATCTCCTCCACACCGCTCACAATGCTCAAGCGATCTTTGCCATAGGCACTTGCTCAAGCTATGGTGGCGTGCAGAGCGCCACGCCCAACCCTACCCAAAGCCACGCTTTAAGTGAAGTGCTACAACGCGAGGTTATTAATATACCCGGTTGCCCACCTAGTGATAAAAACATCATCGCCACCTTGCTGTATTATTATCTGTTTTTAGAATCTCCGCCGCTGGATAGATTCCATAGACCGCTATGGGCGTATGGCAAGAGCGTGCATGATTTGTGCGAGCGCAAAGGAGCGTTTTTGTCCGGGAAATTCGCGCAGGATTTCAATGATGAGGGTATGCAGGAGGGATACTGCCTCTATAAGGTCGGTTGCAAGGGACCCTATGCGTTTAATAACTGCCCGAAGGTGCAATTTAACGCCAAAACAAGCTGGCCTGTGCGCGCTGGGCATGGCTGTATCGCGTGTAGTGAGCCAAATTTTTGGGATAATTTTGGTGCGTTAGAATCTCCAATGTGCCAGCAGTCGTTTTTCACTTATCAAAGCAAATGTATGCCAAAACCCAAAAATCTACCCACTATCCTGCACCAAAGCCTTAGTAGCGAGAGTGCGAAACGTGATTTTCTCGCGTGTCAAAGCCTTAGCAAATGTCTCTTTGTAGAATCTAATCCAGAATCTAGCACGATGTATCTGTATGCTGATGGTGCGTTTGCGCAGATTCTCACACTTAGCTTTGAAACAAATCCTAAATTGCTCCTGCAAGTTATTAGGTCTAAAAACAAGCAAGGACAAAGCCTCTATGAAAACTACCACAAGGCTTTTGGGGATCATACCGCGTGGATTGATAGCCTTGAAGAAACAAGTATGATGAGTACAAATCTCTATGACGCCTTCAAAAGCGTGCTTGTACTCTTTGGAGTGCGCGAGGCTAAGTCTGCGGATTTGCTTAGCTTTGCTAAAGAATGTAAATTCCCCTATGTCAGTCCCTTTGGGCTCAAACTCAAGCAAGAATCTATCCAGCAAGAAGGACAAATAGCGGGGTATAATTGGAATCTAAACAAAGCCCTTAGTGTCGCACTTGCGTATTGTGTGGGTGGGCTTGATGTGTATGGGCTAAGTTATAGTCTAGCGCGCGAAGTGGTGGATATGTTTATAGATATTGCTAAGGAGCAGGATTGTGCCATCGTGTGTGAGGGAGAGATTTTCACGCATTTCCTCACACACTCACCATGTAAAACATACCTTGTCAAACAATAAGTTTAAAAGTTTTTCTTTTTAATAAGATAATGTGGGCGATTTTTGGACTGCTCGTAAACGCGGGCAATGTATTCTCCCACGATACCCACAACCATTAGATTCAAACCCCCCAGAAATAACACAAGACAAATCAGCGAAGCGTATCCCTGTACAGAGTTACCATACAAAAATGTATCAATCATAATACACACCCCGTAAATAATTGCCCCTCCACTAATACAACCACCAATCAAAAGAGGAATGCGTAATGGCAATGTCGAAAACCCAATAATGCCATCTATGGCATATTTTGCAAGCTTCCATAGATTCCAACTACTTACACCCTTATCACGCGGTACATAGCGATAACACAAACATTTTTTCTCAAACCCCACCCATTCGAATAAATCTTTGCAAAAACGATGTGTCTCATTCAGGAGCAATACAGAATCTACAACCTCTCTACTCATAAGTCTAAAATCGCTTACGCCACTCTCTAATCTCACACTACTAAGTAATCCGTATATTTTGTAAAATGCATTACTAAACCAAGCACGGATTTTACTTTCACCATCTCTATTGATTCTTCTGGCATACACAACATCAACATTATGCGTATAAAACTCCTCATACATGGTAGAAATAAGCTCCACAGGATGCTGTAAATCTGCATCTATAAGCACTATACAATCTCCTGCGCTCGCCCTTAATCCTGCAAAATCGCAGATTCTTTACCAAAATTTCGCGAAAAACTTAGAAACTTTACCCGCACATCGACGCGAGATAGTTCCTCTAAAATCCTCAATGTTTTATCACTGCTTCCATCGTCGATAAAAACAAATTCACAAGCAACACTAGGGTTTAAGGTCTGGATTTTTGTAATTTGCTCTAAAACCTTGGTATAAAACTCATAAATATTGCGCTCTTCATTGTAGCAAGACACAATTACAGAAAGAATCTTATAAGAATTCCCCCCCCCGAACTCAAGATTATGGGAAGCGATTTGAGAATCCAGATTCTCGCACACAAACCTCATTGGTTTTTTTACTATGACAAATTCCTTGCTCTCTTTATCCTTGGCGAGATACTGCCCTTCCCCTAAATGATTGAGAATCTCATATTGCTTAGACTTCTCACCCATTATTTTATTTCCTCAGAATCTTGGGCAAAGTGATGCCTCTCTGCCCTTGGTATTTGCCACCACGATCTTTGTAGCTCACCTCACACACCTCATCGCCCTGCAAAAATAAAACTTGCGCAATGCCCTCATTAGCGTATATTTTAGCTGGAAGCGGCGTGGTGTTTGAAATCTCTATGGTGATATGCCCCTCAAACTCCGGCTCAAATGGCGTGACATTGACAATAATCCCACATCGTGCATAGGTGCTTTTGCCAAGACAGATTGCAAGCGTATCACGGGGCATTCTAAAATACTCAATGCTATGAGCAAGCGCAAAAGAGTTTGGTGGGATAATACAATAATCTTTAACGCGCTTAACTACGACATTTTCTTCTTTGAAATTTTTAGGATCTACAAGCGTGGCACCGATGTTGCTAAAAATCATAAATTCCTCACCCACGCGTATATCATAGCCATAGCTAGAAAGCCCATAGCTGATTGTTTCCTTACCGATTTGCTTCTCACAAAATGGCTCTATCATCGCATTTTGCAAGCTCATCTGTCGTATCCATATGTCTGACTTTAGACCCATTAAGCACTCCTAGTTTGTGGCAAAGTTACAAGACAAACCCAGAAATAACCTTGCTTTATTTGAAAATGTGGTATTATAGCAGATTAAATTTTGAAATCAAAAAGGTGGGTCACGATGAACTTACAAGAAATCAAAAAACTTATGGAAATTTTTGGGAATAGCCAAATCGCAAAGCTCAATCTCAAAGATGGCGAGTTTGAACTTAAACTCGAAAAATACACAGGTACCGCTCCTATAAGCACGCCACAAACCCCAACTCCAGCACTTCCAGCTCAAGCTCCACAAACCCCAGTCCCTACAGAGTCTCCTGCAAGCGCACCACAAGCCCAAGGCGGTGATTTTATCACTTCCCCTATGGTTGGGACATTTTATCGTTGTCCTAGCCCTGGTGCAGCTCCTTATGTCAATGTTGGTGATACGGTGAAAAAGGGACAGACAATCGGTATCATAGAAGCGATGAAAATTATGAATGAAATTGAGGCAGAATGTGATTGTAAGATTCTCTCTATTGAGGTAGATGACGCCACACCAGTGGAGTTTAGCACCAATCTTGTGCGTATCCAAAAGCTCTAAGGCGACACCATGAGTGCAAAAAAATTGCAAAGAATCTTGATAGCAAATCGTGGAGAAATTGCGCTAAGAGCTATCAGGACGATTCAAGAAATGGGC
Organism: uncultured Helicobacter sp.; assembly: GCA_944325775.1. Lineage (GTDB taxonomy): Bacteria > Campylobacterota > Campylobacteria > Campylobacterales > Helicobacteraceae > Helicobacter_F. Next base: position 37,594 of record CALVBL010000006.1, read on the forward strand.
AAACAAGCCATTGCTATCTACTCTACTGCAGATAAAAACACACATTACCTTGATGTGGCTGATGCAAAAGTCTGTGTGGGAGGGGACAAATCAAGCCAAAGCTACCTCAATATCCCAGCGATTATGAGTGCGGCAGAGTTGTTTGATGCAGATGCGATTTTCCCGGGCTATGGGTTTTTATCTGAAAATCAAAACTTCGTGGAGATCTGCGCACACCATAACATCGAGTTTATCGGACCCAGCAGTGAAGTAATGGTGCTTATGAGTGACAAATCCAAGGCAAAAGATGTGATGAAAGAAGCGGGCGTGCCGGTAATCATGGGAAGTGATGGTGCGCTAAAAGATTACAAAGAAGCTCAAAAAGTCGCTGAAGAAATAGGCTATCCAGTGATCCTCAAAGCCGCTGCAGGTGGTGGTGGGCGCGGTATGCGCGTGGTAGAAAAGCCAGAGCTACTAAAAAACCTCTATCTCGCTGCTGAATCTGAAGCGGTAAGCGCGTTTGGCGATGGCACAATCTATATGGAAAAATTTATCCGCAATCCAAAGCACATAGAAGTGCAGATTCTCGCTGATAAACACGGCAATGTCTTGCATATCGGCGAGCGAGACTGCTCGGCACAAAGACGACAGCAAAAGCTCATCGAGGAAGCCCCCGCCGTCGTGCTCAAAGAAGAAGTGCGCCAAAGACTGCTAGAGACAGCTGTCAAAGCAGCGAAATACATCGGCTATGTGGGCGCGGGGACCTTTGAGTTTTTGCTTGATGCGAATTATGAAGACTTTTACTTTATGGAAATGAATACACGCCTGCAGGTCGAACACACTGTGAGTGAGATGATAAGCGGACTTGATCTCATAGAGTGGATGATACGCATTGCCGAGGGTGAGAAGCTCCCACCACAAGAGAGCATCAGTTTCAAAGGGCATAGCATAGAATGCCGTATCACTGCCGAGGATCCCGAGAAATTTTATCCATGTCCGGGTAAGATCACCAAATGGGTAAGCCCGGGTGGAGCTAATGTACGCCTTGATACCCACGCATATAGCGGCTATAGCGTGCCTATGCATTATGACTCTATGATAGGCAAGCTTATCGTATGGGGCAACGACAGACAAGAAGCCATCACGAGAATGCGCCGCGCACTCAAAGAATTTTGCATAGAGGGGATCAAGACAACCATTCCATTCCACATTAAAATGATGGAAAACAAAGATTTTCATGATTGCGTGATCCACACCAAATACCTAGAGCAAGTGTTTTTGGCTTAGATTCTAAGCCAAACTTAGCCCGCATTTACCTATCCCACTCTTTAGCTTTTAAGGATTAGAATGAAAAAACTACTGTTATTATATGCTCTGCATTGTTCTTTCGTGTTTGGTTCGTATGAAGAGACCTTTATGGAGTTTTTAGACCAAAGTGGCGCAAAGGATCTACTGACACCAAGTACAGACTATATAGCACGCGTGGTAGGCGATTCTCTACCGGCAGATGCCAAACTCACCAAAGCCCAAAAACAAGCACTCTACACCATCATCGCCAATACCACCCAAGCCACCATTACAGAATCTATGCCCAAGATCCAAGCCCTCTATCAACGATATTTTAGTGAATCTGAACTCCGAGAAATCATCGCCTTTTATCACACACCTGTGGGCAAAAAAATCGCAACCAATCTCCTACCTATGCAAGAAGAAACCCAAAAAATCGTTTTTAGTGTTATGCAAAATCACCTCCCAACAATGATGCAGCAAATCACCAGCCTCTTAAACCAACAGCAAGAAGGCAAGTGATGTTTGTCGATAGTGCCGATATTTTCGTCTCTTCAGGCAATGGTGGAGCTGGTGCAGTGAGCTTTTTGCGCGAAAAATTTGTCATACAAGGCGGACCCGATGGGGGTGATGGCGGCAAGGGTGGCGATGTGATCATTGAAGTAGATTCTAATGCTCACACCCTAGCAAACTTCCGCGGCAAAAAACACTACAAAGCCAAAAATGGTGCGAACGGCGCACCCAAGCACTGCACCGGCAAAAGTGGCGAAAACCTCATCATCAAAGTCCCGCTAGGCACGCAGATTCTAGACTTTGAAAGCGGGGTGGTATTGGCAGATTTTAGCGAGGATACAATGCGTATTAAGCTCCTAGAAGGTGGCAAAGGTGGGCTAGGTAATGCGCGCTTCAAAACCGCGCGCAACCAAGCACCCACACACGCACAAAAAGGCATCGCTGGCAAGCAACTCCATATCCGATTAGAACTCAAACTCATCGCAGATGTGGGGCTTGTGGGCTACCCAAATGTGGGGAAATCCACACTTATTTCAACGCTTTCAAATGCCAGACCAGAGATCGCTAATTACGAATTCACTACCCTCACGCCGCATTTGGGGGTTGTAGAGGTTGATGAGCTGCATTCCTTTGTGATGGCGGATATCCCGGGGATCATCGAAGGTGCGAGTGAGGGCAGGGGGCTAGGGCTCAAATTCCTCAAACACATTGAGCGCACAAAGTTTCTGCTTTTTGTGCTTGATAGCGCGCGGGATATGGATCTTTGCACGCAGTTTGAGAATCTAGCACGAGAATTAGAGAATTTTTCCTCCATGCTTAGCAAACGGAATTTTGGGATCGTGATTAGCAAATGCGATGTGCAAACACCCAAGCTAGATTCACTACAGAATCTTTGCTCAATACGTGCGCATAAACCGCATTTCCTCCTGCCTATCTCAGCAGCTACACATCAAGGGACCAAAGAGCTTGTGTTCGCGATTTTTGAAGCGATGAGCAAACAGAGTGCGCTACAAGCCTAACGCATTCATACACTTCAGTGCGTCTGTGAATCTAATCGCCCCAAAGCTAAACAACTCACTGCTTAGCGCAGCTTGATTGATGAGCATTTGTGCGCCATCAGAGGTTTGCAAGCCTAGATCTTGAGCGAGGCGTAAAAATGGCGTGCGCTTGCCATAGATAAGATCAAAGCCATAGCGGGCGCTGGATAGAATCTCGCATAATATCTTAGATTCTATAGGCAAAGCTTCATCGCTAAGCCCCGCTGGAGTGGTGTTGATCACGATATCATAGGTGTGCGTGGTATCAAACTCCTCTGGCGTGAAACACGCAAAACCATGTCGCACAAAATCCTCTAATCGCCCACCAGAGCGGTTTAAGATATGTGTCGTGATGGCATTTTGACGCAGGATAAACGCTATCGCCTTTGCCGAACCACCAGCGCCGATAATAAGTGCATTGCGCATATCCCACTCTTGCACACACATAAAAAACCCTTGCGCGTCGGTGTTATAGCCAATGATCCTATCTCGCTCAAGCACCCAAGTATTTACCGCACCAATCTCTTGCGCGATCCCTTGCACTTCATGACTCTGAGCAAATGCCACCTCCTTAAATGGCACAGTGATGTTGGCACCTCGGAGGTTGAGTGCTAAAAATGTATGGGCAAGCGCGCTAGATTCATCAAGCAAATACCTACCATAGCACGCTTCAAAGCCTAGTGAAGCAAAAGCAGCATTGTGCAAAAGGGGTGATTTAGAATGAGCGATGGGATTACCAAAGACACAAAACTGCTGCATTATTTTTTCAAAAGACGCGAGGCGATATAGCCCTCTTGTCCGCTTTCTAGGAGGATTTTGCTCCATTCCCCATCATTTTGGAGCACGCGAACATTATGCTCAAAGCCTACAGCCGCGATGATAGGTGCATCTGAACTGGGCAATGCACGGATATTCGCAGATCTCACGACAACCTGATACATATCGTATTGTGGTGATTGATCGCTAAGCAGATATGAAGCGATGTAGCCCCGCACCCCCGGCGATACCTCCACTTCACTCCAATCACTTTCTGGAAGAGTCTGAATCAAAGTAAGACGCGTGCCACTATTAGCACGATATAGCACACCACCATCAGTGCTGGGAAGCGTGCGGATATTAGCACTTCGGACATTGACATAGACATAATGAGGCTGGGTAGCAGGGAGGGCTTGAGGTGCGTGAGGCTCATTAGAATCTAGTGCTGCATTAGCTTCTGTCGCGCTCCCTGATGCGCTATCAGGAGTTTTGGATTCTTGAGCGAGATTCTCGTTAGGATCTTGGGGAATCTCTTCTAAAATAATTTCTGGCTCTGGCTTAGCCACTACCACCGGCTCTTGTGCTTTTGGGGATTGGGTGGATTTTGATGATGTGGATTCTAAATGCGTGTCTGCAGGCTCTATGGGCTGGCTATGGCGTGCATATAGGCTTGGCACACGCTTATCTTTGATTTCTACAAACACGAAAAAATACAGACAAATCCCTACCACCACGATAAGAACGGGGATAGAATATAGTTTAAAAAAGAATTTTAATGGCAAACTCTACTCCATTGATAGTAAAAATTATTGTAGCCTCACACCACTTTGAGGATCCACGCGCCCTAGCACATACCCCCCACTTTTCTCAAGGACAAAATCGGCATTTTCCGCATCTACTACAAAAATCATTCCAACGCCCATATTGAAAGTCCTAAAGCACTCTTCCTCGCTCACATACTGCCGCAATAATTCAAAAATGGGCGGGGCTTTGATCGTGGTTTTTTGGATATACGCACCAAGCCCTTTAGGAAGGGCACGCGGGAGATTCTCTACGATACCACCACCAGTGATATGTGCAAGAGCTTTGATATGGTCTTTGAGATCTAAGAAAGCCTTGACATAGATCTTAGTAGGTGCAAGGAGAATCTGCGCCAATGGCACGCCTTCAAACACTGAATCTAGCGTGAGATTAGCACGTTCTAAGACTTTTCGCACCAACGAATAGCCATTAGAATGCAATCCACTAGAGGGCAGTGCCACAAGCACATCGCCTGCCTGCACACTATTTATGCGCCCCAAATCCTCTCTCTCGGCTATACCCACCGCAAAACCAGCCAAATCAAAGTCCTTGGGGGCATACATTCCAGGCATTTCAGCACTCTCTCCGCCTATAAGCGCGCATTGTGCGAGCTTACAACCCTCCACAATACCCTGTATCACGCGCAAAGCACTAGACCTATCAAGTTTGCCTGTAGCGTAGTAATCAAGAAAAAATATCGGTGTAGCGAAGTTGCAAATAAGATCATTGACACACATTGCCACGAGATCTATCCCCACACTCTCTAAAATATCTGAATCTATAGCCAGCCGCAGCTTCGTACCCACACCATCAGTCGCACCTAAGATCACGGGCTGCTTATATCCACTCGGCATAGCATACGCCCCAGCAAACGACCCAATCCCGCCGATAACATTCGCATCAAATGTGCTTTGCACCAAAGGCTTTAGTCCATCTACAAGGGCATTACCCTCATCTATATCCACTCCAGAATCTTTATAGCTTAGCATAAGCACTCCATAGGAAAATTTAGTGTTATTGTATAGTATGAAAACTTTGTGTAAGATTATATACACGCCTGCAGTGCGGATAAAAGCATTATCCACTCACACAGAATGCACCACAACTAATCGTGATCACCTTTAGTCTTTTGAGTTTTGGAATGCTCTAGCTTGCAGAGAATCTTACCAAAAAGCATGATCCAGCGCACCACACCATACACCACATAGCCACTTATAATCGCACAAATCGCCTCTGGAGGATAGACAAAAATAATGCCTAGCAAAATCACCAAAATGATAAATGATTTGAGATTCCACTGCATTTTTTTAAAGCTTGGGTAGCGGATATTACTCACCATCAAGATCCCCACGACAAATGCCCCTATAAGCAAGGGCAACATCGATGTAGCAAAGATCGAATAATCCAAATCAATCAGAATCCACAATACAATAAAAATCGCTGCAGAAGGGATAGGCAAACCTATAAAAAAGTTTGGTTCGTTAGAAGTTGTGATATTAAAACGCGCCAAGCGAATCGCCCCAAAAATCACAAAAAGTGCGGGAACAACCTGCCCAAGACGCCCATAAGATTCTCCAGCATAAAAAAACAATAGCATAGCTGGTGCCACACCAAACGCCACAATATCCGCAAGCGAATCAAACTCTACACCAAATTTACTAGAAGTATTGGTAAGTCGCGCTACACGCCCATCTAACCCATCTAAAATCATCGAAATCACAATCAACCAACACGCTAACATAAACCTATCATGCGAAGCGGCGATGATACTAAGCATACCTAGAAATATACTGCCAGCAGTAAAAAGATTGGGTAGGATAAAAAGGGGGCTTATTTTCATTTGCTATACCCTATCACACTCTCGCACGCATAGACTCTATCACCGACACTCACTTTGAGCTCAAGAGTTTTGGGGAGATAGATTTTTGTCAATCCGATTTTCATATAACCACAACGATCGCCTATAGCAAGATCTGAAGCAGCATAAATATGTGAGGTGTTAAAAAACTCTGGGAAAAACTCCATACGATACGCCTCACCACAATCCTGCCATGACAACCCAAAAGAAGCGTTGAGTAGGCGCTTTTTTTCATCACTAGCAAAAAAGAGACTTAGTCCATTTTTGCCCTCAAGGGTGGATTGTGGAATATCTCTAGGGGCGCGTATCACGCCTATATCATAGCATCGAGTCTGAATCTGCACACACACGCTGTCTTCAAGAATATCAATATTTTTAATAACTCCATCTATGGGTGCGGCGAAACTCGTAGGATCCAAATCCTCAATACGCTCGGGATTGCGAAACATATAAAGCCAAAATGCCAACCCTAAAAACACGATAAATGTGAAAATTCCAAGCTCAAAATACGCGCTTACCAAAAACACAAGCGCCCACACACTTGCGCCTAGCCAACCCTCTTTCGCAATGATTTGTATGTTAGCATTCATACTCTCCTCCTTTTGGTGAGATTGCCTAGCTTTCCTCTTCTATAGGGACTAGCCGCGAAGTCATATTATTCTCTTTTTCATAAGATTCTATGATCTCGCGCACTCGGCTACCATCAATTACCTCTTTTTCTAGCAATTCCGCGACCATACTTTCAATCGCTGGGGCATACTCACGCAAAGTCTTTTTGACATGCTCAAAATGCTCTTCAAGCATTGTGCGTATGTAGTTATCCATTTTTTGTGCAGTCTCTTCACTAAACTCACGACTACTAGCCCCCCCACCAAGGAAATTACTCCTTCGTGTGAAATCCTCAAGTACCATAAGTCCGCTGACATCAGTCATACCATAATACACGATCATATTTTTCAAAATCCCTGTAGCACGGCGCAAATCATCAGATGCACCATTAGAGATTTCTTGCAAAAACACCTCTTCGGCAGCGCGCCCACCAAGCAACACATCAATCTGGGCTAACATCTCGTATCGTTGCTCAAGGTTGCGATTTTCCTCCGGTGTATGCAGTGTGTATCCAAGTGCGCCCATACCACGTGGGATAATCGAGACTTTGTTCACTCTATGCGCACCTTTTGTAAGCTCACCCATCAGCGCATGCCCACTTTCATGATAAGCTACGATTTTCTTCTCTTTTGGCGAGATGGATCGGGATTTTTTTTCTAATCCGATCATAGTGCGCTCCATCGCCTCCTTAAAATGCTTTTGGGAAACTTCTTTTTTGTTTTCGCGCCCAGCCAGCAGGGCAGCCTCATTGACGATATTTGCCAGATCCGCACCCGCAAGCCCTGCAGTAAACTTCGCAATCTCTTGCAAATCCACATCGCGTGCAAGCTTCACGCTTTTGATATGGACCTTGAGAATCTCCACACGCCCTTTGAAATCCGGTGCATCAACAAGCACTTGTCTATCAAATCGTCCGGGGCGCAGAAGTGCAGGATCGAGAATCTCTGGTCTGTTTGTAGCAGCTAAGACAATCACAGGGGCATTTTCGCTCCCAAAACCATCCATTTCGGCTAAAAGCTGGTTAAGTGTCTGCTCACGCTCATCATTGCCACCTACCATACTGCCCGCTGCACGAGATTTACCGATTGCATCAATCTCATCGATGAATATAATACTTGGAGCCTCTTTCTTCGCCATTTCAAACAAATCCCGCACTCTGCTCGCTCCAAGCCCCACGAACATTTCTATAAAACTACTTCCACTCATTGAGAAAAACGGCACATTCGCTTCGCCCGCCACGGCTTTGGCAAGCAGAGTTTTGCCCGTGCCCGGAGGTCCTACGAGTAGCACGCCTTTAGGGATCTTCGCGCCCACTGCTGCATATCGCTCTGGGTATTTCAAAAAATCCACGATTTCTACGACTTCTTCTTTCGCCTCTTCATTGCCCGCCATATCATCAAAGGTGACATTTGGTTTTTCGGCATTGACGAGTTTTTTGGAGCTTCCTATGCCAAACATTCCACCGCCCATAGATTTTTGCATTCTGCTAGCGATAAAAAGCCAGATAGCAATGATGATAAAAATAGGCAAAAGCATATTAATCATATCTGTGAAAAAGTTAGATTCACTAAAACCGCTGTATTCGATTTGTTTTTCATCAAGTAAAGTTGTGAGATTGGGATCTGCCACGCGCTTAGCAGTATAGAGAATCTTAGGCGAACTACCTGTAGAAAGCGCGCGTATGATGGTCTGCCCGATACTTACAGAATCCACTTCTTTGTTTTGGATAAGCTGCTTGAGCTCATAGTAGCTCACCTCTCTACTCACGACATTGCCACTTAGTCTATCACTAAGAATATCTCCTGTAGGCGAAAAGAGTTTGAACAAAATCATAACCCCAATCACCAAGAGAGCAAAAGTCAAAAATGGATTTTGCTTAAAAGGTGTTTTTTTGTTGTTATTGTTTTGATTTTCTGTCATCGTATATGCTCCTTAGATACTATATAGATTTATCGTTTTAGCTAGTGCGTTTTTGTAATTTAAGTGCCACCCATTCATCGCGTGTGCAAGATTCTATAAGGCTAAAGCCTTCTAAAAAAGTCTCTATCACATCGTCTTTGTGGGATTCTAAAATCCCGGAGAGAATGAGAATGCCATCATCATTGAGATGCCGCACAAAATCCTTATACAAAACCTTTAGGGTAAAAGCTAAAATGTTTGCTACTATAACATTAAAAGTTAAATCCTCCTTGAGACTTCCTATGCTTCCTTCCCAAATTCTGTGTATAGGTGCGTTGTTGCGTGAGAAATTTTTATTGCTCTCTGTGATACTAAGCAGATCGGTATCGCACGCATACACCTTCGCACCAAGCTTACAAGCTACGATGGACAAGATCCCGCTCCCACAACCCACATCAAGCACCCTTTTGTCTTGAAGATTCAGAGTATCTAGCATTTGGATACACATCGCAGTGCTTGCATGGTGCCCGGATCCAAACGCAAGAGCTGGATCTATAATAATAGGCGTGAGCTCTGACACACAAGCCTGTGGGGTATCATCGGGAGTGTTTGAGGGAGATTCTAGAGATTCCCATGAGGGCGTGACCAAAAATCTCCCACACACAACAGGCTTGATAGAATCTTTATAAGCTTGTATCCAATCCTGATTATCTCTTGGCACAATTGCATACACACAGCCCACTTGAGATTCTGTCCTACTGGTGAGAATCTCACAAAAATCCGCAATCTCCTCCCCAAACTCCTCGCCCAAATCGTATGGAAGACGCGCTATGAGTTTTGTCTGCTGCAAAGATCGTGAAAGCGTGTCGTATGTGGTGTGGAGAGTATGCCATCGTGAAAGATCTAGCTCTTGATCAAAAACGCTTTTGTCTTGGATATATTCGATACTGCACAAGCTAGAATCTTGGGAATGTCGGGAAATAAAACAAGATAAGAAATCCGCGAATACCTCTACATCTTGACTTGGATAGATAATGTATTCAAAGTATTGTTGGTGGTGCATTAATTATAAGAAGATCGTGAATCTAGCCCTCATTCACACCCAAAACCACCTCAAGCTTTTCTTTGAGTACTTGTGGGGTAAAGGGCTTGACGATATAGTTATTTACTCCTGCCTTGAGCGCAGTGATAACTTCAGCTTTGCCACCCTCTGTGGTAACCATAATGATGGGAATATCCTTATAACGATCATCACTTCTTACTTTCTTTACCAAATCAAGTCCGTTCATCTCGGGCATATTCCAGTCTGTAATCAACACATTTATGCCCTCTACACTATCAAGCAACCCCCATGCTTCTACGCCATGCTCTGCTTCCAAAATATCCTCATAGCCCAGTCTTTGCAATGTGTTTTTTATGATTCTTCTCATTGTTGAGCTATCATCGACTACAAGTAACTTCACTGGTGCTCTCCTTAGTTAATTAATTTGTGGATTATATCGGAAAAATTACGCGAATGTTAGCATACAAAGTTTGATATTTGCTTTAATCCAAATTCATTTTGTCGTTTTCATATACTTCTGTAAATCAATTTTATGCTCATAAAATGCCTTGCCGATGATGACCCCACCAATGTGAGGATTAGCACTTAAGACCTCCAACTCTTTAGCATCCGCAAACCCGCCACTTGCAATCGTGTAGATTCCACTTGAGTGGGCGATGCTCTGAGTAAATTCGATATTGATCCCGCTCAACGCACCATCGCGATTGATATCTGTGCAAATGATCGCATCGACTTTGCTCCCCCTGAAACGTGCTGCAAACGCGCTTGCTTCTATATTCTCCTCTTTCGCCCAGCCCTGTGTCGCGACCTTGCCATTGCGCGCATCAATACCTATAGCGATCTTGTAGCTCTCTGCCATTTTGAGGGCAAACTCCGGATCTTGCAATGCCACAGATCCCAAAATAATGCGCTCCACACCTAGGTCTTGGTAGCGTGCGATATTTTCTTGCGTACGAATGCCCCCACCTAGCTCAATTTTTAGCGATGTGTGTGAGAGAATCTGCTTGATGACCTCTAGATTGCGTGGTTCTCCAGCAAACGCACCATTGAGATCCACGATATGTAGCCACTGCGCACCCATTGCCTCGATTTCTTTGGCGAACTCCAATGCCTCGCCATACACCTTTGCGCTCTGCATATCACCTTTATACAGGCGCACTGCCTTGCCATCTTTGAGATCAATGGCTGGATAAATATCTATCATTGCTACCCCCTCATAAAACCCATACTTTTTTGGCTATCAAAATTTGCACTTAGCTCTCTTTTAATCTCTTCGTCAAAATCCCGCAGCAAAAACACTGGTTTTTGCCTCGTGGCAACTTTGTAGGCAGTATTACGCACGATGAGTTTTATTTGCCCACCGCTAAGATCGTATTCACACAGCTTGGCAATGAAAGATTCACGCGTAGATTCAAAGATAATATTTGCAGGTAGCAGATGATCCCAAAGTTTTTTTCTCTGCTCTCTATCAGGTCTTTTAAACTCGATCTTGTAGTTAAATCGTCGCGAAAACGCTTTATCGAAGTTTTCTAGTAAATTTGTCGTCGCGATCAAAATTCCCTCAAAGCGCTCAATCTGCTCCAAAAATATATTTTGCATTTGATTATGCATTTTATCCGTGCTCGTGTGCGCTCCACCCCTTGATGAGAGGAATTGATCCGCCTCGTCCAAAAACAAAATAGGCTCACTTTTCACCTTCTTGCACATATCTTTGTAAGTGTCAAAAATAAGGCGCACATTCTTCTCACTCTCGCCTACATACGCCGAGAGAATCTTCGAGCAGTCAAAGCTTAGCACCTCTTTTTTGAGACTTTTAGCCAACGCCATCGCGCTCAATGTCTTGCCCGTGCCCGGCGGTCCAAAAAACAGAATCTTCGCGTCGATATTTTTGTTTTCCTTGATCCCCCAAAGCTTCAAGCGGCTAATCACTCTAGAATCTACCTGTGCGAGGATATGCTCAAGTGTTTCTTTGGTCTTTGGGCTTAGCACTACTTCATCAAGCGAGGATTTGGGCGTGAGAAGCTCAAAAATTTCTTGATTTTTCACTAGAGATTCTAAAGTGATTTTAGCGCGCTTTTGTTTTTTGGTAGGATTACTGATAGTGTGCAAAATCTCGTCGGGGATAAAGAAAGATTTATCAATATTCCCAAATCCCGAGAGATATTCATCATAATCCACCAAACCCTCTGAAAGAAGCTTAGAATGCTCACCTAGCAACTCAAGATTTGCCATTTTTTCGTATTCATCATCGCTCACAAGGCGCATCAGTACATTAATATCACGCGCACTCTCCATACTTCTAGGGGAATACTCCTCTTTAAGCAGGGCTAAGAAAATCGTTTGTTCTTTTTGATTGAGTTTGTGGGTTTTAAAAAACTTTACAAGAGATAGGGGCTTTTGGGTGAGTTTCACTCGTGCGGAGATTCTATCTTCAAGAAGTTTGAGAGAGTTTTTAGACAATGGGAGAGAATCTTTGCGCATACGGCTGGTTTTTTGCAATAAATCTATGCGCTTAAACTGATCTTTGAGATATTCAAGATCGCTGGTGTATGCGCTGATCTCTGGCAAATTATCATCGACATATCCTTCCAAAAGACGCAAAAAATTATACGACAGACTAATGCGTTCATTATATAGCTCTAGCATCAGCATGGGCATACTGCTGGGATAATCCGAGTTTAGCTGTGTAATCCATCCCATTTCGATGAGATTATAGATCTTTGGTAAAAGCTCAAAGTGCCTTTTGCACTCCTGCTCACCATAATATTTGCTTAAAAACATCGAGACATTGCAGATATTATCGCCATACAAATAGCTTTTGAGGAGATTCTGTAGAATCTGTGCTTCTTGCTCATCACACTTGAGATGAGGGAAAATCTTTGAATCTGACAATGCACTAGATTCTAAAAAATCGATAAGAAATTCCATTCTAGGTCCTTTGTAAAATCACATCAAATTCTGAATCATCATAGGGATCAAGGTGTGCGTTTATCTCCCATACCAAGCTCGTATCAAGGGCGCGGATTTGCTCCTCTATAGTGTTGCAGATTCTGTGTGCTTCTAGGAGTGTGATCTCTGCGTGAAACACTAAATGCACATCAATAAAGATGATATTGCCCACGAGGCGACTGCGCAATGCATGATAACTCGTGATAGGTGCGTTTTCTAGCACCTCCTGCACACGCGCAAATATATGAGGATCAATCGCCCTATCAAGTAACAGCAACACACTCTCTCGTATGAGTTTAAAAGCTGAGATCATAATATACACGGCAATCGCAATCCCCAAAATCGCATCAAGTTTATCAAATCCACTGATACTAATCACCACCAAAGAGCACAAAACCGCACCATTGCTTAGCAAATCCACCTTATAATGCATCACATCAGCTTTAATGACCTGTGAGTTGGTTTTGTGAGCGACCTTTTGGAGATACCACACGAGGCAAAATGTCACACAAAAAGATACGATCATCACGCCTACAGAATAGTGGAGATTCTCAATCGTGTGTGAAGAGATGAATTTCACACACGAAGTGTATAAAATATACATGCCAGAGAGAGCGATCACAAACCCTTCGAAAGTCGCCGCCAAAGATTCTAGTTTCCCTAAGCCATAATTAAACTTGCTGTTAGCCGGTTTTTCGGATTTTTTGAGCGCAAAAAAATTAAAGACAGAAATCCCCACATCAAGCAGTGAATCTATCGCACTAGCCAAAACCGCAACCGAACCACTCATAATCCCCACGATGAGCTTACCCACAGCGAGGCACAGCGCCGTGAAAGTCGCAATAAGTGTCGCATACTTAGGCGTATAGATAGGATCTTTGCAAAACACTTCGCTACTTCAGTCTTAGAATCTCACGCAGTTTTATTTAAAAGTCGTGCCGCCATCTATCACGATTGTCTGCCCTGTGAGCCACGCACTCTGCGTGCTATCACACAAGAAAAATGCCGCTCCTGCCAAGTCCTGTGGTGTCCCCATACGATTGAGCGGAGATTGCTCTTCGACCTTTGCTTTGACCTCTGCATAGTCTGGAAAAGCTCGCAACGCGTCTGTATCAATAGGACCTCCGCTCACAGCATTGACGCGTATGCCCCACTCTCCTAGCTCTGCGGCGGCGTATTTGACCATTGTCTCCACCGCATTTTTGGAGTTCCCATGACCTGCATAATTTGGCATATACACGAGATTCCCAGTAGAGCTAAGTGAGACGATCGCCCCGCCACCCACTTCCTTCATTCTTTTAGCAGCTTCTTGCGCACCCACGACAAAAGCTAGCACGGTAGCGGTGTAAATATTGTTTAAACCCTTAGGACGCAAGCGCATAAATGGCGCAAATCCCCCCGCCACACTTTTGCCATAGATAATCGCATTAGAGACAAAAAAATCCACGCGATCAAAGTCGTTATCGATTTTGTTAAAAAGTTCGGTGTATTGCTCTGGTTCAAGCACATTGAGCGGATAGAATCTCGCCTTGACCTTGTAGGTAGATTCTATATCTTGGGCGATTTTTTGCGCTTCTTCTTCATTTTTATTGTAGGTAAAAGCCACATTCACGCCATTTTGTGCAAAGCGATACAAAATCGCCTTGCCTATGCCGCGTGTAGCACCACTGATAACTAAAGTCTTGCCTTTCATAAAGTCCGTTGTGTTCTGCTCATTTGTCATCATATACCTCGTTTTTTGAAGTTCTAAAACCCTCTATTCTAGCAAACTTTTCTTTAAACTAATACATTATGTATAAATTTGGCAATACCCCAAAACTATGCAAAACTTCAATCACCAAAATCGCAACCACACCAATAAACCAATTAAGCGCACGCCGCAATTCTTTGTGAAAAAACTTCGGACGCACCTCAATCTTTTCTGGGCAGGAAAAATTCGCAAACGAAGGGAAAAATCGCGAAGTATTGTGTAAAAATTGCTGGTATTTCTCGCCAAACTTCTGTCCCAAAAACTCCTCCTCACCCAAAATCGTCATACGATAAATCCATAAAAACAATAATCCGCCCACAACTACAAGTATCAGCTGGGCTTTGAGCGCCAAAATTCCAAGAAATCCGATAAAAGAAAACAAATACAGCGGATTACGACACAAACTATATGCACCATAGTCAATAAAACTATTGCCATCTGTCCCTGCATTTTTCATACCGCCAATAAACATCGTGGCATACAGCCGCCCTATCACACCCACGATCACGAGTGCCACACCCACACCGCGTATGCAGTTCGCCACAAACTCATCATAAGGCGTATAAGAGACAAACAGCCACATCACACACACTGCTCCTAGCACATATTGCACAATAAAACGATTGAATCTCATCACACACTCCTTATGGTTGCACTTCGTAGTCTTGAAGGACTTGTTCGATTTTGGCTAGATTCTCCTTGCTTGGTGCAAGAAGCGGCAGTCTGTACTCTAAGCTCGGCAAAAGCCCACTGATGTACATCGCAGCCTTGATCGGAATAGGATTGCTCTCACAAAAAAGCACTTTGTTGATATGATAAAGCTTGTTATTTATGGCTTGACTTTGTTTCATATCACCACTAAGGGCTAGATGCGTGAGAGAGGCGATTTCTTTGGGAAGTAGGTTGCCCGTCACAGAGATTACGCCCTTGCCGCCATTAGCCAAAATCGGATAATTAATCGCATCATCACCACTAAAAACTCCCATACTCGGTGTGTTTGTCGCAAACTCAATAATGCGCTCCATCGACCCCGCCGCCTCTTTGATTGCAAAAATATTTGGCACATTCTCAAAAAGCCGTATAGCCGTGTGTGTCTCGATACTCACGCCCGTGCGCCCGGGGACATTATAAAGCATAAGTGGGATCTCTACTGAATCTGCCACCGCTTTGTAATGCTGATATAGCCCCTCCTGACTTGGTTTATTATAATACGGACTCACACACAAGATCGCATCTACGCCACATTTTTGCGCAAACTGCGCAAGCTCGATGGCTTCTTGCGTAGCATTACTCCCTGCACCAGCGAGTACTTTGGTATTACTTCCCTTGCATACACTTACCGCAACTTCTATGCACTCCATATGCTCTTTGTGGCTTAAGGTAGCAGATTCTCCCGTTGTACCTACTGGCACACACGCGTCCATTCCATAGCGAATCTGCCGAAGCAAAAGCTTCTCGTATGTAGGAAAGTCGATCTTGCCATTAGCAAAGGGGGTGATAAGCGCGCTCATAGCCCCATTAATCGCTGTTATATTCTCCACGCTACCCCCTATTTGCGCAAAATCACGACACTAAGTTGCTTATTGTCAAAGTATTTTTTCGCCACTTGCGCAAGATGCTCTATGCTAAGATTCTCAATCGCCTCCTCATACGCAAATAAAGGACTCAAATCTCCCCTAGCAAGATAATCCCCAAACACATACGCACTTGATGAAGCGTCCTCAAACCCATAAATAAAACTTGCTCTGGTATTGATCTTTAATTTTTCAAGCTCTTGGGGGCTTATCTGCCCTTTTTTGATACGATCTAAGATCGCATAAACCTCTTTTTCGATCGTTTGGGCTTTGACATTTGGGAGGGCTTGTGCCATGATGAAAAATATCCCATCATCTTTTAGCTCCATATTATATGCCGAAATATGGGAAGCGAGGTGTTTTTTATCGACGATCTCACTCTCAAACAAACTCGACTTGCCACCGCTTAGAATCTTGCTAATTGCACTAAGTGCCACCTGATCCTTGTGTGCAAAATTTGGGATTTTGTAACCCATCGCAAGATACTCTATCTCGCTGTCTTTGTTGATCACCACGCGTCTTTGCTCTGTTTGCTTGGGTTCTTTTACCTGCACTAGTGGGATAGAATCTGTCTTATTAGCAATCCCTCCAAAATACTTCTGTGTCGCATCAAATACCGCTTGAGGCTCCACATCTCCCGCCACAAGTACAATGGCATTTTGTGGTTGATAATACTTCGTGTGAAATGCCTTGATATCCTCTAATTTCCAACCTTTAATGTCTTCGCTAAATCCAATGGGTGTCCAGTGATAGGAATGCTGTGTAAAAGCGGTGTTAAAAAATGTAAAATACAAAAACCCCATAGGATTATTATCTGTGCGCCATAGCCGCTCCTGCATCACCACATCACGCTCGGGTTGAAATTCAGAATCTTTTAGACTTAAATTCTCCATCACTTCAGCAAATAGCTCAAGGCTTTTATCAAGATTGCTATTAGTAGTCTTGATATAGTATTTTGTGTAGTCAAAACTCGTAAAAGCATTATCCACACCGCCAAATTTCTTAACAACCTCATCAAACTCGCCAGCTTTGAGGTTTTTAGTTGATTTGAAATTGAGGTGTTCAAGCATATGTGCAATACCACTTTTGCCCTTTGTTTCGTTGCGACTACCCACCTTGTAGATCACATCGACTTCTATCACACTGCTCTTATTAGGTAGCGGCACGACCACCACCTGTAGCCCATTCTCTAGTGTCTGCTCATAATGCTTTGGTATCGCTCCTGCATGGCTTATCGCACTCATCAATCCTCCTATCAGCAAAATTTTTAGAATCTTCATCTTAGACATTTGTCTCATCATCGGATATTGTGCGACTTTCGAGGGATTTTGACTTTGAAGAATCTTTAGAATCTCTGCCTATCCTACCCGCTCTCGAGGTAGTTTTGGTGCTAGACTTACGCGCTTTGGGCTTGTTAGATTCTGTAGATTCTATAGAGATAGCTTGCATGGATTTTTCCTCTGTCGCTTCGGCTAGCTTTGTTTCCTTATCTTTGGACGATTTGGGTGATTTTGTCGCGTGATTGGCACCTATAACTTCAGAGATATGAGCAAATCCATCAGCCTGCATACGCGCTAAAATCCCTTCATTAATACACTTAGGTAGAGAAGGACCTTGATAAATGAGTCCTGTGTAGATCTGCACGAGCGAAGCACCCATCTTGATACGCTCATACGCCTCATCTGCATTATCAATGCCCCCAGAAGATACCAGCAATGTTTTGCCAAAAAACTCCTTTGCAATGCGCTCAAAAACCTCTCTAGATCGTTCTTTAAGTGCGCCACCGCTGATACCTCCCTGATCCTTTGCACCCTGCAGCAGGCTATAATCAATACTTGTATTTGCCGCGATGATCCCGCTACAGCCGTGCTTGATGGCAGATTCTATCACTTCTAGCATATCATCAGTGTGCATATCTGGCGAGATTTTCACAAAGATAGGCTTATCCGTGTGTCTGCGCGCCATTTTACAAAGTGAAGCGATGAAGGTTTTGTTTTGCAAATCGCGCAATTTAGGGGTATTAGGGCTAGAAACATTAAACACAAAATAATCTGCTAGATCCAGTAATTCTAGCAATGTGTTTTCGTAGTTTTGTAACGAATCGCTTTGAACAATGATCTTGTTTTTGCCAATGTTTGCGCCGATAGGGAGGCAAAATGGATAGAGTTTTTTGAGCCGTTTAGCGATCTTGATTACGCCATTATTGTTAAAACCCATCATATTTTGCAAACTCTGACTCTGTGGAAATCGAAACAACCTAGGCTTGGGATTGCCACTTTGTGGAGCTTGTGTGATCGTGCCAACCTCGAGAAACCCAAACCCCAAAGCACTTAGTCCCTTTAGCATCGTGGCATTTTTATCAAACCCAGCACTTAGTCCCACAGGATTAGGAAAAAATACAGAATCTAGGGTGTTTGCCAGCCTCTCATCGCATCTGACAAACTGCCACGCCATCAAATCCTGTACCAAAGGCAATGGCGCAATCTTACGCAAGAAAAATTCCGCTACATTGTGGGCTTTTTCCGCATCTAGCTTAAATAGCATCTGCTTACATCGATCATACATTTTCACCCCTTTTTAATGATACAAACCTTGCATTGTATAAAAAATCCCTAAATAATACCTTTAACTCATACCTGCTCATTTCGCACTTGCTTTGTGTTAAACGCATTTTGTAACGCACCAAGTGAAGGATTATCAATAAAAAATTCTAACGCTCGCACACCATACACACAGATCTCCTCTAGCCTCTTACGCTCTTGCGCACCAAACTCCCCAAGCACATACTCGATCACACACTGCTCCTTTGGCTTATGCTCGCCTAGCGGTGGTTTGCCAATCCCACAGCGCATACGCACATACTCATTGCCCCACATCGAATCTATAGACTTTAGCCCATTGTGCCCACCGCTTGAGCCACCAAGCTTAAACCGCACCGCACCAAACTCCAAATCCAAATCATCATGAATCACAAGTATGTGGCTAATCGTGTGGTATTTACAAAACGCCGCGACACTCTTTCCAGAGAGATTCATAAAAGTCTGGGGTTTGAGAAAAAATACAGAGGTTTTGGTATGATTTAGTCTTGCGTAGAGGGCTTGGGATCTTGTATCATTATCCCAAGTAAGGTGATGCGCATACACAAATCTATCAAGTATCATAAACCCGATATTATGCCGCGTAAGCGCGTATTTCTCGCCGGGGTTGCCAAGCCCAACGATGAGGAGATGCTCCTGCATTAAGATTATTTCGCTTTGATCACGCCCACCACAGCGACATCTTGATTATTGAGTACTTTCACACCACTCATCTCAGGTAAATCGCGCACAAGGATAGAATCTCCAACATCCAAATCACTCACATCAAGCTCATAAGCATTTGGTAGATTCTCTGGCGTGCATTTTACGCTAACACGCTTAGTAGAGATGAAAAGCACACCTTTGTTTTTGAGCCCCTTAGCATTACCCTTTGGCTTGACTGGGACTTTGAATTTGCTCGCTACACCCTTTTGCGCTAGGAGCAAATCCACATGTTTGAGGATACTGGTAACCGGGTCTTTTTGGTATTCTTGCACTACGACATCATAGCTTTTATCACCGAGCTTAACTTGAAAAATCAAATTTTGCTTAGATTTGACTTCTTTAATGAAATCATTAAGCTTAAACGCACAGTGGATATTTTCCTGCCCTTTTCCATAAATGTTGGCAATTAGATAACCATCGTTTCGCAAAGCCTTCGCTGCTGCTTTAGAAATACTCTCTCTAATGATACCTTCTAACATTTGCAATCCTTTATAAAAATTTAAAGCCCCGCATTCTAGCAAAAAATACTTAAAATAAGATTTGTTTCATGGTTGGTGTTTAGGGTCAGTGGTGATAACCAAGCCGAGTTGAAACATTTATCCAAAGATTACTAAAGAAACTATGGCTTTGCCTTGTTTTGCGTGCAAGCCGAATTTCCCTTGTTGAGAATCTAAGACACTCTACTGCACCGCATCGCATTTGCCAGTGCCAATAGCGCCACGCCCACATCGCCAAAAATCGCCTCCCAAATGCTCGCTAACCCAAAAAGCCCTAGCACGATAAACACGCCCTTTATCCCCAAAGCTAGAGCGATGTTTTGATAAATGATAGTCTTGGTCTTTTTAGCGATTTGGATCGTGTTTAGCAGGGTTTGTAGCGAATTATTTGTAATAATCACATCAGCACTTTGAGCACTTATATCACTCCCACTGCCCATCGCCACGCCCACATCAGCGAGTGCTAGCGTGGGAGCGTCGTTGATCCCATCACCCACAAACGCTACTTTAGCACTACTGCGTGCCTTTATCTCGCTAAAGACTCGCGCTTTGTCCTGTGGCAGAAGTGAGTGCTGATATGCACAACCGAGTTTGTCCGCCACTACCTTACAGGGATACTCACCATCACCACTAAGTATGATCGGCTCCACTCCCATCCTGCGTAGCTCACCCACTACTGCACTCGCTTCACTTTTGAGCACATCGGCGATGAGGATATAACCCATATACTGCTTATCACGCACGATATGCACCACACTTCCTTTCACATAGCAAGTATTATGGGCTATATCAAAAGTGTGGAGGATTTTGTCATTGCCCGCTAAAATCTCATGATCATTGCACACCGCGCGCACACCCAAGCCAGAGAGCTCCTCATATTCGCTGATATGGTGCTTATGGGATAGATTCTGATAGACTTGTCTGATGGATTGGGCTATGGGGTGGTTGGAGAGATTTTGCGCACACAGCGCATTAGCTAGGACTTCGTCTTTGCTAAACCCCTCACTTGGGCATATATCGATGACTTCAAACATACCCTTTGTCAGTGTCCCTGTCTTATCAAAGGCGATGGTTGAGAGCTTGCTTAGGGCTTCTAGGTAGTTTGATCCTTTGATGAGTGCGCCACGCTTGCTCGCTGCAGCCAATCCCCCAAAGTAGCCGATAGGCACAGATACTACCAGTGCGCATGGACAACTCACCATAAGCACTACAAGCGCGCGATACGCCCATTCCTCGAAACTTTGTGCAAACACTAGTGGCGGGATAAGTGCAAGAGCTAGAGCAAAGGCAAAGACTAGGGGTGTGTAGTAGCGCGCAAAAGTCGTGATGAAATTCTCAGTAGGGGATTTGCGCAGGGTGGCAGAGGCGATTAATTCAGCGATTTGGGCGATTTGGCTTTTTTCAAATGGGCGCAAAACTTGGAATTTAAGGGCTTTGCCTAGTGCGATAGAGCCACTTAAAATCTCCTCACCCTTTTTAGATTCTATGGGGAGAGATTCACCACTGATAGCTGCGGTGTTAAAACTCGCACTCTCCTCTAGTAGCACACTATCGCAAGGGAGCATTTCGCCCGGGTATAGCACGATGATATCGCCCTCTCTCAAGTCTCTAGGATCAATGTCAGCTAGATCTAAATCTTGTGCAAGATTTGCCCTATCTTGTATAGATTCTATAGTCTTAGCACTACTTAAAGTAGTGCTACTTGTTATAGCAGTACTTGCAAAATTTTTGACAGGCATAGAGGCAGGATCTAAGGTAGTGACCGCCCCCAAATTCAGATCATCAAAAGATGAGTGTTTCTCCAAGCGATGAGCGACACTAGGCACTAGATTCGCCCCCTCACTTATCGCCTCCTTCGATCGCCTCACGCTCACTTCTTGCAAATATTCTCCCGTAGCAAAAAACAGCATGATACTCACTGCCTCTTCCCACGCCCCCAGTCCAAACGCTGCCATGCTTGCTACCAGCATAAGCACATTTTCGTCAAAAAACTCTCTATGCCTAAAGCTCCTTAGCGCGCCTCTAAACACATTGCGCCCACTTATGAGATAGATGCCAATCCACAACAGCTTGATCCCCACCACATCATAGCTCATAGAATCTACGCGCGATGACATACCACTCCAGTGCCATAGCCCTATAGACACTAAAAATAGCGCGATAAGCCCTAGTAACCCAAAAAATTGAGGGGTAAAAAAGCTGATTTTTTGGATCTTTTGTGTGAGCTGCACTTTAGGCTCAAGAGAGCCGATAATCTCACGCACAGCACTTATATCATCACAATCAATCCGCAAGGTATTGGTAGCAAAGGATATCTGCACTTCTCGCACTCCGCTAGATTCACGCAGTTTGCGCTCTAGTTTGTCTGCACATGAAGCACAATCAAGATTTTTTATCTGGAATGTCTGCATACACTCTCCTAAGATTCAGGTTGCTGCCATTATGTTGTGTTTTATACAATAGAGTGTTAATGGGCGCAATCTGCTATAATCGCGAAATCTTTTGCCTATCATATCTTAGTCATTTGGAGAATCTATGCCCACACGCTCTGCACTTGATGCACTTCCTACTTTCCACGCCCACATCGCCAAATGGTATGCCAAGTGCGGTAGGGTGGAGCTACCATGGCGCAATCTTGCGCGTGATGGCTCGCAAAGCTATGAGGTGTATATCAGTGAGATTATGCTCCAGCAAACCCAAGTCTCAAGGGTACTAGAGGAGTTTTATTTCCCATTTTTGCGCACCTTCCCTACACTCACCGCCCTAGCAGAATCTAGCGAACAAGAAGTCTTACGACTATGGCAAGGACTAGGCTACTACACTAGAGCGCGCAACTTACGCAAATGCGCGCAAATCTGTGTGGAAAAGCATGGCGGAGCACTCCCAAGAGGTGTGGAAAATCTCCAAAAACTTCCGGGTATCGGATCATACAGCGCAGGAGCGATCAGCTGCTTTGGGTTTGGGGAGAGCGTGGGGTTTGTAGATGCTAACATCAGGCGTGTGTTTTCGCGCCTTTTTGCCCTTGCTAATCCCACACACACAGAATTACAGAATCTAGCCACAAAACTCCTTGACACAAACGACAGCTTTAGCTACAACCAAGCCCTGCTTGACATCGGTGCGCTTGTGTGCAAGCCCAAGCCACTCTGCCTTGTATGTCCTATCAGAGAGTTTTGCCAAGGCAGCCACGCTCCACAAAACTATCCACAAAAAGTCTCAAAACCCCGTGAATCTCTGCATTTAGCACTTTTTGCCATTGACTTTTGTGAATCTGATATATCCTACATCGCGCTCACTGCACCACAGCAAGATTCACTATCACTAGATTCACCACATAGCACTCATCATACACAACTCTACGCAGGACTCTATAACCTACCTATGATCCCTACACCATTGCTCAAATCGCACGCACTAAATCCTCTCACTCTCATCGGACATTACAAACACGCCTATACCAAATACAACATCACCACCCAGCTATGGCACACACGCTGCACAGATGAATCTATGGCGCGCGCACTATTAGATTCACTCCTGCATAACTCCTCTCAATATAGCGCGCAAAAGCCCATCGCATTTGTGCCTATCCATACACTACCCACACTCCCGCTCTCAAGCCTAAGCCACAAGGCGCTAAAGATACTTCACGCAAATCCTATGTTATAATATCGCCTCAACCATAAACCACCACAAAGGAGATATAATGAAATCATTTGGATTCTGCAATGAAGGCATTCTAGCCTATCAAGGCTGGTATAAAAAAACACTAATGTTTTTTGGCAAACCTCTACTCTCGCGCCACTTGCAAGTGATGTCCTATAAGGGGGGGGGATATATGAAATTCTCTACACCTACAAGCTCTTTGACAAACGACAGCTTATCCAAATAACCAAATACAAAACACTCTTCTCACTCTATCACAACTGGTACTACACCAAAGATATGCTAGCAGACCCAGATCTCACACACAAAATCGCGCGCCTGTGCGATGGACTAGATGTTACAAGCCGATCCACAGTAGCACGGATACTCTCGCGTATGCACACTCTAAATCGCAATAAACAAAAAACCTGCTTCCACCTCACTCAAGAAGAGATCGCCGAGCTAGATTGCATACGCACCCAGTTTTTCCCTAATATCTACCAAATCGCGCCCGATCTCTACTGCTACAATGGCTACTTCCTCTCTACGAAATTTTTTGAAATCAGTGTGCTGTGGCACAGACATAATCTCAATACCTTTAGCTCCAACACCCTTGAAATGATGAAAGGCAAAGCCATCATTGATGTGGGCGCGTGTGTGGGCGACAGCTCGCTTGTATTTCAAGATTTCACTGACAAGCAAATCTATGCGTTTGAGCCCACGACCCAAAACTACCAGCACCTGCTCCAAACTATCAAACTCAACAACACCACGCGTATCACTCCAGTCAAAAAAGCCCTAGGTTCTAAGCCTGATCGTATGAAAATCAGCGTAAATGGCGGTGGCTCTAGCCTCGTGATCGACAATCACACAAGCTTTGATGATGTGGAAGTCATCACGTTAGATTCATTTGTGCAAGAGCATCATCTGCAAGTGGGATTTATCAAAGTCGATATTGAGGGTTTTGAGCAGGAATTCCTAAAGGGCGCAAGAGAAACCATCACCACGCAAAAGCCCGCAATGCTTCTTAGCATCTATCATAGTGCTGATGACTTTCTCAATATCAAGCCGATGATAGAATCTTGGAATCTGGGCTATCGCTTCAAGATCATCAAGCCTATTGACTTTAGTGTGATGACAGAGACTGCGCTGTATTGTGAGGTGTGTGACCAATAAAAGTCGTGCATGCTTGGCTGGAGTGAATCCAACCTCACTCCGCTACTGCAGTGCCAAGCGTACATCGATTTTCACGGAGTTGCTCATAATTGCATAGCTCTCCATGCCAAAGTCCTTTTTGATATCGACCTTACCCTCTAGTGTGAGGATAGAGGCAGATTCTGTGTTTGTGGATTCTAGAGTGCTAGCTAGACGCACTTCCTTTGTCACGCCGTGAATCTCAAGTATGCCGACAACCTCGCCTGTGGAATCTGTGAGTTTTTTGTATTCTTTCATCACGAAGGTGATATAGGGGAATTTCTGACTATCGATGAGGCTCTCACCCCTGATATGCTCATCGCGTGTCTCATTCCCGCTCTGCACAGAATCTACCGCAATCTTGCCCTTTAAGGCGGTTATTAAACCATCTTCTATGCTAACCTCACCCTCGTAGTTTTCAAACACACCCTCCACACTCACTGCTAGAAACTTACTACCTTCAAAACCCACTTTAGATTGAGTTTTGTCTATGCCATACTCCCTTGCACCCAAAAGGCTAAGAGTGGCGATTAATATGCCCATCACTGCTGTTTTCATCAGATCTCCTTACTAAGAAATTTTGGTAAATATCTTCTAGGATTTTCTGCAGCGCTACATAGTCCTCATCAGACAAAAATCCTAAGATCTCTCTTTGACGTTTTTGCATTGCTTGATAGAGCTCACTCGCGATGTTTTGCCCATTTGGCGTGAGAAATATCAGGTTTTCTTTGCGATTTTTTGGATTTTTGACGCGTTTTAGCAGTTTTTTCTCCTCCAAATCATCGATCATATTGACCACGATATTTTTATCCACGCGCAAAGTCTTAGCAAGCTGTGCTTGAGATGGTTGTGAATGCAATGCGACAAACAAAATCCCGCACTGCCGCACGCTGACATTGTATTCCTCCACGACATTCATAAAATCACTATACAATGTCGTAGCTAGCTGTGTAGCCAAAAAGCCCAAGGAATGCTGCACCATAGAATCTCCTTTCAGATACATATAATAATCATATTATATGTAAAACATATTTTATAAAAAAAATACTAATGAAGCAATGTCATTATAGAAATTATATACTATATTTTTTGTAGAATGTTGAGTGTATTTTATGACAAGGAGTTTGTATGCAAAGATTAGAGATAGGTAACCCTGCGCCGAGCTTTCGCGCGCTAGATTCACAAAGCACCGAGTTCGCCCTAGCAGACTTTAGGGGCAAATATGTGGTGGTGTATTTTTATCCCAAAGACAACACACCCGGCTGCACACTTGAAGCACAAGATTTTAGCGCGCTTTTAGAAGAATTTCTTGCTTTAGATTGTGTTGTGATAGGCATTAGTCCTGATAGCCCTAAATCACATCATAACTTTATCACTAAACATAGCTTGCGTCATATCCTGCTATGTGATAGTGAGAAAAGTATCGCGAGCAGCTATGGAGCGTATGGAGAAAAAATGATGTATGGCAAACAGGTAATGGGTATCATTCGATCAAGCTTTCTTATCGATCCACAGGGCAATATCGCCAAAACCTATTACAATATCCGCGCCAAGGGACACGCACAAGAAGTCCTAGAGGATCTCAAAAAATTACAAGGTAAGTAAAAAATCGGAGGATAGGAGAATCTAAGCAATCCTCCCCTGCACAAAAGCACAAGGGAGATTCTAAGAATCTTGAAGTGGGGTTAGTCTCTGCTACCAGCGATACCAAAAAGCTGGAGGATTGATACGAAAATATTATAAAAATCCAAATATAGCGAAATAGCCGCATCTACTGGACTATCATACAATCCGCGAATGATGTTTTGTGTGTCATACGCTACATACGCACTAAAGAGTAGTGCCGCTGCACCCGCGATGATCGCTTGGAATCCCATACTAAGCACGAAAATATTAACAATCGAGCACACCATTACCACGATAAGCGCGATAAAGAGCATTTTACCCATACTGGCTAGATCACGCCTAGTGCGCACACCATAGATGCTCATCACGCCAAAGATAATAGTCGTCATCCCAAACGCCGCGACAACGCTCGAAAGACCACCATCGATTACGATAACCATACCGAGAAGCGGGGTAATCGCAAGCCCTGTGAGGAAAGTAAAGATAAATAACATCGCGATATTTAAGCCCGGCTTAGAACGCGAAAACATAAGCCCAAAGAGCGCAGCAAACTCTGCAACAAAGATAAGCATACGATTTTCCATCACCATTTGGAAATTCATAAAGCCTACTAGCGCACCAATAGTCGCAATAAGCAAGCTCGCCCCAAAAAACTTATAAGTAGTTTTCACAAAATTTACAAGCGCACTCTCTTGTGCTGCTGCCATAGAGGCGACATCTGCATTTGTGTAATTTCTATCGTATAAAGCCATAACAACTCCTTCATTGAAATTTGCGCGCAATTGTATAGTAGTATGGTAAATCCCACATAATCACTGCCGCACTAAGTCATCAATAATAAAAAGCAGATTTTGCCTAAGAAGCTTGATAATCTCGCTTTGGGAAATCTCGCTTTCTTTGCCTGTGCCAAAGTAGTGATTTTTGCTTAGTTTAAGCTCCCCATTAGCACGCTCTTTGATAGTTTGCTTCTTTTGTGCAAGTGTGAGATTCACAAGAGATGTGAGCACCGCTTCGCTCGTGGATTTAGCGATATTAGAATCTTCGCTTTTTTTGTGAATCTCTAGGGTGTATTGCACATCAAGATTCCATACATTCTCACCTGCTTCTTGCGTGAAAACAAAACAATTCGAAGCACTTAGTGTCTTGCCAAGCAATGCCTTAAAGTCATATACATCAAACAAATCTGTGCTTCCGGAGATCTTGCTTGTATCAAAAAGTACCTGATATTTTGGGGTTTGGCATTTGGTGATATTTTCATCTTGCGGCGTTGCCTCATCTTGACATCCTGCAAACACCATCACAGCCAATACTAATCCCAACAATTTCAATCTCTGCATACTCTCCTCCTTAATAAATGCGATATGCTAGATTCTACTCACATAATCGTTAAATCCCCATAAACCTCACACAAGTCCTACAAGTTCTTTGGCTTTTTGGTAAGTTTGGGTGGCAATTGGGCGCACCACCTGCGCGCCCTTGTCTAGAATCTCGCGGATATATGCCTCATCACTCATAAGCTGCTCGTATTTCTCTCTAATGGGGCGCAGAGATTCTATCACGACTTCGGCGATGGCGACTTTTAGCTGCCCATAGCCCTTGCCTGCGAACTCCTGCTCGATAGATTCTCTACTTTTGTGTGTGAAAATCTCATAAATACTAAGAAGATTATACAATCCCGGGCGCGCAGGATCAAACACGATGGTGGTTTGTGAATCTGTAGTGGCTTTTTTGAATTTGCGCATAATCGCTTCGGGGCTATCAAGCAGGAAAATCGCGTGATTTGCGCCATGGGCGGATTTGCTCATTTTAGATTCTGGCGCATCTAGCCCCATAATCCGCGCACCCACTTTGGGGATAATAGCCTCTGGGATCTTAAAACACTCGCCATAGTCGCGGTTAAAGCGCATCGCCACATCTCGCGTGAGCTCTAAATGCTGCTTTTGATCCTCGCCCACCGGCACGCCATCGACTTGATAGAGCAAGATATCCGCCGCCATAAGTGCTGGGTAGTTAAACAACCCGACATTGATATTTTTGGGATTTTTGGCAGATTTATCTTTGAATTGCGTCATTCTACTCATATCGCCCATAGGGATATTACAATCTAATATCCACGCAAGCGCAGCGTGCTCATCAATCTGACTTTGGATAAAAAGACTGGATTTATTGGTATCAATCCCACAAGCCACAAGCATTGCAGCAAGCTCATAGGTCTTTTGGCGCAGCTCTTGCGGATCTTGTTTGATCGTGATAGCGTGGGAATTAACAACACAAAAGATATTTTCATAGCTATCTTGTGAATCTACCCAGTTCTTCACCGCTCCTAGATAATTGCCCAGATGTATGCTACCTGTGGGTTGTATCCCTGAAAAAACGCGTTTTTTTGTCATAGATTTCCTTATTAAAGTTTGTTAGCGCAGTGCTACGCATGCTATGGAGATATCCGCATCGTGCGTGATACTTAGTGCGATGTGTGCGAAAGTCCTTTTGGTCTGAAAATATGCCATTTTGTGAGAATCTAGCTCGATATGCGGTGCGCCTTTAGAATCTAGCATGATACTCATATCCAAAAACCCAAGCTCCGCGCCAATCCCACACCCAAGTGCCTTACTAAGTGCTTCTTTTGCTGCCCAAAATCCCGCGATACGTGCGTGATTGTAGCCATTGTGCCGGATACATAACTTTATCTCACTCTGGCACAAAAACCGCTCCAAACCTCTTTTGCCAAATCTTGCGCTCAAACGCTCAATGCGCGAGATTTGCACGACATCAATACCTAGCACACACTACCCGATGAGGAAATTTGTGAAATACACATTCTTGATGCTTCCATCGATGAGAAATTCATTCAATCGCTGCACGATCTCATCTTTGACACGATTTTTGCCCTTTGTCGTTGCGACTTCTTCAAAAGACTTAGAAGAGAGGATCTCAATGATCGCATCGCACAACACAGGGAGTTTAGCCTCGATCTCTGGCTGACTCTCTGGCTTATCAAGCTCAAGATTCACTTTTGCAATGAGGATCTTTTTGCCCGTCTGGGTGAGGAGATTGACTTTAAATTCATCGACAATGGGAAAAATAGGTCCCATCTTGCCATAGTCGCTTGCCCTAGCACTCACCGAGCTACCGACATTGACCACGGTTTTTTGGGCTTGTGGCTCTTGTTGCACTACGGGTGCGCTCTGTGGCTCATTATGAGAATTCCCAGAGAGTACAATCACCGCTACTAAAATCCCTATAAGTAACAAAAACACCACCACCATGGCGATGATGATAAACAAAATCGTCTTGTCTTTTTTCACATTTCCCGCGGGTGCGCTAGTGGCTTCTTGTTCCTCTGCCATACTCTCTCCTTGTACTAGATTCTATAATACGATATCGTGCTTTTTCCGAATTTTTTTTGTTTGATTTTAGCATACTTGCCCAAAGTTTGTGGCATATCCTCTGCGCTCATAGCCTCAAAGGCGATGAGCCAAATGCGCGGATTCTCTAGGCTGCGCACAAACTCAAAACATCGCTGATACATATCCGCCATACCCTCGCGTATGCTAAATGGCGGATCCAAATACAAAATCGTGTGATTTTTGAGTGCGCACAGCACATCAACTGAAGCGAAAAAATCCTGCGTGTAGATTCTATAGCGCAGAGATTTATCACGATCCTTTGCACTCTCTAGATTGTGCGATAGAATCTGTGCGCTGTGTGAATCTCGCTCGATAAATATACTCTCGCTCGCACCCCGACTAAGCGCCTCAATCCCCATCGAACCGCTCCCCCCAAAGCCCTCGATAAACACACAATCAACAATCTCGCCCCCAAGCGTGTTAAAAAAAGATTCTCGCATAATCGCCTTAGTAGGACGCGTAGTGATCGTGGGTGGTAGGAGGAGCTTTAGCCCCTTGAGCTTACCCGCGCTGATGGTGATACTAGGCGTGTTTTTTGAAAATCTCATAGAGCTTGTGGGTGTATTCTGTGAGGAGTTGAGAGATTTCAGATTCTAAGGCTGTGGGCGTGGGTTGGGATATGGGTGTGGAGTGTAGGTGCGTGGTGTAGAATCTCTGCAGAGAGCTTAGGAGAGATTTGGGTGTGAAAGGCTGGCATATATCACAATCCTTGCTTCCTAGCACGCACACTGGTTTTTTGGTATTTTTAGGTGTATCACTTAGGATAAAATCACACATCTCCTGTGAGCTTAAATATTCGCGCAAAAAATACTCTAATGTGCTTTGTAACAAAAGATTTTCGCATTGCAAAGATATTTTCATACACGCTCCTTTATAGAATCTCTTAAGGCATTATATCGTGCTTAGCGGATCAATATCAATCTCAAAGGCAAATTTCACGCATTCTCTAGCATACACGATCGCCTGCACAAGCGCGTGTGCAGAATGTGAGCGCAATAAAATATTATAGCGATATTTGCCATAGAGCCGCTCTATATCACTTGCCTTTGCCCCCACGATCTCAAATGGCTTATTATCTTTATCGCGCGCTTGCGTGCTTAGGAGATTCTCTAAGATTCTTAGCACCTCTTGCATTTGCGCACATGCTTTAGCTTGGTGCTTATGCGTGAAGTTAAGATTAGCAAGGCGCACAAATGGCGGATAGAATCTCGGTCTATGCGTGATCTCATACTCCAAAAACACTTCATAATCCTGCATAAATGGCGCGAAAAAATCCCTATGCAGAGTTTGGACATACACCGCGCCACTCTCCTTGCGCCCACTGCGCCCAGCGATCTGTGTGAGCAGACTCATCGCACGCTCATTGGCACGATAATCTATGCTGTGCAATACATAGTCAATACCCACCACCACACACAGCGCGACATTATGATAGTCATGTCCCTTACTTAGCATTTGCGTGCCCACAAGCATATCAAGCTTATGGTCATTGAAACTTTTGAGTGTTTTTTGGAGCTTGTTGTGCGTGGTGATATGGTCACGATCAAAGATTTCTATACGCATAGCGGGGAAATGCTCGTGTATTTCTTTGGCAAACTCTTGTGTGCCTATGCGCTGACTGTGGAGATTTGGGCTTTGGCACGCTGGGCAGAGCTTGGGGATAGCCTGCGTGTAGCCACAATAATGGCATATCATCGCATTTTTATCCAAATGCAAACTCATACTCACGCTGCAAAACACACACTGCACCTTGCTCCCGCATTCTTGACAAAAAAGTGTCTTAAAATGCGCTCTTGTGGGTAAAAATACAATGATTTGCTTGTGAGATTCATAAGCTTGACGTATAAGGTCTAAGAGCGCGGGCGCATAGAGCGGTGCATCATCAAAGACATAGGATTTTTGGGTTTGAAAATATCGTCCTTTGAGGCGGTAGATTCTGTGTTCTTTACGCGCATTGGCATAGGTATTTAGGCTTGGTGTGGCAGAACCTAGCAAAACTTTGATGGGTGTGTGTTTGCCAAGATAGAGAGCAAGATCACGGGCGTTATAGCGCGGGCTAGATTGGGACTTATATGCATCATCGTGCTCTTCATCGATGATGATAAGCCCAAGATGTTCAAGTGGCAAAAACAATGCCGATCGCGCTCCAGCGATAATGCGGATCGTGCCATCTTGGAGCTTTGTGAGAATCTCTTGCTTCTTTTTAGCTGTGATTTTAGAATGCCAGATCCCCACTTGCTCTCCAAAGACCTTTTTTAATCGCTGCTCAATCTGCGGGGTGAGTGAGATCTCGGGCATTAGGAAAAGGGCTTGTTGGTTATTTTGGAGGTATTGAGCGATGAGATGGATATAAATCTCTGTCTTGCCACTGCCCGTATCGCCAAATAGTAGGGGGTTTTGGGTGGCATTGATAAACTCTAGTGCCTCGCTTTGGATTTGCGAGAGTGTCGGTGTGGGGTGTGGTGGGATTTGGGAGTTAGATTCACAGGGGCTAGATTCACTAGACTTAGCCACTGGGGTAAAAAGCCCATAGCTTTGCGAAAAATTGCAGCAATAATACTGCGCGATAAACTCTGCTAAGAGCCTTTGTGTGGGCAAAAACTCATACACACTTTTTTGCGCTGGCTTACATACAAAGGCAACACTATCTGTCTGCTCGCCTAGCACCACACCTAGAATCTGCTTATTTTTTAACGGGATCTCTAGCAGCATTCCACGCTCACAAGGGAAACACACCTCATAGGTAAGCGGTGGAGAAATCACACCTAGAGGCGCTACAAGGACAAATCTACTCATACGCACGCACCCTCTATGTGATTTTTGTGGCAAACTTTGTAGCAAAACTTGTAGCCGACTTTATGGTGATTCTGGCACGCACCTTCTAGGGTTATGGACTTAGAGTTGCTCTGAAGTGATGTTTTGTGGAGGGATAGAGGCATTTTCTATCTCGTGATACAAGGATTCTAATGAGGAGTGAATCTTAGCGTATTTTTCAGCGGCGATGATATAGGCTTGCAGGAGCTCTACGATCTCAAGCTGCTTGCATTTCCCATCTGGATAAAATAGCGCGTTTAGCTCCTCTTTGACCTCTGTAGAGAGACTTCCAGTAGAGAATGCAAAGAGTTTGCCACCTATGCTGACCTTTAGTGTTTCACTCATAGCGCAAACCTTCCTCGATTTTACTAAAAAGATCTTCTATGCCCTTCTTTTGTGAGCCAAGAAGATCGTAGAGGTTAGAGATTTGTGTTTCTTTAGCTTGATTATCAGCTTCAAGCTCACGGACTTTGTTGCGTAGTGAATCTATCTCAAGTTTTTGGGCAGATATTTTGGCTAGCATTTCTTCGATTTTATGTGAGAGTTTTTCCATTATTTGCGTGTCCATTTTGTGTCCTTAAAGTATTTGTGGGGTAAAATTCGCCCGCAATTATAACACAAAGCCCCTGAGTTCAAAGGAGAATTATGGCAAGTTTTATGCTAAATTCCTCATACACACCAGCTGGGGATCAGCCCCAAGCGATTGAAAAAATCGTAGATT
This sequence comes from uncultured Helicobacter sp., assembly GCA_944325775.1. Lineage (GTDB taxonomy): Bacteria > Campylobacterota > Campylobacteria > Campylobacterales > Helicobacteraceae > Helicobacter_F. The sequence goes on from CALVBL010000006.1 coordinate 70,875, forward strand.
CTATCCGCGGTGGTGCGCAGTATTCCACACTCATAGGTGTTACAGGCAGTGGCAAGACCTTTAGTATGGCAAACATCATCGCCACTCTGCAGATGCCAACCCTCATCATGACACACAACAAAACCCTTGCTGCACAGCTCTATAGCGAGTTTAAGGGCTTTTTTCCAAACAACCATGTCGAATACTTCATCTCACACTTTGATTACTACCAGCCCGAAGCCTACATACCGCGCCGTGATTTGTTCATAGAAAAAGATTCTAGTATCAATGAAGATCTTGAGCGATTGCGACTAAGCGCGACCACATCGCTACTAGCCTATGATGATATTATCGTGGTGGCGAGCGTATCAGCAAACTACGGCTTAGGCAATCCAGCGGAATACCTCACAATGATAGAAAAGTTCCAAATGGGTGAGCAACGCTCCCAGCGAGATTTTTTGCTCAAGCTCATCGATATGGGCTACACGCGCAATGACACAACTTTTGAGCGCGGAAATGTGCGCGTGGTGGGGGAAGTAATCGATATTTTCCCTGCATACAATGAGCGCGAGTTCGTGCGGGTAGAGTTTTTTGGTGATGAGATCGATCGCATCAGTGTATATGACAGCCTAGAGCGCACGGAGCTAAAGCGGCTAGATTCATTTGTGTTGTATGCGGCAAATCAATTCATCGTGGGGGAGAATCGCCTAAAACTTGCTATTAGAGATATAGAATCCGAGCTAGATTCACGACTAGCGGAGTTTAGCGCACAAGATAAGCAAATCGAGTACCAACGCCTAAAGGGGCGCACCGAGTTTGATTTAGAAATGATACGAGAATCTGGAATCTGCAAAGGGATTGAAAACTACGCGCGCCACCTCACGGGCAAAGCCCCCGGAGAGACACCCTACTCACTGCTAGACTACTTTGAACAAAAAAACAAGCCCTACCTCATCATCGTAGATGAATCGCATGTGAGTTTGCCCCAATTTGGTGGTATGTATGCGGGCGATCGAAGTCGCAAGGAAGTGCTAGTAGAGTATGGATTTCGCCTCCCTAGCGCGCTAGATAATCGCCCCTTGCGCTTTGATGAGTTTATCACCAAAGCCCCGCATTTTCTTTTCGTCTCTGCCACGCCTGCCAAGCTAGAGCTAGAGCTTAGCCAAAGCCACATAGCCGAGCAGATTATCCGCCCCACAGGGCTACTTGATCCGCTCTATGAAGTGAGAGATTCGGACTCGCAAGTGCTAGATTTGCTCGATGAGATCAAGGCACGGGTAGCAAAAAAAGAGCGCGTGCTCATCACCACACTCACCAAAAAAATGGCAGAGGAGCTGACCACTTATTACACGCAGCTGGGCATCAAGGTGCGCTATATGCACAGCGATATAGATTCTATCGAGCGCAACCACCTCATACGCGCCCTGCGCCTAGGGGAGTTTGATGTGCTTGTGGGGATCAATCTCTTGCGCGAAGGACTGGATCTGCCCGAGGTAAGCCTCATTGCGATTTTGGACGCGGACAAAGAGGGGTTTTTGCGTAGTGAGACAAGTCTGATCCAAACAATGGGACGTGCTGCGCGCAATGTCAATGGCAAGGTGATCTTATATGCCAAAAAGATCACAGGATCTATGCAACGCGCCTTTGAGATTACCGACTATCGCCGAGGCAAGCAAGAGGAGTTTAATAAGATTCACAATATCACACCAAGATCTGTGCAGCGCAATATTGAAGAGGAGCTCAAGATAGAATCTAGCGGGCTAGGCAGACTCTATGAGACAGGAAGCAAACGCAAAAAAATCCCAAAAAGCGAACGAGATTCTATCATCAAGGAGCTCACTGCTAAAATGCACCAAGCAGCTAAGATGCTGGAGTTTGAAGAAGCTGCACGATTACGCGATGAAATCGCGAAAATCCGAAATATGTAAGATGGGCTTTGGTTTTGTGAATCTCAAGTTTTCCAAATTTTTAGATCTTGCTACTAGGGATTTGAGAATCTTTCCCAAGATTGCACACAATAATGAAATATTTAAGAATGCTAAATACAATAACGATTTTTTAATCCCAAGACTTAAGGAGCTTGTATGATGAGAATCTATGCTGTGTTGCTAATGATAAGCATAGGCTATGTGGGAGCTTTTGAGTTTAAAAATGCGCCAGAGGTGCAAGAGCGCATAAACCCAAGCAACTCTCCCCAAAGTATCCAATCCTATGCGTCCTCACTAGGTGATGCGACAAAAGCCGTCGTCAATATCTCTACACAAAAACAGGTCTCAAACACAATCCCAAACCACCCTATGTTTAACGATCCGTTTTTTCAGCAGTTTTTTGGTGATATATATGGGCAAATCCCGCGTGATAGGATCGAGCGTAGCCTAGGGAGCGGGGTGCTCATCTCTGCTGACGGCTACATCATCACCAATCACCATGTCATCGATGGCGCGGATAAGATCCTCGTATCGCTCTCTGGTAGCACCAAGGAATACACGGCTAAAGTCATCGGGTCAGATTCACGCAGTGATCTAGCAGTGATCAAGATCGAAGCAAACACGCCTACCATTAGCTTTGCCAATAGTGATAAGGTGCAGGTGGGCGATGTGGTATTTGCTATCGGCAATCCCTTTGGGGTGGGTGAAACAGTGACTCAGGGTATCGTCTCCGCACTCAATAAAAGCGGCATAGGGATCAATGACTATGAGAATTTCATACAAACCGATGCTTCAATCAACCCGGGCAATAGTGGTGGCGCACTGATAGATTCACGAGGAGCGCTCATAGGGATCAATACCGCGATCCTCTCACGCACCGGTGGCAATCACGGCGTAGGGTTTGCAATCCCTTCAGAAATGGTCAAAAAAATCGCTAAAGAACTCATCGAAAAAGGCGCAATCAAGCGCGGCTATCTGGGTGTGGGGATCCAAGATGTGAGCGAGGATCTACAAGAGAGCTATGCGCAAAAAGAGGGTGCGCTGCTCATCAGTATCGAGCCACAATCCCCCGCAGCAAAGGCTGGTCTGATGGTATGGGATCTCATCACCGAAGTGGAGGGCAAGAAAATCACAAACGCGCAAGATCTCAAAAATCTCATCGGCATGCTGCCCCCCAAACAAAAAATTACCATTAAATACATACGCGATAAGCAAAAGCGCACCGCGCAAGTCGTGCTAGGAGAGCTAAGTAATGATGAGGGCGTGCATGCGAGCAATGCCCAAGGTGCGCCAAACAACACTAATGGTGGGATCGATGGGCTTAGTGTGAATGAAATCACCCAGAGTTTGCGCCAACGCTACAGAATCCCCGATAATGTCCAAGGTGTGGTGGTTACCGAAGTGCGTAGAGATTCTCTAGCAGATAGAGCGGGCTTTGGCATAGGCGATGTGATAGCACAGATTGAGGATAGTAACATCACAAAGCCATCGGATTTTTGGGCGGCTTTAAGTAAATTTAAAAATAAAAACAAGAGAATCTTGGTATATTCTCGAAATGGAATTAAAACCATCATTTTAAGATAAAGATTGCCTATGATTCACCTTGATAGCAAGCATTTTAAACTCTTGCAAGATAAGATCTATGAACTCTCAGGAATTCACATTGTGGATTCTAAGTTCGCTATGATCAAAAATCGTGTCGTCAAACTGATGAAAGATATACATTGCGATGATGTGGGAGGATTGCTCGTAATGGTGGATAAGGACAAAAAAATCGCCCAAGATTTTATCAATGTCTTCACCACCAACAAAACCGACTTTTTTCGCGAGAGTTTTCACTTTGATGATTTGCTTGATAGGGTGCTACCCCAGCTTTTTAAAACCCAATCGCGTATCAAAATCTACTGCTGTGCATCTTCTACCGGTCAGGAGCCTTATTCTATCGCCAGCACCGTAGCCTATGCCAAAAAAATCTATAACGCCAGCACGCAAGTAGAGATCATCGCCACAGATATTGATACACAGGTGCTCTCAATCGCCAAAGAGGGCAAATACACGATTAATCCCCTGCTAGAGAAATGGCCCAAATGGGCGGAGAGTGAAATATCAGAATTTTTTGATGTAGTCGATGAATCCAATAAAGTGCGGCATCTATCCGTCAAACCAAAGCTAAAAAATATGGTGAGTTTCCGCCAGCTCAATCTGTTTAACAAAAAATATCCTTTTAACAATGAGGAGTTTGATGTGGTGTTTTGTAGAAATATTTTGATTTATTTCACTAAGCTAGATCAGGAGGCGATCTTGCAACGCCTATTTGCGCTACTTAGAGTGGGTGGGACATTTTATCTAGGGCATTCTGAAAGCCTCTATGATCTAGCCAATCAGACAGAAAAGCTTGGGCATAAGATTTTTATCCGACAGCGATAAATAGGAATAGATAATGATAGAGCCAAAAGACTCCCACACCAGCCACAAACTCCACCCAGATGAGCTACTAGAGAGTAAGCCTTGTAAGGATTTGATGCGTCCCAAACTCATCGCCATAGGTGCGAGTACGGGCGGAGTCGATGTGCTTAGCACGATCTTTAAGAATCTCCCCACGGGATTGCCACCCATCGTAGTGGTGCAGCATATCCCAAAGACTTTTGGCTCTTCTTTTACCAAACGCCTAGATTCACTCTCTAATCTTGATATTTTTGAAGTAACACAAAAAATGCGCCTAGAAAAATCCTGTGCATATATTACAAGTGGCGATTCACATATATCATTAAACTATGAGAATGGGCATTATTACGCAAAGCCTATCGATGGTCCTAGGATCTCACGCCACAAGCCCAGTGTGGATATTTTGTTTCGCAATGTCAATAATGTCGTGGGTAAGAATGCTATCGGTGTGATTCTCACAGGTATGGGTGATGATGGCTGCATAGGACTAAAAGAAATGTATCAAAATGGCGCGATCACCATCGCCCAAGATGAGCAGAGCTGCATCGTCTTTGGTATGCCCAAAAAGGCTATCGAGATGGGTGGGGTCAAATACACGCTCAATATTGAGCAAATCATAGAATATCTTAGTGATGTCAAAGGGTAAAATGTGCGATATGTGATTGTTTTGTGTCTGTGGTGGGTAAGCGTGGCTGTGGCTAGTGATGTGATAGCGGGTGTGGCGGTGCGCGTCAATGGACATGCCATCACGCTCAATGAAATAAAAAAAATGCAACAAAGTATGAATATAAGCAAGCAGCAAGCTATCGATCTGCTCATCAACGAACGCCTTAAAGACGATGAAATAGATCGCTTCAAAATCAATATCGATGAATTTAAAATCGATGATGAAATAGGGCGTATCGCCTCAAGCAATGGTATCAACAAAAGTGCGCTCATTGCCCAGCTTGCACGAGAGGGCATGAGCTACCAAGCATACAGAAACGAGCTACGAAAACAGCTCCAAACGCGAGAGCTTATGCAAAAAATCCTCGCAAGCAATGTCAATATCACTGATGAAAGTGAGCTATTTGCTTACTATGACAAACACAAAAAGGACTTCGAAGTCCCCTCAAGTGTGCGGGTGATGCGCTATAGTGCATCAAATGACGCACTATTGCAAAAAGCGATGAAAGATCCTAAAAAAAATATCGATGGCGTGCAAAAACAAGAAGAAACAATCAATATGCATATTCTCTCACCCCAAATCGCGCAGGTGTTTGTTACCACGCCTAAAGGAGATTTCACACCAGTGCTCAATGCCGGGAGCAATGTCCTTGTGAGCTTTTTAGTGCTTGAAAAACTTGGACAAAAGCTTATGAGTTATGAAGAAGCCAAGCCTATGGTAAATCAACGCGTGATGGCGCAAAAAGAGCAGAGTATCATCAAAGAACATTTTGCTAAAATGCGCTCAAGTGCTAAGATCGTGTATTTGCGAGAGTGATATGTCGTGGTATAAAGATCCGCTTTTTGGCGTTATCCTCCTCTTCATCATCATCGCCATCATCGGAGCGATAGACTTCATTCGCAACCGTCTAAGAGAGCGCAAGCGCACGCATTCTTTAGAAAACCTCAAAAAATCCTATGAATTTTTGGGGATCAAGGACGGCGTGGAGGAATTTCTCAAACTCAACCAAAACGCCATACCCACGCTAGAATTTATCGCCCAAGCTTATATCCAAAGCGGCAATATCCAAGAAGCCATCAAAATCTACACAAGTATTCTCAACTCCACCGCAGCCACACAAGGCAAAGAGCGTATCTTGTATGCGCTAGGTGTGGCGCATTTTCAGGCGGGATTTTTGCAGCGGGCAAAAAACACATTTTTAGAAATCATCAAAAACTCCCCCAGAGATTCAGAGAGCTTGCTCTACTTGCTTAGGACTTATGAAAAACTTAGTGAATACCAAAACGCCATCGATGTGATCGACTGCCTACAAGAGATCTATGAGCAATCTGGCAATATCGATGATACCAAATACTTAGAATCCCTAGAGCAAAATCGCGCTTATCTACGAGCTATGCACCTTTTTGGAGATGATGACATATCGTTTGAAAACAAAATAGCAGAGCTTGAATCCTTACGTGTGCGCTTCCCTAGGCTTGAAAAAAGCATTTTGGTGTATTACAAACAATACAATCTCGCGCTATTTTGGCAAAAAGCCCAAGAATCTCGTAACATAGAGAATCTCCTTGATGTATTTTGGCGCACTCCTGATACACAAGTGCCTGTTGAGATTCTCACAAACCCAAAAATCATCGAAGTGTATAAAGCGCGCGGGCTTATAAAACCTCAAGCCACAAGCGACATTGCAAAATCTAGTGAATCCAAGCAATCCCTAGATTCTATAAACAAGAGCGCGGTATGCGCGAAATTTGAACTAGAAGCTGTGCGGACATTACGCATCTATACGCGTTTTATGGCGGATTTGCATTTTGAGTATCGCTGCAGTGAGTGCAAGGGGATTTTCCCACTTGAGAGCCACCGCTGCCCCACCTGCAATGCCTTGCTAAGCTTTGAAGTCTTATGCTCGGTGCGAGAGCACAAAGATGAAGTCCATTACTCTTTATTGTGATGGATCTGCACTGGGCAATCCGGGTGCTGGCGGCTGGTGCGGGATCTTAGAGTTTAACTCTGTGCGCAAGATTCTGAGCGGAGGTGAGGCACATACGACTAACAATCGTATGGAACTCCAAGCCGTCATATCCTCACTAGAAGCACTCAAAGAACCATGCCATGTGGAGATTTATAGCGATTCTAGATATGTGTGTGAAGGGATCAATACATGGCTTGCAAATTGGGTGGCAAAGGATTTCACCAAAGTCAAAAATCCCGATTTGTGGCGGCGGTATCTGGAAGTATCGCGCGGGCACGAAATCCATGCCAACTGGATCAAGGGACATTCAGGGATTGAGTATAATGAGGAATGCGATCGGATCGCTAAAGCCGAAGCGATGAAGTTTGCAAAGTCTGCTTGCCAATAGAACTTCGGGCAAGCCAAGTGCAAAATCTTGCGAAAGCTTAGAATCTAGAATTAACTTTTTAGATTCTAGATTCTAAAGCCATTTTAGGATCTATCACTTCATAGAATCTCATCAAGGCTTTGAGGGAACAGGGAGGGATAAAGCCCTTTTATTTTTGTGAAAACACAGGATTTTAAATTTTCCTTAGATCCTGCGCAAACGATACCACCCCCGACAATCTCGAAATACTTTTAGAATGTGTATTGATACACCACGCTCATAAGAGGATCAGAAACTTCATAATAGAATTTTTCTGTGTATTTGTCTGTGGTGGGTATCTTTGCATAGGCTTCTAATCTGTGTTTTTTGTAGGTAATGCCAGCACCGACATTTATAAAAGGTGTGGGCATACCAAGTTTTTGCCAATCTTCTCCAGATGTGGTTCCCAACCACTCTTCTTGTGTCCATGATAGTGTCGCATTGTGATTAATGCGTCCATAACCCACGCCTAGCACAAGCCCTGCCGAAAGATCTGGGAGACTTGGCGCGCGCATTTCAAACAAGAAATCAAGATTGAGAGCTAGATATCCTTGATCAGCTCGTATCGTCTCTGAATATCCCACACTTGGATCTGATTGGGTATTTTCCACCGGTGCTCCATAGGCATAGTCGATAGATAATCTTGTGCCAAATATGCTATCTTTTTGTGCAAATTTTTGATAGCCAAGCCTCACGCTTGGAGCGACATAAGTGGCTTCAAAATCCGGTGTTCTGTGACCAAACTTTGAGCCCATACCCCCCACACCTATACCGATAAAAAACCCATTTCTATAGTCTTCATCTTTAAGTGTTTTGGGTTGTTGGATAGGTGTATTGGCTGTTTGTTGTGGTTGCGTGGGTTGGGATTCTTGTGTGGGGGTTTGAGAGCTTTTGAGATTTTGCAATCGCTTCTCTAGCTCATCGATTTCATTTTGTTTTTGTTGCTTAGATTCTAACTCTTGAATCTGACGCTCTAGCTCTGCTTTTTTTGCCTCCAAATCATCGGCATAGATTCCAGTATTTAACACGCACAGGGCGCATAGGATATGTTGTAGCTTCATTGTGTTACTCCTTTGATTTTATGTAAGCGCGCCATTCTACCCCCCCCCCATTAAAAATTCCTTAATGATTTTTAATGGGGGATTGGTGGGATTTTTTGGTATATCTTTGACTTTATGGAATCCCTTTTGCCTATGGAAATGCAGAATCTATAAGCTTCAAGTGGTGTTGTAGAATCTAGTGAATCTAAACAATAAGATTCTAAAGAGTGTATGCATACCAAATAAATTTAGATTTAGGACAGCGATGAGGGCGATAATATTTGGCATAATATTTGGGTGTGTGGGCGCGTGTGTGGCGATGCCATTGCACAAAGTCGAGGGCAAATGCGTCGAGCTCAAAGACTTTAGCAAAGCACAAAAAAATGTGATTTTAAAGGCGTTTAAATACGGGCTAAAGTCAGGCTATGGCTATACAATGGCAGCGATCGCGTGGAAAGAATCTTGTGCAGGGGAATACAAAATGAACTTCGCTGACCCTTCAGCAGGGATCTACCACGCACATATCCCGGGCTTGCTCAAAAAAACCAATCAAAAAGACACGGGCTTTATGCGCAATATGGTGGGTGAGCTACTCGTGCGCGATGACGAATATGCCTCACAGGTCGCGCTCGATGAACTGCTGTATTGGCATAAAGTGCGCAATGGCAACTGGCAAGAAGTCATCAAATCCTACAATAAGGGCTTTAGCTGGGAGCGCGACAGCGAGCGCGATAAAATGGCGCAAAGCTACTATGAGGACATCGCGCGCAAAGTCAAAGCCCTGCAAGCCTATATGCCCAAATACGCCGCTAGCCTCACTAGGCAAGCAAGAGATGATAAGGCGATTGCGTTTTTGGGCGGGAGTGGGGCGGGAGATTCTGTGCGTGCGGGGACAAAGCGCGTCGCTACAAAGAGTAAGCCATCTGCCCCTACAATCACTTCAGAGCCAAAAGGAGCAGCCAAAGAGGCAAAAGCCTCATCATCTCGCTCATCGGGCTTTATGGAAGTGCCGCGGGATTTTATCGCTCCTGCCACCACAGCCCCCACTTCTCCTGTCTCACGCACCTTTTCCACCACATCTAGCAGTGTGCCTGCAAACTCTCACCAAACACCCCCTATCAAAAAGCGCAACCCAAACACGGGTGAATTTTATCTCTTGCAAGAAAATTAACGTGCGCAAGCCCACATACGCAGAGCCAGACAAACCCAATAGCTCAAAGGGCTGATTTGCGCGCCATCACGACAGAATTTAAGCAAGATTTTTATACTATAAGCGTTTTAAATCAAAGCTAAGGAGCAGCTATGAAAATCCTAGTCATACAGGGACCAAATCTTAATATCTTAGGACATCGCGAGCCACATATCTATGGGAATGTAACACTTGAGCAGATTCACACCAATCTCCAAGCCCAAGCCAAACAGCACAACGCCGAGATCGAATTTTTCCAAAGCAATTTTGAAGGCGAGATCATCGACAAACTCCAAGAGTGCATCGGTGGGGAATATGATGGTGTGCTCATCAATCCCGCCGCGTATTCGCATACCTCTATCGCTATCGCGGATTCTATCGCGAGCTGCGGCGTGCCAGTGATCGAGGTGCATATCAGCAATATCCACGCCAGAGAGGACTTTCGCGCTAAAAGCTATACGGGTAGAGTATGTGCGGGCGTGATCACGGGCTTTGGGGTGTTTGGGTATCATTTGGGACTTATCGCGCTCTTACAAATCTTAAGCGAGATCGCCGCGCTCAAAGCTCAACAGGCTCAACAACCACAACAAGCCAAATAACCTATGTATTTTGATAGCTCTCTGCCCTACATCGTGCGTGATGAAAACGCGCAATATTATGAATGTGGCTTTAGCTGTGATAATGCCATCGTGCTGCGCGTGGATAGTCAGCGGTTTTTTATCACAGATTCGCGTTATAGCCTAGAAGCCAAGCAAAGTGTGGGCAAAAATGTCGAGGTGATAGAATCTAGCGATTTGCTTGGCAGTCTTGCCACGCTCCTTAGCACACAGGGTGTGAAAACCCTCATTTTCAACCCCGGCGAGATTTCTGTGGAGTTTTATAGCGCCCTTATCACACATACCCAAAATCTCAAATGCGATCTTTGTGCTGTGTCAAACTTCCACCAAAATTTGCGTATTATCAAGACAGATTCACAAATCGCGCTCATTAAAAAATCCCAAAAACTCAATAAACAAGCCTTCAAGGAGTTTGCACGATTTGTGCGTAAAGCAGTGCAGAAGGACAAGGCACTAAGCGAGCGGGATCTGCACTTTTATGCCACGATGTTTTTGAGCTACAAGGGCGCGTATGACTTGAGCTTCAACCCCATCGTGGGACTCAATGCCACAGGTGCCAAGCCTCATGCTCTGCCAAGCCATAAAATCATCACACACAAAAATGATCTTTTACTTTTTGACGCGGGCATAAAGTATCAACGTTATTGTTCAGACAGAACGCGCACCGCGAGTGTGAGCGCGGATATGGACTTTAGCAAAGATCAGAGATTCAAATCCCCCAAGCAGCAAAAAATCTATGACATCGTCTTAAAAGCCCAAGAGAAGGCGATCTCTAAGGCACGATCGGGTATGCGCGCACGCGAGATCGATGCCCTAGCACGCGATGTGATAGAATCTAGCGGCTATGGCAAGTATTTTGTCCATAGCACAGGACATGGTGTGGGCTTGGATATACACGAGTTGCCACGCATTTCTGCGCGAAGTGAGGAGATCATACAAGATGGTATGGTGTTCTCTATCGAGCCGGGGATCTATCTAGGTGGTGAGTTTGGCGTGCGTATCGAAGATTTGGTCGTGATGAAAAATGGCAGGGCGGAAGTATTATAAAATCCACTCTCTTGGCACGCGCAAGATAAGTAAGCGCGTGCAAATGCGATGATGTGCATAAAGGTGCGATGATGACTCTCACGCAGATTCTATACTCTAAGGATCTTAGCGCGCTAGATTTGTATATGAGCAAGTGCTTTGTGCGCAATATGGAGTTTTTCAGAGCCTTTAATCCCACGCTTTTTGCCCAGCTTAGCAACCCCCCCACCACACACAATCTACTCTTTGACTCCACCCAGCTCAATATCCTAAACCTCCAAGACAATGCCCTCGTGTATCCTACAAGCGGTGAAAGCACGATGATTGCCACGCACATAGCTCTTAGCCACGCTCCGATGAATAATCCGCGGTTTCTTGTGCATACCAATCACCTAACCCTCCAAAAACTCGATGAGGACAAAATCCCTCTCACTGCCTCCACTTGCAACAAACTCATCGCACTTATGCAAGAGAGCGGCGGGGGCAAATCCTATCATCTCCCGAGCAATTTTTTGCCCAGTTGCACATTTTTTGGCACGCTTGGAGGACTGTTTTTACAGCTGCTTTTGGAGCGGGGTGTGTATTTCCACTCCCTGCTTTTGTTTGAAGAATACCTTGATATGTTGCGTATTATGCTGTATTTTGTGGATTTTGCCCTGCTGTTTGAGCGCGTCAGCGAGCGCGCGTGCTATATTTTTGTCAAAGACCTGATCCACCAAGAATTTATCCACACCTACTTTGCCTCACGCAAGATCACAAACAACTTCTTGCGCCTTGAGCTGTTTTTATACGAAAGTCCCAAGATCGCAAGCACACGCGAAGTCGTCCATGAGGCGTATCGGGTAAATTCGCGCGGTTGGGGGAGCTTTGATGATGAGATGATAGGCGTGCGAAACACACTAAGCAACCTAAGCGCACACTATCCCGTGCTGCACCTGCCAGAGCGCGTAGAGATACCTATCTGTGTGGTGGGCAATGGTGTGAGTTTAGATTCACTACTGCCTTTTATCAAAGCAAATGCCAAAAATATGCTAATTTTTTCCTGTGGCACGGCGATCAAACCACTCAAAGCCTATGGTATAGAGCCTGATTTCCAGATTGAGATCGAGCGCATTTCTTATCTCAAAGATGTGCTAAGAGAAGCCCCACTAGGCGATACCACACTACTATGTGGGAGTGTGGTGCAGCCCGAGGCTCTTGCGCTGGCTAAAGAGGCGTATGTGTTTATGCGCGGTGGGAGCGCGGGGGCGTATTTGTTTCACTCAAAGAGTGTAGTGGAGTTTAGCGCACCTTATGTGGGCAATGCCGGGTTTGCGCTTGCGGCACTTTTGGGTGAAGAGGTGCTGATATGCGGGCTTGATTGTGGCTATATCGAGGGCAAGGCTAAGCATGCTAAAAACTCCTTTTATGGCGAGGAGACGCCTCATATCCCGCCCAATGCCTTCAAGGTGCAGGGCAATAGAGAATCTATTGTGTATTCTGACGCGCTCTTTAGCTTGAGTATGCGCAGTATGGAGCGGTGCATCAAGGCATTTGCCCCGCGATTGGTGCTAAATCTCGGCGAAGGTGCGTATATACAAGGCACGCAATCGTGTGATGTGAGTGCGTTTAGCCTGCGTGAGCTTGACAAGGGTGAAAAACAAAGAGCGATAGAATCTATCAAATCCCATTGCAGCAGGGACTATGCGCAGGTGTTTAGATCCTATGGCGATATGGGTTTAGACGAGGTGCTTGCGTATAAGGAGGCGTTTCTCGCACTCCTGTGTGTGCGGGTGCGTAACAAAAGGGAGTTATTCGCGCTGATTGATCGCGCACATCATTTTAGTCTCAAGATGAGCGCGCAAAATGCCTTCGTGGGCTTGCTTTTTGAAGGAAGTGTGGGGCATATACTGCATACGCTGATGGTGGGTGCACTGCATCTGCCTAGTGATGAGATTGAGGGATTTTATACAAGCGCGGTGGGGATTATTCGCGAGGGAGTGGAGAGAATGGCGATGAGTTATCGGCTGCTAAGTCTTAGATTCTAAGTGATATGGGATATTGTATTTTATTACAACCCACATCTAGGATTTAGTCGCTTTGCTTATGCATCTCATAACAAGGCAAAGCTGCGGTTTCTTTAAAAACTGAATGTCCTAATATAGAATCTACCAAAACTCAAATCTCTGCCAATTTGGGAATCTAAGCTTTTTTTAGCTAGCATTGCAGAGCATTTCAAACTTCAAACACACAAAAGGAATAACAATATGGTGAAAAAAACCTTGACTTCCCTCGCAGTATGTGGGGCACTTGGCGGCGTAAGCGGTGCAGAGATTAATGTCTCTCCTTTTGGCTATCTCACAGCGATGTATCATTCACAAAATGACTTTACATTCCATGTGCGAAGCGGTGCGGATTTTAATATCAACAACAGCGGATTTTCGTTTGGACTTGGTGCAATCGGTGCATGGAATATTCCACTTAGCCCAAATACTCCCTCATCAAGCACAGGTGACATCTCTGATGCGTATATCCAATATAAACGCAGTATCACGACCAACGAAGGCAAGACTAAAGAGACCTTGCACGCATCTGTTGGGCGGTTTAATAGCGACTACCTACGCTCTGACTGGATAGCGGGCAATATCCAAGGGATCGCGGCGCGCTACTCGATCTCCAATCGCTTTGATATCTATGCGACTTATCTCAACTCCTATCTCAATACCGGCTATAAAAAGGGGCAAATCGGTGCGAAATACGGCACTTCTATCGCAACTCTTGCCCCAATGAGCCCAACCACTAAAGATATGTTTGTCGGTGGCGAAGTGCTGATGGCAGGGATTAGCTTCACAGAGCGGAGCAAATACCTTGTCGATGCCTTTGGACTCATCAACACATCACTGCCAGAGACTTTCAATTCTCTCACAAACAAAGGCTCATCATTCCTCGCACAAGGCGGGCTTACCATAAGCTTTAATATCGCCACGCAAAAAGAGGGCTTCCAAGCACGCACGACTTTGCGCGGACTCGCACAATATGGCAATACCGATAGACGCGATGTGCCAAATAGACTAGGACAGGACTTTAGTTTCCTTGTATGGGCTGATGAAAAACTCACGATCTTTAATGATTTCTATGTCGGTGCGGGTGCGCACTATGTCGGCGGACGCGAAGGTATGGGTGGGATCTGGAGCATCACAGATGCTACACCCTATTATGGCAACACAATGGGCTTAGCAAACACGACTATGGGCTATATCGCGCCGTATTTCCTAAATAACACCATTAGCGCATATGTCTATGGTGGGATTGATTATAAACGCTTCAAGCTCCAAGCCCTCGCGTCTTTCATCGACTACACAGAATATTCGCTCATGGCACAATATAGAATATGGGATCAAAACGCGATGAGTCTTGAAGTAGGCGGTGGCTTTGTGCATTACAGCTTTGACAACTATAACTATAACAATAACACTTCCACACCCTATTATAGAATAATAGCGTCAAGTCAAAACAGCTTCAACATCTTTGTTCGCTTCAACTACTAAGGCTAGACTTGGAAGAGATTATACAGAATCTACAGACATGGGGCTATGTACTAGTCTTTTTGTATAGTCTCTATGGTGGATATATGGGGCTTGTGGCTGCAGCAAGCCTTAGCGCGCTTGGCAAGTTTGACATCACATTGTGTATCCTCACCGCAGGCGTGGCAAACGCGCTTGGCAGCTCGCTAGTGGCTTATCTCGCACGGCATTACAAATCCGAGATCCTGCCCGCATTTGCCAAATACTCGCGCCACATCGCCCTCACACAGCTCTGGATACGCAAATATGGCAAAATCAGTATTTTTGTGTGTAAATATATCCACCTCGTGCGTATCATCGTGCCTATCGCTATAGGGATTAGTCGGTATAGATTCAATCTCTTTTTACTTTATAATGCCATTGCTTCAGGTATTTGGGCAGTACTAGTGGGTTGTGTTACATTTTTTTCAAGCAACGCCGTGCTTGCCCTCATAGAGGAGCTCGATGTGCATCCTTATATCCTGCCGCTTGTGCTTATATGCTGGGGGGTGCTCATCGCATTTTTGATGCACACCGCCTCACGCAAGATTCACAAAACCCCACGCGCATAGAATCTACTCGCGTATAAGAATCTTATCGCTAAAGCCCTTGGTGTTTTTCATAAAATCCCGCGCCTCTTGCTCACTCTGAAAGCCCTGTAAAAACACGCGATAGAGGATCTCATCGTTTGCATCACGCATTTCTTTGATTATGGTGGTGTATGGTGGATGGATATCATATTGCTCTTTGGTAATGAGCGCACCCTCTTTTTTCCTAAACGCCCCTAGCTGAATCGCAAAGCTCCCTCCCGACACGCTCTGTGGTGTCTGCCCTACACTAAACTCCTCTTGCAGTGCCTCATCATGCTCTAGCTCGCTTTTAGATTCTGTGTTGATCACGCCTTTAAACCCAATCACTTCAAGGCGCACCTTGGCTGTGCCAACCTTGAGCATATCGATGTCTTTTGCCGCGGCATTGCTTAGATCGATGATACGCCCCTCCACGAAGGGACCGCGATCATTGATACGCACGATCGTGCTTTTGCCATTTTCGAGATTATGGACTTTGACCACCGTATTCATCGGAAATGTCTTGTGTGCAGCGGTGTGCGCATACATATTATAAGTTTCACCATTAGAGGTTTTTTTGGCATGGAAGTCGGGACCATACCAGCTTGCCAACCCCTCAAAACTATCGCCCAGCTTGACCTCCTCGGGGTGATACCACTTCCCAGCGATTTGGTAAGGCTTCATCGTAGCATTTTGGATCGCAGGAGATTCACGCATCGTGCTTCCGCCTATGTTAGCATCTGCACCGCTTTTGAACGCATCAAGATCGTCATAATTCTCCGAAAAACTCTGATAAGTGTTAGAGTTACCATGTTCAAAGGTGCGCTTATGGGTGTTTTCATAGCTCCCCCAATCCTCATACTCGCTAAAACTCCCTTTGCCACCATTATACGCACTATTGTTCGCACAACCACACAAAATCCCCGCCAACACAATACCGATAAATTTATGATGATTTTGAAACATCACTGCTCCTTGCAATTTATTCTGCTAATTGGATAAATCCATCAAGGCTCTCACCCTGTAAATATTCTTTATTTTGATCAAAATACACATTTAGTCCTTGCAAATCCGTCTCGCCTTGGGTCAAAAAAAACTGCCCCTCGCCCTTAAAAATCCGCTTCTTGTAGTCATACACACCCTTTTGGCTCCAGAGCACTAGCCCATCTTCTCGGATAAGACGAACGCTCTGTGGCGTATAGTATATATCCTTTATCGCTTTGAGATAGGGCGCGTAATACTCCTCCTTGCGCTGCTGTGAATCTAGCTGATAGGCAAAGACCTCATAGCCCTCATCATAGGTGTTATAGCGCATGATCTTTGATCCATTTGCCACCAGAGCAAGCGAGCTTGGCGTGAGCAAAAAAAACTCAAAATCCCCAATTTCAATACTTGGGACATTTGTGCCTATCTCCTTGTATGTGCTCTCGTCTTGCTCAAAAAACAGCAGGCTCCCTAGGCTAAGCAACAATAAACCGATAAAAAACGCATAAATACTAAAGGAAATATTTTTTAAGCTCATCTCTATGTTCTTTGCTGGATTTGCCCGCAGATTCTCTAGCTAAAATATCCTCTATCATCTCGCGCACCGCGCCCTTGCCACCCTTTTTGCGTAGCACGACTTTGGCGATAGCTTGAATCTCTTTGGCACTATCCTTTGGCGCGTAGGTGTGTTTGAGTATTCTAAACATCGACAGATCATTGAGATCATCACCGATACACGCCACTTGTGAATCTCTAAGCCCAAGTTTGCTTAGGATCTCACGCACCACCGCGCCCTTATCACTTACACCCATATAAATATGTGTTATCCCTAGTTCCTGTGCGCGCTTTTGCACAATAAGAGATTCTCTGCCGGTGATGATCGCACTCTTGCGCCCTAGTTGTTTATTCCACACGCTTAGGGCTAATCCGTCTTTGATGTTGAAACTCTTTATTTCCTCGCCGCTTTGCGTGTAGGTGATCTCGCCTGTAGTCAGCGTGCCATCGACATCAAGCAATAGAAGTTGGATTTTTTTCATAGCACACCTTTGGTACTGGGCGTGGAGATTCTAGGGTTTGGCGTGAGCGCACGACGCAAACTCACCCCAAACGCTTTAAACATCGCTTCGGTGATGTGGTGTAGATTCTTACCGCGCTCACATACGATATGCGCACTAATCTTAGCATTAAAACACACCGCGCGAAAAAACTCCTCCACCAGTTCCACATCAAAGCTACCGATCTTGCCACCATAGTCCTTTCCCGCTTCAAACACCAAAAACGCGCGATTAGCAAGATCTATATCGCATGCCACGCACGCCTCATCCATCACCACGCGCGCATTGCCAAATCGCTCTACGCCACTTAGCGGATAGATCATCTGTCCCAGCACCTCACCTATCACGATCCCACAATCTTCCACACTATGATGATCATCTATATGCGTATCGCCTTGACATTTGAGTGTGAGATCTATGAGGCTGTGCTTACTAAAAGATTCTAACATATGGTCTAAAAACCCCACGCCACTGCTAATTGTCGCGCTACCACTCCCATAGAGAGTCGCCTCTAGGCTGATGTCTGTCTCTTTTGTCTTGCGTGTGTGTGCGATCTGCTCTTTCATAAACCCGCCTTTTGTATGTATTAAAATCTAAAATGCCACTATTTTACCAAAATATTAAAGCTCCACACAAAAAATGCGCCAAAATTATACCTTTAAGGATAAAGTTTTACTACAATGTGTGTGAGAATCCTAAACCTTAAGGCAAACAATGAACGATTTGCAATTTCTTGCGCCATTTTTCGCGCAAAAGCGGATTTTGCTCCTTGTGAGTGCGTCTGTATCGCTGTATAAAATGCTCGATGTGATTAGCACGCTCACTAAGCTCGGCGCACAAGTCAAAGTCGCTATGAGCAGAGAAAGTACCACGCTTATCAATCCCACACTCTTTGAGGCTTTGAGCAAAAACATTGTCCTCCACCAAGATTCACAAAACTGGAGTGATACAGATATGCCCAACCACATAAGCTATGCCAAATGGGCAGAAATCGTGCTCATTGCCCCAGCCACAGCCAATACCATCGCCAAGCTCGCCTATGGCATAGCTGATGATACGATCCTATGCACCACGCTTGCTTCCAGTGCGCCCAAGCTCATCGCCCCAGCGATGAATACCGCCATGCTCAACGCCCCGCAAACACAAGAAAATCTCACCAAACTCAAACATTTAGGGTTTGAAATCATAGAACCTAGAATCTCCCTCCTAGCCTGTGGTGATCACGGCAAGGGCGCGCTCGCCCAGCACCATGATATCATCTTCGCCCTTGCACAAGTGCTTATAAAAATGGGTATGTTTAACAACACTGGATTCTGGCATAACAAAGAGGTGATCATTACCGGTGGTGGTAGCAAAGAAAACATCGACAGCGTGCGCGTGCTAGGCAATCTATCTAGTGGCAAACAGGCGTATTTCCTCGCTATAGCACTGCATCTGCTAGGCGCAAAAGTCTTTTTGATAAGCTCAAGCGTACCCACCACACTGCCGCAAGGCTTGCACTTCATCGAGGTTACCACCTCTATCCAATACTACCAAGCCATCATAGAATCTAAAAAAATGTGCAAAAATAAGCCTATATTGTTTATGGCAGCGGCGATCGCGGACTTTATCCCTGAAGTGGTGAGCCAAACTAAGATCAAAAAAGATTCAATCCATAGCCTCCAACTTACCTTTGAAAAAAATATGGATATTTTAAGTAAGCTCTCTGCAGAGGAATTCACCAAAGTCGGATTCAAAGCAGAGGATAACCAACACAGCGCCTTTAGAAGTGCTAAAGAAATGCTAGCTAGAAAAGACTGCACGATCGTGTGCTTAAATGTGCTAGATTCGCTCAAAAACGCATTTGGCTCCGATCACAACCAAATGACCCTCATCAGCGCTAAAGCAGTGCAAGAAACACCACTACTTGATAAATTCGCGCTAAGCTTTGAAATCGCTGCTTTTACGCAACAAGTGCTACTCAATAATGATCACTCGCATTAGCGCCCTCCAAAAACTCCTCTCACAAGCAGATTCTAAAGCACTGCATTTCAATGCACGCCTGCCTATCTCACTCAAGGTCCTACAACAACTCGATGCGACCACCTACCTCCTGCAAGTAGGCACCAAAACCCTCAAGACCACGAGCTACAAACCCCTGCATATAGGACAAAAATACTGGGCGCAAATGTCTAGCACCAAAGATCATAATATCGTGCTAGGCAGTCTCCTAGAGCGTCCAAAGATCTTGGATCTTATCGCTAAAAGTCCGCTAAAGTTTGACCTTGGCATGCTAAGTGAGATCTTGGAGGAGCTAGGTAGCGACCTACCTAAAGAAATGGCACAATTTAGCGCAGAACAAATGGCACAGGCAAGGGATAGGGCGGAGTTTGAGTATTTTGGGTTTGTGCTGGCGGGACTAAAAAGTGGGGTACTCAGCCTGTGTATCAGCGATAGAGGCGCACAAGATGGATTACTACAGCTAAAGGGCAGCAAAGATTCACTGATCTTTAGCGCGATTATGCCAAATCTAGGGATCATCGAGGGGAAAATCACGCTAAGAGAGGACTTAGCTCATCTCGCGCTTAAGGCAAATTTTGCCAGCACACTCGCGCTTTTGCAATCACAAGTGGGCGAATTGGAGGGCTTTGGTTCTGTGAGTTTTGAGGAGGCGGCGCATCTCGCACCACTTTTTGTGCTAGAGGGCGAGCATTTGCTCAATGTCGTGGGCTAGATAGATGCGCACAAAAGTCCAAAAGAGATGAGAAATACGCACAAAATATCTTATAAACCTTGCGCACAACGCGCTTTGCAAGGCATGGCAGCGCAAAGGTGATAGTGAAATTTAGTGAATCTAGTGCAGGATTTGGGGCTATGTGGCTAGGGTGCGTGAGTGGGAAGGACAACTCATAGCTTGGCATCGTAGCAAACTTACTATCTCCGTGCGTGTGTGCAGCATCTTTGCGATTAAAGCCGATGTTTTTGATCATATTGTTTTTAGGATACACGCACAGCCCGCAGGATTTCCAAATGCTAAAAATCCAAGGATAATCCCATGTGTCGATTTTGCCACCATAATACGCGCCAAAGATCTTGCGCCAGCTCCTGCGTTCGAAAGCCGAGCTAAAATCAAAATGCGCAAAGTCCTTGGTGAAGTCGCTAGATTCTAGCTCATACTTACGCCACGCTCTAGCCCAACTTGCCCAGCCCCAAATGTGATTGTATTTGGAGAAACAATAATCTTCTTGCAATCTTGCCTTGGGAGAAAGAAGCTCAACCGAGGGGTTTGGTGCAAAATCAAGTGCGCTCCACCCACTGATCATCATTACACGCTCCTCGTCCCTATAGCGCGCCAAAAGCTCATCACAAAATCTAAAAAAACTCAAAGTAGGCAAGCAATCATCTTCTAGGATAATACCCTGCTCCTCATGCTCAAAAAACCACGATATAGCAGAGCTCACTGCTATTTTGCACCCGAGATTAGAATCCAAAAAGCGCGTATGTACTGCACAATCCCAATCAATAGAATCCAACAAAAACGCTCGTACTTCCTGCACAAGTGTGGATTCTGATATGCCCTGTGGGTTTGCCTTGCCCTCTCGCGCACCATCAGAGGCAAGATATATCCTCGGGGGCTTGACACGCGCGATTTGCGAAAAAGTCTCACGCACCGTATCAAGACGATTAAAACTTAAAAACAATATAGCATTTTGGCACGGATAGCTATTATGTGATTGCCCCCCCCCCGAGACCTACCCCGCACTCGATATTGGTATCTCGTGGGCGAAATTTCCTAAAAAGCCTCATACTGCCGGGCATAGCATCGATATTAATCCCTCTCCAACCTCGTTTATACAAAAGATAGGTATTTGAAAATCTAAATGGATGATGCGCACCCACATCGACATAAAAACCGATCTTTTGGTGCTCAAATATCCGTCGCAATAGCAAATCTTCACCTTCTTGAGAGTAAGACTTGGTAGCAAAACGCGTGATATAAAGGTTCTTAAAATCACGCAATGTCTCATAAAGGAATCTTGGGAGCAAAAACGATAGAAAGGATTTAATAAAAGTTTTCATTACACATGCCTTGGTACAAAATTTTAAACACCAAACAAAATCCTTAAGAATTAAACTAATGAAAATCGCCAATTCTCAAAGCCTAAGTTTTGCTTTGTATTTATGAGTACAATCTCGAAGAAAACTGGGCAATTCTAACCAAAACAAACTTGCAAATTTTTTAAACAATGTTGCTTTAAGTTTTAAGCCAAAATGACATATAATGCGCGCTTTAGATTGGACATCTCACCTCAAAAATATAAGGAGCAAACTCATGATACTCAAAGGTAAAAAAGGTCTTATCGTGGGCGTGGCAAACAACCGTTCTATCGCGTATGGTATCGCTAAAGCCTGCAGGGAGCAGGGCGCGGAGCTGGCTTTCACATTTCTCAATAGCGCACTAGAAAAGCGTGTGCGCCCTATCGCGCAGGAACTAGGGGCGGGTGAGCGCGTTTATGAACTTGATGTGAGCAAACCAGAGCATTTCTCTAGTCTTGTAGAAAGTCTCAAGAAGGATTTTGATGAGCTTGATTTTGTCGTGCATTCGGTGGCGTTTGCACCCAAAGACGCGCTAGAAGGGGCGTTTGTCGATACGACTAAAGAAGCCTTTAACACCGCTATGGAGATCTCTGTGTATTCGCTCATCGAGCTTAGTCGCTATATGCTGCCATTGCTCAAATCCGGCGGGGCGATTCTCACACTTACCTACCTTGGTAGTGTCAAATATGTAACCAACTACAATGTGATGGGCGTAGCAAAAGCTGCGTTAGAATCTAGCGTGCGCTACCTCGCTTATGATCTGGGCAAACGCCATATCCGTGTCAATGCCATCTCCGCAGGTCCGATAAAAACCCTCGCAGCAAGTGGCATAGGGGACTTTAACATTATGCTCAAATGGAATGAAGCCAACGCACCGCTACAAGAAAATGTAAGCATTGAGCAGGTGGGCAACTCCGCGATGTATCTCTTAAGCGACTTGGCAAGCGGGGTTACGGGCGAGGTGCATTATGTGGATTGTGGGTATAACATCATGGGTATGTGCGCCACCGAGGAAGTCGATGGCAAGCTCGTGCCGCGATGGGATAGCGTGAAAAATAGCTAATGCCAAAACAACTCCACCTCATCTCACTAGGCTGCACCAAAAATCTCGTAGATTCTGAAGTGATGCTAGGCAGGCTCGCTGCCTATGAGATCACGCAGGATTTGGGCGCGGCTGATGTGATCATCATCAACACCTGTGGTTTTATAGAATCTGCCAAGCAAGAGAGTATCGCTACAATCTTAGAGGCGAGTGCCAATCGCAAAGAGGGCGCACTGCTCGTGGTGAGCGGGTGTCTAAGCGAGCGGTATTATGATGAGCTAAGAGAGCAGATTCCAGAGATTGACATCATCACGGGCGTGGGGGACTATGACAAAATCGATGAAATGATAGAATCTAGGCAGAGCCGCCACTCGCCTAAGGTTTTTCTCGCTGATGAACTAAATGAGCGCGTGATCACTAACTCTAGTTTCCATAGCTATATCAAGCTAAGCGAGGGCTGCAACCAAAAATGCAGTTTTTGCTCTATCCCCTCGTTTAAGGGCAAACTGCACTCACGCACGCTAGATTCTGTGATAAAAGAGCTAGAGATTCTCTACTCTAAGGGCTTTAGGGATTTTAGCTTCATCGCACAAGATTCTAGCTCGTTTTTGCGTGATGTGGGCGTGCGCGATGGACTGATCCAGCTTATAGAACGCATAGATTCACTCCAGCTCCCTGTCACCGCGCGCTTGCTCTATCTCTATCCCAGCACCACGAGCCTAGAGCTTATAGAATCTATTGCCAACTCACGCACCTTCCTGCCCTATTTTGATATGCCAATCCAGCACATCACAGATTCTATGCTAAAGATTATGAATCGCGGGGTAAATCGCGCCACACACCAAAAGCTTATAGAATCTATGGACAAGGTTAGGGGGCGATTTATGCGCACAAGCTTCATCATCGGGCACCCCGGCGAGAGCGAGGAGGACTTTAGGCAATTGTGCGCGTTTGTGGAGCAAAGCCCCTTTGATAGGATTAATATCTTTGAGTATTCCCCCCAAGAGGACACAGTGAGTTTCACACTCCCAAAGATAGAATCTAAAGTGATCGCTAAGCGCATAGCCACGATAAAGGCGATTCTAAAAGCCAAGCAAAAAGCCTCGCTAAATGCGCTACTAGGGAAAAAACTCGAAGTGGTTGTGGAGGGGATAAGCGAGGTGAGTGAGTATTTTTACAGCGCGCGTGCAAGGCTATGGGCGCGTGAGATCGATGGCGAGATCCTCATCAACGACAGGGCAGATTCGCTAGGAGAGATTGAGCAAAAAGCCTATCTGTGTGAAATCACACAGGTCAAAGACAACTTTGTCTTTGGCAAACTCATAGCGGAGGCTTAGATTCTAATCTTTTCAATGATTTGTGTTGTAGAAATACTGGGAGTTCTCGGGAGATAGACGACTTCACAAATGTCTTTGAGACCATCAAACTTGCCTTCCCAATCATCTCCCATAACCAAAATATCTACTCTGTATTGCAAACAATACTGCCGCTTTAGTTCTAGTGATTCCTCAATAAAGACACAATCTACGTATTTGATAGATTCTATAATGTCCCTGCGCTCTGTTTGTGTATAAATTGGATAGCGACTTTTTTTTGCAAAATTCAAAGAATCTGAGGACACTCCTACAATTAAATATTCTCCAAACTCCCTAGCGCGCTTAAGAATCTGTAAGTGCCCATAGTGAAACAAATCAAATGTTCCAAAGGTAATAACTCTCCTCACGCGCAACCCCGAATAGTGAGGTTTTTTGCATAAATGATTTTTTTGAAACCATCATTAACAAGAATATTATGCGCACAGATCTCTGATAAACTGGGAATTACCCCCCCCCCCCCGAAGCTGAGGTGTATCAAGCCGCACATCAATAACTTGTCCGCTTAAATCCGATAATAATGTGTGCAGGGTCGCTAAAGCTACAATATTGGGATCCAATAAACTTTCTTTAGGTTCCTTGCCAAAATTCTTATAACGCAATGGTGTAGCGGTGCGTTGTGGATTAATGATATTTACATGAATACCTTTGCTATGCAATTCCTCACTTAAGGCTTGTCCAAGATTGACTATCGCTGCCTTTTGAGAGGAATAGATGCTATACATCGCCCTGCCCCTAGTATAAGAGCTAGAGGTAAAAAGAGCAATGGAGCTTTTAGTATTTTTAGCAAGATATGGAATACTCGCCTTAATAACATGAATAGAGCCTAAAAAATTCGTTGCAATCTCTTGTTGTATATCCGCTATATTTCTGTGTTCTAGCAAACCCATTTCCAATACTGCTGCACAATTTACCACAAAATCTATGCGATTATATTGTGCATAGATTTTGGATATATATTCTTGCACCACCCTAAAATCACTCACATCACAACCCAAACTAAGTGAGGTTTTACATACGATTCCTCCATGGTCTGAGGCTATTTTAGCGATACATTCGCCTATTCCGCTACTTGCCCCAAAGCATATAAGCACTTTATTTTTGAGATTCTCTAACATAGATTGTGACACTTTTGCTTGACGCATTTGCAAGAGCTTATCGGCTAAAATCATATCTTGCGGATACGTGATTTTCATATTCTCTTCCATTCCATCAACCACAAAGACTTCTGCCAAACCACTCGCCACGATAAGCCCACAATCATCGGTAAAATCATCACTGTATCTAAAAAGGCTATGAGCTTTTTTGATTAAAGAAAGCTTGAAGCATTGCGGGGTTTGTCCACGCCTTAGATTCTCCCTTTTGGGAATGTTGGCAATCCTGCTCTTAGAATCCAATGTTATGATCGTGTCAGCAGTAGGAATAGCTACATCTATAGCGTCATGATGTCTTAGAGCTTCCCTACAACGCACAATAAGTTCTGGTGACAAAAATGGACGTGCACAATCATGAATGAATACATAACCATCACTATCCTCTATACTCATCACACCTATATATGAACTTTCTTTTCTACTATTACCACCATTTAGAATCTTATAAATCTTTTTATACGCATTACGCAGGATTATATCTTCTACAAAGATTCTATATTCTTGTGGCACCACTACAATTGTTCTATCAATCTCTTTGGCATATTCAAAAATCTCTATGGTATGCTCTAGGATAGTTTTACCAGCGATTTTGGCAAACTGCTTAGGCACACTATGACCATAACGCGATCCACTGCCACTTGCTAGAATAATTGCATAAGTTTTCATTTTTGCTCCCTTTTAGATTCGCATGTATCTTGCACATCTGTAATAAGCGTGTCTATCATACGCTGCACACTACCCTCTTGTGAGAAACAAAAACTTTCCTTCACAATCTCTTTATGTTGATTTTGCAAATAAGACATCATCTCGTGGTAATTCTCTTGCAATTGCTCCAAAAAGACCTTTAGGGTATCTGTATCGTTTATCACAAAACATCCTTTATACACCCATTTTGCTGCCCAATTATTGAGTTCCTCGCCTAGAATATTTTGTGTGTATATAGTGGGCTTGCCACTCAAAAAACTATATACCAACATACTGCTTGTATCTGAAATCAATACATCTGCTTTTGCAAAAGAATCAAAATAACTCGGATTTGTATCCACATATACATTTGGTGTGCAAGATAATTCATCCCATTGCTCTTGTGTCCAAAGTTTTGTAGCCTTAACATAATGATCATACATATTTGGATGAGGTCGCCATATAAGTGTGATTTTATCCCGCCTTGCCAATGTCCATAATAAATCCATATGCATGAAAAAACTACTGTGAGAATCGCAACTATTCCAGCGAGGCATATAGCAAATAGTAGGTTTTTTTGCAAATGGCTTAGAAAAATCTGTATTTGCAATAGTCTCTAGCCGAGAAGATCCAACCACAAGTATTTGCATAAAATTCAAAGATTTTTGGTGTTTTTGCATAACATACTGATGAAAAATTGTAGGAGCAAAGACAAAGTCATAATAACGCAGATATTCATCGGCATATGCGACATTATTGTTGTTAGCAGAAAAAATCAAAATACCATATTCCACATAGCACAGCTTCATACACTCCGCGATATCGGCATTGCTCCAGCCTTTGGGTCGCAAGCTATCATAAGGTCTAGTAGTAAAACAATATTGTGCTTGTGTATCACTGGGGCAAATCGTGGAGTGCATTTGCGCATCAAACCCCAAAACACACTGCACCCTAGCTTGTGAATCTAGGGTATATGTGATAGGTGTATGAATCTTATCTGCAAACGCCTGTAAGGATTTAGTCGCGCCTAGATCGTAAAAATTTTGGCTTTGCACCAAAGTGGGCATCGCTAGCACGATAACCTCAAATCGCTCATCGCTAGCTAGGGCTAGTGCCAGAGGCTCTAAGGCCTCCCAGCTCCCACCCCAATCATTATAAAACAGGACTTTGATTTTTGCATTACGATCGTGGAATTTTTGAAAGGAAGGTAGTTTGTGCGTAGTGTGCAGCTGATAAATATGTAAGAATCTTTTATCCTCAAGATAACGATGGATTTTTCTTTTAAGGGCTACAATGGGGGGGGGGATAATGGGTTTTATGAAAGATTTTAGTGTAGCAAGCATCATATCTCCTGATTTAGCCTAGATTAGTGGAATAGGTGCATATTATATCTTGTTATTTTTTGATACAATCTTAAGGCACATTTGAAATACAAGCGAGTTTAAAGAAATTGAGAGAATAAAATGAGCAAATACATACATCGTGCTATGGTGGGCATATTTTGGATAGGGAGCTTAGCAGCCGATATCCCACAAGCCCCAAATGCCCTAGGCGTGAGCTATATCAATGCCTTTATGAAAAATCACGATTTTGCTATCCTCTCTCAAGGCATAAGCCTCCAATACGCGCACAAAAGCCAATCTTACGGCAGCCTCTATCAGCTCAACCTCACCCACGCGCACCTAAACCCTTCAGATAAACGCACCGCTCCACAGCAGGCGAGCAACATCGGTGTGATGGCGATTTATGATTTCGCTCTGCGCAAAAGTGCGCGTGGCTATCATCTCTTAGGATTGGAGTTTGGACTAGGCTCTGGGTTTCCCACACAGCAGGACAATCAATTTGATGAAAGCAACTTCTTGCTCAATCTTGACTATGGCTATGTCTTTGAGCTCGAAAACATCGCGCTCTACCCATATGCACGCCTTGAACAATACATCTTTTTCCCGCACAAAAGCGGTGCAGATCCCACCGATTATGGACTGAATGTCTTTGTGGGGCTAAAGCTCATACAAGAGCGAAGTGCATGGCAGTGGTGGGTGAATCTAGGCGTATTTAGCGACTGCAATCTCTCGGGTAATGGCGTGGGAATTCTTGGCGATCACTCTATCATCTACGATCGTGATGGGCTTTCTAATGGCGTGCTTACTGAAGGTGGGCTGTGGCTTATGACGCGTGAGAGATTTAGCCTGCAAGCGCGTGTATCCGCCTCTTATGCGCTCTCGTATTATGAGGTGAATCTCAAAAGTGCTCTGGTTGGGATTTGGCATTTTTGAATCCAAACACCGATCCGTATTTACACAGCGCACTACTCGCACTCGCGCGCTCCACTTGCATAAAAAATTCCATTTGCACACCATCACGCGCCAATCTCTCTAGCTTCCCCACATCAAGATTCTTCAAACACGCTTGCGTGCCTATCATCACGACCTTTAGCACGCGCCCACCCGCCTCACAGCGCGCGCACGCATTCTCACACACGCATATGCATTCCTCCTCACAGCCAATAAGCACATAGGGATTATGGGCATAGCGTGCGAAAATCTTGCCTCTCATTTCTTGCAAAGATTCACTAAATCTCTTTGCACTCACCAAATCCTTCTCCTCCCAAAAGCTCACTTAGTATAAGCACAATCGATGGTCTAATACTATCGCCATGCCCTCCTGCAAAAACTCGCGCATTCACACACGCCTCTGGGCATTGCACACTCAAAGCCTCAAGAAACTCTGTAAGCGATATACCGCCTTTATTGGACTCATTTGCGCCATGGCTAAAAGCTACTCTAGCACGACAAGAAGTGCTTGGAATCCCCACATCACCCCACCACAGCGAAGGTGAAGCAATCATATAATGACTAAACATCTCTTGGTGGTGCAAAAACACATACAACCCAAACAATCCCCCAAACGAATGTCCAAAAAATCCTATGCTAGAGAGCTCCCCATCCGCACTATTGCGGACTAATGGCAGAATCTGCGTGTGCAAGACCTCAAAAAAACGCGCCGCACCTCCACCCTTGCCATCTTTAGCTACGGGTGTATAATCGCGTGTGCGCCTTGGTATATCATATGCCAAATCCCCCTTATAGCCTATGCCCACGATAAGAAGCGGTGAATCTGTAGGCGTGTATTGGTGCATAATGTATTGATTAATGACAATGGGAAAATGTGCGTTGCCATCTAGCACAACTAAAGCAGGGTATTTGGTGGCATTAGTCCTTGGTTTGGCGATAAAGATTTTGTATTCGCCAATAGTGCGTGTCTCTATCGTAAAATATGCATTGGCTAGAGGGCTTAGAGATTCTATCTCTTGACTTGGACGCGCACATAGCACCCCACATACCGCCACGCACAAGATAAGATTACGAAAAATACTTCTCATCAATAATAGCTTTGATCTCATCTTTGTGCAGTCGCTCCTGCTCTAGCAATCTGTGTGAGAGCTTTTGGAGCAGCACTTTGGCGTTGGTAAAAAACTCTTGCATTTCCTTTTTGCACTGCTCTAAAATCTCTGCCACATCATTAGAATCTGCGATGATCTTCTTGCCCATACCATAGTCCTCACACATTTGCAGCGCGATTTGCTTGGCTTTAGCAATGTCCTCCTTGGCATTGCTAAAAACCTGATCATAGAGCATTTCGACCGCCACACTCCCGGCTAAATGGATTTTTATCT
This sequence comes from uncultured Helicobacter sp., assembly GCA_944325775.1. Lineage (GTDB taxonomy): Bacteria > Campylobacterota > Campylobacteria > Campylobacterales > Helicobacteraceae > Helicobacter_F. The sequence goes on from CALVBL010000006.1 coordinate 100,297, forward strand.
TGTTGTTCATCTCGGTTTTGCTCACTAGCTCCCTATCAATGTCTTTGAAGCTCTCGCTAATGAGCGAAATTTTGTCAAAATCAATATCCAGCCAATACGCACTTAGGGCTTTCGCACTCTGATAAGTCGCTAAGATTCGCTTCTCTTCCTCACTAAAGCTAAGGATTTTTTTCTTACCCAAAAGCACTTTGTCTTTGGTATTGACAATATCTTCTTTTTGGATCACATCGCTTTGTCGCCTTAGCGCACTTAGTGCGGCTTCATTGACAAGTGAGGCGATCGCTGCACCGCTAAAGCCCACGCACAAGCGCGCCACTTCGTTGATACTAAAATCATATTTTTTATCACGCAAATACACTTCAAAGATTTTCTCACGCTCGCTTAGATCTGGCAGATCCACATAGATTCTGCGATCAAATCGCCCACTTCGTAGCAGTGCCTCATCAAGCACATCGATTTTGTTCGTCGCACCAATGACAATCACCCCACTAGAATCTTCAAACCCGTCCATTTCTGTAAGCAGCTGATTTAACGTGGCTTCGCGCTCATCATTGCGCGTGCCACCCCGTGCTTTACCCACCGCATCGATCTCATCGATAAATACGATACTCGGACTCTTTGCCTTAGCACGCATAAATAGCTCTCTCACACGCTTTGCTCCCATACCCACATAGATTTGCACAAAACTCGATCCACTTTGATAAAAAAACGGCACACCAGCCTCGCCTGCCACGGCTTTAGCGATCATCGTCTTACCCACACCCGGCGGTCCCACGAGTAGCACACCCTTGGGCAATCGTATGCCTAGATCTTGATATTTCTTGGTGTTTTTGAGATAGTCTATGATCTCAAGCAACTCTTCTTTGACCTGACTAATTCCCGCGACATCTTTAAAAGTGATCGTGCTTTGCAAATGCGGCTCAAAACGCTCTGGCTGCTCGATATGCGGCATAGAATCTTTGCGCGCGATCGTACCACTAAGGTTGTGTGCATTGATATCCAAGCCCTTTGGCTGGGACTTAGGCGGCATAAAAAGCAGCGAAACCGCCTTAATCAGTACCGCCACACCAATAAAAATGATCACAAATAGCCCAATCTCATCTAAGAAACTTCCGCTCTTTTGCTGCACCACCACCGCGATATGGGGATCAAGCTCGGCGAGATTGATAGAATCTCGTGCGACCTTATAAGTCTCATTATGTGCGCTAAAACTTAGCTCATTGTCTTTTAACACAACGCTTTGGGGCGCGACCTCTAAGAGCTTTTTGTGAAAATCATAAGGACTTAGCACCACACTGCGATCACGCAAAAACATAAATGCAATGAGCGCTCCTGCGATACCTAAAGCGATGAACGAAAAAATCAGATTCTTAGATTTTGGCATAATTCCCTTCTTTGTTTGCTTGGTATTGTGCGATCTCTAGCCATTGCCCGCTTTGAAGCGGCTGCGCGCTCTCAATGGTGATTTTGTTAAAAAACTCATCAAGCCCGTGGCAGAGATAGCTCGTGTGTGAATCTCCACTCGCTCCGCCATCATTAAATCTTGGCACCCACACACCACCTTTTTTAAAATCTAAAGATTGTCTAGATTCTATAATATCGCTGGTTGTTACAGATTCTATCAAAACATTTAGGGGTTTGGTACAATGGCAACGCATTTGGTAGTTGTTTTCTTGCACGATGCTTTTAAGCGTGTGTAGGCGCTGCTTTGCCACATCGCCTTTAGTGGTGTTTTTCATACTAGCTGATGGCGTGCCAGCGCGCGGGGAATAGATAAATGGGTGCAAATGCGTGATAGGAAAATGCTTAAAATTCTCCAATGTCTGCTCCCAAATCTCCTCGCTCTCACCCGGGTGCGCCACGATAAAATCCGTGCCTAAGAAAAATCCTTGCTTGTGTAAGCGCGTAAATAACTCAAGATCCTGCTCCACGCGGTTTTGGCGATTCATAATCTCTAACATAGTGTTGTGCGTGTGTTGCAGCGCGATGTGCAGGTGTTTTTCAAACAAGTTCTCTTGCGTGAGATTCAAAAACTCCTCGCTAATCTGACTAGGCTCTAGACTCCCCACACGCAGACGCTTTAAACCATCAAGTTTGAAGAGAGATTCTATCAGACTTGCGATGCTTTCATTTTCTAAATCCTTGCCATAGCTCCCGACATTCGTGCCTGTGAGGATAATCTCACTCACTCCAGAATCTAGCAGCTGCCGCACCTGCTTGATGATCTTTGCCTTTGGGAAGCTCCGCGCCCCACCACGTACAGATGGGATAATACAATAACTACACGCAAAATCACAACCCTCCTCAATCTTAATAAACGCGCGTGTCTTGCCCACAAACTCACTCACAATCGTGCTATCAATGTGTAAGGGCTGCTCCTCGGCATAAAAAAACCTCTGCTCTTTTTGCAACAACGCGCTAATATCTTCCTTAAGACTATGGGGAAATACCCCAAAAGCGAGATTTTTTTCGTAGTTTTCCTTGCCTTTAGAGCCAGCACCACAGCCGGTGAAATAGATTCTCTTCTTAGAATCTCTGAAGCGATTGATATAGCCCTGCACACCAGAATCCGCGCCATTAGTAACCGTGCAGGAATTCACCACGATGATATCGGCGAGATTCTCATCGCTCACGATTTCATAGCCTTTGAGGTTTGCCATCATCACTTGGGTATCAAAGAGATTGCTCCGACAACCAAAGGTCTTAAAAAACACGCGCATACAATCTCCTTAGCCTAACTTATGGGAAAATGCCCATGATCTAGGTCTTTATTATCCACAAAGGGCGTATCGCCTCCACCTCTCGGACGTCCGGGGGCGGTATTTGATGGAGTGTTTGGTGCAGATGTGCTTGAGAGAGATACGCTCGTAGGGGTGTTTGTCATATTTACTCCCAATGGCTGTGGCTCGATAAATGGCTTATTACCCCTGCCATCACCGCCTGTAGGCACGACTTTGGTCGTTGGGTAAGCGATCTGTATATCCTCCTCGCGCAAAAACGCCTCGAT
>CALVBL010000007.1 GCA_944325775.1 uncultured Helicobacter sp.
CTTGATAAGGGAAGCTTTATAGCATTTATCCCAAAGGGTAAATTTAGGAAAATGCTTGCTCTTTAGGAAAAAATTATACGCGATTTCTGAATCTCGTAGTGGCTTAGCACTCCATTGGGTGGGGAGGATATAGCGTGCTTTGTGCTTGAGATTTTCTAGCAGGCTGGCATTGGTGCTTCCTCGATAGGTCGCTTTAAAATGCACAATATCTGGGAGATTCTCATATGTGCTTGATTGATTGGTGCCCTGTTGCGCGGTTTTGTAGGCTTGCTCGCAGGCATTTGGCATGAGATAGTCATCGGCATCGACAAACATCACATATGCGCCACGCGCTTCTTGCATACCTCTAAGACGTGAAGCAAAAGTCCCGAGGTTGCGTGGATTGCGCAGAATCTGTATGCGCAAATCGCGCTTGGCATATTCTCGTGCGATGGCTACGCTCTCATCACTCCCACAATCATCGATGATGAGAATCTCTATATCACTAAAGCTTTGATTGATACAAGATTCTAAACATCGCGCGATATAGGCTTGGACATTGTGCATTGGGATAATGAGGGAGACCTTAGTTTCTACCATAGCCCCCCTTATAGGATTTTTAAACAATCCTTTCGAAGGTGTGTGTAGGTGGATTGTCTGATATAGTGTCGCACACGCGGTAGGCGCTAGGTAGTCATCAGCATCAAGACAGAGGATATATGTTCCTTTGGCGACTTTTTCTCCTGTTAAACGCGTTTGAAATAATCCGAGGTTTTTAGGATTATGGAGGATTGAGATTCTATCATCGTGTTTGGCGTATGTTTTAGCGATTGCCACACTTGTATCACTCCCACAATCATCAACCACAATAATTTCTATGTCGCTAAAGGTCTGATTGATACACGAATCCAAACATCGTGCGATGTAAGATTCTACATTATAAGTAGGGATAATGATAGAAAAAGCCGGTGTGTGACTCATATCCAGCTCCTTATATCCCAGAGATTTGGCCACATATCGTAATCCTTACCCTAAGCCCTTATACGATCTGTGTATCAGGTGCTAGGACCTTGACTTCGTGTATATTTTATACACACCCATAACTACAAAGATTTGGGAGATGAGATACACCACTCCTATGATAAGAGCAACAATAAGGAGCAAAAAGACAAATGCACCGCCAGAATCTACAGAATACTTCCCAAACACCATGCTAAAGCCAAAAATCACACCTAGTATAAATGAAGCTATAATTGCGATTTTAAAGGTTTTCCAAGCGGTAAGAAACTCTCGATTGCCCGTGAGATATGCCATAATGTAGCTCATCTTGCGGGCATAATAGATGTAGGCGATGGCATAGACAAGGGCGAGTATGAGGACGAGTAGATCGTGCATAGCTGTAAATATATCTCCTGAAGCAAATAACCCACCCACAAAGACCACAACAATAGGTGTGATAAATAAAGCAAAATAGTATTTAAATATCGGGGATTGCGTGAGCGTGGAAAATCTATACAAACCAATGAATCCTATAACTATGCCAATGAGCCAAATTAGCGCGCTAAGATTATCGCTTACAATCCTAAGTATACTTCCTACAATATAGATACCAATCCCCCATAGCATTAAGCTTCTAGCAGTTTTGAGCTCGGGGGTGCTATCGATGTGATATGTCTCTTGCATAGTGCCCCTTCCAATACTTTTGGTGTTATGAATCTTTTTTATCCAATACTTCAAATGCCGGCAATACTTCGCCCTCTAGTAACTCCAAGCTCGCGCCACCGCCTGTGGAGATAAAGCTCATATTATCCCGTTCGCCGGCTTTGTCGATGGCATCGGCAGTGTCGCCACCACCGATGAGGCTAAAGGCATAGGTATCGCTCACAGCGTGCGCAAGGCTAAATGTTCCGCGTGAGAATGCACCGATCTCATAGATTCCCAAAGGTCCATTCCAAATGATCGTCTGTGAATCTCTCACCACCTCGCCAAAAAGCCTTGTCGTCGCTGGTCCTATATCCACTGCCATATAGCCCTCGGGTATGTCTTGAGCTGGGGTGACTTTGATATGTTCGTGCTTTTTGATATCATCGGTGCTGACGACATCCACGGGTAGGTAGATTTTGACTTTTTTCTCTTTGGCAGTATCGAGAATCTTGCGCGCTTCTGCGACGAGATCGTCCTCTACGAGGGATTTTTGCATATCAAAGCCGCGCGCTTTTAAGAAGGTATTGCTCATCGCGCCGCCGATGATGATCTTATCTATTGAATCTAAGATATTATAGAGTAGAGTGAGCTTGGAGCTTACCTTGCTCCCGCCTACGATGAGTAGCACGGGCTTTAGCGGATTGGCTAGGGCTTTGGCAAAGGAGTCGATTTCTTTTTTGAGCAGGATTCCCGCGACTTTTTGCTGGGCGTATTTGGCGATACCATAGGTGCTAGCGTGTGCCCTGTGGCTCGTGCCAAAGGCGTCATTGACATACACATCACACAGCGCACCTAGCTTGGCAGAGAGCTCATCGCTGTTTTTTTCCTCACCTTCGTAATAGCGGATATTTTCTAGCAAAATCACGGCATTTGCGGTGCTGATACTCTCTTGTAGGACTTTAACAGATTCTATACTATCAGCAAACGCCACTTCTTTGCCCAGCAGTCGCTCCACGCGCTTTAGGATATGCTTGAGTGAAAACTCTGGTGCGTGCCCTTTGGGACGCCCTAGGTGGCTCACAAGTGTGATATTTTTGGCTCCATTGTCAATGCAATAATTTATCGTGGGCAATGCCTCGCGGATACGTGTATCATCAGAGATATTAAAGTCTTCGTCCATTGGGACATTAAAATCCACACGGATAAGCACGCGCTTATCGCGCACATCTATATCGCGGATACTTTTGACACCTTGCATAAGCTGGATACCGGCTACTTGTTTCATTGCTATCCTTTGTTTTGATTTGAGCGGGGTATTGTACTATAAATTTGCTAGAGTTATACTCAAAAGCTACCGAGTTTTTGCCCACCGAGTATGTGAAAATGCAAATGCGGCACTTCCTGTCCGCCGTGTGTGCCGATGTTGCTAATGATCCTGTAGCCGCTTTGCTCTATGTCTAGCACTCTAACGACCTCTTGGATAAAGCCACTAAGCTCACCTAGTAGCTTAGGATCTGCTTCTTGGAAGTCTTTGACACATTTTTTGGGGATCGCAAGGACATGGATCGTTGCCTTGGGTGCGATGTCATAAAATGCCAAAAACTTCTCGTTTTCTAGCACTTTTTTGCATGGGATTTCTCCGGCGACAATTTTCTCAAATACGGTCATTTATACCTCCTTGGTGTGAAGTGGGTATTATAGCATATCCTGCTTGGGATTGCTTGGTCTGTGCCATGTGTAGATGATTTTAATCGCGATACTAAAGAGTATGCCCTCAAAGATCGCTCCAAAGATACACGAAGTGTATAGTGATGGCGTGATCACACCAAACTGCAGCCCCATACTTGCTGTGATAACTAAAAAGGTCAGCGGCATACAATCACTAAGAGCAAAGAGCATGGTGTTTTTGAGACTCTTAAAAAATCGCAAGAACACGAGCATAGATGCGCTGATACGAATGGCAAGCATACCAAAGATGATATAGAGCGCGTGCAGCAGGATTACGGGGGATTCTAACACGCTGGATATATGGATAGTCGTACCCACATAGACGAAAAAAAACGGCACAAAGAAGCCAAAGCCCATGTCGTTGAGTTTTTCGGGTAGGGTGTGCTTGTATTTGAAATAAGTCGAGAGGATCACACCCGCGATGAATGCGCCTAGCACTTTTTCTAAATGCAATCCCGTGGTGAGCACGATAAAAACAAATATGAGCATAAACACAAAGCGCAGATCTTGGGAATTGGTATCATCGTGAGGGAGGATTAAGAGCTTGAGATTAGGAAACCACCAAAATAAAATATTTGCGAGCTTGAATACACCTACGATACATACCAAAAATATGCCCAAAATGAGGAGATTCTCACCTAATTGCCAGTTTAAACCATAGCGATATATGCCCTCCAGCGTGACAAGTACAGCTATGCTCACGACTTCACCTAGGATCCCGATTTTTAGCGCGAGATTGAGCCATGGTCTGTGCTTGCCATAATCGCGGATAAGCGCCATAATCATACCCAGACTCATCACAGGTAGCAGCGCGATAAAGATCAGCGGGAGTTTAAGCACCACCACCACCGCTATTGAGAATCCATACAGGCTTGCGAAGTAGAGCAGCGCTTGGTAGAGAAATTTACGCCCCATAGAGAGAAAGGATTTCAGATCCACCTCCAATCCACACAAAAACATCAAAAACAACAAGCCAATATTTGCCACGATAGGAATGTAGGTATTTTCTGAATCTACCAAGCCAAAATACCGCCCTATGATACCTAAAAGGATCTCTGTCACCACAATGGGGATTTTAGTCGCAGTGCTTAGCGGTACGGCGATGGTGATGAGGATCGCGATAGAGACAAAGGGCAAAAGTGGCGCGATAGATTCCATAATATCAGCTCCTAGCACGGAGATTAAGCGCGCACAAAAGTGCTTGTGGGAAAAGTGTGTATTCTAGCGCGTGGATTCTGGATTCGAAGTCTTGGAGAGATTCTCCACTGATTTTGGGGAGCTTTTCTTGCATAATGATCGTGCCAGAATCTAGCTCATCACTGACCCAATGCACACTCACACCCCCAAAGTCCTGTGTGGATTCAAAACTGTCTCTGATTGCGTGCGCACCTTTATGGTGGGGTAAAAATGATGGGTGGATATTGACCGCGCGTATATGTTGGGTGAAAATAGGCGTGAGGATTCTCATAAATCCGCTTAGCACACACAATACAGGCTCATAGCGTCTAATCTCGCGCACCAGCAACGTATCATAGACTTCACGCTCTAAGCCCTTGTGCGAGAGCACAAGACAGGGGATATGAAACTCTTGCAGGGCTTGTATGCCTTTAGCCTGTGGATTATTGCAGATTGTAGCGACCACCTCTATACGACACACACACTCGCACTCATCGACAAACTCACGCAAATGCAGGGTGCGGATAAGGTTGAGCATATTACTCCCTGTGCCGCTAAAGAGGATACAGATCTTGATTGTTTTCATAGGCTAATTCTTTGGAATATTGTTAGCAAAAAGCTCTTTGTGGCTTTGGCGCAGAGATTCTATGGTTTTTATCATCTCATCAATCCCATAGGGGCTCTCATCATCGTATTCTAGTGAATCTAACAGCTCCTCATAGCTCTCAAGCGCATCTTCTAGCTTGTCTCTTTTCACACCGGCATAATACAGCGCGACACTCAACGTATCGATAAGCTGCGTGGCGAGTTCTTGGATTGAGATTTGTGAATCTTTATGCTGTGTGTGTTTCATCGCATACCTCCTGTGATATAGAATCTAGCTCATTATAGAATCTGGAGCTTTTGGAGGACTTGCTTTTTGATATCTGCATAGCAAAAGCTCTCTCTAAAGCCCTCAATCTTGCCTCCAGAGGCATTTTTATGCCCACCTCCATTAAAATACTCCTTGCTCAAAGCACTCACATCGCAGTTGCCATTGGCGCGCAGACTCACATTGCCCTTGCTATTGACATCGATATAGAAATCATATTCGGGATTGGCGTGCAAAAAGAGATTGGCTAGCACGCTGATTCCACCCATACTATAGCTCAAAAATCCCAGCTTGTCTTGGAAATGGATAGAGCATTCTTGTTTCTTGTCCTGCAAAAGTCTCACTTGAGCTTGTGAAGTGATAGAATCCATCGTCTGCGTGTATGGGTCACCACCTAAAATCTGCTTTTTGATACAAAAGAGTGCGTTATCAAACTCCACCGCGCCATTTTCGCGATTTAGGTAGTCTTTGGTGGATTCTATAAGGCGAAATTTATAGAATCTATGCTCATTATCAAACATAAAGCGGTTGAGCTCATTGCTCGCACTGATCATTCCCATAGCGACTTTGCCAAACTCAAAGTTATAGCCCTCTTCTAGCCAAATATCCACAGAATTTGTCATCTCTACGAGATTGTGTAGCCATGGCTGATGTGCAGGGATTTTGAGTGTGTAGTACTCTAGGAGATATTCCCAAGTGATCTTAGTCGCACACCGCGTAGAATCTAAAAAATACCACGGATATTTATTCGCGCATTCTTGCCCACTGATGTGATGATCTAGAAGTATGAGATCTATCTCATAGCCTTGCTCGCGCAGATCTTGGACTTGTTTATCAAGGCTGGCAGATTCTGTAAGGGTGAGATTGAGATCTGTAATAAGAATGAGATAAGAAAGGGGCTTGCGGAGCTGGAATTTTGTGCTAAGTTTTTGGGTGAGATCGGAAGTGATAGATTCTAAGATAGAATCTAGGCGCACGCTCACCTCTTTGCCATAGTTGGCGTTAAAAAACACGATGTCATCAAAAAATTCTTTAGCGATAAACTGACAAGTGTAGCCGTCCAAGTCAGTGTGAGAGAGATGAAAAACCTTCATAAAACTCCTTATAGTGCTATATCCACTTCAGAGAGCAGCTCGTATCTGATGTGTGTGTCGATCTCGGCATTGCTTAGCACCACGACATTGCTAAGGGTTTTGTGCTTGTGGCGATACTGCTCTGTGAGGTTTGCGATACCCTTGCGCAATCGATAATCCACTAGTAACACCACCGGCACGATACCGCGCTCACTTAGGATATGGGCTTGGGTGGCTATGGCATCGCTTAGGGCTTCACTCTCATCGGTATTAAGTAGCAGGGCGCGTTCTTTGAGTTTGCCAAAGAGAAACTGCTCTACGCGCGCAGAGAGGATCATTGCTTTGAGGATATTGTCATCGGATTTGTAGAGATCAGTGATCGTCCTAGAGAGGCGCGCACGCACTTGCTCTACGAGTGAATCTATATCGTTTTGCAGCACCGGATACACATCTACGAGGCTTTCTAGGATCGTGATCATATCGCGGATTGGGATTCCCTCGTGTAGTAGGCTTTGGAGCACTTTTTTGATTGTGCTAAGTGAGATGTTTTGGGCTTCGGATACGATGGTGGGATATCTATTGGCAAGCTTATTCATTAGGGTTTTGACTTCATCGATGGTGATAAATTCTTCGGCGTATTCTTTGATAAGCTCGGTTAAGTGCGTGGTGATGACATTGGCGGGATCGATGATTGTGTAGCCTTGGATCGCTGCATCGTCCTTTTGAGATATGTCAATCCACAGCGCGTCCATACCAAACACCGGCTCTTTGGTCGGGATACCCTCGATACTTTCTTTATCCACTACCATGCCTGTATCCATCGCAAGCATTTTATCTGGCATCACACTACCACTGCCTATCACCACGCTTTTTAAGATGATGTTATAGGCGTTTGGATCTAGGTTGAGATTGTCTTTTATCCGTACTTGTGGGATCAAAAATCCATAATCACTCGCGACTTTTTTACGCATAGATCGTATGCGCTCTAGCAAATCCCCATTTTGGCGCACATCCACGAGTTTGATGAGGCTATATCCTAAGTGAATCTCTAGCACCTCCACTTTGAGGGCTTCATTGAGCATAGCCTCTTCTTGCTCGCGGATCTCTTCTTCACTTTTTTGTTCTTTTTGTTTTTTGTGTCGTTCTATATCCTCTGGTGTGGCAGTGGTAGTGGGCTTGGTAGGGGATTGGGTCTTGATATTGAGGTATTTGTCAAGCCAAGATTCTATAATGTGAAAAAAGCTCTTAGAATCTTCCCTACTGCCAAGCCACGCGATGAGAAAAAAGAACACACCTACAAACCCAAGTGAGATCGGCAGTCCGGGTACAAGCGCAAACATACAGAGAATAAAGCCCACGATAAGCAGAATCTTAGAATTGCCAACAATCTGGGTAACAATGTCGCTAGCAAAGCTTGTATCGCTACTTTTTGCTGCGCGCGTGGTGATGATACCTGTAGCGGTAGCGATGATGAGCGCGGGGATCTGACCCACCAAGCCATCGCCAATAGTGAGGATTGTAAATGTCTGCGCACTCTGGGCGATACTGAGATTATACTCAAACACACCGATGAGGAAGCCACCGATGATATTCACAAGCGTGATGATGATAGCAGCGATCGCATCGCCTTTGACGAATTTGCTCGCTCCATCCATCGTGCCGTAAAAATCCGCTTCTTGCTGGAGCGATTCACGTCTTGCACGTGCCTCTTCTTGATTGATAAGCCCGGCGTTGAGATCTGCATCGATCGCCATTTGCTTACCGGGCATCGCATCAAGTGTGAATCTCGCTCGCACCTCGGTTACACGCGTCGCACCATTGGTGATCACGATGAGATTGACGATTACAAGGATACTAAAGACAATAATTCCAATGACATAATTACCCTCCGCGACAAAACGTCCAAAGGCATTGATGATACTGCTGACATTATCCGCGCCATTATAGCCCTCTGCGAGGATCATACGCGTGGTGGCGACATTGAGCGCGAGGCGATAGAGTGTCACGATGAGCAGGATCGTGGGGAATGCCGAAAACTCGGTTGGCTTGTCGATGTAGAGTGCCATTAGAATAATAAGCACAGAGAGCGCGAGGGAAATACTAAGCAAAAAGTCCAGCACATGGCTGGGTAATGGCACGATGATAATTGCCATAATGATAATGATAAAAAGCACGATACTAAGGTCTTTTGAACCCATAAGTGTCCGCGCAAAAGGCATAATTTTTTGTGATAAAACTTTTTGGATTGTGTTTGCCAAACTCGCCCTTTTATACGATGATTCTGATTTGTGTTATGTTTAGGGATTTTAACAAGATTTATGTAAAACTTTGCTAAGTGAGCGCAAAAGTCTCTCGTTCTTTGTCTTTAAACGCGCAGATGTGAGTGTAGCCAAGGCTTAGAGCAAGATCCCTGCAGATTTCATAGCCTGCGCCTACTTGCTCTATGCTGTGTGCGTCCGAAGAAAAGGTGATGGGGATCTCTAGCTTTTTAGCGATTTGGAGAATCTCGCGCGATGGGTATTGCTCCGCACAGGGTTTGCGTAGCCCAGCACTATTTATCTCTAGCACGCAAGCATTGTCTTTGATAGATTCTAGAGTGGTGCGGAGCTTGGGGAGCAGGGCAGAGGGTGGGGGGTTATCAAAGACTTTGAGCAGATCAAAATGCCCGATGATCTGAAACAATCCGCTCTGTGCCATCGCCGCGATAGAATCCAAATACTCACTCCAGCATTGTGTCATATCCGCGTGTTTGTAACGCCCGATAAACTCGGGATTATCAAAGCCCCATTCGTTGAGAAAATGCACCGAACCTATGAGATAATCCACTTTTGCCTCAAGTACGGCAGATTCTATAAATTCTTCTTTGCCCTTGATGAAATCCACCTCCAAGCCTATGCGCACATCGATCTGCTCATCGTATCGCTCGCGCAGAGATTTTATCGTGCTCATATACTCGGGCAGCTCGCTTAGTGCCATACGATATTCTGGATCAAACGCCATAGGTGCGTGGCAGGAAAAGCCATAGATATTTATGCCAAGTTCGATGGCTTTTTGGAGATATTGCTCTGGTGTGCCGCTGGCGTGGTGGCATAGCGGCGTGTGGTTGTGCAAATCAACGCGCATTAGGACTTTACCCCCATATATAGTGTGGCGACATTCGCACTATAGCCCTTGAGGAGCGTAGTGCGCATACCTCGCTCTTTCATAAGCCCCTCCAGCTCACTCGCACTCACAAAATCCCGCATAGACTGGGGCAAATAGCGATAGGCTTTGAGATTTGAAGAGATGATCCCGCCCACAAATGGCAGAATCTTGCTTGTATAAAAGCCCATTAGTTTTTGTAATAATGTGGCATTTTGGGGCTTGAAAAACTCCAAAATCACGACGATCCCGCCGGGCTTTAGCACGCGCACAAACTCATCAAGTGCCTGCTTGTATTCTAGGACATTTCGCAAACCAAAAGATATAGAGAGTATATCGATGCTTTGATCCTCAAATGGCAGGGCTTTTGCTTCGCCTTTTATCAGTTCAATAGTAGAAGTGCTAAGATTGTGTAGTTTTTCGTGTGCGACCTTGAGCATTTCTTGAGAAGGATCGTAGCCATAGATATGTTTGATATGCGTATCTTTAGGCGCATTGTGAATCCATGAGGTGATCATATCTCCACTTCCACACGCTATATCAGCTATCACGATATCTTCGCATTTTTTGAGCTCTAAAAACGCGAGGCGACATGCCTCCTTTCGCCACGCTCTATCGATCCCTAGGCTCATAGCGCGATTTGCCACATCATAGGTGGATGCGATCGAGTCAAACATACTAATAATTTGAGTTTGTTTATCTTGCATACTTCACTCCATACTCGCGCTTACACGCACCACAAATGTTTGTAGATTCTCAATCTGCTCTAATGTGCGCGCACTGGCTGTCCCGCCTAGAGAGTTGCGTGCCTGCATACTAGATTCTATATCTAGCACCGCGTTTGCACCCTCTTTGATACGCGGATCTATGCCTTGGAGCTCCTCTTGAGTTAGCGCGCTGATATCCACACCCTTTTTTTCCGCGTATGCTACGACTTTGCCCGTGATATGGTGAGAATCTCTAAATGGCACCCCGCATTCACGCACTAAAAAATCCGCCAAATCTGTAGCGCTTAAGTGTCCTTTTTGTGCCATCTTGCGCATATTTTTGGCATTAAATGTTGCCGTAGCGAGGCACTCACGCAAGATCTCTAGTGAGATTTGAGCGGTATGCACGCTATCAAACACCCCTTCTTTGTCCTCTTGTGTGTCTTTATTATACGCGAGCGGAAGGGATTTCATCACGCTTAGTAGAGCGATGAGATTACCAAAGCTCCTGCCACTTTTCCCGCGCAAGAGTTCGGGCACATCGGGATTTTTCTTTTGCGGCATAATCGAGCTACCTGTGCTATAGCTATCTGATAGGGTGATAAACCCAAACTCCGCGCTGCTCCAGAGCACGAGCTCCTCACTTATGCGCGAGATGTGCATCATTAGCATTGCAATATCATAGAGCAAATCCAGCGCAAAATCCCTATCGCTCACAGAATCCATCGCATTGAGTGTAGGTGCGCTAAACCCTAGCTCACGCGCCACAAACTCCCGATCGTTGCCATAAGGTGTGCCAGCTAATGCGCCAGAGCCAAGTGGAGAGAGGTTATTGCGCATAAAGCTATCTTGGAATCTCTGCACATCACGTTGCAGGGAGCAGCACCACGCTACGATATGGAAGCCCAGATTCACAGGTTGGGCGTGCTGGAGGTGCGTCATACCGGGCATAATCGTGTGTGTGTGCTCACGCGCAATATGAAGCAAGGTCTGCATAAGCTCTAAGATAGCGCGCGTGATGGATTTGTTTGCCCTAAGGCAAAAAAGCCGAAAATCCAACGCGACTTGATCATTCCTACTGCGCGCAGTATGGAGCTTTTTGCCACTCTCGCCGATAAGTTGGGTGAGTTTGGATTCTATAGCCATATGGATATCTTCATCGCTGTTTTTAAACTCAAATTCGCCCGATTCAATCATCTTAGCGATTTGCTCTAAGCCAGCTAGGATAGAATCTAGCTCTTTATCATCTAAAATCCCGATTTTTGCAAGCATCTTCGCGTGGGCTTTAGAGCCTTGTATATCCTCGTGCCACAGCTGCCAATCAAATCCGATAGAGGCGTTAAAATCCTCTAAAAGCTTGCTAGATTCACTCTCAAATCTTCCATCCCAAAGTTTTGCCATCACATGCTCCTAAAATGGCTTAAGCACCACGAAAATCACAATCGCGATAAGGCAGATTGTGGGAAATTCGTTGAAGATTCTAAAAAACTTACCACTTTTTTGACAGCGCCCATCGCCCAAAGTCTTGATAAAATGCCCGCACAAAAAATGATAGACAATAAGCATTGCCACCACCAAGAGCTTAGCATGAAACCAGCCACCATGAGTGAAAATCTCGGTATTTGCGAGGATCAGCGCACTACCACTAAGGATCGTGAGCACAAAAGCTGGCGTGCCGATGTAGGCATACAACCGCCGCTCTTGGAGCTTGACAATCGCGATAAAATCAGTATTTTCCCTGTGCTCGACGTGATAGACAAAGAGCCTAGGGAGATAAAAAAACATCGCCATCCACGAGATGAGCGCGACAAGATGCAGGGCTTTGAATCCCAAGTAATGCGCAGCAAAAAATTCCATATGAACTCCTTACAAAAAGATGTATTATAACTTATTTTTGAATCTCTCAAGTGCTTTTAGTGTGCCATAGCACAAAATCTCCACCCCAGATTCTGTAAAATTTTTCTTAGCAAGTGTGATGTTGAGGGTTTGAGCGAGGTATTGCGCTTTTGAGAATTGCGTGTAGGGGAGGGATAGCCAGAGGTCGTGCTGCTCTATGAATGGGGTAATGGCGTGCGTGGCTTTGGCATTGGCTATAGCGTCGTGTGTGGCAGCGGTATAGGCGCGCACCAATCCCCCAACCCCAAGCAATGTGCCCCCAAAATACCGCACGATTACACAAGCCACATTGATGAGTTTTTCGCCTCTTAGGACATTGAGGCATGGCACGCCCGAACTACCCTTTGGCTCGCCATCATCGCTGGAGGATTCTATTATTTGGTTGCTAGTTTGCGTTATGCTGGGTGCTGTGGTGTTTGTGGATTCTGAAATTGCTTTAGAATCTATGGGATTAGATTCTGTATTTGAATCCAAAAGCAAATCTGCTTTAGATTCTAAATCTGTATCAAATTCTGCATTTGGGCTTGCCTCTTGGCATTCTAAGATTTTAGATGAAAAATCTGGGTTGTGCAGATTGGAGGCAAAGGAGTTGCCTAGTCGGTAATGACTACCATCGACAATTGTGCGCGAGTGATGGGAGTAAATCCCGGAGGGCAAACTCCCTGATTTTTCGCCAAAAGCCAAATCTCCTTCACAAGAATAATGTGTAGAATCTAAAAAACGCATCGCACTCACGAAATGCACCGCCTTTGGGTGTATCTTCTTTAGCTCCTCTATATGTCTATGTAACGCCGTCTTTGGCGTGGGGCAGTGCTCGCTAAGCTCAAGCACAAACAAATAGGCAAGGAATTTAGAGCCTTTAGATTCAAACACGCCTTCTATACATTGCCCGGGTGTCAGCGTGAAAAGTTGCTTTTTTGTGTTCATCGTATCGCCTCATTGTGTGAGAAAATAGGCTTTAAATCTATCAGCAAGAATGATCATATTTTGTGGGACATTGCTCTCATACAGATCGGGATTTGTGATCTGTCCATAGGTGCTTAGGCGCTCTTTGTATTCCTTGAGCGTGATGATCTCATACTCACCCTCAAGCCCGCGCAAGAGCTCAAACTCATATTCCATCACCTCTTGGGATTCACAAAATTTACGCGTGAAAGTGCGCCTCTTGATCGTGAGAATCTTATTTTTTATCTCGATGCTTGCTGTGTAGTTGTTGCACCCGGCGTTGCCATAGATTCGGTTTTGATCGGTATCAAAGATCATCGTGGTGTCCTCTGGGGCAAAAAGCACTCTAGTATCAATACTTAGACGATTTACCTTCCATTCTTTAGCAGAGAGTGTGCTGGGCTTAGCGCTTGGCGAACACGCACACAGCATAAACACGCCAACAATCACATATGCAAGATACCACATTTTCATTGCTAGCTCTTATAGAGCATATAGAGATCACCAAGCCACAATTTTGCGGTGAGTTTGAGGGCATTGACATCATCACTTGCAAAAAACTCCAAGGAGCGCAAAGGTCGGTGTGTGGGGAGATGATAGGTGTTTTGGATATACTCCACGATCGCCTCACCGCTGTGTATTAGGATCGTATCTTTGCCAAAATACGCACTAAGGGCGGGAGCGATAAGCGGGAAATGCGTGCAGCCTAGGATCAGTGCGTTTGGGGAGCTATAGCCACTAAAATAATACTCTAGCAGGGATTGCATAGGTTTGCCATCATAGATTCCCTCTTCGACAAATGGCACAAAAAGCCCTGTAGCTAAACTTTTGACATTATAAAATCCGATTTCTTGGAGTTTGGTGGCATAGAGATTAGAGGCGATCGTGGCTTTTGTAGCGATGACAAGGATCGAGGCATCTTTAGAATCTAGCTTGTTTTGGGTGGCGAGCACACCGGGTGTGATCACACCTACCACAGGGAATGGTGCCTGCGCACTTAGTGAATCTAGCGCATACGCACTAGCTGTATTACATGCCACGACGAGCATATCCACACGATGAGAGGTAAAAAACTCCAGCGCTTGGAGGGAAAATCGGATAATCGTCTGCTTGTCTTTGCTCCCATAGGGCACGCGCGCGGTATCGCCGTAATACACGATAGATTCAAACAACCCCGCTTCTAAGAGGCTTTTTAATACACTAAGTCCGCCTACGCCGCTATCAAATACACCGACTTTCATATCTCGCTGCTTTTTGTTAGAGTCGTTATTCTTGAGGATTCATAGCGTTTAGGAATTCTTCATTATCTTGTGTCTGTTTCATTTTATTGTAGATGAAACTTAGTGCCTCCACATCGTCCATCGTGTGCATCACATTGCGCAGCATCCAGACTTTGGTCAGCTTGTCTTTGCCAAGCAGTAGCTCATCTTTGCGCGTGCCGGATTTGAGAATATCAAGCGCTGGGTAGATTCTACGATCGGCAATATTGCGCGCGAGGACAATCTCGCTATTACCCGTGCCCTTAAATTCTTCAAAAATCACTTCGTCCATTCGCGAACCTGTATCAATGAGCGCGGTGGCGATGATGGTAAGACTTCCGCCTTGCTCAATGTTGCGCGCTGCACCAAAAAATCGCTTGGGCTTATGCAGAGCATTAGCATCTACCCCGCCGCTTAGCACCTTGCCGCTAGAGGGTGTGGCGGCATTATACGCACGCGCTAAGCGCGTGATAGAATCTAGCAAGATCACGACATCTTTGCCCATTTCTACCTTACGCTTCGCCCCTTCGATCACAAGCTCGGCGACGCGGATATGATTGGTCGCGGGCAGGTCAAAGGTCGAACTAAAAACTTGTCCTTTCACACTACGTTCCATATCGGTCACTTCTTCTGGACGCTCATCGACTAGAAGCACCATCAGTTCGACTTCGGGGTGATTTTTGGCAATGCCATGGGCGAGTTCTTTCATCAGTTCTGTTTTACCGGTGCGGGGTGGGGCGACGATGAGCGCACGTTGTCCTTTGCCAATAGGCGTGAAAAGATCGAGCATTCTGCCTGTCACCATATCGGATTTGTATTCGAGTTTGAGTTGCTCACTGGGGAAAAGCGGCGTGAGATTGTCAAAAAGCGGGCGGTTTTTGATCTCATCAAGCGAGATGAAATTCACTGCTTCAATCTTAAGCAGGGCATAGTAACGCTCCTGATCCTTTGGTGGGCGCACCTGCCCCATCACTATATCGCCGTTTCTTAGAGCAAATCGGCGGATCTGACTCTGTGAGACATAAGTATCATTTTGGCTATTGCCCACACTTGAAGCGCGCAAAAACCCGTGTCCATCGGGTGTGATTTCTAAAATCCCGGTGAAGAGTATGTAGCCACCTTGTGTTACCTGGGTTTTGAGAATTTCAAAGATAAGATCTTGGCGGAGATATTCTTGGGGATTTTCGACACCAAGTTTTGTAGCGATTTCGATGAGTTTGGAGACAGGCTTTGCTTTGAGATCTTCGATTTTGTAGCCTTCTACAGGTGTGTGCGTTCTGGTTTTTTCATTAGCCATTTGAGTCCTTAGTGAAGTGGATTGAAGTGTAAAGTGTAGTAAAAGGCGCGATTGTAGCGATTTTTTCCTTAAGTTTGCGTAAAGATCACACCCACTGCCGCGTGCTAAAACCGCATATTTTCAAGCAAAAAGTCTTGGTGAAATCGATAGACTTTGTTGCGCACTTTGATGAGGATTCCTGCATTCATTAGTTGCTTAAAAGTCTTGACAATGGTTGGCTTGCTGACATTAAGATGCACCAAAATATCTTCATACGATCCGTGAAAGACCTTGTCTTCATCGCAATGCTCGATAAGAAACTTGACAATCTCGATTTTCTTGCCGCCCACAAAGGTTGAGATGGCTTTGATGAGGAGATTTTGTGCCTCGATTTCTTTGGCTTGGACGACGGGTAGGATCGCGCGCTGTAGGACTTTGAGCAGAGAATCTATCTCGATAGGCTTGAGGATATAGTTATCGACTTTGAGATTGATGGCTTCTAGGAGGTATTTGACTTCGGTATGAGCGGAAGTGATGATGATGGGGACATTTGGCTGGGTGGAATGGCGGATAAGCCCCACAAGATCAAGCCCGCTAAGCTTTGGCATCAAAATATCTGTGAGTACGGCGTCAATTTTGTGCTGATTAAAGAGGTTCCATGCTTCTTGCCCGTTTTTGGCTAGGATAAGTCGCCCGACATAATCCTCTAGCACCATAGCAGTGAGATTGAGTGTGTCTGGATCGTCCTCTGCGTAGAGGATTGTGAGGTCCTTTAGACTACGATTGACACGATTCATTGATCCCTCCTTAGCTTAATGTTATGTTATGCGTTGTGATCGCACTTTGTGCTGTGTCTTAAAATATTGGCATTATAGGGAATGATGATACTAAATGCACTGCCTCTGGCTTTGGTGCAAGTAATATCGGAACTTTTCGCACCATTAAAAAGTGGATTAAAAACAATATTTTGCACCTCGATACTCCCAAAAAACTGCTTTTCGATGATCTGCTTTGCCATATATAGCCCGATCCCTGTGCCTACGGATTTGTGCTTAGTCGTGAAATAGGGCTCAAAGATCTTTTGTATATCATCAAGCTGTATGCCTCCTGCGTTGTCCTTAACCACAATAGTGAGATTGGAATCACAAGGTGTGATATTGATCTCGATTAATCGTGTATCCTGCGCTTTTTGTTTAGATTCTTTAAACGCGTCTATAGCATTATTAAGCAAAACAAATACCACTTGTGTGAAAGCGTTTTCATACCCCAAGATCTCAAAGTCCTCTTGTGCGTTGGTGCTCACTTGGATAGATTCTTCATAAAGCACGCCAGAGAGCAGATCTAATGAATCCAACAAGGCTTTTTTGATACTAAAGTAGGTCTTTTCTCTATCGGGGCGAAAAAATGTGCTAAAGCTCTCGATTGTTTCAGACATATTTTTGGCGATTTTTAGCCCGTATTCCGTCTGTGCGTAGAGAAATTCTTTGTCAAACTTACCTTGATCGTATTTGGTCTTGAAGCTCTGTATAAGCAGTGTGAGTGAGTTTAGCGGTTGTCGCCACTGATGAGCGATGTTATGGATCATCTCCCCCATAGAGGCTAGGCGCGCCTGCTGATAGAGGAAGAGATCTTTTTGCTGATTTTGCTTGACTTCGTATTCTATGGATTTTTGGAGATTGTCATTGAGCGTTTGGAGTTCGATAGTCTTTTGTGCTACGAGATTCTCAAGTGAATTATACGCGCTGTTAATCGAATCTGTAATGGCTTTGGAGAGGATAAGAAACATACAAGCCAACACAAAGAGGAAAAATCCCAGAATCTTGAGGCTAAAGCCATAGAGTGAATCACTCACTTCTTTGTTGATCGTGGCGAGATTGATATTTGTCTGCACAAGCTGAGTGAAAAGATCATAATGAGCCTTATCGCGCGTTTGAAGTGCGGTATCGATGCTTTTGATAAGCCATTTTTGTGTTTCTATAAGTCGTGTGATTTGCTCCTTTTGCTCACTTAAAAATGTGCTTTGATACCATTGGCGGATTTGGTTTAGGATCTTATAGCGATTTGCCTTTTCTTCTAGGTCGTTTTTATACGCCTGCCATAGGATCTGAATCTTGGTATCGTGCGTATCTGAATCTAGCAGCGAGTTTTGAATCTCACTCACATGCAACATACTGATTTTTTGTGTGGGGTAGTTGCTATCATAGTCTGCCTTTAGCCCTGTGAGTGCTAAAAACCCTGTCGCCCAGCAGAGCAAGAAAATAATAGCAATCAGATAGAGCAAAATATGTGTTTTGCCTTGTATGGTAGCTTTTTGGAGTTTGTTTTGAATGGATTTGAGCATAGCGATCCTTTAGTATTTGTGAAATTTATCTAGTGGGTTTGTGTCTTTGGCGCAGGGCTTTGGTGATTTGATCGGGCGTGAGCTCGCGTATATGTGCAAAATCCCCATAGATTCTAAGGAGCTTATCCATCTGTGCGGGACTTAGGTTTTTTTGTGCGCCTAGAATCTTTGTCTGTGTGAGTTTTTTTAGCTTTTGGGCGCGATGGAAGCTGATAGCATAGCGGTGCGCCTCATCGCGGAGTTTTTGCAAAAACTGCAGGCGCTTATCACTGGGCAAAAGCCGCACCTCTCGCGTTTGGTGCATATCAGAATCTATGGAAATATCAGAATCTACACGCGCACAACCTATAGAATCTACAGAATCTAGCATATAGATCACATCATTCGCGCTTCCTTTGGCGCGGTGTGAGCGACCATTGAGTTTGTGCTTGGCAATCCCTAGGACATCAAGCTGCACGCCTGCGCTCTCTAGGATCTCGCGTGCTATGGCGATTTGCCCCGCGCCACCATCAAGTAGCCAAAGATCTGGTGGTGGGTTAGATTCAAAGTCAAGCACGCGCCGCGTGAGCATTTCACGCATTTGTGCGTATTCATCGCTGCCTTGTAGATGATAATGCCGATAAGAATCTTTGATAAACGCATTGCCCTCATACACGATCATTCCCCCCACGCACGAGCTTCCACCATGATGAGAAGTGTCAAAGACCTCTATGCGATAGGGCAGACTAGAGAGCGCGAAAATCTCGCGCAAAGCTTCTAGCTCGCGTTTGTGGTTGTGGTTTTGCTGTGATTCAAGGCGCATTAGCTCCTTAGCGTTGGTTTGTGCGAGAGTGATGAGCTCGCGTTTTTTGCCTCGTTGGGGCTGGAGTATGGTAATTTTTTTGCCTACTCTAACTTTAAGAATCTCCTCTAGGCGCTCCCTATCCTCAAATGCTCCGATTTCATAAGGTAGCAAGATAGAATCTGGATCTAAGGGTGAGGGGGCTTTGTAATGATTAAGCAGGGCTTGGGTGTAGAGAGAGTGCAGGGCTTTGGCGGGAGATTCTGGAGATTCTATAGGGTGGGTAGTTTGGGATTGCGCGGGTTGCTTGGATTCTATAGAATTTACAGAATCCAAACACTCATCATGTATGCGCAATGTATCACTTGAGCTTATGCGCCCATTACGCACAAAGAGCTTCATCATCACACCGCTGTGTTCCCCATCTGCACAAAACACAAACACATCAAGATTGCTCCCATCAAGCAGATCGATACTAGAGGAGGCTTGCATTTGTGCGATTTTTGCGATGGCGTCACGGATTTTTGCCGCTTCTTCAAAGGCGCAGTGCTCGGCAAGTGTGTGCATTTTAGATTCTAGCTTAGTGATAAGCTTTTTTCTATGTGCTAAGAGATCGATAGCTTGGGTGAGAATCTGCGCGTATTCCTCCTTGTTTATCTTGCCTTCACAGGGGGCTAGACAGCGGCGGATTTGATAAAACAAACATGCCTTTTTGCCTTTGAGGCAAGATTTTTTTTGCACCAAGGGTAGGGACTGCAAGATACTCTCTAGCAGATCGCGCGCCCCAGTGCTAAATGGACCAAAATACGCGATATTGCGCTTTTTGAGCAATGTGCGCGTGATGTCTAGCGTGGGAAAATCCTGATCGTAATCGATGTAGATGTAAGGATAGGTTTTATCATCGCGTAGGAGGATATTGTATTTGGGTTTGAGACTTTTAATAAGGGAGTTTTCTAGTATGAGTGCGTCTTGCTCGCTAGGGGTTACAAAGGTCTTTATCTCACGCACTTGTGCGACCATAGAGGCTATACGCGGGCTTAGTTTCGCGCTTGGAGTGAAGTAGCTTTTGATACGTTTTTTGAGATTTTTTGCCTTACCCACATAGAGTAGTCGCCCATCTGCGCTAAAATACTGATACACGCCAGCACTTTGCGGGAGATGTGTGAGATTAGATGTGTTTGCGAATCGTAGCTGTGTGTGCGGAGGGTTTGTCATCATCACCTTTACTTTAAGCACAAAATAATTATAATTCTAGCTTGTAGATTCTATAAGCCAACTTAAGGAAAATAATGAAAATCTGTATCGTAGAAGATGATATCAACTACCGCAAATCCCTAGAAATCGCATTTAATGACTGTCCAGACTATGAGATCAAAAGCTTTAAAAATGCTAGAGAAGCACTCAAGGCAATCCACACGCTCCAGCACACTCCAGAGGATTTTGATGTGATCATCACTGATATTAATATGCCCCAGATGGACGGCTTGCAGTTTTTGCACGAGCTAGAGGGCAAATACACAAGTATCGTCATCACGGGCAATGCCTCGGTGCAAAACGCGATCAAGGCTATTCGCCTAGGTGTGAAGGATTTTTTGGTCAAAGGTTTTAGTTTTGAGGAGCTTGTCCAGACATTGGAGAATCTCAAAAAAGAGCGAGAAGTCCTTGGTGGGCATAATGGTGAGCATTTGGGTCGTTCGGGGGAGATTCACAAAAAACCAAAAGAATCCAAAGGAGAATCTAAAACAGAATCCAAAGCCTCCAAAACCCAAGCAAGTAAGGTTGAGACTAAGTTTTTTATCGCTTCTTCCCCTGCGTTAGAATCTGCCAAAAGTATCGCGCTCAAAGTCGCACCTACTGATGCCAATGTGTTTTTGATGGGGCAGAGTGGTGTGGGCAAAGATGTGTTTGCCAACTTCATACACGCGCATTCCAAACGCGCCAACGCGCCATTTATCGCGATCAATATGGCAGCAATCCCCGAGCACTTGCTAGAATCTGAACTCTTTGGCTATGAAAAGGGTGCATTTACCGATGCGACTAGCGCGAAGCCGGGCATATTGGAGGACGCTAATGGTGGCAGTGTGTTTTTAGACGAGATAGGTGAAATGCCAATCGCACTCCAAGCTAAGCTCCTGCGCGTGCTTCAAGAAAAAACACTCACGCGACTAGGAAGTTCTAAAAAAATCCCTATTGATGTGCGCTTCATTTCTGCTACTAATGCCAATATCATGCAAAAAATCGCACAGGGAAGCTTCAGAGAGGATTTATTTTTTCGCTTGCAGACGATCCCCATATTTGTCCCACCACTCAAAGAGCGCAAAGAGGAGATCTTAGACATCGCGCGTTATAAGCTCCAAGAGACAGCGCAAAAATACGGCTTCGCGCCTAAGGTTTTGAGCGCAGAAAGCGAGGCGGCGTTGCTAAACTATCCATGGTATGGGAATGTGCGCGAGTTGCTCTCGGTGATAGAACGTGCAGTGATCCTAAGTGAGGGTGAGAGTATCACACCAAAAGATTTGTTTTTAGAATCTCGTCAGAGAGTGTTTGGCAGTGTGGGAGAGTTGGGATTTGAGGAGCTAGAGCGCGAGTTTTTAGCCCAAGCCCTAAGCCGCAGTGAGGGCGATGTGCAAAAAGCAAGCGATTTACTAGGTATGGATACGGGTGTCTTGCGACACAAAAAGGCGCATTATGGGCTATAAGCTTTGGTGGCTTTATAAGGTATTTGGTGGTAGAATTTATAGAATCTTCGCAACTTAGAGGGAGTGGTGGTGCTACAGAAAATAAAGAATTTTAATGAACTTGTGATGTTTGAACACACGATTTTTTCGGCGGCTTTTATCCTTGTATCTATGGTGGTAGCGAGCTTGCAGGTGCGTAGTGGCGTGTGGGTGGGGCTGCCTACCTTGCTTTTGTGTGCGCTAGCACTCATAAGTGCGCGCAACTTCGCTATGGGGTTTAATCGCCTCATGGATCGTGATATAGACGCGCTCAATCCACGTACCGCACGCCGTCCTAGCGTAGATGGTAGGGTAGGGTTTGGAGCGCTAAGCCTTTTTTGTGTGATTAATGCGGTGGTGTTTGTGATCGTGTCTTATTATATCAATCCCCTTGCTTTTGCGCTGTCCTTGCCGTTTTTGGTGATTTTGGGGGGATATTCGTTTATGAAACGTTTCTCTTCACTCGCACATCTCGTGCTTGGCGTGAGTTTGGGTTTAGCCCCTGTGGCTGGGTGTATCGCGGTGTTAGGGAGTTTGGAGCTGTGGTGTGTGGCGCTTAGTGTAGCGGTGATGTTTTGGGTCGCTGGATTTGATCTGCTGTATTCGCTCCAAGATGTGGAGTTTGATACCAAGCACAAGCTTTATTCTATACCTTCGCGCTTTGGTGTGCGCAATACACTCTATATCTCGCGGATATTTCATCTGTGTGCGATGGTGTTTTGGGGTGTGTTTATCTATCAGACACAGATTTTAGGGGTGATCTCGTATGTGGGCTTGGGCGTGTGTGGTGCGATGCTCTTGTATGAGCAATATCTTGTGCATAAGGACTTCCTTAATATCCCAAAGGCATTTTTTGCGACCAATGGCTATTTGGGGTTTGTATTTTTTGCTTTTGTAAGCATTGATGGAGTGTGGCACTATGGAGTATAAGGCACTTTTAGAATCTCTGGGCATTCAGACGCGTCTGGGCAAATGCTCTTTAAATCTAGCCTATGAGTATATCGATGAGCAGCGCATCCATATGTATGAGGAGGATTTCGCTGCACTGGCGGCTTTTAGCGAAACACCTATGCTGAAGTGGATCAAAACCATGCATTCTAAAAACACATTGAGTGAGGAAGGTGTGATCATCGTGGAGATTCTCACAGAAATGTATAAAAAGATCGATAGACTAGAACGAATCCTCACACACCAAGATGAGAATCTTCTGCCTCTAGCGCACGAAGCACGGCTTAGGTTTGTGGGACATGATGCGCTGTGCTTGGGAGAGGATCAGAGTTTTGGGGAGATGATAGGGCAGGGTAGGATCTATGCGCGTATGTTTGTGCCACTTTTTCCAGAGCGCATAGTGGGGATATTTGCTAAAGTCCTGCACCCACAAATCGCCAAAATAGAGCATATCCATATCAAAAATCGCACCTATTTTGATACATTTGTGGCAGAATGTGAGCGCAGTATGATTTTGGACGCTAAAAGCCTTAAAGAATAAGCAAAAGGAAACACAATGTTTGAATTATCCATTAACAACCTTAGTATGATTTGTAGCATTGCGTGTTTGCTCATCGTCATCATGCTCGTGGTAGCAAACTACCTGCGTAGCACGGATACTTGCAAACGGCTAAGACGTTTTGAGCGCGGTATCGAGGATCTCAACAAAGAAATGTATAAAATCAAAAAATGGATCAAAGACAATGAGCTCGAAAACCAATACACCAGTAGCGCGTTGGGTAATAAAATCAAGGCAGAGGTGCGCGATGCTATAAACAATGGGCTTATCAAGGTGCAACGTCAGATAGAGATCTTGGAATCTGACATCAACAAACAAAACGACTATATGGAAGAAAAAACACTTATGCTTGAAGAGAAGCTGCGCGAGCTCAACTATATGCCATCAAATGGCAATAGTATCGATGAGAAGCGTATCAGCGCGCTTTTTAGAGATGGGTGGAGTATAGATTCTATCGCTAAGGAGATGCGATTAGGGAAGGGCGAGGTGGAGTTTATTTTAAAGCTTGCGAATATGAGATAGAGTGAATTTTATAGAATCTATTTTTCCAGCAAATATTTATTAGATTCTCAGAATCTCGTGTTTAGTGCAAAAAGAAAGGGGTTTATCCCCTCCTTGCTATCCCAAAGCCTAAATCACCGCTGTTTAGCTGTGGGCTATCGCCCTTGCTCTCGTTGGGTCTTTTTGGCACACCTATGTTTTATCTTTTGGAGTGCCTCCGCTATTTTGCTTCTAGTATCCGCGCCACGGGCGAGTTTTGGGTGCTGCACACGTATTGATTTTACCTCACAGAATCTGTCACACAGATTCTGTGAGTTGGGGGGCTTTAGATTCTGAAAATACAGAATCTGGGGTATTAGAAATGTGTGGTAAAATTGCAGAATCTAAACCGCTGAATTCTGATCTGAATACAGAATCTGGGCAAAGGCTTTGCCAACAAATTTTTAGATTACTAAAGAAACTGCGGCTTTGTCTTGTTTTGTGGTATTAGTTTGAGAGATTAACGTGCTTTTAGGGTAGGAGCTACCTTTGTCGGTAGTGATTATCCCAAAAATGCGCTAATCTCTCAAAGGAATATCCGAGATACAAAATTTCCCTAAGAATCTACCAGAAAAAGGAGGACACATTATGGATACACACTACCACATCGTCTTTGGCTGCGACGAGCACTACATATCATATGCAGCAGTGGCTATGCGCAGCATTGTGGATTCACTGCGCATAGAGGGTAGCACGACTGCGGGGGGGGGGAAGTAACTCCTTAAAAAATCTCCCCATTTGCTTCCACATCCTCTGCGACACCCTCACACAAGATACAAAAACCAAGCTCAAAACCCTAGAGTGCCACCTAAACGCCCGCTACCCTTGCACCATAGCACTGCATTATGTCTCTCAAGAGGATTTTAGGGATTTGCAGCCGTGGGGCGCGGATGGGACGAATTGGTGCGCGTATTTCCGCCTAAAGATCGGCGATGTCCTGTCTTTAGACATAACGCGCTGTGTGTATTTGGATGTGGATATCCTCGTGCTGGATGACATTCGGGAGCTTTGTGCGTATGAGCTGGGTAGCAAGGCGGTGGGTATGGTGCGCCATATAGATTCTGGTAGCGGACCCCAAGCGCCTCAGAGAATGTTTGAGGCTAGCATAGAGCATAGGGATTATTGTAATTCTGGCGTGCTGGTGATGGATCTAGCCAAGTGGCGTAGCTATGATATGACGCGCATTAGGGATTTCCCGTATATGCGATTTCCCGATCAGGATTTTATCAACTACACTTTTAGGGATTGTGTGTGTTTTGTGCCGCTGCGCTGGAATCTCCAATGGAATCCCACCGCGATGCGCAATCTCGCACACAAGCACTGGGATGATGGGAGCAGCTACACCTACGCCCAATGCCAAGAAGCACTAAAGAGCCCTGCTATCGTGCATTTCATCGGTATGGGGCTTGAGCCGTGGAAGACCCTTGGCAGGAAGCTCCCCGATCAAGAAGATTTCGTGCATAATCCCTTTAGAACACTCTGGTGGGAAGTCGCGAGGCGCACGCCTTTTTATGGACGCATACGCTGGGGTTTTGCGCGGCGGGCGTTTGTAAAAATCGTAGGGAGCTATATGAGGGTGTATGCCAAGCCACTCTACCACGCGCTTAAAAAAATAATGACCTGAAGCGTTTTTGAAAACTCTGCGAAAAGAGCTAAAACGAAGTTTCTTTAGAAAAAGACAAGCCCCACCCAAAAATCGCGCAAAGACAAGCCTCTCGCACACCCAAATTATGAATAAACAGCTTGGATATACTCGTGGCTATCGTCATCTTTTTCTAGGACAAACTGCACTTTTGAGCCATCTTTGAGCTTATCCTCTAGGATAAGCTCGGCGAGTTTGTCCTCTACTTCCTCATACAGAGCGCGCTTGAGCGGACGCGCCCCATAGATAGGATCAAACCCCGCTTTTGCGATGTATTCTTTAGCTTCATCACTTAGACTGATCTCTATGCCCTTTTGTCCTGCCACCTGCGCTATTTGGGCAAACATAATATCCACAATCCCCATAATGTCCCCAAGTGCTAGTGGATTAAAGATCACTACATCATCAAGCCTATTTAAAAACTCCGGCTTGAAGTAGCCTTTGAGCAGATCGCGCACCGCACTCTCACGTTCATTTTTATCCTCTAGCTCTAAGATTCTATCACTTCCGATGTTGCTCGTTAGGATAATAATCGTGTTGGAAAAATCCACCACCACACCCTTATTATCTGTCAATCGCCCATCATCAAGCACTTGCAAGAGAACATTAAACACATCAGGGTGAGCCTTTTCGATCTCATCAAAGAGCACCACGCTATAGGGTTTGCGTCGTATCGCCTCTGTGAGCTGTCCGCCCTCCTCATAGCCCACATAGCCCGGTGCTGCACCCACGAGACGGCTTACCGAGTGCTTTTCCATATATTCGCTCATATCTAGCCGCACGAGGTTTTTGGGACTATCAAAGAGGAAGTTTGCCAAACTCTTAGCACTTTGGGTCTTACCCACGCCTGTGGGTCCCAAAAACAAAAAGCTGCCTATGGGGCGATTTGGTGCGCTGAGTCCTGCTTTATTGCGCTTAATGGCGCGTGCGATCGCGTGCAATGCCTCATCTTGCCCCACCACGCTTTTGCGTAGTTCGTCTTCTATACCTAGGATTCGCTCTTTTTGGCTCTGGAGCATTTTTTTGATAGGGATCTGTGTCCAGCGGCTCACGATCCCCGCGATGATTTCCTCTGTCACAGCATTTTTGAGCAATGTGCCATTTTGCACCATATTATCCCACTTGGCTTGGAGCTTTTGCTCCTCTTCTTTGGCTTGGGGGATCTTGCCATAGTCTATTTCAGCAGCTTTGTTGTAGTCGCCATTACGTTTAGCGATTTCAGATTGACTCTGGAGTGAATCTAGCTGAGTCTTTAGCTCGGCGATTTGGCGGAATACCTCTTTTTCACTCTCAAACTGCGTCTCTAGCACGCGTTTTTCTTCATTATAGTTTGCTAGATCCTCTTGGATCTCTTGTAGGCGTGTGGCATTGTTTTTGTCCTTTTCCATATTAAGCGCTTGTTTTTCGACTTCTAGACTTTGAATCTGCCGTTTAATCTTGCTTAGCTCATAGGGCTCAGATTCTATTTGCATTTTGAGTTCGGCTGCGCCCTCATCGATCAGATCAATCGCCTTATCGGGCAAAAATCTATCTGGAATATAGCGCTGTGAGAGTTTGACTGCCGCCACAAGAGCTGAATCCATAATACTCACATTATGATGCGCCTCAAGCTTTTGCTTGATACCGCGCAGGATCTGCAAAGCCTCGTTGGTGTTTGGTTCATTGAGTGTGATGGGTTGGAATCTCCTTGTAAGCGCGGCGTCTTTTTCAAAGTATTTGCGATATTCTTTGAGCGTGGTCGCGCCTATGGTGTGGAGTTCGCCACGCGCTAGAGCAGGCTTTAGGATATTTGCAGCGTCCATACTGCCCTCACTCGCCCCAGCACCCACGATCGTGTGAATCTCATCGATAAAAAGTATGATATTCCCTGCTTTTTTCACTTCATTGATCACTGCCTTTAGCCGCTCTTCAAACTCCCCGCGATACTTTGCCCCCGCGATGAGCGCACTCATATCTAGAGCGATCACGCGCTTATTTTGGAGTGAGAGAGGCACGGCTTTTGTCACGATTTTTTGTGCTAATCCCTCCACCGCAGCGGTTTTACCCACGCCGGGTTCGCCCAGCAAGATAGGATTGTTTTTGGTTTTGCGGATGAGGATCTGCATCATCGCTGTGATCTCCTCATCGCGCCCTATCACTGGATCTATGGCATTTTCTAAGGCTTTTTTTGTCAGATCAATGCCGTATTTTTCTAGTGACTCGAGGTTGGAGTCGTCGTTTTGGTCGTTGATTTTTGTCCCTGCGCGGATAGATTCTAAGGTTTTTTTGAGTTCATTGCTATCAAGGTATTTGCTAAAAATATCCCTAAAGGCTTGGTGTGCGAGATTAGCAATGATGAAGCTATCCACCGCTATATAGCTATCGCCATTTCGTGTGGCTTCGCCTTGAGCTTGTGCGAGGGCATCACTCAAGCCCTTGCTTATGCTTAGATTCTCTTTTGATACGCTAGAGGACTTGGGGAGCTTATCGACTACACTACGCGCTTCTAACTCTATGGGGGCTTTGTCGATGTTGAGTTTGTTTAAGGCTTGGTTGAGTATGGACTGGGTGTTGGTGAGCATTGCCCAAAACATATGCGCGACATCGATTTCTTGATTTTGACTATGGAGGGCGAGTGCGGCTGCGCTATCGAGGTTTTCTTTGAGTTGGTTTGTGAGTTTTTCAAAAATATTCATAACATTCTCCTTCAATCTTAAGTTAAATGGTATTATATAAGTTTAGTCATTTAATGTCAAGTTTATTTATAAAAATAGACATAATTTTATGTGTCAATATTCCAAAGTCTCACCAGATGCTTTGAATCTATGTGTGCAGCCGATCCAAAAATACAAACTGCCCACAAAGCCTGCGAGCTAGGGAAATATCGTGTGTGATACAAATAATAGTGGTGGATTCTAAAGTCTGTAAAAACTCTACGATCTCTATCTGCAGGGCAAAATCCAGCCCCGAGAGACTCTCATCGAGTATGAGAATCCGCGGTGAGACTAGTAGAGCACGCAATAAGCACACGCGCTGTAGCTCCCCACCAGAGAGCATAGCGGGATAAGCAGAGAGTATTGAGTGTGGGAGATGCACGCGCTCTAGGATCGGATCGATGAGATGATGTTGTGTGGTTTCATCGCGTATGTTTAGCAGATAGATGAGCGGTTCGATGAGATTGTCAAACACGCACAGAGAAGGGTTGAGCGAGCTTAGAGAATCTTGAAGTAAAATCTGTACCTGTGTATAAAACTCCCGCCCAAACGCATGCAGTGGCTTAGAATCTAGCGTGAGCTCCCCACTTTGAGGCGTGAGGAGGCGGCTTAGGATCTTGGCTAATGTGCTTTTACCACAGCCGCTAGGACCGATGATAGCGGTGTGTATGCCCTGATGGAGAGCGAGATTTATATTGTGGAGTACCGCTGTATGCGCGCGTGCGATGTGGTGTGTGTAGCTATAGCAGAGATTGTGTGCATAAAGCATAGGCGTGCTTGTGAGTTTGGGAGGTGTGCGCTGGGGTGAGCTAGGAGGCAGGATAATCTCATCGCGATCCATCGCGCGCACCCTGCCTTTGCTGATATGATAAAATCTACTTGCCATACGCATCGCCACAGCTATATCGTGCGTGATGAGCAAAACCCCGATACAATGGGAATCTACGAGACTAAGAAGTGTCGTGAGAATCTCTTCTTGGGTGTGTGCATCGAGGTTGCTTGTAGGCTCATCGGCGAGCAAAAATGGCGTTTCGCGCAGCAGGGCTATGGCGATCATCGCGCGCTGGAGCATACCCCCACTAAGCATAAAAGGATAGGCTTTGAGTACAGATTCTATCTCATGGCTCTCAAAGCCGCTTTGTTCAAACACACGATGTATGCGTGTGTGATCGTAGGGCTTGTGCAGGGCTTTGAGGGTTTCACGACAATGGGAATTGATACTAAAGAGCGGATTGAAATAGCTCTGTGGGTTTTGAAGAATATGAGAAAAAAGTGCAGTGGGCGCGTGGGATATAGGGTGTCCATCGAGGAAAATCTCACCACTGGTTTGCGTGAGATTTGAGGGAAGTGAAGTGCTAAGTGCGCGCATTGTGAGGGATTTACCGCTGCCACTTGCCCCAAGTAGTGCGGTGATGCTCCCGCGCGTGAGTGTGAGTTCTATAGAATCTAAAAGAAGCGCGTTATCAGCACACACGCTAAGGTTTTTGATAGTTATTTTGTTGCATTCTTTGCTATCGCAAGTCTGTGTGTCGCTCGTGTGCAGCCAAGCTCTCATCATTTGGCTTATGCATTGGCGCATAGCAAGTCCTTAGAATCTAACATAGATTCACAATTCACACTGCGTGTCATTGCTGCTACTTCATACACACACTTTGGCAAAAGAGCAGATTCTATGTTTTTCATAAGCAATCCTAATGCGTATGTGCAAACGGCACATCATAAAATTTGCGTAAATTTTCGCCGATGAGATTGCACAGCACCACACTCACAAACAACGCGCCTCCCGGATACAGCATAAGCTGCGGATAACTCCAAAGATAGTCTTTGCTCTCACTTAGCATTATGCCCCATTCTGCCATCGGGGCTTGCACGCCCAGCCCAATAAATGAAAGTGCAGCAATGTGTAACATCATATGCCCTAGATCCATACTTGCCAAAATCACGCACTGACTAAGCACTGGGCGCAAGATATGTCGCCTAAAGCTCTGCAAACGCGTGCAACCATAGCAGGTGGAGAGCGTGATGTATTCTTTGTGTTTGAGGCTTAGCACGATAGAGCGCACGATCCTCGCATACCATGCCCAATGTGTGAGGATAATCGCCAAAATCACATTGCCCACTCCCACACCGAGCACCCCCACAAAAAAGAGCGCAAGCACCAATGTAGGCATACTCAAAAATACATCGCACACGCGCATAATCACCCAATCCAGCCACCCACCTACAAATCCACATAGCCCGCCTATACTGATCCCTAGCCCCAGCACACAAGCAAGTATGATCGCACTCGATCCTAGCGAGATACTTGCTCCCTGCAAGATACGCGAAAATACATCGCGCCCCAAATGATCGCAGCCAAAGAAATGCGATGCACTCATGGGGGCAAATTTTTGCGTGATGTCAATGGCGTTGGGATCATAGGGAGCGATATAGGGTGCTAGCAACGCGAGCAAGACAAGTAGGATAAAGGCAGCGATGGTGATCTTACTACCTATGATGGCAAAGGGATTTGTGCGCACGGGGGTTGTGTGAGCAGTTATATGGGTTACAGATTGGGCTATATTGGAGTGTTTCATCGCGCGCCTTTGAGGGAGATTCTAGGATCAAGGAAAGCATAGAGGATGTCGGTTAGGATATTACAAAGTGTGAAAATCCCGCACAGCACAAGCACAAAGCATTGGATAATGGGATAGTCGTGATTGGCAATGGCTTGTATGCTATAAAGCCCAATGCCCGGCAGAGCGAAAATACTCTCAATAAGCAAGCAGCCCCCTACAAGCTCACCGATATGCATACCAAAAGCCGTTACGATCGGTATGAGTGCGTTGTAAAGGATATGTTTGGTAATGATTTTGTATCGCGGGAGATTGCGGAGATTGGCATAGAGGATATGGTATTGTGAGCGTGCGTGGAGCATATTGGCGCGCACAAGACGTGCATTGATACAAATGGACATAAACGCAATACTAATGCTAGGCAGGATAAATGAGCTAAAGCTCCCATCGCCCACAGCTGGCAACCACTGCAGTGATATACAAAAAAACGCAATGAGCAGCAACGCAAGCCAAAAATTTGGCACGCTCACACCGATGAGGCACAGAATCTGCAGGGCTTTATCTAACCATTTGCCCTCATAGACTGCACTTAAGATCCCAAGCGGGATAGAGAGCAAAAGCGTGAGCAAAAACCCAAGAGCGACGAGGATCAGGGTATTTGGCAAATAATAAAAAAACTCCACTCCCACGCTCCGTCCGCTCATATATGAAGTGCCAAAATCCCCATGCGCTACTGCACTAAGCCATATAGCATACTGCTCTAAGAGTGGCTTATCAAGCCCAAATTGCTCGGTAAGCTCGGTGATGAGCTGGGGGGTTTGAGGGATATGGGAATTTAGTAAAAACTGCGTGATCGGGTCTGTGCCGCCCAAACGCAAAAACGCAAAGATCGTAAACGAAGCGACAAACAAGATCGGTATGAGGCTCAAAAGCCGCTTGATGATGTAAGAGATCATTTATACATTTCCCAAAAGGGTATCTCATAGCTAAGCACGCCCATTTGTATGCCTTTAAGCTCGCTAGTAGCGATAGCTTTGTTACGTTGGGTTGTGAGAGGGATATACACATAGCTTTGAGATAAAAGCTCTAAAATCTGTCCTAGCAGAGCCTTAGCACTATTAGAGCGCGGATCTTGGGATAAAAGCTCGGTGATGAGATACTGAATCTCCTTGACATTACTAAGCCCAGCTTGTGCGCTAAAATCTATGTGGCTTGGCGTGAGCATAGAATACAGAATGCTTAGCGGCTCATAAGGCACGCCCCATGTATCATTAAAAGATAACTCGAAATTGCCCTTTAGCTGTCTATTGCGATAGATCGTGGGTTCGCTGGCACTAAGTATGAGATTGATACCAAGAGATTTCAGCTCATGGGCGAGAATCTGTGCGAGCATTTTTTGGGCAGGGCTATCCCCACTATAGAGGAGCTCAAACGTGATGGGCGTGGGCATGTCCGCCAGCAGGGCTTTGGCTCTTGGCAGATCCGGCTCTTGGCAGGATTGTGAATTATGTGTCTTTGTAGAATCTTGCTTTTTAGCATCTTGGGGAGCTTTGGGATTAAACTCTGGCATATCCCCCCGCGTGATAAATAGCCAATCGCTACAAGATTGCATATCGCCATACACACCACGTACAAGCTCTTGCTTATCAATAGCGCGCGCGATTGCTTCGCGGAGATTTGCAGGGAGTTTGCTAGAGTTTAGCACCAAAGAAGTGGTAAAAATCGGGGGTGAGAGGTAGGTTTTTATACGCGTATCGTGTGCGAGCTGTTGGAACATCTCGATAGGGATCACATCATAGCCATAGATGAGATCGACCTGCCCACTTTTGAGCGCACTTAGCTTGGTGTTTGGGTCAAAAATCACGCGCATAATGATTGTATCAAAGTAGATTCCATTATAACGATCTTTATCCCAGTAGTATGGATTTTTGGCAAAGCTATCGCTCACCCCTAGTTGTGAATCTATGAGCATATATGCGCCCGTGCCTATGGGCTTAGGATCGTGTTTGATGAGATCAAGATTCGGAGGGAACGCACTAGGGGCTAAAAATCTAAAAGGGCGTATGAGTGAAAGCTCATAGATCGTGGGCGCGTAGGGGTATTTGAGCCTTAACGTAATGTGGAAATCATCAATCTTACTCACAGAATCTATCGCATGGATAAGTCCGCACCACGAATGTCGCACTTTGTTTTTGAGGATAGATTCAAAGTTTAGCACCACCGCATCGGCATTAAACACCTCGCCATTAGAGAATCTCACGCCCTTACGCAAAGTAAAGCTATAGGTTTTGCCATCATCACTAATCTCCCAAGAGGTTGCCAAAGAGGGTATGAGCATGCCGTCTTTATCTAAGCGCACTAAGCCCTCATAGAGCATATTTTGTGCAAACATTGCATTGGTATTATAGCCTTGGGGATTGAGTGCGCCGACATTTTGGCTGATAGCCATACGCAGTGTATTTTGTGCGCCCAAAGACGCGCTAAGACAACACAAAAACAAACAACATAAGCTTTTATAAAATGACATTTTTGTATTATCCCTTAAAACAAAAGTAAAAAAGTATTGTAACAAAAATCCTCATAAAATGCCTAAAGGTCTTAAAGTAATGAAAGATTCTCATATCTCTCTGATAATGCGTATAATCGTGCTGTGTGCATTTGCGCATATGGCTATGTGTGCGAAAGAGCAAAGAAAGCATTTGCGAGATTCTGTGAGCACTTTTTCGACATTAGAAAGCGATGTGGCTCATATACATGGGAATGTGAGTGTAGTGGGTGCTAAAGATATCCAGCAATCCCCCAACACCAAACTCACAGATACGATCAAATCCCTCTCTGGCGTGCGAATCCAAAATGATGTGGGCTTCAATCCACGCCCAAATATTATGATACGCGGGATTAATCGTGGCACGCTTATTATGCTTGATGGGGTGATTCTTAGTGATTTGGAGGGTGAGAATAGAATCCTAAACCAACTCTCGCTCTATGATGTGCAGCGTGTGGAAGTGGCGCGCGGGAGCTTCTCTAGCCTCTATGGTGCAGGAGCTATCGGAGGCGTGGTGCAGTTTATCACCGCTATGCCCAAAGGTTTTGAATCCCAAGTGCTCGCAGGCTATGGTAATGAGCTGGTACGTGATAGTGCCGATACCAATCTCTTTAGATTCTATGCCTCGGTGGGCGATGCACTGCTGCAAGGGCGGCTGCGCTTAAAACTTAGTGGTGGCTATACCCAAAGTGGTGGCTATGCGAGTTTCCCTGCCTATCTATCGCCCACAGATTCTAGCCTTGTGAATAATCCCAACCTTAGTGGCTACTATACCGACAAAGCGGGCAATCATATCATCGGAACGGGTGGCAAGCGCGCCTACCAAACCTATGATGTGCGCCTCAAGGCAGAGTATGATATAGGCGATTCTGGACTGCTATCGGCAATGGCAAGCGTGTCAAATCACACCTATGATTTTGGGCATTTTAAAAGCTATCTCTATGATAGCACTACGCAGCGTCCCACGCATCTTATCAATGGTAAGGATTATTTTGTCGGTTCGGGGCTAGGGGGTATGGGGGATTATACGCATATTTTGGGCAGCCTTAGCTACACGCACACTATGGGGGCAGATTCACTACTCAAAGCCTCCTTCTCAAGCCTCACGCTCCTTAGCCTTTGGCAAGATGCCAATCGTGATCTAGGGGGTGATCGCTATGGTGGAGCGGGCAGTACGCAAGATATAGATTCAACTAGTAATTATCTTGATGTCCTTTTTCGCACGCGGTTTTTGGAGCGACATACGCTGAGTACTGCGGCGCAGTTTCGCTACTACACCTACACCCAAAATCAACGCCATATGGCAAATTGGCGCGATTGGCACACACGCCTTGATAGCTTCAGGGGCTTTGGACAGAGGGCTTTTGTCGCCTCGGGTTATGTACAGATAGATTCTAAATGGTATGAGAATCTCTCTAGCAATTTCGGTGTGCGTTATGATTATTGGCACAACTATGATGGATATTTTTTTAACCACGAATCGCCCACACAAAATCGCGATAATATAGAATCTAGCGCCTCGATCCTAAGCCCAAAACTTGGGGTTTCTTGGCGTATTGCTTCGGATTGGCTGCTTAAATCCAGTCTTGGCACAGGCTTTAGAATGCCCACCTTACGCGATATGTATCAATTCACCCACGCAAGCAATGTCTGGGCGATAAACCCCGATCTTACCCAAGAGCGCGCGCTAAGCTTTGAAATAGGGAGCGAGTATCGCGGAGAGTGGCTTGGTGTGAGTGCGTATTATTTCCACACAGAGCTGTGGGATATGATCTATCGCGCGGGGAGTGGCACACAGACGCACCCATGGCAGTATGTCAATGCAGGACTTGGGCGCATACAGGGCATAGAACTAGAGGGCAAGCTAGCACTAAGTGAGAATCTAAGCCTAGAGGCGAGCTATAGCTTTACCAATGCACGGATCTTGCAAAACTCCGCCATGCCCTACACAGAGGGCAAACAGCTCGCTGGCGTGCCTAGACATATGAGTAGCCTTACACTCAAATACTTGCCTACAATAGGTTTTTATGGCGTGGCATGGGCGTATTATGCACCTGCGTTTTTTAGCGATGATAGAAATTCCCCGCCGCTAAGCAACACCTATGGGTATTATGAGAGTCAGTTTAGTCTCAATGCGAAAGTGGGCTATGTGTGGCGAAATGGCATAGATATTTCTTTGAGTGGGTATAACCTCACAAATAATCGATATTATGATTTTTATCGTGTGGCTGGGGCAAGCGTGTATGCGCAAATCGTGTATAAACTACAATAAGGAGCGGGCGTGAAAGAGAATAGGGCAGTGGAAAAACGATTTTGGGCGGATATGGGGGAGGTGTATAGAATCTATGAAGAGAGTATGCGGGAGCATTATAGATTCTATGAAGTAGTTTCTGCTATGCAGGAAAATACCTCCTTGGGTAATCATTCCACAGATTTGGCAGGTTTGGAGGCAGTCATCACCACCCCTCTCTCGCATAAAACAAACGATACACAGAATCTAAGAAATATTTGTGAAAATGAGAATCTAACTAACACAGAATCCACAAAATCCAAAACCAATTTAGAATCCCACAAAGCACAACTACAAACACTCTGCACCAAGCTCAATATCTCCCCCACACGCGAGCATTTTGTCGCGCTTATAGAGCGTATCGTCAATCTCCGCGAAGAGGCGATCCTAGAAGTGCTCAAATCCCTCAATAAATCGCCCACAGAGATCGCCAACGCACGCGCTATGCTGCTGGAGTATGTCAGTGCGTATTACGCCAGCGCGCACGCTAAGCTACTTACACATATAGAATCTAAACAGCTGCTCACGTCATTTTATCGTGAGATCCTTGCTAGCACCTATCGGATCGGGTTGTGTATGAATGCGTTTTTTGCGCGCTGGGATAGGGAGTTTATCCATGGGATCAACACGCGGCTTGGCGAGCTCTTTAGCTTTGAAGAAGCACTAAATCTCCTAGAACCCACGATGGAGCGCGATAGCGCAGGTAATAATGTCCAGCGCACCTACTCTTTGCCATGCCACCCGAGTACAACACTCACGCGTGAGAGCAGATTCTCCTGTGTGCCATATATGGAGGCTTTCCCAAGTGAAGTGGGAGCAATCATAGAGGCGATAGATTTAAGCGTGCGCAATCTTAAAGGTTTAGAAGATGAAATCTTTGATCGCTCACAAGCCTATATAGAATATCTCACAGCACTCAAAAACGCGTGGGCTTGCACAGATAGCGCGCAACTTATAGAATCTTGGCGCGCGGTGGATTATGCGTGGATGCGCATCGATACGCCTTTGCAAATCGGGCATCCGCTGGAGTATTACGAGGATATTTATCGCCATGGGGTGGCACCAGAGTGGGATCTACGCCTCTGCACGCCTGCGGATAATAAGGGCATATACGCGCTTGATGTTGCTCAAGGTATCAAAAGCACCTTTGCCTTGCTTGCCACACATTTGGGGCTTAGCTCGCAAAGCAGGGCGTTTGTGGAGCATAGCCTAGCGCGCAGTAAGGTGTATGAATCTATCCCGCTATTGTTTTTTGGCGCGGAGAATAATGGACTTTTTAGCGCGCAGGTCGTGCCAAATGATGAAATCGTGAGCAAAAAAGAGGGCAAGAAAATCTTTGCTTTTCCCTTGCGTATCATTGCTCAAGCCCGTGCTAAGCCACAAATGCGCCTGAGCTATGAGTTTTTTAGCAAAGAATTTATCGCACGGGGTCGTGAGGTGCTTTTCTATAATGAGAATCTCTGGCATAGCGTGTATGATATCAGCACTAATGGGCATGAGTTTGGGCATATTTTGTGGATTGATGAGAGCAGCGAAGAGGCGATGAATGGTAGTGGGGAGTTCAAAAACATCGAGGAGTTTAAGGCGACAAGCGGGGGGATCATCGCGTATTTGCTAAACTTTAGCCCGATTGCTAAGATTTTGCGAGATGCACTCGTGGATTCAGAGCTAGTGTGCTTAGATATACAGCGCTATACCCAAGCACTGGAGCGAAGCGAGGAGGTGGATCGGCAGATATGGGAAGCACTCTTTGATGATTGTATAAAGCGCGCGGTGGGGTTGATGGCGTGGCGTGAAAATCTCGAGGTGCGTCCGTATTACTGCGAGGGGATTATCCATCTGTGCGGTATGTTTGAGAGTGACGTGCTGGTCTTTGATGAATCTAGGGAGTTTGGCAAGCTTGAAATCAATCGTGTGCGCTATGTGAATCTAGCACTATGGTATGTGCGCACATATCTGGATCTTGCGGCGCATTATCGCGACAAAAAAGACGCCAAGCTGTGGCTGGAGCGATTTTGTATCAATGAGCAAAGCAAGGGTGTGTCTGTACTATGTCCGCGCACTAGCGCACTTGTGGAGCATTATTTCGCGCGCTATGTGGCTATCGGACAGGAAATATATTGGCAAAGCCCACAGATTTAGCTACAATTACACTCTTAATCCCCCTACCTTAAAGGATTTGCGTGATTCACTTGCGACTTTTTTTTGTGGTTGTCCTGCTTATAAGTATAGGCGTGGTGATGTGCTACTCGCTCTCGGTCTATCCGGTGGGGTTTTTTGGCTATGGGGAGTTTCACTTCTTCATACGGCAATTTTTTGTCGCATGTATGGGGATTTTGCTGATGTGGCTTCTCGCGCAGCTTGATCCCGGTTCTAGTTTCAAAAAGCTCGGTTGGCTGCTCTTTATCACTTCTTTGGTTCTTATGATTGGTATGCATTTTTTGCCAAGCTCGTTGGTGAGCTCGGCAGGTGGGGCTAAACGTTGGATAAAACTGCCTAGTTTTTCACTCGCGCCATCGGAGTTTTTTAAGATCGGGTTTGTGTATTTTTTGGCATGGAGCTTCTCGCGCAAATTCGGTATGCACACGCCTATGAGCCTCAAAAGTGAAATTAAGCTTTTTATCCCCTATTTCTTTTTATTTTTAGTGGCAGTCGTGCTTATCGCGGTGCTCCAAAATGATCTTGGGCAAGTGATCGTACTCGCACTCACACTTGGATTTATGCTGCTTTTTGCGGGGGGGAGTTTGCGCTTTTTGGGATTGCTCTTGCTTATCACGATTGGTATCGGGCTTGTTGCCATCATCACAAGCCCACACCGCATTATGCGTGTCAAGCTCTGGTGGGCAAATGCACAAGATTCTATCCTAGGGCTACTTCCACAAGCATGGGCGCAATCCCTGCGCATCGAGAATCTCCCCGAACCTTATCAAATCTACCACGCCACAAATGCTATGTATAACGGGGGATTTTTGGGCAATGGCTTGGGCGATGGGCTCATTAAGCTGGGGTTTTTAAGCGAAGTGCATACTGATATGGTGCTAGCGGGGATCGCTGAAGAGCTGGGTTTTTTGGGGGTTTTTGGTATCGTGGGGCTCTTTGCTGTGATGATTTTTTATATTTTCAAAATCGCTAATAGGATTCAAAACACAATGTATTATCTCTTTTGTGTTGGGGTCGCGCTACTTTTGGCGTTTTCATTCATCATCAATGCCTTTGGAATCGCTGGGATCACGCCTATCAAGGGCATTGCCGTGCCATTTTTGAGTTATGGAGGCAGCTCACTGCTAGCAAGTTGCCTTAGTCTAGGGATCGTGCTTAGCATCGCACGCAAGGCAAAGCTCTAGCACAGTGTCTTATAGCCTCCATTCTGTCGCAACACCTCATAGAGCACCGCACCCACGCAAGTGGCGAGATTGAGACTACGAGCGATGGGCGCCATCGGTAGGCGATAGACCTGTGCGCTGTATGTGCGCAATATCGCCTCATCTATGCCCGCGTCCTCACGCCCAAAATACAAATAGCTCTCATCACAAAATCGCGCATCGTAGTGAATCTGCCGTGCCTTGGTGCTGAAGAAAAAATGATTTGTAGAATCTATGGGGTAGTGTTCCCAAAACTGCGTAAGATTCTCCCACTCTCTTACCTCCAAATGTTGCCAATAATCAAGCCCTGCGCGCTTTAGTTCCTTTTGGGCAGTGCTAAAACCTAGGGGTTTGATGAGATGAAGTGTGGATTGTGTGGCGACACATAGGCGCCCGATGTTGCCCGTGTTTTGTG
The DNA here is from genome assembly GCA_944325775.1 of uncultured Helicobacter sp. Lineage (GTDB taxonomy): Bacteria > Campylobacterota > Campylobacteria > Campylobacterales > Helicobacteraceae > Helicobacter_F. Next base: position 39,084 of record CALVBL010000007.1, read on the forward strand.
GGATTTGGGGCTGGATAAGCACAATGTGGGTCATAAGTCCTCCTTGTATTCTTAGATTCTAAAACAGAGAAAATAGAAAAACCTAAAAGAGAAATTTTGGATTATTTTTACTCATGAGTCTTTAGATATTTGGCGCACTCCACTAGAGCCTTCTTGCGGTGAGAAATTTCATTTTTAGATTCGATCTGCGCGAGGGTGGTTTGCTCATAGCCATCAGGCACAAATATCGGATCATAGCCAAAGCCTCCATTGCCCTGTGGCGTGGTGATGACCTTACCCCCACACACACCTTGAAAGTTACGATGTATAGCTTGCCCACCAATGCATCCCATCAGACAGACATTAGCGACAAATTGAGCACGAGATTCACTTATATCGCGTGATCGTAGCTCATACACCACACGCGTGAGATTGAGTGCATCAAGTGATAGATCTTGCAAGCGCGTCTTTTCCTCCTGCCAGCTACCATCTCCAAACTCTATAAGACTAAATCGTGCGCTATAGATCCCCGGAGCACCGCCCAGCGCATCTACACACAGCCCGCTATCCTCACTTAGCACCAGAGATTCGCCCTCTCCACGCACAAGAGTGAGCATTTCATAGACTGCCTTTGCCTTGATAGTGGCATTTTGCTCAAAGCTCGCTCCATTTTCCTCGATCTCAAAGGGGCTTAGAATCTCACTAAGATTCACAATCTCAATATGCGGCAACATCGTGGCAAAAATGGCTTTGATCTCGGCTTTTTTGTGTGGATTGGAAGTGGCTAGAATGAGCTGCATAAATGTCCTTGTGTGTGTAGGTAAAAGAAGCTTAGAGTGGTGTCCCCGACGCGATTCGAACGCATGACCTCTCGATTAGGAATCGAACGCTCTATCCAGCTGAGCTACGAGGACAAATAAATGTGGGGATTTTACTTAGATTTTTGCTACAAATCAATAAAACTACATTTTTTTATCTTTTTTCCCCTATAATATGGGGATATTTCATCATTAAAGGAGCATTATGTCGGTTAAAGTTGCTATCAATGGAACAGGGCGGATCGGGCTATGCACAGCGCGTATCATCGGTATGAGGACAGATATAGAGCTTGTCGCACTCAATACCACCGCACCTATAGATACTCTTGTGCATTTGTTGCGCTATGATTCGGTGCATAGACACTATGAGGTCCAAAAGCTCGATGATCACACGATCCAAATAGGCAATAACAAAGTCGCCATTCTATCAGACAGAGACCCTGCAAAGCTAGATTTTAGCGCGTATGGCGCACAAGGCGTGATAGAATGCACGGGTAAATTCAATTCTCTGCAAGCCTCAAGTGCGCACATCAGAGGTAGTGTGCAAAAAGTGATTATCTCTGCACCAGCAGATGAAACGCCAACTTTCGTATATGGGGTCAATCACGCGCAATACAAGGGCGAGAATGTGATCTCAAACGCCTCTTGCACCACCAACTGCCTCGCGCCCATCGCCAAAGTCTTGCACGATGCCTATGGGATACAAAGCGCACTGATGACGACTATCCACAGCTACACAAACGATCAAAATGTACTTGATGTCAAGCATAAGGATATTCGCCGTGCGCGTGCCGCCGCGCTCAATATCATTCCTACAAGCTCTGGTGCGGCTAAGGCGGTAGGATTAGTGATCCCCGAGCTTGTGGGGAGATTCAATGGGTTTGCCGTGCGCGTGCCAACCCCAGATGTGAGTCTCGTAGATCTAAGTGTGAATCTAAACAAGGTAGCGGACAAAGACGCTATCAACGATCTCTTTAGGCAAGTCCAGCACACAAGTATGAAAGACATCATCTATGTAGATGATGAAAAATGCGTCTCAAGTGATTTCATCGGATCACCTTATAGCGCGATATTTGTACCGGATAAGACCTTAGTGATTGGCAACAGCGCGAAAATCCTAGCATGGTATGATAATGAGATGGGCTACTCTACGCGCCTTGTGGATATGAGCGTGTATGCACTCACACATTGATTTAAGGACACATAATGCTAACTTTCAAACAATTCTTTGCCCTTAGCGGCGACATCGATCCAGTCTTTAAATCTATCAAAGAGGAACGACTTAAATCCACAAGTGGATACTATGAGCTGCCTTTTAGCAAAAAGGCATTGCAAGATTCACGGCACTACATCAAAAAACACAAAGAGCTAATCGCCAAGTTAAAAAACCTCGTCATCATCGGTGTGGGTGGAAGCTCACTAGGGCTTAAGGCTCTAGATTCCATGCTTTGCTCTTTGCCCCAGCGCAATGCCATCAAATTGCGCTTTTTAGAATGCACCGATAGCCTTGCGACACAAAACACACTCAAAAAACTCAAACTCAAAAACACGCTCTTTATCGTGATTTCTAAAAGTGGCAGCACGATCGAGACCGCCTCACTTCTCAAATATGTGCTAGAGACCTACGATCTACTCCAACCCAAAAACAAATCCCACCTCCTAGCCATCACCGATACCAATTCACCGCTCCAGCAATGGTGCCAAAAGCAAAAAATCGCCTTTGTCAATATCGATAAAAATGTGGGTGGGAGATTTTCGGTGCTAAGTAGCGTGGGGATTTTACCTCTGATGATATTAGGATATAAGACTAAAGAGATCCTAGCGGGTGCGCGTGAGATCGCCACAAGGTTTTTTGAGCGTAAGGAGGATCATATCCTACACAAAGCCCTCTATATGGTGCGACATCGCGAGCAATACCCTATAAATGTGCTTTTTTCATATTCCAGTGCGCTAAAGGAATTTAACGCATGGTATGTGCAGCTGTGGGCAGAGAGCCTAGGCAAACTCAATACTGATAAACAGCCTGTAGGACTCACACCCATCGCACTGGTGGGAAGTATAGACCAGCATTCGTTTTTACAGCTCATCGTGCAGGGTCCGCAGGATAAAAGTGTCACATTTATCGCGCTAAACCCCAAGCACCAACTCAAACCACGCATTCCCAAGATGAAACTAGAGTTTTTAGAATCGAGCGATTTTATCAATGGTGCGAGTTTCGCCACTCTGCTAGATAAACAGTGCCTAGCGACTATGCAGACTCTCCAAGCCCAAGAGATTCCCACAGATTCCATCGTGCTTGATAGGATTTCAGAGTACAATGCCGGTGCGCTTGTGATGTATTATGAACTTCTAACTTCGTGCGCTGGATGTGCGCTGGGGATAGATACTTATGATCAGCCCGGCGTGGAGTTTGGAAAGACGCGATTGCGGGAGATGTTTTAGGGGGATTATAGAATTTAGAATCTATAAAGAATTTTTCTACAAATATTTCATTTTGAGGCTGTGCTTGTAAGGTAATATGGGGGGGGGGGTGGGGCAGAGTTAAAACTCATAGCCAACTGATCAAACCTTTTTTATTCAATTGCCTTACAAGTCGCAAAAATCCTCTCTTCTTGAGAAACTTTAGAATAACTGCGCGAAAAAAGATGCTTTTAAAATACCAATGCACAAAACTACTACCCGCAAGAAAAGTAAAGATTTTTGCAACTAATGCCCGCAAAAAGCCGACAAAAACGCAAGCTTGCTTGCGTGAGAACACAAACATCAAAATTATTCGCATCGATATGTGCTCTCGTATCGGCTACATAATCGACATCCACAATCTCATCGATAAACTCAAATTGCTTATAGAGCTACTCTCCATAACCATTGGTATAAACCACAAGGTGAGCGGAGGGAAATAATGCTTTGGTTGCATAGATTTCACGAATAGCGACTATGCAATCCCCAATAGATCCAGTCCGATAAAAAGCAATTTTTGATACATAATTATTTCTTATTATTGGCTTTACTTTTAAGACAAAGTATTTTATATTCCGCTACCACTCCTCACCTATCCCTAGCACAAGGCATTTATCAAACCTCGGCAGCACGCACAGCAGATACACCAGCCTATCCACCCCAAGCTCTTGCAAATCACTAAAATACCGACCATCCACGCTAAAATATCTTACCTCTTCATCAGCGCGCCCAAATCTCCCGCCTATACCCACACCCCCAAACTCACTGTATTTGAGAAACGCGCTGATATACACGCGTGTGAATACTATCGCACCTTGAAGCTCGGCTTTTTTATCGCGGGGTAGGGCATTGTAGGCTCTGTGTCCGATGAGGATTCTACCGCGAAATCGTGCATACTGCCCGTTTGCAGAATTTTCCTCAAGCTTCTCATAAAATGCCTGCAAGGAAGGAGTAAATCTCTGCAAAAAATATGCGCCATCTTTTGGCTGGGAATAGGGCGCGCTGGAGTTGCGCCCACGCTCATCGCCACCGCCATATTCATAATCGTGATTTGCCTTTGGTGGGCGGATTGTGAGGGTAGATTCCTTGTGGGGGTAGGCGTAAATCTCAAGTGCGCAAAATGCTACCAAAAGCACCGCTTTTGCGATGAGATTCATACCTTTATCCGAAAAAAGCTACTACCACTCCCGCTAAAAAACCACCCGCTTCCAAGCTCTGTGCGCACAGAATCTAGCTCTGGAGTGATGAGCAGCGCGCTCATATAGAGGTCGTTTAGCTCCTCTAGCGAGTGAGTGCGCAGGAGTTGCACACTGGGGGTAGAAAGCCACTTCTCTGGCAATGGACTAAAGGTGCGATCATGGTGTGCGATAGATTCTCTATAGGCTTTATACACTGCAGGTGTGGAGCAGGTGAGCTTTGGCGTGTAGATTTCAAACTCGGGAAGATCCTCCGCAAAAGGCGTAACTTCCTCGCCTATGCCACTGACATTCGCGCTCATATCGCGTTGAAGAAAATACATCACATCCGCCCCGCACCGCCGCGCGATAAAGGCATAATCCTCTCTCTCTAGCTCTATCTCACACAGCGCACACACACTATGGACAAAACTCGCGGCATTAGCACTCCCGCCGCCTAGTCCCGCACCCTCTGGTATGCTCTTTTGCACACTGACCTTGAGAGTTTCGACAAAATCTGCTATGTGAGAATCCACGCGCTTGCATTGCTCACTTCTGGCTAGCTCTTGTAGGGCGCATTTTGCCTTATAGATAGTGTTAGATTCTATATCACAGCCAAACGCACCCTCTAAGACAAAGCCCATAGAGCTAGATTCTATACTGATGATGTCAAATAGCGTGCCTTGAGCTAGCACGAAGCGCGAGGAGAGGAGATAGAAGCCATCATCACGTCTACCAATGATTTTAAGAAAAATATTAAGCTTTGGGTAACTCTTGGAGATAAGGGGGTGCATATTATTTCTTTTTGATAGTTTCTACCTTGGGCAAAGAGAGATTGGTCGGAGCATTGATAGAGGCTTGTTGGTTTTGCATAGCGATGGCATCTTTGAGCTCGGAGCGCAAAATCAACATATTAGAAGGTGCCTTAAATCCTAAGCGCACGCTGCCTTTGTCGATAGAGATGATTTTAATTTCTATATCATCGCCTATCATCACGCCATCATCTTGTTTCCTAGAGAGTATCAGCATATGGAATCCTATTGTAGAGGTATTTTACCTTTTTGTTTGCTAGAACTTCAATTATAGAGAAAAAATCCTCAAAAGAAGTTTTATATACACCACTTTTTGTGTTTTGCAGAGAGAATTTCGCACCATTTCTGATAAGATTTTCATACGCACAAAGCTCTAGGGTAGGGTAGGGTAGAATCTCACAGGGATTGAGTGTGAAAAACATTTCATAGCTGGCAATTACAGAATCTGTAATCCCATATTCAGAGATATTGCCTTCAGAGATTCTATGTAGGGAGCTAAGTGCGCCGGTGGTGCCAAGACTATGTGCGATGAGCTCACCCAAAGAGCGCACATAGCCGCCCTTTGATATACTAACTTCAAAGCTCAAAAATGGGTGATTGTATGCACAAAGAGTGATTTCATACACAGACATTGTGTCCCTTTCTAGTGTAAATTCCACACCTTCACGCGCGAGTTTGTAGGCGCGTGTGCCATTGATGTGTTTGGCACTAAAGCGCGGTGGAGTATAGGACACTTCGCCCGTGAGTGAATCTAGCACCTCCAGCACGCGCTCTAAGCTCAAAGGAGCGATTTCGCGCACAGATTCTATGCCCTGTATATCAAGTGTGGGCGAACTCACCCCAAGCCACAAGGTCGCCCGATAGCGTTTGGGTGTGAGCTGCAAAAATGGCAAAAGCCGCGTGTGTGCTCCAAAGCCCACCACCAAAAGCCCACTAGCAAATGGATCAAGTGTGCCGCTATAGCCGGCTTTTGACTCACCTATATGTTTTTTGAGACGCGTTAAAAAGTGATTGGAGCTGATATTTTTAGGCTTATACGCAGCAAGTAGGAGATTTTTCATAATGAAGCGTATTTCACAATTAGGAGATCTTTCATAGTAGAGAATCTTTGCATAATAATAAATTTTCACACAATGAAGAATCTTGCATACGCGCTGCCCTTAAGATTGGAGAGCCTTAAGGGATTGCGCGCTCTGTGTGATAAGGGCATTGATGTGCTGATAAGATTCTATGAGGTTTTGAATCTGTGTGGAGACTTCAAACGTGGTGGTGTTTTGGGTCGTGATATTCTGTATGATGCTATGGAGCGCATCTTGGATATTTTGGAGATTTTGTTTAGAATCTTCACTCTCTTGGATAAGGCTCTCAAATGTCTGTGAGCTTTCTTGGGCGTTGTAGCATATCTCATCGATATTGCTCGCTAGGAGGTTGATACTCACTTCGATATCCTTGAGGCTTTTTTGGGTGGATTCTGCGAGTTTTCGCACTTCATCTGCCACCACGGCAAACCCCCGCCCATGCTCACCCGCACGCGCCGCCTCAATCGCGGCATTGAGTGCTAGGAGATTCGTTCTACTGGCGATATCATCGATAAACTTCAGCACATCTTTTATCTGTGCAACGCTCCCATTGAGATCCGCAAACTTCGCGCTAAGCGCACTCTGGATCTCGATGCTCTCGCCGAGTTTTTCAAAAAGATGCAAGAGGCTTGAACTCGCGCGCTCAAACTGATCTTGTTCTTTGGTGATATGCTCTTGGGAGCTGGTGCTGTGCTCGATGGATTGGGTGATGGTGTGCAAGATAGTACTGCTAGATTCTAGAGTTTTGGAGGCATCTTGCTCTAGGGCAGCGATCTGGGATTTGAGCGTGGTGAGCGCTTCAGTTGCGATGGGTTTTTGTGGCGCATCTTGTAATGTTTTATCTGCTTTTAGAGCGGGGTTGGATTCACTGGATTTGGCAGAATGGGCGTTTTGGAGTAGTGCTTGTTTAAATGGTTCAAATACCCCGATATCGCGGGATTGCAACTCATTTAAAGCATACGCAGAATCTTGCATATCTCTCATGAGTGTAGAGAGCTGCTGCCAGTGGGTTTTAAACCGCGTAGATAAGCCAAAGATTCTCAAGATCAGCACAGCTATCACAGCACACACCACAAGCGCGATGACTCCAAAGATGAGGAGTGCGCTAGGGGTATGAGAATCTGTGCTTGGTGTGCGAGTTGTGTCTGCGCTAGCTTTTTGGAGTAGGAGTGCATAGACTTTTTGGAGGATTTGGCTTGTCTGCGTGGCAAACTCTGTGCTAGATTCTATCTCGAGCGCTTTATTTATTTGTTGATAAAAGGACTGCAAGTCGTGATCGTTTTTGACAAAGCTCTCATTCCAGCTTTTGATCATCGCGATAATGAGGGCTTTGTTTTGAGAATCTTGGGGGGCGGTAAGGAGGTTGGTTAGTCGCGTATATACCTGCCCGATGAAATCAAACTGCTCAAGTATATCTTGATTTTCTAGTAGTGAATTGCTAAGGGCAGCAGCCTGCGAGGTATTAGCACGATACGCGGTTGTAGCAAAAAACGCGCACAAGCCCAAAAGTGCAGCAAAAAATACGCTCATAATAATCAGGTTGCTTGTAAGCGAGTAGGGTAGTGGGAAGCGTCTGCTGATATCTTGATGAGATGAATGATCGTTCAAAGATGCCTCAATATCGGTTTGTGCTTTATGATCTTGGTTTTGCATATCGATCCTTTTTAGGCTATTTGCTAGATTCTGTAGCAAATTATGTGCCACACTTGTTGTATTTAGAATATGCTGTGATTTGCCGATATGTGCGTATTTGTGAAAGGAATGGGGAGATGAAAAAATTTGTGTGGATTCTGGCGCTTTGTCTGGGGAGCGCGTGGCTGGGTGCTAGTGAGATCACCAAAAAAATGCGCGACATGGAATACAGCATAAACAGCATGCAAAAGGGCTTTTTTTATAACGACAAGATACAGATCGCTAAGGGGCTTAGGGAGTTTAAGCAAACTTATGGGGAGTTTAAGAAGCATAATGTGTTTGACTATCTCAAAAACTCACAGAGTATGGAAGAAAACATCGTGCTAAATACGCTCAAGCGCGATGAGGAAAGTATCCAAGCACTTGAAGAGGCACTGCAAAAAAATCAGATCCTAAAAGCGGCGGAGATTCACGCAGATATATTACACTCTTGCACCGTATGCCATGCTCTCACACGAGGCTGGTAGAAGTGAGTGATAGCATCTATACATCTTGATGCAAGCTTTGTTTTTTGGCAAAACTTGCATATCGCTTGTATGGAGTAAATCCGCCCTTCGCTCCGCTTACGCGTTCATACACTTTATTTTTAGCAAGATTCTAGAAATTCTTGGTGTGAGCCTCATTGACACGATTTGGGCTGGCGTATTGTCTATAAAATCAAGATAGATTCTAAAATCTATACCACAACGTGTTTTTGGGTTCATCGCCGATGTGATACACCTCGCCGATTTGCGGGACATTGTAACCTATATGCGCGATTTCGGTAAGGCTTTTGAGAATATCCACGGGCTCATTCCACGCGTGCGTGCCCGCACTGAATCTCCCCCAGTGTATGGGCTGCACGACTTTAGCCCTTAGATCACGAGCTGCTTGTATCGTCTGCTCAGGGAAAGAGTGCGAATACTGCCACGCCTTGTTGTATTGTCCATTTTCTAGCAGTGCAAGGTCAAAACTGCCAAAATACTCCCCAATCTCCCTAAAATGCGTATAATATCCACCATCACCGCTCAAAAATACCTTCTTATCCCCAAGCTCTAGAGCATAGCTAACCCATAGGCTGGTGTTTGCCTTGTAACCTAAGCGTTTTGTGTTGTGCTGGCTAGGTGTGGCAATGATGCGCAGGCTGTGGGTGCTAGATTGCACACCTTCCCACCAATTAAGCTCAATGATTTTTTCGCGCGGGATTTTGTATTTGATGAGAATGGGCGCAGTGCCCTGTGGCACGATGAAATACGACACGCTATCTTTAAGGGATTTGAGCGTTTTTTTGTCCAAATGATCGTAGTGCGAATGTGTCAGAAGCACGATGTCGATCTTTGGGAAATCCTCTTTAGTGTAGGTTTTGTGCGCTTTGAACGCGCGATTGACAAACCACAGAGGCGAAGCGTAGGAGGAAAAAATCGGATCAATGAGGATATGAAGTCCATCATGCACTACATACAGCGAAGAATGCCCCAGCCACACAAGCGAGGTTTTGGAGCCCTTGGGGAGGTGTGCGAGATGATGGAAGTTTTCATTGGCTATGGGCAGGGGCTTTGATGGCTTGGCATTTGCCACAGGTGAGGTATAGAATTCCAGCACATCGCCCAAGCTCACGCGCGGGGGTAGGGTAGCCTCGGGATTTTGATTAGTATAGATCAGAGTGTTTTTGTGAAAAATCTGCTTGGCTTTTGGCTTGGCAATGCTAAATTTGTGCAATGTGGGTGATGATGTCGGTGACGTGGAATTGTGTAGCATAGGTGTGTCCTTTAACTCTCTAGATTCTGTAGCTGCCATTGTAGAATCCAGAGCGGTTGAGCTATTTAGTGTTGTGATACTTTCTATCGAGTGGTGCGCGAGGTAATCTTGCTCTTGTAGATATTCCCGTGAGCAGCCAGCAAACGCACAAACAACAAAAATACAAAAAGCATATAAGGCAGCACAGATCCTAAAATCCTGCCTAAGATTTTGATGGATAAGATTCATAGGAACTCTTTTTGGTTTTTGCTATTATAGCAGCATTAAGGGCACATTATAAGGAAATTAAAAGAAAGTACAAAGAGGAATTTGTAATAAATAAGCAGGGAAGTGAGGATATAAAAAAGATTGAAAATTATAGTTTTCATAAATACCTATGAAAGTGGAGGAGAGGAAAGACAGAGAAAGATAAGATTAAGTTTAAAGTGAATAGTGCTTTATCAAATACTACAAGAGCACGAGGCTCCTGTAGCAAATCAGAATCTAAAGACAAAGTCTTAGAATCTTAAAGTGCGAAGTCTTCGATTTTGTCGAAGTTGAGGTATGTATAGACATTATCCTCTTTGCCTTTTAGCTTGGTAGGCACAAGATTGAGATACTCCTCCACACTTGGCAATCGCCCTAATATCGCGCATACGCCACCAAGCTCTGCACTGCCTAGATACACTTGCGCACCTTTGCCCATACGATTATCAAAATTACGCGTCGAGGTCGAGAATACCACTGCATTATCTCTCACGCGCGCTTGGTTACCCATACATAAGCTACAGCCTGGCACTTCCATACGCGCACCCGCCGCACCAAAGACGGAGAAATACCCCTCTTGATTGAGTTCTTTTTCGTCCATTTTGGTAGGAGGTGCTATCCAAATCTGTGTCTTAGACTGCCCTTCGTTTTTGACAATCTCACCAAAGGCACGGAAATGCCCGATGTTTGTCATACAGCTACCGATAAAGACTTCATTGATCGTCTTAGGACGCTTAGGATCTGCGAGAATCTCACCAAGGGTCGCCACATCATCAGGATCATTTGGACAAGCCAAAATCGGCTCTTTGATCTCTGCAAGATCGATCTCGATCACCGCTGCATATTCCGCATCACTATCAGGCTCTAAAAGCACGGGATTATCAATCCACTCTTGCATTTTTTTCGCGCGTCTGCGCAAAGTCTCGGCATTTTGGTAACCATTTTTGATCATTGCTTCGATAAGCGCAATGTTTGAGTTTAGGTATTCGATGATGGGCTCTTTATTGAGGCGCACGCTACACGCTGCTGCACTTCGCTCTGCGCTCGCATCACTAAGTTCAAAAGCCTGCTCGACTTTTAGGTTCCCTAGCCCTTCGATTTCTAGGATTCTGCCACTAAAGATATTTTTCTTACCTTTTTTCTCCACGGTCAAAAGCCCTTGTTTGATCGCATAGTAGGGGATTGCATTGACCAAATCACGCAGGGTAATACCCGGATTAAGCGTGCCCTTAAATCGCACAAGCACAGATTCTGGCATATCAAGAGGCATCGTTCCTGTAACCGCTGCAAATGCCACGAGCCCGCTACCTGCAGGGAAAGAAATCCCGATAGGGAAGCGGGTGTGTGAATCCCCTCCCGTGCCAAGCGTATCAGGCAGACAGAATCTATTGAGCCATGAGTGGATCACGCCATCTCTAGGGCGCAATGCCACACCGCCTTTTGAAGAAATAAACTCCGGCAATGTCGCGTGCAAGCTCACATCAGAGGGCTTGGGATAGGCTGCAGTGTGGCAAAAACTCTGCATCACGAAATCCGCCCCAAAGCTAATGGCTGCAAGCTCTTTAATCTCATCGCGTGTCATCGCACCGGTGGTATCTTGGCTACCCACCGTGGTGGTTTTGGGCTCGCAATATGTACCCGGTCTCACGCCCTCTACCCCGCACGCGCGTCCCACAATCTTTTGTGCGAGAGAAAATCCGCAAGATTTTTGTGCTGGCTGTTTGGGAGTTTTAAATACATCACTTGGAGGAAGTTTGAGGAAATCGCGTGCCTTAGCAGTGAGGTTACGCCCAATGATGAGGGAGATCCTACCTCCTGCGCGCACTTCATCACTGATAGTAAGTGGGCTTAGTTCGAATTTAGCCACCACATTACCATTTTTGAGTATTTCGCCTTTTTGTGTATGAATCTCGATGATATCACCCTCGCTAAGTGCGCTCACATCTACCGCGATAGGCAGTGCCCCAGAATCTTCGCAAGTATTAAAGAAAATGGGTGCAATCACGCCGCCTAGGATCACGCCGCCACCCTTTTTATTAGGAATATATGGAATCTCTTTACCAAAATGCCACATAATAGAGTTGCACGCAGACTTTCGAGAGCTTCCTGTCCCGACCACATCGCCCACATACGCCACTTGTGCATCATTTTTGGCTGCTACATCTTTGATGTTTTGGATTCTCTGCTCAAAATTCTCTATGCGTGCTTTGAGCATAGCCTTAGCATGCAATGGTATGTCACTACGCGTAAAGGCATCGCCCGCTGGGCTAAGATCGTCGGTATTAGTCTCTCCATCGACCTTAAACACACAGGCTCTAATCACCTCTGGCAAAGCGGGCTTTTGCAAAAACCACTCGGCATTTGCCCAAGATTCTAAAACCTCTTTAGCTAGAGGGTTGCTCGCACTAAGCTTAGCAATATCCTCAAAGCTATTATACACAAGTAGTGTGTGTTTGAGAGCATTTGCGCATTCTTTTGCTAGAGAGACATCACTTAGGGACAAACCATCAATAAGTGGCTTGACATTATAACCTCCTAGCATTGTCCCGAGATATTTGATCGCCTCTAGTGGCGTGAATACCTGCTCCTTGCCACTTTTTAGAATCTCAGCGAAAAACTCTGCCTTGAGCTTGGCTGCATCATCGACACCGGGATTCACTCTGTGGATAAGGAGTTCCTTGGCAAAAGCTTTTTGCTCAGGCGTGGCGTTTGAGCTTTTGCAAATATCAATAGCGAACTGGGTCTGCTTGACATTTAGCGGCAATGGTGGGATACCCTGCTCTTCACGCTCTGCTTTGAGTTTGTTGTATTCTTCTATAAATTGTGCGAAATCCATCTTTCTCTCCTTGCGTAAAATACTTGAAAGCCACTTGACTTCCCAAGCTTGCTTACATTATAAAATAAAGAAGTTAATTATAGAATCTAAAGATTCTCAAAAATCCTAAGCGAAATGAGATATTGTGATAAAAATCCAAAATATATGGGGGATTTTGGGGTAGTATGCGGTGTGTAGATCCTGTGGATTTACCCACAGAGGCTTTGTGTAAGCCATAGTGAGTAAAAACCAAAAGGTTAAAGAAATTGTTACTTTTTGTAATTATCAATAGAAGCTTGCAAAATGCGCTGGGCTTCTTGCTTGTCTTTAAAATCCTTGACTTTGACCCATTTATTTGGCTCAAGGGTTTTGTAAGTTTCAAAAAAGTTTTTGATCCGATCCAATGTGATTTGTGGTAAATCTTGCAAACCCTGAATCTTTTCATAACGCGGATCGATCTTAGAAACCGGCACGCTGATGAGCTTTTCATCTACCCCGCTTTCATCTTCCATAATGAGCACTCCGATAAGCCGTGCTTTGATCACGCTCCCAGCTTGCAGAGGGTATTCGTTGAGCACGAGCACATCGGCAGGATCGCCATCATCACTTAGTGTGTTTGGCACAAACCCATAATTTGCTGGATAAAACATCGCGCCATACATCACGCGATCTACGACTACCGCGCCACTTTCCTTATCCACCTCGTATTTGATATTTGAGCCATATGGGATTTCGATCACGACATTGATAGCATCGGGGTTAGAACCGATAGCGATTTTTTCTAAATTCATTATTTGCTCCTTGTGTTTGAGGGATTAGAGTTGCTGTAGGATAAAGCTTTGCATATCCGCTACGATCGCTTCTATAGTGCGTTCGCCATTGATTTTGTGCAATAGATTCTCTTTGGTGTAAAATGCTTCAATTTCTTTGAGCGGTGTGAGATAGACCGCCATTCTGTTGTTAAACACCTCGACATTATCATCAGCACCGCGCGCACGCCCTAGCACTCTATCGCGCGCTACTTCTTCGCTCACTTCCACCTCGATCACACTTTTTAGCACCACATCGCTCTGCCCTTGCAGTTGTGAATCTAGTGCTTCCATCTGCTCTACACTACGCGGATAGCCATCGATGATGATCACATCTTTTGGAGCATTCTTGATCGCGCCGATGATCGTACCAACGACAATTTCTAGCGGTACAAGATTGCCCTTGCTCACAAAGCTATCGATGAGTTTGCCTTGTTCACTGCCACTCGCTACCTCTGCGCGCAAAAGATCGCCTGTAGAATAATGCACGATCGTATCGGCGTTGTTTTGCGCGATGATTTGGGCGTCTGTAGTCTTGCCACTGCCGGGCGCCCCAATGATCAAAAATAACTTTTTCATTCTCTCTCCTTTAAGTTTGATTGACTTACTAAGCTTACTTGGCTTTGCAGGTTAGAATCTTGTTTAGTGTTTGGGATTGCGTAGGCGTATGTGTAGCTCACGCAGCTGCTCTTCGCTTACCTCACTTGGTGCATTTGTAAGCAGACAAGTCGCTTTTTGGGTCTTAGGGAACGCGATCACATCGCGCAAAGATGTGCTACCAGTAAGCAACATAATAATCCTATCAAATCCCATCGCAAAGCCCCCATGCGGCGGCGCACCATAGCTCAAAGCCTCTAGTAAGAATCCAAATCGCTCCCTTGCCTGCTGCTCGGAAATATTGAGAATCTCAAACACCCGACTTTGAATAGAATCTCTGTGGATTCTGATACTTCCACCACCCAGCTCCACGCCATTAAGCACGATATCATAGGCGATGGATTGGATAGATTCTATATCGCCAGATTTCACACCCTGCTCTAGGTTTTTGGGCATTGTGAAAGGATGATGCAGCGCAGACACACTCCCATCATCATTTGTCTCAAACATAGGGAAATCCACCACCCACAAAAACTCTAGCTTATCAGAATCTATAAGCCCCATATCCTGTGCGATCTTAAGGCGTAATCGCCCCATATAATCCCACACGATTTTCTTAGCTCCTGCACCAAAAAACACAATATCGCCCACCTCTGCTCCCACGCGCTGCAATAGCTCATCTAATCGCGTGCTTGAGAGGAATTTGGCTAATGGTCCTTTGATCTCGCCATCTTTAACCTGTAGATATGCCAAGCCCTTCGCGCCAAACTTGCGCACAAACTCCTCTGCCTCACCCAAGCTCTTGCGCGTGAAGACATTATCACCATCTTTGACACACAATGCTTTGAATCTATTTGTTTTAGAATCTTGCGCGATAGAGGCAAAAATTTCATTGCTACAATCCACAAACAAATCGCCAACTTCAACAAGAGGCATCTCAAAGCGCAAATCCGGCTTATCGCTCCCATAGGATTCCATAGCCTCCTGCCAGCTCATACGCCTAAATGGTGTGTGAATCTCCCTGCCGCACGCGCGGAAAATATCCACAAGTAGATTCTGTGCTACCGCCATCACATCTTCCTCATCACAAAAGCTCATCTCCACATCGATTTGGGTAAATTCTGGCTGTCTATCTGCACGCAGATCCTCATCCCTGAAGCACTTTGCAATCTGGAAATATCTATCAAATCCACTCACCATTAGAAGCTGTTTAAAAATCTGCGGGCTTTGAGGCAGCGCGAAAAACTGCCCATCATGCACACGCGAAGGCACAAGATAATCCCTCGCACCCTCTGGAGTCGAAGCCGTGAGGATTGGGGTTTCGACTTCTAAAAAGCCCATTTTTTGCAGCGAATTTCGCACCGCGATCGCCACATCAGAACGAATCTTAAAGATCTCATACGCCTTCTTAGCACGCAAGTCTAAATATCGATACTTAAGTCGCAAATCCTCACTGATATTTTCACTGCCTATGTCGATGGGCGGCGTGAGGGATTTGTTCTCAATAATGAGTTCATCAAGCACGACTTCTATGTAACCGGTTTTTAGCTTTGGATTCTCTAGTCCTTCCCCTCTCGCGCGCACTTTGCCTCTAGCGATGAGGACAAACTCATCACGCACGCTTGAAGCGATCTCATAGGCTTGTGAGCTAGGATCACACACTAGTTGCACAATCCCACTTTTATCACGTAGATCAAGAAACACAATCCCCCCGTGATCGCGGTAGCTATTACACCACCCACACACACGCACTTCTTGCCCAATATGCTCCTTGCTAATGTCTGCACACAAATGAGTTCTATACATAAAAACATTTCCTTATGAAGTTGATTTAGCTTTTTAAGAGTTGTTTTAGAGCCTGCTCTATCTCGATGGGATTGGATTTTGTGATAAATGCGTCGGCTTTGAGAGATTCTGCCATTTGCATATTAGAATCTGAACTCATAGAAGAGTTGATGATCACAGGGATATGCGCGGTCTCTGGGTTTTCTTTCACGCGCTTTAGCACTTCAAAACCCGATATGACAGGCATTTCAATATCAGTGATGATTGCACCCACCATTTTTGCCACACCGGCGTTGTTGAGATAATCCAGCAAGCCTTTGCCATTGGGGAAAGTAAAATACTGCAATTCAAGCTTCTCAATCACATGCTGAAGGCTCTTAGCCGCGGTTTTAGAATCTTCTGCTAAAAGCACGATGCGATTACTCATAATCGGTCCTATACTCTCTAAATCCAGCTCATTGACGGAGCTTTGCATAGGAAATGCATCTGCGACCATACGCTCCACATCTAGGATCTGTACCACTTCGCCATTATCGTATTTGGTCGTTGCTGTCACTTTAGAGTTGCCATCGATCCCGTATTCGCTTCCTACATTGACTTCATTCCAGTTTTTTTGGATAATGCGCTTGACATTGAGGATCTTTAGCCCCACAGTGTAGTTTGAAAAATCACAAATCACCACGAGACATTTGTCACTTTGTATGGAATATTCTTGGAGATTTTTGTTGGGATTAGATGGGTTGAAATATAGCCAACGTCGCATATCTACTAGCGGGATCGTCTCATCACGCACGGTCAAAAACCCTAATAGCACCCCCGAATTATCCCCCTCTGTCTCGGTAAGCGTATCGTTGTAGTAGATGATCTCGCGGACCTTAAAGACATTCATCGCATACAGCTGTGTGAGTCCTTCCTGCTCCTCTTCCAGTGTGAAGCATAAAAACTGCGCCTCATTTTTGAGGTGCAAAGTCGTGGTTTTATCAATATGTTCTATCAAGATATTCTCCCGGTGTAATCTAGCAAAGAAGCGTGAAATCGTGTATAATTCTACCAAAAATAGCTTAAAAATCACAAAAAGGACCCATCTTGCAATCCCCGGATTCTATAGATTCACAAAACTATTCCCAAGCTATCGACACACTTAATAAAATGGCATATCACTATTATGTGCTAGATTCACCCATCGCAAGTGATGCGGAATACGACGCTCTCTATCACAAGCTCAAAGCTTATGAGGACGCTCATCCAGATTCTATCCTGCCTAGCTCGCCTACACAGCGCGTGGGCGATGTGCCACTAAGTGAGTTTAGCAAAAATTCGCACCTTAAGCGTATGTGGAGTCTTGATGATGTGTTTGGTAGCGCAGAGTTAGAAGAATGGCTTAATAGAATCTACAAAACCCACCCACACGCTACTTTCACTTGTTCGCCAAAATTCGATGGTGCCTCACTCAATCTCCTCTATGAGGGTGGGCTACTCCAGAGTGCTACCACGCGCGGTAATGGCATAGAAGGTGAGCTAGTGACCCAAAACGCACGCACGATTTTTTCAATCCCGCTGCAGATCCCCTACACAGAGCAGATCGAGATCCGCGGCGAAGTACTCATCGCCAAAGACGATTTTGAATCCCTCAACGCCCAGCGCCTTGTCGATAATCTCCCGCTTTTTGCCAACCCACGCAATGCTGCAGCTGGCAGCTTAAGACAATTAGATTCTAAAATCACGGCTAAGCGTCCCCTGCGCTTTATGCCATGGGGAGTGGGTGCGATACACACGCAGATTCAGAGTTTTTATGAGATTTTAAAATCTTTAGAATCTTTTGGCTTCGCATCTATGCCGTTTTTGTGGCATTGTAAAAATAAGAGTGAGATTTTAGACGCATACCACACACTTTTGGACGCGCGTGAATCTTACCCGCTTATGCTTGATGGTATGGTCGTAATGATCGATGAAATTCCGCTCCAAGAGCAGCTAGGCTGGACGATCAAATCCCCGCGCTTTGCGTGTGCGTATAAATTCCCTGCGGTAGAGAAAACCTCCATTATTAAAGACATCGTGTTTCAAGTCGGGCGCACGGGTGTGATCACGCCTGTGGCGGAGCTAGAGCCCGTGGAGATAGAAGGCGCGATGATCACGCGCGCGACACTGCATAATTTCAGCGAAATCGCCAAAAAAGACATTCGCATCGGCGATACAGTCATCATTATTCGCAGTGGCGATGTAATCCCCAAAATCATCTCTTCGATCCATGCGCTACGCGATGGCTCACAGGTGCGCATACAGCCCCCTACGCTGTGTCCGGAGTGTGCGCAGGAGCTCTTAGTCGAGGAGATTCTCATCAAATGTCAGAATCTAAGCTGTCCCGCGCGTGTCAAAGAATCCCTCGTGCATTTTGCCTCCAAAAAAGCACTAAACATCGATGGGCTAGGTGAAAAAATCGTATATGAGCTTTTTGATAAGGGCTTGGTGCGCGGGATTTTGGATCTCTATAAGCTCAAAGAAGAGGATTTGTTGAATCTAGAAGGCTGGAAACAAAAGCGCGCACAAAATCTCTTAAATAGTATCAAAAACACCTATGGTATAGAGCTGTGGCGACTGATCAATGCCTTTGGGATCGAGCATATCGGCGAGGGCGCGAGCAAAAAGTTAGCTAAGAACTTTGGGACTAGGGTTTTTAGTGTGAGCGAGAAGGAGATTCTAAGCATAGATGGCTTTGGGGAGGAGATGGCGCGCTCACTTTGTGAGTTTAACCACACTAATGCAGAGCTCATCGCCACCATGTTGCATATCATCACACCTACGATCCCGCAGCAGCACTCTGTGATGGATTCTCCTCTCATGGGCAAAAACGTGGTGATCACAGGCACACTCTCTGCACCACGCGAGCATTTTGTGGAGATTTTAGAGGGTTTGGGGGCTAGGGTGAGCTCATCAGTGAGTAGTAAGACAGATTATCTACTCTGTGGGGAAAACGCCGGAAGCAAACTCGCAAAAGCACAGAATCTAGGTGTGCAGATTCTAAGTGAAGGGGATCTGCAGAACTATCTCAAAACCTAGATAGATTACAGAAATCTATCTAGGTTTATAGAATCTACTCCATTGCCACATCGCGTTTCTGGCACACTGAACCAAGCAATCACAGAATCCCGCTCCAGATTTTGTGTATGATCGCACAGCGGATCGAGTAGAGATTCAATCTCTGCGAGTGAGAGTAGTGTCCTTGACAGATTGCTACAAAAAAATATAAGTGGATTTTTAGCTTTTTTGTATAAAATCCCCGCAAACTTCACACAAAGGAAATGTATGCGCACCCTGAAAAGACTTGTAAAAAAGCTTTTAGTATTGGTATTGAGCGAGCGAGATTTTATCAAATATAGCTTTGTGCTAAGACGATTTTTTCGCACCTTGCACCTCTTGGTATTTGTATCTCACTCAATCACCTTGCGTTTGTTTAAAAAGCTTTTAGGGGGGGGGGCAGTCTATACAGGATTCACAAGATTTGCGAGATTCACAATCTCCGCGCGTTATCTTTACCTTGACCTCATTTCCACCTCGTATCACCACACTGCACCACACGCTCTTTTCTCTCCTTTTGCAAGATACTCCAGCCGATAAGATCGCGGTATTTTTGAGTCTAGAGGAGTTCCCAGCTGGTATGGAGAGCCTGCCTAGGATCCTTAGGCTCTTGCACAAGTGGGAGTTTGTCCATATACACCTTGTCCAGCCAAACTACAAATCTTACAAAAAACTTATCCACGCGCTCTTAGTCTATCCAGATGATGTGCTAGTAACCATCGATGACGATCAGCTCTATGATCGCGCTATGCTCACACTGCTTGTGCGCTCCTATCAGAGATACCCGCGATGTATCCACACACACGCTGGCGATGTGCTACATATAGAATCTAGCGGCGCGTTTGTATGGCGTAATGACAATCACGAGGATATAGCACAGCTTGCCCTCTGTCCGCTTGGTGTATCGGGCGTGCTCTACCCTCCACATTGCTTGGATACGAGGGTGTTTGATATGGACACATTTCTTGAGCTCGCGCCACACAATGACGATCTGTGGTTTTTTGTCATGGGAGTGCTTAAGGGAAGTCAAAAAATACTCGTAAAAGGCGCGCTCGGACATAGCAAAAATCCTGCCATCGCGACATTTGAGAGCCCTAACCTCTGGGAGACAAATAGTCAATCTGGACAAAATCGCTTCATGATTGAGTGGGAAAATCTCGTGCGCGCGTATCCACAGATTGGGGAGATTCTATACAATCACAATATGAGATAGAAAGGATAAGGTTGGAGGTGGGGTATGAGAACATACCAAGCTGCTGTGTAGATAATGAAGGGGCATACCGCACAAACAAATCTACTCTTCATCTCTAATGTCTCTATGGACTTTGAAACTGATGTGAATTTGGTATTGTGCCACACTCCCCTACCAAATCTTATGCTTTTTAGCATACCATTCTATTTTATCACGTAGCTCTTGTGGGAAAGATTCTCTATATATGGCTGGGATTGTGGGATTTAGCTTTTTATCTAGTTTGCCTGCTTCATAGAGTTCGTCTAAATACTCTGGGATATAGTAAGTAGGAGCATTGGGATAGCCTTGTGGGGGAGTTACTGCTAGGACTTTAGATTCTGTAAGGAGTGCTTGTATAAACACATACGCATATCGCTTTGGACTCCAATCTGGCGCTTGAGATTCTGCAACTCCAAAGGGATTTGTCTCTGTGATTTCACCACTTAGTGTACAGGGTAGCACTCAAGAGCTACAAACCCTTATCATTAAAGCATTAGAAAGTTATATTAGCAAAAACACTGATCTCACTTGCAATCGAGTTTAGAAGCATTGTTGTGAAGCATAGGTAGCATGAGGTGTTTACCTTCACTCTCGATTTTAAAAAGAAGGTTTATGTATTACAATAAATTTCTGTGAGAATGGTGGAGTTGTGGGAGAATGAGCTTGACTTGTATTCTCGCATAGTGCGCATTCTAAAAATAGAAATAGATTTTATTAAAAGATTATTAAAACAAATCATCAGACTTCCCTTCCTTGCGAGTTTTTAAGCTTGTCCAAAAAATTAGCCCACCAATTCAATAGACTTTTCATTTGCTCGAAGTAATATGGGCATTTATCACGCTATTCCCTGCAGTTGAAAGCAAGAAAAATGCCATTAAAGAGATGAATCGTAGTTGCACTTATCTTTTCTCTTACATCTGTTTTAGTTGTAATTTAGGAGGTATAAAAAGTATGGAGGGATAAGACAAAAGTGTATTAAGAGACTGACTACATGGGATACTACTTTGGTAAATACCAAAGAGCAAAAATAGATGTCAAAACCCATATATGGATATCAAGCCCAAATTATGGATAATGACATCTTGCTTTTCATAAAATGTAGATTACGCGTTTCTCCAATCGTCACTGCCACTTGTTCCAGCTGCAATATGTTCCCAAACAACTTTTCTATAATTGAGAGATACTGTAAATAATTCTGTTTTGTCGTTGTTGGATCTATCTTGGGCATTTGGCATAACAAGTGCTATATCCGTGATAATTGCATCTTCCAAAATAGTTGTAAAGTAATGTTCTGCTCCACCATCACTTGACGTTCTAAACCAATGTACTTCGACTCTCGGAAGTCTTTCTCCCTTGGTAAGTGCATTATAAAGCAATGGGACCGCTTTATTAAGAGAACAAGTAAAGCTAAAAGGCTTATGCACTCTCTGCCCTGATGGCTGCCCACTTTGGGTGTCTGTTGGAACAGTTACGATATGGGAAATTTCTTGAGCCATAATTTCATCCTCATGCCCTGCCTGATATCTATTGCCAATACTCTCTTGTGTCGAAGCTCCGCTAGATATGAGACCTTGTGTAGAACCTTCTATTTTAATATATGCTGGCTGTGCCATACGAATCCTTTGTTGAGATTTATATCTTAAAGCTAAAAGTTTAGATACAAGCTTATCTACCCTTTAATTTTGCGCTAAGATACTTCATTATATCACAAAATATTTGAAAAATAACAAGGTTTTTATTCACAAAGGGACATGAGCCATACATAATAGGATTGTGGCAATGTGTGGGACATATCTCCTAGAATTCCAAATCCTAACTTTGCACAAGTATTATCCCCTAGCACATAATGCATCTTTTTGTGGTATTTGGTGTGCAAAGCTATATCAACACTCAATGTATTATTTGTGAGGAAAATAATACTCTCTTTTAGTTTATTATATTTTTCTTGTGTAGGCAGAAAAAGTAAGGCTTCGTAATAAGATATATTGTGCAGGGTTATACATATTTTATTTTGATGAGAAAGACTGGTGCTACCCAATACAAAGTTTTCCTTAAGTATATTGTTATAGTGCCCTAAAATATTTTTTTGTGATTGGATAATTGGAATTTGTTGAGGAATATTTTCTATAATCTCAACTCTGCAATGAAGTTTGAGGTGATGTTGTAGCACTTGTTCAATATAGGATTTTGGTTTTCTAAGACTCAAAATTAAGGGAGCAAATGGCAGATATTCTTTGGCAAGGTTTGTGTCACGTAAACCCAATAAGGAAAGAAGAATTTGTGAGATTCTATCATCAAGAGTTGAACGAAAAGATCGAGGGTAATTTCTTAATGCAGCACTTTCATATAAAAGCCACAAAAAATGATTATTAAAAAAATCAAAAAACAGACTAAATCCCTCATGATCATCTTGAATATTTGCAAATTTATCTAAAATATAATTTGGTAGTGGTGAATTAGCACCAAATAACCCAAAAAAATATGTCATTACTTCCACAAACTTGTCAGAATCTTTATCGGAATTACAAGTTTGTATATAAGTTGGCAGAGATTGCTCGTTGTGGGAATGAGAGTAAAAAGTTTCTTTGGTATGATTTGAATCATGTGAGAGATTATAGTGATTGTTTTCATTCTCTTGTATAGTGGGAATATCAATTTCTTTATAGGCATGACCTAAAGATTGGGAAGTACGCAAAAATATTTGCTCCTTACTATATGTATTAAGCAAGGAAGTAAGAAGTGTATAAAAAGTCATATGAGTCCCTTATGTCGCATTTATTTATATCAATCTCTATTACAAGACCTCGTATCTTTTTTATTTTAATAATTTTGTATTATAGTTTTATATCAGCTCACTTGGATTATAAAAATCTATAGTTATCAAGTATAATAAGACCTTATTTGTATTCTCTGTTCTGTAGCATACCATAAATTTTAGCAAAAAACATTGTTATATCGCTAATTAAATAACATCAAAAGAAATTTTAGATTATTAGTAAGTCAGTCCCTATAAGATATATATTGTTAGATAAGGGTATATATTCTCTAGCAATAAATAGCTAGAGCTAAGATTGATTAGTGGACGTTATTTGTTTTTGTGGTAAGGCTTGGGATTTTAAAGCAATTACCCTACCCTAATAAATCCTATTATTTTTTGCAAGAATACATGCATGTAATCTATTCATTATACTTTTTTATCTAGTAAGTTTTGGTATATGGAACTTTCAAATTGGAGAAATCCACCATAAGATGAGGGATCCATAAACGGCAACACCTCAGAAGCCCAAAAACCACCAATGCCATTTTTTCGATCTATGAAATAAAACAGATTGGATATACCAGCCCACATTATAGTATGAGCTGGACGTCCAGTGTTGGTCATTTCTTCATTGATTTGAAATGTATAGCCCCATGATTTTTGTATCGATGGATAAAATTCTCCTTTATTAGTAAATAAAGGTATAGCACTATCCCAACCCTGACATCTTAGAGTGCCTATACCATTCATACACATAAAATTAATAGATTGTGGTGAAAGCACTCTGCCATTTTCACCAACACCATCATTGAGAATCATTCGGATAAACTTCATGTAATCAGTTACTGTGCAATGTAAACCATGACCTCCCATATCTATGGGAGAAGGATTGGGTAAAGTTATGTCTCTAGCAGGAGATAATTTGCCACTTTGATCTCTAACGTGAATGATTGCTAAGCGTTGTTTTAGACTATCTGTCAGATCAAAAACAGTATCACGCATATTACAGGGTTCAAGGATTTTTTCCTTTAATAAAACACTTAAACGCTTTGAAGTAGCTTTTTCTAGGACTAGACCTAGCCAATCTATGTTAATTCCATAATTCCAAGATGTGCCAGGTTCAAATAACAAGACACTTTGCAGTGACTCTAAGGTATTAGTTACAACTGATGGAATTGAATAGTATTGTCTATAGGCTAGATCTTCCTTATTAAAAAATTCATAGCCAAATCCCGCAGTATGCAACACTAAATGCCTTAATGTGATATCGTTTTTAGCTTTTCTTGTAATTGGCTTTGAGTCTTTATCAAATCCCTCTAAAACCTCTATATCAGCAATTTCAGGCAAATATTCTTTTGCTAAATCATCTAGTTTCACAATATTTTCTTCAATCAATGTAAACAACAATGCACCAACTAATGCTTTAGTAGTAGAAAATGCATTAAAAACACTTTCTGTATTTATCTTTTCATCACAATCAAGAGATAATTTGCCTAATGCCCCTTCATAAATATTTGCCTGTTTATCAGTGAGCATGGCAACAACACCAGGTATTCCACCAGCGACATTTACCGCAGATTCTAAGGCTTTATCTAAATCGTTATGCAATCTATCTTTAAAATGGGGCATACTTACTCCTAAGTTGGTTTAATGTGTGCATTATATCAGAATGAGACATATAAATTCATAGCGCTATAAGACACTTTTCTTGCATAAATCCACATTTATATTTATTTTATTCCTTTATATTATGTTTCTTAGCATACCATTGTATTTTATCACGCAATTCTTGTGGGAAAGATTCTCTATATATAGCTGGGATTGTGGGGTTTAGTTTTTTATCTAGTTTGCCTGCTTCATAGAGTTCATCTAAATATTCTGGTATATAGTAAGTAGGTGCATTAGGATAGCCTTGTGGGGGAGTTACTGCCAAGATTTTGGCTCGAAGAATAAAATCATTTTTTACCCATTCTTTGTTGTTTTCATTGGATACATCAGCATCTATAAATTCATCCAGTTTGCCTGTGCTAAATGGGATGATGTTATCTGTTCTATCCATAAACTCCTTTCTTGTTTGTTCTGTAGCTCTAGGATCTCTTGGATCTAGTAGTTTTCCTGCTTTGAGTTCATCACCCAGAATCAATAACACATCTCCACTATCCAGGTATCTACCATAATCCATTATCCAATCTACCCCCATTATCTCATCAATATAGGGATACATACCAAATCTATCTGGCTTTATCTTTTTGACTAGACTCATCATTTGTGCTTTTCGCAATGGATTTTCATATGTGCCATAAAAAAAATAGCCATCTGTATAATATCCTTTCTCCCAAATCTCACCTAATTGATGCACCAACACTCTTTTTTGATATGTTCTTGCTGTAAAGCCATCCACTCGTATTGCACTAAACCCCTTTATATCTCCTAGCATACCTGCTGCTATTTCCCACTCTGCCATTGCCAAAAATCCATCGCTTATATGAGCCATTCCTCTATTTGCCTCTACTATTTCATAGAGTTCTTTATATTCTTGGTTTATGAGATTACCATTTTCATCTACACTAGCTATAGCATCTAATGGTATATCTATGACAGAGCTTCTTATCCCACTTCTAATCACTAAATATTTATATCTTTCTCTTTTTGTTTTTAAGGATTCATAATAGGCTTTTTCAGCTTTAGTCCAAGGAGCTATAGCACCTATAGGAGGTTGTGTAAGATAGAGATTGCGAAGTGCTTGATACTCTTTAAGATGATCTGGATTTGTTTTAAGGCTTGGATCAAAGTAGATAGGTTTGTAATTGGCATAGGGGGAAGATTTCATAATGATATTTGTTTGATGATATATATTTGTTACATATTGGCTTGTTTCTTCTGAAGTATCCATTTTTATTACCTTTTCAATTGGTAATTGTGTGGTCTCATCTTTTCTAAGTGTTGTTCTTTCTTTCTGTAAAATTACCTTACCATCGGAATCCAATGTTATATCTTTATTAAATGCATCTTTTGTTGTCATTGCTTTCTCCTTATTATTTGAATTCCCACAACCAACGACACTATATCCACCCAATATCCCTAATCCTAATACAGATATTGTATGTAAAAACTTTCGTCTATCTATCCTATCCATAATCCATCCTCCATTATTATTGTAGTAGCTAAGCGTCCTATGGATTTAGGTCTAGGTATATTATAGTGTCCCTTTGGATCTATCCCTACATACATTGCTTTAATGTTATTATGCCCTATGATGTTTAGTTTTTCTAATAATTCTCTATATTTTGCATGATATATATTTGTTTTTGTATTTGTATTGATGTTGCCATTAATAAAATCACTGAGTATGTCTATACAAGCATTATAACAATCTATGGCTTTCTCTCCTTCGTTTGCGTCTAATTTCTTAAATTCTTGCAATTTGTTTTCATCTCTTAGCTTATAAAGCTCTTTTTTATTTTTTAAAATCTCTAGACTTGCCTTATTTGTGCCATTTGCAAAAAAATCTATATCATTGATGTAATAGTTTGTATCCTTGCTCACTCCTCTTAGCTCATCTAAAAGGATATAACCTAGTAGCTTTTGTAAGAGATAGTCTGAAGCTTGCTTGGGTGAAGCATTGCTTAAATGATAAAATAGAGCATCTAGCACTCCTAGCCCTCCTGTTTTTAATCTCCCTCCTATCACCATATCATACAAATTAAATGAGAAAAAAGTATTATGAACTATCATGGGATAATACACTCCCTCATCCCTTTGTAGTGCATATGGGTAATTGTATTTGTAGTTGAGTTTGATAAATTGCAGTCGTTCAAATTCTTTTTTGCTTTTTTCGTATTCTGTGACAAAGGTTTGATTAAAGATATTAAGTGCCATTGCTTGGGGTAGACCTTTTGCAAAGTCTTTAAATGTATCTGTAATAAACTCTTTTGCAAATAAGCCTTTTTGTTTGATGATTTCTTTTTCGATTGCTGCCTTTTGTTTTTGTTTATCATTAATATCTGTGTATTTTGTTTGTAACCTATCTTCAAGGGATTTTATCTTTGGGTTGTTTGTAATATCTCCTAGTGCAATAATCTCAAATGCTTGTGTTTTATGGATTCTGGCAAGTTGGATAAAAGCTTGTTTCTTGATTTGTTTTAATTTTGCATTAGCTCTAGAATTGTTGGCTTTTGGCTGTGAAATATATATTTGTTTCTCGCTAGAGGTTAGAATTGTAGCAAGATATAAAAAGCCAAGCTCTTCAATAAGGAAGGTGCTTAGTTTTTGTGAGAAGCTAAGTTTTAAAAGTGTTTTTGTGAGTTTGTGTATTATATCTATCCCTGAGAGATTAAAGAATACGCTAGAAAATGGGAAATATGCTGTGATAAAGTTTTTAAGTATCTCTTCTAAAATTTTTTGATTATCAATTTGTGTTTGTTGTTCTTGTTGCTGCTTGATTTGTGAGAGTTTATTATCTATTATTTGTAGATTGTCTTGGATATTTTGAAATATATCATCATTTGTGTTAGAATCATCATGAGATTCTATATTTTCAAATAACATATTCAGTGTTTCTTGCTCTTCTTGGCTTAAATCTTTGTGTTGCTCGCTTTTTTCTATAGCAAGAACAAATTCTTCTATACAAAAAATTTGATTATTATTTTCTTTTTGTTTGATAGAAAAACAAATGGGGATATTATTATTATCTAATGTTTCAATATATGAATCTTTAGAAAGCATATTAATTTCTTCATCAGCTACCTTTATGTATTCATAATTCCATATAAAAAGCCATTGTGGATCCGTTTTAATTCCACTATAAAAGTTTTTTATCACATAATAGCTTAAGGCTAATAAGAGGACCTCTAGAGCGGAATAAGAGCGTTTTGGCTCTTCATATTCATATCCATAATGGTATATATCATAGTCTATATCTTTGATTGTAATCATACTTTTAATATATCCTCGCAAACAGGCTATGCCTTCTTTGAAATATTGTTCTTCTTTTTCCACTATCTCTTTTTTATCCATAGGTTGCTTAAAAAAAGATTGCATGTATTGATAACTTGCAATTTTTTGCATTTGATCTTTATTATTTGGAAATGTGGAAAACAACATCTCTCCCATTCCTAAATAAGCTTGTTGTTCCCAGGAGATATACTCATCATATAACTTCTTGTATTCAAGATATTGTTGTTTGTCTATATGCACAAATGGACTTAAATTAAGCACATAAGCTTCTTTTTTAGTTGCATTGATTTTGATTTGATATTTGCTATAATCGACTACTGCATTATAATCTTTGTCAGGTTTTTGATGAAGCATAGTATTTGTATTTTTCAAAGATGAATTGCCATAAAAGATTGTATTGTTTAATGTATTGATAAGTGTTGCACTTAATCCTGCATTATGCTTATATGGAGCATTACCAATAACAAGATAATTAAAACCTTGTTTGGATTCATCGGTTTCTTTTTTATTTTGTTCCTCTTTAATGAGTTCTACAAGCTTGGTTGAATTAAAAAATGGACTTTCAATATAAGCAAAGCGATTCTTTGATGTTGACATTTGATTTTGTAAAAACTCACAAATTTTTCCTTTGCCATATATACCTATTGTTTTATTTTGAAATACTAACTTTTCATTATCATGCACTAGATCTTTGATTGATAATTCTGGCTTTTGTAGTTGTAAGCAAACTCCCAAATTTTGCTTGAGTGTGACTGGAAGCTCGTTTGTTTGTGTGCCTAATCCCGAAAAATCAATAAGTATTGTATCATCTATGATAAGTGTATTATGTAGAGTGTGGTTTTCAAAAAGAGTGATGAGCGGCGCAATCTCTTGCGTTAATGGTTTAAGAATAGAGTTTGAAATGGCGTAGCTATACTTCGAATCTGCCCATTCCAAGATATTACTCAGTGTTTTGCTCCCTTCAAATAATATGTCGGCACCAAATAGCAATAGATTGCTTTTAGCAAATATCTTTTTGATGCTGAAAATATCAATAATATTAAAGAAAAAATTTACTATTTCTTTATATATCTGAGAGTTCCCATCTTGATAAATCTTTTGAATTGATTGGTTTAGCTCATCAAATACAATATTTAAGCTATTTTCCAAATCTTGTATGTTGCCGAGATATTCAAGCTCATTAAGTTGTTTGGTCTTTTGTATAAAAGGTTTTTTTAGTTGTTCATCTATAGAATTCAGGAGGGCTTCATAACTATTAGTTTGTTTTATAAATTCATCTATGGCTTCAGAGAGAGATTCTATATTTTGATTTGGTAGCTTGTCGCACAAAGACTTTACGAAGTTACATAAAATACTTGATTGTGCTGTTTGCATATTATACACACAGATACTCTTGTTTGTTGGTGTATCGTTTATTTTCTTACTACTATCAAGGTAATATGTTGCTCGTGATGATTGTGCAATAATATTTTTGATATCAGGACTATTGTAGCTAAATACTTCTATCTCGATATCAGTGTTTTGTGCTAAATTTAGGAGATGCTGGACAAGCTGATATTCAAACAATTCTATTGTCCCATTCATTATTCTATGATGATAATACGATTCAAAGTTTGTGCAATACAATTGTATTGTTTTAGCTTTTTGGCTATGTTCCTTGATTGTTTGTAATAGCTGTTCTTGCGTATATATAAATTTTATATCTGTGTTATCCATTATATGCCTTTTTTTACTATTTGATTTATAAGATGTATTTTTAACACACCCTCTTTTTCCTCTATTATAGAATCTAATCCATTAGCGAATTCAAAGCTTAGTTTTTTTGCTCCATAAGGAGCTAAAAAAACTCTTGTGTGTGTAATAACAATACTTTGCAAGGAGTTCTCTTGATTCTCCATAGATTCTTTATTATGCTGTATATCTTTAGAGTATTCTAAGAGTTGTTTATATATTCCTACACCATATTCTTTGTATTCATATTCTTTGTAAGCTTGCTTATAGACTTTTGGAATTGTTTGTCGGATAATGAATACAAGAGCAAGGCGATGTATTCCTATGGTTACATCTATTTCTTTAAATTCATAATCTTTAGGATAAGAGGCTTGAAGATGTGCTTGTAGGTCTGTATCTTGCAAATCTTTAGAATCTTTGTGTATATCAAGCTCTAGCAATCCAAAAGGTGTATCGCTCTCTTGTAGTATATCATTAATTTTGCATCTATGCACAGGGATATTATCTATTTGCTTTGTGTGTTCTTTATAATACAATCTTAGTAGTGGTTTAGTAAGTTTTATTGTTGCAAGTAATGCTTCTTTGCTTTGTGTATTAGCATTACTAGGATTTGGTGAGTTTATCCTAAAAGTATTTTCTTTAGGTGTGCAAATAAGAGGAAAGCCTTTATCACTCATTACACCACTAGAGACTAAATCT
>CALVBL010000008.1 GCA_944325775.1 uncultured Helicobacter sp.
GATTCCCATCGCGTGCTGTATTTTTGGCACAGAATGGGCAATGGGCTGCTCACGCTGCTTTCAAATATGATGACAAATCTCAATCTCACTGATATGGAAACTTGCTACAAAGTCTTTAAAAGAGAGATTATCCAAAGCATTACCATAGAGGAAAATCGCTTTGGCTTTGAGCCAGAAATTACCGCAAAAGTGGCAAAAATCAAAGACATTAGAATCTATGAAGTGGGAATCTCATATTATGGACGCACTTATGAGGAAGGCAAAAAAATCGGTATCAAAGATGGCTTTCGCGCCCTGTGGGCGATTGTGAAATACAAATTTAAAAGTTAAGGAGCAACTATGCACTATCTTTCTATGGATGCAAAAATCCTACTCACATTGGGTCTCTAGATATTGGCTATTGCGGGCTATGGGGGGGATATATAATATATTTGAGCGCATAGCCAAGCGCAAGATTTTCACCCCAGAAGCCCTGTGGCTAGAGCTTTTTGTGAGTTTTGTCCTAGGCGTGGCGTTTGTGAGCTTTGCGGTGCAGGTGCTCAACTTCTTCATTCCCATATACGCACCGCTTAGCTTGGTATTTTTGTTTGTGGGCTTTGGGCTTTTTGTGTGGCGCTATGCGTGGGTATTGCGCGAATGGAGAGTGTATCTCAGCGGACTTTTTGCGTTTTTGTTTGTGGGGATTTTGAGCTTGCACCACGATTCGTATGGCGATAGTGTCAATTACCACATCCAAATCGTGACATGGATTCAGAACTCGCCGCTTATCTTTGGTCTTGGCAATGTCCATGGGCGGCTGGGCTTTAATGGGCTTATTTATAATTTCTACGCCATCACGGATGTCAGCCGGATTTTCCCACAGATACGGAGCTTTATCGGTAATGAGATTGTGTATTTTATCCTGATGTTTAGCGCGTTTTTACTTATACTTACCCGCAGCGCTCATGCAAGCGCGCCAACCCTCACCCATACAGAATCTAAGGGCTTTTTTAGCGCGACTCTAAAACTCACAGAGCACAAAAGCACGCTCTTTGTGCTACTCTCTATCATCCCATTTCCCTTCATCGTACAGTGGGGCGAGTTTAGGGGGCTGTATTGCGAGGGGATTGGCGCGGTGCTTGGGATTTTGGTGGTGACCTTGGTGCTCTATGCTTTTGAATCTAAAGCCCGCTCGCAAGCCGATACGCCAAATACGCTCTCCGCGCCCCACACATCGAGCATACCCCACGCACTAGACAAAGCCCACGCGCCACTAGATTCTAAAAGCGCGCAGCAAGCCACGACAGGGCACATCTTTATACTAGGCTTTTGTGTCGCGCTTTTTGGGGCATTGGTGAAAATAGCCAATACCGGGCTTTTCGCGGTGATTATCGTGGGCTTTGTGTATGTGTATAAGCGCGCGGTGTTGGATAGATCGTTTTTGCGCGTGTATGTAGTTTTGGGGATTTTTAGTATCCTGTATGCGCTGCCTTGGGCATTGAAGGGCTATATGACTTCGGGGATGATCGCCTATCCCGCTGGCGTGGGTTACATCGAGAGCTTAAGCTGGGCAGTGAGCAACGCTCAGCGCGAAGGCGAAGTGTGCTGGATTATGAGTTAGGCGCGCGATCCGGGCAAAAACTGTGTCGAAGTGCTCTCTAATTATGAATGGCTCAAACGTTGGATTTTGATGGAGACGCGCTACTTTGGTTGGTATTTTAAATACTTCGTGTATGGGTATTGGGCGGCACTTGGGCTCGCACTCGCTCTGCTCCTCCTCCCGGCTAGATTCTATACATTGAAGCGCTATGTTGAGCACATCGTGCTTTTTGTAGGCATTATGCTTGGTGTGGGCTTTTGGGCGGTAAGCGGACCAGATCCGCGCTTTGGTATGGTGTATCTCATCCCACTCTTTGCCCTCCTCACCCTGCATAATCTCACGCTCATAGCCGCACTCAAAAGCCTTTATCTACGACTAGTGGGGCTTGTAGCGTTTTTTGCCACACTCACACCTTGGTTTTTGCTGCGAAAGGTGGCGCTTGTATGGATATGGGGCGTGTGGGTGGTGCTCAAAGTTTTTGTGGATTCTAACGCGCGCTATGGGCGTATCAAACTCCTTGTGGGCGCGCTTTTGGCTATAGCGAGCTTCTGGGCATCTTATGCACTCTATGGCAAACACGCGCTAAACGCGATGAAAGACACCAAAAAGTGCGCCCAATCTTTGTCCAAGAGCGCACCACCGACTTTGGCGCAAAAATCTATGTGCGCAAGGATAAGCTTGAGGAGGGCTTTAGCGCGGTGGAATACGAGCCACTGCCCACCACGCCATATTGGAATCCAAAAATAAAACTTGAGCATATCATGGGGCGAAAAACCTATATCAACACAAACAAGGAGTAGTAATGATACAAGAATCCATCTTTGACAAACTCCTGCGAAAAATGCGCCTCGCACGCGTACTGCCTAGTATTAAGACATTTAAGAATCCACGCTTGCTTGATATTGGCTGTGGCTTTGAGGCAAGATTGCTGCGTGAGGTGGAGGACTACATCGCCAAGGGCGTAGGGATCGACTACAAAGCCCCAGAGATTCACACAGATAAGATTTGCACCTTTGTCTATGTTTTTGAGAGCAAGCACGAACTTGGACTAGAAGCTTCTAATAGGCAAATGGGGGGGGGGCAGACACAAACTACCCAGCCCAATACACAATCCAATCCGCACACCATCATTCTGCCTTTTGAAAATGAGAGTTTTGAGATAGTAACGATGTTAGCGGTTATCGAACATCTACACGCACCCATTGCGATGCTACAAGAGATCGAACGCGTGCTTGTGCCAAATGGCATACTGCTACTCACCGCTCCAAGTCACGCGGCAAAACCTGTGCTTGAATTTCTCTCTTATCGCCTGCGCCTCATCGATGAGCGCGAAATCAGAGACCACAAACGCTACTACAACAAACGCGATTTTATACAAT
Organism: uncultured Helicobacter sp.; assembly: GCA_944325775.1. Taxonomy (GTDB): domain Bacteria; phylum Campylobacterota; class Campylobacteria; order Campylobacterales; family Helicobacteraceae; genus Helicobacter_F. The sequence continues at coordinate 2,959 of CALVBL010000008.1, forward strand.
CTCTCGCGCAGGTGCCACGTCTTAAGCTCATAACACATCGCTATTTTCAATGCGGTATGAACAACTTTCTCAAGGTACAAAAGTGCTGTGATGGCTAAGTTTCAAGACAAAAACGATAATATACACCCAATATATCATCACAACTACCAAGGATAAATATGGCTCACAAATCCCACCATTGGCGTAGATTCTATAAATATGGCATAGTCGGCGCAAGCGCGGCGGTGATCAACCTCGCAGTGTTTGCACTATGCGAAAAAGTCTTTGGGATCTACTACCTGCTTAGCACTCTCATTGCCTTTATCCTAGCAACATATTGGAATTTCACCATGGCGCGCAAATTCGTGTTTGTGAGCAAGTATGATTCTGCGCTCAAAGAAAGTCTGCTCATCTACCTCGTAAGCGCGGTGGGCGTATGCATAGATATGGGCGTGATGTATGTGGGTGTGGATGTATGGGAGCTAGATTCTATATTGACCAAAGTCCTTGCCATAGGTGTAGCGTTTGTCTTCAATTTTGGCTTACGAAACTTTGTGATCTATAGGGAGAATATATAAAATGCGAAGTTTTGTGAGCTTCTGTAAAGGATTAGGTTTTGATTGTCCTTAGATTCTGATAAGGCTAGATTCAGAAGTGTAGAATCTATTCTTTGGCACATTCTACATCTCCTTTAGATTCCAATAAATAAACCTCACAGATTCTCTATCCCCAGTCGCACCATCGCTACCACGATACCCACAGGTGCGATGTATCTAACGATGAAATACCACGTCTTAAACACCATACCACTCAAATGCCCCTCACACATTGCATACACTTGCGATTTGGGTAGCACCCAGCCCACAAACACACACAAAAACACGCCCGCTAACGGCAGCATATACGATGTACTGACATAATCAAACCAATCAAAGAGTTTTTTGCCAAAAAAGCTTAGATTTTCTTGATAGAGCACGACATTGCTTAGCAAAAGCAGCACGCCTAGCACATAAGAAATACCAATGGTGGTGAAATTTGCCTTCTTGCGTGAGAAAGAGAAACGTTCAATCAGCCACGCATTAAGCGGCTCTAGCATCGAGACTGCCGAGGTGATACCTGCAAAAATCAGTGCGACAAAAAACAAAAACGCGATAATCTGCCCACTTAGCCCCATATTAGCAAAAATCAAAGGCAGTGAAACAAACACAAGCCCGGGTCCTTTATCTGGCGTCGCCCCATACCCAAAGATAAAGGTAAAAATCACCAGCCCCGCCACAAGGCAAAAGGCGAAATTCATCAATGCGACAATGAGTGCAGAGCGGATAAAATTGCCCTTTTTGGGCAGGGAGTTAGAATAAGTCAAAATCACCCCAACGCCTAATGAGAGGGCAAAAAACGCCTGTCCTATCGCATCGACAATCACTTTTGGCGTGAGTTTGCTAAAATCTGGTGCAAACAAAAATCGCACAGAATCCACAAAAGCACTCTGGCACATCGCATACCCCAAAAGCGCTAGAAAGATAATCAGCAATAGCGGCATTAGCACGAGATTTAGCCTCTCAATGCCCTTCTTAACCCCCTGTCCTAGCACAAGTGTGCACAGTGCGACAATCACAAAATGCCATAGAATCTGATAGCCCACCTGCTCACCTACGAAATGCTCCCAAAGTGCCTGCGTGGATTCTAAGCTCTTGGGCAATCCTATGAGGCTTAGCACCATATAATGCATAAGCCAGCCAAGCACGACGACATAAAATGAAAAAATCACCACGCCAGAAAACATCATCACGCCGCCGTATTTGAGATATTTTTGTCCTTTGGGTGCAAGAGATTCAAAGGTGCTAAAACAATCACGCTCACTTGCCCTGCCTAAAATCATCTCTACAATAAACACACTAAGTCCAAATACCAAAAATGCCATGATAAACACCAGCACAAACGCCCCACCGCCACTCTGCCCTACCACATAGGGGAATTTCCAAATCCCACCTAGTCCGATGGCACTTCCTGCGGCTGCAAGAATAAAACCGATTTTTGAAAAACGCGTCATTACATTCCTTGTATTGTGATTATTGAGGTATTGCCCTATCTGGCTAGATTCTCTAGGCTTGGGATAAGAGCGCGCAAATCCTTTTGCTCGATGATGATATTTGCGGCATTTTTGAGCACTTCTTTGGCACAAAACGCCACGCGTGTATGCGCATAGGCAAACATACTCACATCATTCGCCCCATCACCCACACAGAGCGTTTCACGCGCACTCACACCTAGTAGTTTCTGCAGACGTGCAAGCATCACACCTTTAGAATCCCCAAACATCATCTCGCCGCCCACCTCGCCACTTAGCACACCTGCCCTAATATGCAAGATATTGCTAAAATCGCTATCAAGCCCCAAAATGCGCGCAAAGTGCCTCGTCGCCAAGCTAAACCCACCGCTAAAACACACCACCTTGTATCCACGCTCGTGCAAAAACGCCACAATTTCACGCGCACCGGGCATAAGTGGGAGATTTTCACAGATCTCTTTAGCTCTAGTTTCAGCCAAACCAGCTAGTAATCTCACACGCGACTTGAGACTCTCATAAAAATCCAGTTCCCCACTCATCGCCCTATGTGTGATCTGCGCGACTTCTTGTTCCACGCCACATTCTTTTGCCAAAAAGTCAATCGTCTCCCCATCCATCAGTGTAGAATCAAAATCAAAAACCGCTAGCTTCATATCTCTCCTTATATCTTCCCTGCATGGCTTGCTGTAGAATCTCTATCATCACTTAGTCTCACCGCCACTTTATTCATTCTGTTTATCTGCTCTGCGCACAATCGTGCGTTCGATAAAAGGTGAGAGACGCGTGAGTACCTCATAACTGATCGTATCAAACTCCCTTGCGATTGCCAAAGCATTGTCAAACACGCAGATTCTAGATGCATCACTCACGCATGAAAAGCAATCCATCGAAGTGCGGGGCAAAATCCGCTCCCCACTCGCTGTGTGCAAGATCTTGCGCTCATTGACACGATAGAGTCCATCGCCATAGCCCACATCATAGGTGCTTACCACACTTTGTGCTTCAAGCACGCTTTTGCCACCGTAGCCGATTTTCGCACCACAAGGCAGAATCTTGCGCGAGATTCTATCCGCCCACAGGGACGCTACGGGTTTGAGCTGCTGGGCGATATGCGGCGTGGCATCAGATTCTAAATATCCATATGCTGCGATCCCCACACGCACCAAATCATCATCGATATGCGTTGCGCGCAAAGTGCCAGAAGAATTGAGTGTATGAAAACGTGGTAGAGCTATGCCAAGCTCTGCGCACTTACGCGCCACCACACTTTTGATCGCACGAAAATTCTCACACCCCATAGCAAAATCCTCGCCCACCTCATCGCCATAGCCATTGTGACTGAACACGCCAAAGAGCTCCAATCCAGCGCGCACGATATGTGTGATATACTCCTCTAGCTCATCAGGGTTGATGCCATTGCGATTCATTCCGGCATTGACTTTGAGTTCGACTTTCGTTCCGGGAAGTAGGGATTGTAGGATTTCTTTGTTATTTATCGCGATTGCCATATTGGGCGCGAGTGGCTCATCTGGCGCGCCATAGAGGATCGTGATAGACTCAAACAACGCCTGCACCCTCTTGGCTTCAAAATGTGTCTTGACAAACACATCACGCACGCCAAACTCCCTAGCCAAGGTCGCGATCTGCTCCAATCCATGCCCATAAGCGTTGTCTTTAAGCACAAGTGCGAGTTTAGTGGAAGTGGAATGCGCGCTAAGATGTCGTGAGATAAATGTGAGATTATGAAAAAATGCTTGAGAATCTAGGAGGATTTCTGACATACAGAGATCTTATGTGATCTTCTAGCGGGGGGGCTAAGCACCCCCAACGCTAAGAGTTATTTTGCTAAACCAGAAATGTAAGCAGCAAGCTCTTCGATTTGCTCATCTGTGAGGTTTGCTGCGTTTGGATTCATAAGGTTTGCTTTGCCATGACGATTAAGCGTCTTAGCTCTGTAACCTTTCAAATCCTCAACAACAGTTGCTTTTGGCAATCCAGCAATCACATCGTTGCCAAAGTTTGTTTTTTTGCCATCGACTCCGTGGCAACTTACGCATTTTTTGTAAGTAGCAGGTGCCTCTGCTGCCAATGCCATACTTACACAACCTGCTGCGATAAGCAATACTAACTTTTTCATTCCTTCTCCTTTTGTGTGAAATCTAACCCTAGAATTTTAGCGCAATTAAGACTTAGATAAGCCTTAATTTTTTAAATTTTCACTCGCGCACTCAAAGCCCTAGAGAGCGAAAGCTGATCAATAGAATCTAGCCCGATCCCTGTGGGCACACCCTGTGCGATTTTGGTGAATCTAAGGCTAGGGTTTTGCAGCGCGTCCTCCACAAAGAGCATAATCGCCTCGTTTGCCAATGTCGGTGAGAGCGCGAAAATCACCTCTGTGATAGATTCAGATTCTATGCGCTTAACAAGTAGGCTAAAGTCAATGTCCTGCACCTGTGCTTTAGAATCTAGCACAAAATATCGCCCTCCAAACTCTCCCATAGATTCTATGGTGAATATATCTCGCTGATGCGCAACGATGCACAGTTCGCCATTCTCGCGCTCAGAATCTAGACAAATCTCACAAATCTCTGCCTCGCTAAGCCCTAGGCATTTCTCACACACACGCACATTGCGCGCTGCCTCCTCAAGCGTATGCGCGACCCTAAAGCCCAAAAATTTGTCTTCCACACTAAGACTAAGGGCGATTTTTTGCGCGCTTTTCTTGCCAATAGCCGGGATTTGCTCAAGTGTCTCTACAAGCGCGAAAAACGACTGCAGTCCCATTTTATAGGTGTTCATTTTACCCTCCGCTTATGCTATAGGTTTCATTTCAAGTTTAATGTTCTTGTGCTACAATTTTCGCTTTTATTTTTAGCAAAAACTCCACAAATCTTGCAAATGTTACAAGGAGCATTATACCAATGGAAAGCCTAGATTATTATGAAGTGCTAGAGGTTACGCGCACAAGCGACAAGGATAGTATCAAAAAATCCTATCGCAAGCTCGCTCTGAAATACCACCCCGATAGAAACCCCGATGACAAAGACGCAGAAGAGAGATTCAAACTCATCAATGAAGCCTATGAGGTGCTTAGCGATGATAATAAACGCGCGATCTATGATAGATATGGCAAAGAGGGCTTGAGTGGCAGCAGCGGTGCGCAGGGATTTGGCGATATTTTTGAGGGCTTTGGAAGTATTTTTGAGAGTTTTTTTGGTGGTGGTATGGGCGGTACGCGCACCAAGAGAGGTGAGAATCTAGATTCACTCCAAGAGATTCATCTAAGCTTCAAAGAAGCGGTGTTTGGCTGTGCTAAAACCATCAAAAACACCTACAGAATCTCTTGCCAAAAATGCAGCGGCACGGGCGCAAAAGATGGCAAGCTCCAAACCTGCAGTGCGTGCAAGGGCGAGGGCAAGACCTACATACGACAGGGATTTGTGACATTTGCGCAGACTTGTGGCGTGTGTGGCGGTGCAGGACGCCAAAAGAGCCAAGACTGCCCAGAGTGCAAGGGCAAGGGCTACGAAAGCAAAGAAGAAAACTTTGAAGTCAATATCCCAGAGGGTGTAGATAGTGGCAATAGAATCCGCATACAAGGCAGAGGACACGCTGATAGTAAGGGCAAGCGAGGCGATTTGTTTTTGCAAATCTATGCTGAAGATGATGAGAATTTCATACGCGATGGCGAAAATGTCTATATCCAAGTGCCGGTGTTTTTCACCTCTGTGCTTTTGGGTGAAAGTATCAAAATCCCATCTCTGCGCGGCGAAGTCGAGCTAAAGCTCCCCACAAATGCCAAAGATGGTGCGCAATTTGTGTTTGAAAACCAAGGTGTGAAGATCCTCAACACCTCTGCGTATGGCAAGTTTGTCGCACAAATCACCATTACCTACCCCAAAAAACTCAATGCCGAGCAAAAAGAGCTCCTCCAAAAACTCCACGAAAGTTTTGGGAATGAGAGCGCACCGCACCTAAGCGCGCTTGATCAGTGCTTTGCTAAGATCAAATCGTGGTTTAAAAGCTAATGCGCATTTTTGTGTGTGTCCTATGTGTGCTTATTTTTAGCGCGTGTAGCGATATTAGCAAAAACTCCCTTATCCCTTCGGCTAGAGATTCTAACAACGAGCAAGAAAAACGCCTAGAGCGCAAGGTCCAATCTTCGCGCAAAGCTGAAATTGTGCAGGGCAAATACACACCTTTTGTGGCGATTGCCACCTACCTCAATGATGTGGATAATATCAACGCCAAACGCGAGGTATTTCTCATAGAGCTGTATGCAAAAAAGCCAGATTCTCAAATCGCTGATAAGCTTTCTTTTGATCTCATTTCGCATAATGTGAGTATGCGCTCTCTCTTTGTCACGCGCCTAAATCCCAGCCAATACACCGATATTCTGCGTCCCAAAAACCCATACAATGCTCTCTTTGTTGTGGAGTTTGAGAGCATTAGCAAAAAGCATAGAGAGACGATGAAGCTCCAGCTCACCATCAAAGATGAAGGCACTATGAGCTTTGACTTTGGCTATCCTGTCTTAAAAAGCAAGCTCCGCTGATGCGCTTAGATTCTCTCCTGCACAAAATGGGCTATTTCCAAAGCAGACAAAAAGCAAAAGAAGCGATCCTAGCACACAAGGTGCGCTATGATGGCGCACTGCTTAGCAAGCCATCACTTGAGCTAGAAAATCTCGTGCTTGATCCCACTCGCCTAGAGATCGCCACGCACCTCATCTCACGCGCGGGCTACAAGCTCCAAGACCTCATCACACACTTCCCTGCTCTCATTCATAAAATCGCGCATAGCACGATCCTAGACATAGGCTCTAGCACAGGAGGTTTTGCCCAAATCCTCTTAGAATCTGGCGCTAAACACATCGTGTGTGTGGATGTAGGTAGTGAGCAGCTCCACCAAGACTTGCGTCAAGATCCGCGCATTACGCTCTTTGAAAACTGCGATATACGCGATTTTTACACCACTACACGTTTTGATCTCATCACTTGCGATGTGAGCTTTATCTCTCTACGCCTGATTTTGCCCTCTATCCTGCGATTTAGCGCGCCAACCCTCATCTTGCTCTTTAAGCCACAATTTGAAGTAGGCAAAAACGCCAAGCGCACTAAAAAAGGTGTGCTACAAGATCCAAGTCTAGGCATACAGAGCATGGAGGCATTTTGTGCCATACTCTCACGCACGCACGCCTGCACCACGCACAAGAGCAGTATCCTAGGAAAGGAAGGCAATGCTGAATACTTCATTCTCGCCCAACGCAAATAATCTCGCAAGCACCATCACTTCCCTTGCCATAGGCAAGTTTGATGGTATGCACCTTGCGCATTTGCAGCTCTTAAAGCAGCTAGATTCTCATGGCGCGATCCTCTGCGTTCGCACTGATCACGCGCGTGCGCTCACCCCGCACAAAGAATCCTACACACACCTGCCAATCTTTTATATCGATCTAGCGCGTATCAAAAACTTAAGCGGTGAGGAGTTTGTGACGTTTTTGGCGGAGCATTTTGGCGCGCTAAAACGTATCGTGGTGGGCTATGATTTTAAGTTTGGCAAAGACAAGAAATGCAATGCTGACGATCTCCATACACTCTGCAAAGATTCTGAAATCATCATCGTACCAGAGTATAAAATCAAGAATCTAGGCGTGCATTCAAGCGTGATCCGAGACCTCATCACCGCGGGCGATCTCCCCACTGCCAATCTCCTGCTGGGCAGAATCTACACCATATACGCCACGACCACCAGCGGACAGAATCTTGGCGCGCGCGCACTGTATCCCACGATCAATCTCATATGTGATACATATGTGCTGCCCCAAAATGGTGTGTATGCGAGCCTAAGTAGCTTTGATGGAGCGGAGTATGCGAGTGTGAGTTTTGTGGGCAATCGCGTGAGCACCGATGGGGCATTTAGCATAGAGACGCATATTTTGGGACATTCTATCCCTGCCCTACCCCCAAAAATCGCTCTGGGATTTGTGCAAAAGATCCGAGACAATCGACACTTTAGTGACTTAGAATCTCTCAAAGCACAAATTGCCCGAGATATTGATGTAGCTGGTAAGATTTGTGCTACAATAGCCGAATTCTAAAAACTACATAAAGGACGCACCCATGAACTCACAACCACGTGTGCTAACTATTGCTATACAATATCCGGGATTAGGCGATCAGCTCTTTTGGAGTCATATCCCACGCATTGCCAAAGACAAGGCAACAAGGGGGGGGGGCTATGATAAAGTCTATGTGCGCCTGTGCAACCCCTCTAGAGATCCCCAATACATCAAACTCATCTGGGAAAACAATCCCTATGTTGATAAGGTAATCACAGATTCTACCGATCCCCTGCCCACACCCAGCGCGCGCAGACCTAGCTTTAGCTACACACGCAACTTACTTGATAATCATATGCTAGAACTCGGGCTTGATGATGGCAAACGCCTCCATGAGCCAGAGATTTACTATAAACCAAAATTTAGAGAAGAATATCATAAAGTGATCTTTGATCCAAATTGGATCAGTGGTGCAGGCAGGATACAAACTTCTGATGTTATGCACTTTTTTGAGACAAATGACATTCAGCTTGATGCCGTATTAGCTAAACGAAATGATAACTGCCTCTTTGACTATCGCGCTGGTGTGGAGGTGATAGAGACCAAATCCTTGGAAGATTTTTGCGATCTTATCTATTCGGCTAAGGCTATCTATTGTTTTGTTACTGGCACGGCAAGTCTCGCTGCTGCTCTTGGTAAAAGCGCAAATGTGATCGTAGGAGATGGGAAAGATCCATATTTTTTACACTCCCCATTACATACCTACACATATCTTAGAATGAATAAAAACCTCTATAAAGTCTTGCGACCTAATAAACGCCGCCAAATACGCCTCAAAGTGCGAACGATCAATCGCCTCTCATCTCTCTTGCCAACCAAAAAAATGCGCCTAGCCTTTAGAAATCTCTTCGCATGTGAGAATCTCCATAGAATCAAGCGATTTGTCCCTAGCAGCGGAGATACGCAGATCAACACCCTACTTGACATTGCCAAAGAGCTTGACATCATAGGCGATCGGAATAAGGGGGGGGGTATAGTATTTGAGTTTGGCTCTCGCTATGGCGAAGATAGTGTAGGGTTTGCTAAATTCCTACAAGATAGAGGTATAGACGCCCATATCTATAGTTTTGAATGCAACGACAAGACTCTCCCCCAATGCCTAGAGGCAGTCGCACCCTACCCAAACATCACCCTAACCCAAAAAGCCATCTCACAAACCGATGGCTTTATCACCTTTTATTCTATCAACGCCCATGAGACCAAAACCACCCATTCAGATGGCAATCAAGGCGCCTCCTCGATGTTCAAAGCATCAGGAAAATACCCCATAGAGCAATATGTGCAAGATGAGGTGCGCGTGCCATCTACTCGGCTTGATAGCTTTATGCGGGAGCATAATGTGAGTCATATCGATATTTTGTGGATGGACATACAGGGCGGGGAGCTTGAAGCGCTAAAAAGCCTCGGGGATCGCCTGCAAGATGTGAATCTCATCTATACCGAAGTGGAATTTATGGAGATTTATGAGGGACAGCCGCTATTTGAAGATATCAAGGGGTTTTTAGAGGAGCGTGGGTTTATGTTCGTGGGCGTGTCGGATAGAAATGATTATTTTGCCAATGCGCTCTTTATCCACACGAGATTCTATCGCACACCTTTGCCTAAAAGTTGTGAGCGATTTGTAAGAATCTAGGGTAGATTCACAATCTTATGAAAATTTAGAATCTATAAGATTGTGTAAAATCTCGGTTGGTTTATAAAAAAGGTGTTAGCCCAAGTCGCATCTTCTGACACGGCGACACCAAATCAATGCTTTAGATTCTAAAACCTGCTGTATGCACGTCAAGCGGAGGAGTGAGAGGCTTTCCTCAAGCCCCCGATACACAAATTTGCCATAGCAAAACTTACATCACATTATAGATACCTCTCTCTCACACTATTTCGCTAAATCTATACCCACACTCTAGCAGGCTTTTGAGCACCGATTCTTTATGCTCCTTGCCCTTTATCTCAAGTGCCATCGTGATGAGCACATCACCATATTCTAGGCTTGTAGGCGTGCGATCGTAGTTTATCTGCACGATGTTCGCACCCACTTTGGTGAGGATATCAGTGAGATTTTGCAAACTCCCGGGTTTGTCGATGAGCACGACTTCTAGCTTCATTTTCCTATCGGATTTAAACAAGCCCCGCTCAATGATCATATTGAGCATTGTCACATCGATATTCCCGCCACTTAGGATTGCTCCGACTTTGAGTGCTGGGTTTAGGTTTAGCTTGTGGTGTAGGAGGGCTGCGACACTCACTGCACCCGCACCCTCTACCACGAGCTTTTGAGATTCTAGCAGGAATAAAATCGCACTCGCGATCTCCTCCTCATCGACCTCCACCATATCATCAACCCCCTGCAGTATGCACTCAAACACCCCTTCATTCACATCGCGCACGGCGATCCCATCAGCTATGGTGCGCACGGATTGGGAGTTTAGAATCTCACGCGCATGGAAGCTCTGCATCAGCGCGTCCGCGCCCTTGGCATTCACACCCACGATCTTTGTCTTGGGGCTTAGTGCCTTATACGCACTAGCTATCCCGCTAATCAGCCCACCCCCGCCCGCTGGCACGACCACCACATCAAGCTCTTGCTCCTCAATCATCTCTAGTGCGATAGAGCCCTGCCCTGCCATCACTTCCGCATCAGCAAAGGGATGGATAAAGGTGAGATTGCGTTCCTTGGCGAGCTTGAGCGCGTGGGTATAAGATTCATCATAATTATTGCCTACAAGCACGACTTCCGCACCCATCGCCTTAGTACCACTGACTTTAAGCAATGGCGTGTTTTCTGGCATCACAATCACGGCTTTGGTTTTAAAGCACTGCGCGCTGTATGCCACACCCTGTGCGTGATTGCCCGCACTTGCGCATATCACGCCTTGGGCTAGGAGATTGGTGCCCTCTCTCTCATCTTGCTCTTTGAGCGTGGCGAGCTTGTTATACGCACCGCGGATCTTAAATGCGCCGGTAAGCTGGAGGTTTTCTTTTTTCAAAAACACCTGTGCATTGGCTGCCTTGCTAATACGCGGGGCAAAGGCAAGCGGGTGGTGGGCTATCACGCCCTGAAGACGCGCTCTAGCGTCTTGGATATGGGAAATATCGATGAGCTTCATAAAATTGCCTTTAAGATTCTAAGATATGTGAGATTGTGGGATTTATTGTAACGCGTTTAGCTTGGCAAAATCTTAAATCTTAAGCTTTATAACTAGCTTTTTGTCTTATAATCCGCGTTTATTTTATGCGTTGGGGTCCTGTATGGCGTGGAAATTTATGCGACTTTCTCTCTCTTTTAAAGTGATCTTAATCCTTGCACTAAGCTCGTTTTGTATGGGTGTTACGGAATTTGTCATCGCGGGTGTGCTTATTGATGTGCAGGAGTTTTTTGAGATTGATGCGCACAAGGCGGGCTATCTCACGACAGCATACGCGCTGGGCGTGGTGGTGGGTGCGCCCATTGTCACAATCCCCTTAAGCGCGTTTAATCGCAAGATTCAGCTATTGCTCAATCTTGGTGTGTTTGGCGTGGCGAATTTCGTGCTGTATGTGAGCGATAATTTTAGCCTCAATGTGTTTGCGCGCTTTGTGGCAGGCACACAGCATGGGGTGTTTTTCGTCATCGCTACTCTTACTGCCCTGCAAGTCTCGCCCAAAGGCAAAGAATCCCACAACCTCGCGCTTATGGTCTCTGGGCTCACGATCGCGCTTGTAAGTGGCGTGCCACTGGGGACATTCATCGGTGAGGCGTATGGATTCAAAGCGATTTTTTTGCTCATTTTTATTTTCACAAGCATTGCATTTGGGAGCGCACTTGTGTTTATGCCAAACGACCTTAAGGGGCAGCAAATCCGCTTCATCTATGTGCTAAAAGCCCTCAAAGTCCCGCCACTGCTCAAGGTCTATCTGATCACGATATGCACTTGTGGCGGGGCATTTGTGCTATACACCTATTTGGGTGAGCTTTTGGTAAAAACGATGGGATTTTCTGCGCAGGCTATGGGATTTATCCTCTTGGCGTATGGAGGGTGCGCGATCTTGGGCAATCTCTTTGGCGGGAAGCTCGCCGATGCGCATGGCAGTGTCCTCTCACTCAAACTCATCATATCCGCGCAGATTCTCATCTATGCGCTTGTGAGCGTGAGCTATCATTGGGATTGGCTTGTGATTGTGAATCTCTGCTGTATGGGGTTTGTGGCATTTGCAAGTATCCCCGCACTCAAGATGAATGCGATGAATGTCGCTAAGGCACACACGCCGGAGTTTATGGATAGCTCTATTAGTGTGAATGAGGCGGCATTCAATGTCGGGATCGCGCTGGCAAACCAAATCGGCGGACTTGTGGTGGTCGCACCAATGCTTGGGATTAGCTACAATCCGCTGTTTGCCGCACTCTTTGCGGTGCCGGGGTTGGTGGCATTGTTCCGCCATAGGTCTTGATAGATTCTTTAGAATCTAAGATATTATTTGCGCCTCTTGCAGACGTGGCGGAGCGATCTCTCAAGCCTCTTTAGTCTCACATAAAATGGGAGGATTGGCTTACAAATCGCAAAAAGTGATGGCATATACACCGCGCAATACCGAATGGGATTTGGACGCATATCTTTTGGGATATGGGATTTTAAAATCCAAAATCTAGAGGTAAGGTGCAGCGGATCTTTAGGAAAATCTATAAGCCCCAAACTCATTTTTACTAGCAGCGGTACAAATGCCCTGTATAGTAGCTCACTTAGCTCCCGATCCCTCTCTTTTAGAATCTCCAAAAACCCAAAAAACTGCTCAAGCATCAAAAAATAACTTGCCAGCTGATAATACTCCTGTAGCTCTTTGACATCATCATAGCAGGGACACATCGCGCGCAGATATGGTGGCAGGCTCGCTATCGTGTGCATTTTGTCAAAGTCATTGATGCTACCAGCGCGTATATAATAACAATACAGGACTTTTGGCAATATCACGATACGTCTAGCAAGCGAAAAGAGATAGAGACTAAAGAGCGTATCCTCGCTTTTGACACCATCTAAAAAGCTAAGATTATGCGCCATAAAAAACCCAAAGTCTATGCACACCTGCCACGCGGAAGTGGAACAAAAATCAATATCACGCTCGATAGCGCGCTTCACCCAATCAAGATTGCTAATCACCTCCGCCTTCTCATAGCCAAAAGCCTGCAAATGCGTCCTAAAGTCTCTAGGCGTGATCTGCTTATCAAACACCGCCTGATACTCAAACCACACCACATCCGCGCCATCGCTGACCTTAAGACACTCCAGCAGACAATCCTCCACCCAATAATCATCAGAATCTAAAAACATAATATAATCGATGTGTGGTGGCTCTAGTGGCGCAGGGTGTGAATCTACAAGCTCTCTATGGACATAACAAGTGCTAATAGAATCTTTGGAGCGAATCTCTATAGTGTGTAATTGCCCCCCCCCCGAAAGAGGTTGCACAAGGGATAAATCGCTAGAAGCATACTCTCCTGCAAAATACCCTATCCCCATATTCCTCGCACTACTCAGCCCGCCATTTGGCTTATCAAAGAGCACAAATCGCGGATCTTTAGCCACATAGCGCTTAGCGATCTCTAGACTTTCATCGCTGCTGCCGTCATTGACTAATACTACATAAAAATGCGTATAACTCTGCGCAAGAATAGAATCTAAACAACGTTCCAAATATTTGGCGACATTATAGATTGGCACGATGATACCAACGCTCTTGTGTGATATGGACATAAAGACTCCTTACTTGGGATTTTGCTCTAGGGCGGTAATACGCACAAACGGATAATGCACCACCTGCGCGCTAGGCAAGATCCCTATCGTGCCTCTCGCATTGGGGCAAAACTTCAGGACACGCTCCTGTGCCATAGCGCACACACCCGTATGATATCGCACGCTGTATGCACCCTCACGCGCGACCTTTAGTATCGCCTTAAAGGTCTCGGGTGCAAGCAGCTCGTGTGTGGTATTATCATGCCCCATGCCCTCTGGTGTTTCAGATTCTAAACATACATACCCAAATGCCCCATTACTCTCGGGCAATTCCTCAAAAAGCGTGGGATCTAAGGGCGTGGATTGTTGTGTAGATTCTGTGCGTTGCGCAGAGGTTTTGGGATTGATATAAGATTCTCCAAGGTCTTGCACATACAGCTCTATATCCCACTCTCTAGCGATTCTGCCCAAGATCTGTGCGATAGAGTCGCTATGTGGATGCAGATACACATCTCGCCCCAGCAGCAGCGCACCGCCCTTGCGCACAAACTCCTGCGCATGCTCCACTTCCTCTTCACACAGATTGCTTTCATTGATGATGTAGCCCATATCCAGCTGCGTGACAAATCCCGCCAAACCCGTGCATTCTAGCCCTAGCAGCATACTCACGCCATGCTCTGTGCCGATCTCATAGCGATACGCACTCACACCCCCACTCTCATCGCAAAACATCGGGTGTAGCACGATACCCTCACGCACACCAGCGCGTGCCATCATAGAGCGCGCCATAGGTGCAAATAGCCCAAAACTCATCGCTCTTACACAAGGCTGCGCGCTAAAATATCCAAAAGTCCGTATTATCTTACCACTATACGCGCTTAGAATCTGTGTGAATCTCACACAATGCGCTTGCGGGGTGTCGGGCATAGAATCTACAAAATCTAAGGAAATTGTAGAATCTAGATTCTCTCTTGTGGGACTATGCTCTAGATTCTGATATGACCGGTGTGCTTGCTTCATACTCTGCTCCTTAGGTGATTTGGGTAAGTGTGAGGTGGCTTTAGAATCTTAAAAGTTGTAGCTTACCTGTGAAATCACATAACTCCTATCCAACGCCTTGCCCACTTCAGGCACTGCACCATTGATCGCCCAATGCACTTCCAGTGGCGTGGAAATATAATAAGTCGCGATCAAACTAAGCTTTAGCCGTGAATCTATCTCCCAGTCAATGTGGGCTTTGAGCGAATGCTCGCGCGCGCTTGGCGCGGTGGTGTAGCGTCCATCAAGCCCAAACACAAAATCCCCCGCCTTAGCAGTGTTTAACATGATATTGCTAAAAAACAGCGCACTAAAGGCATCAGGTGCGACTAGGGCATTAAGCGCGGGACCGGTGCTATAGACGCTATTATCAAGCGTATAGATCCCCAGCGGATTGCCCGGCTGCCCCATACGCGCATTGGCATTGCCGATGTTTTTATACACCGCTAGGGCGACATTGTAATGCCGCAAAAAGTCAAAATCCTGCCGTGCGACAAGCGTGGCATTCCACCCCGAAGAATCCCCATCGCCAAAATCCGCAAAATAATGCTTCCTAATACCCTCCATGCCTTTGTGATGATAGGGAAAAAGCGCGGTGAGCTTTGTTTTAGAACCAAAAGTATCGCTATCACCCGCATAGATCTCGAGATTCACACCCGGGGCGATATACTCGCGATTGCCATAATACACATACGCATCAAACTTCACAAACTCATTGGCATAGCCTACCTCGGCGTTTAAAATCCCATAGGTAGAGAACAACCGCTCATAATCCATCAGCCAGCCATTGCCCACGATCGCAAGTCCGCTCGTGCCAAAAAGTTTGAGATGAAAGCCCCCAGCACGCACTATAGCATTCACACCCTCGGCATACACATCGATCCAGTCGTCATTTTCTTGTTTGAATCTCCCGAGTTTGAGGTCGAGATTTTCACTTTGGTAACGCATATAGGCGTTATGCACGAAGAGATTATGCGCATTTGCCGCTGAAGCCCCTGCGGCATTTTCATTCATATATCCACTCCAAAAGCCCACATGATTAAACGCTAGACCCTTGGTAGAATCATGCGTAAGCCCTGCACCCACGCCACCTAACACGACTTCAAAGCCATTATATTTATAGCCCACATTGATCTGTCCTAGCGCATAGCCATAGGTGTTGTTAGGGAAGCTCCCTGCGAGCGTGGTGGCGTTTTTGTTAAAAAGCTCCATAGCACCGGTGTAAAAAAATCCATTCTTAGATTCTGTGTCTTTAGAATCTACACTATCCTGCGCCCACAGCCAGCACATCACCGCCATAAGCCTACATATTTTTTTCATTTCATTCCTCCATGCATTAAATATTGTCGTTAGGTTTTGGTTGCGCCATCTTGCGCGATTTGCTATCACTGGATATTGGTATAAACCGCCTGCACATCATCATCTTCTTCGATCTTATCAAGCAGCTTTTCTGCCTCAATGATCTGCTCTTCGCTAAGTGCGATGGGACTTGTTGAGATACGCTGCAAGGTTGCCTTGCTAAGCGGGATCTCAAGCTTTTCAAAGCCCTCATTAAGTTTGCCAAAATCCTTGTAGTCTCCATACACAACCACCACACCATCATCGCGAGATTCTAACTCCTCTAGCCCATAGTCGATAAGCTCAAGCTCCAAATCCTCCAAGCTCATAGAATCTGGCTTGGCAAACTCAAACACACTCTTGCGCGCGAACATAAACTCCAGCGAGCCATTTGGCACGATCTGACTCCCGGGGGTTTTGTTAAAATAGCTTTTGATGTTAGCGATCGTGCGCGTGGGGTTGTCCGTGGTGCATTCGATAAAAATAAGCACACCATTTGCTGCCTTGCCCTCATAGGTGATCTCGCTAAATTGCCCATCTTTGCCACTTGCACGCTTGATCGCGGCATCGATATTGTCCTTTGGCATATTTTGGGCTTTGGCATTGGCGATGGCGGTGCGGAGTTTGGCATTCATCGCTGGGTCACCACCGCCCTCTTTGGCAGCTACGGTAATAGCCTTGGCAAGCTTGGGGAAAATCTTGCTCATCTTGTCCCATCGTTTTTCTTTGGCTGCCCTGCGGTATTCAAACGCTCTTCCCATTACAAATCCTTGATTCAAAATAAAAGCGCTATTATAATTAAGCGGTGCGTTAGAAAAACTTAAATTAAGATTTATTTTATTAGAATCTGCGGATATACTAACATTCTTTGGAGGTGCGATAATGAGAAAATTACTCTATATTGTGAGCGTGTGTATCGGACTCACATATGCGGACACAAGCGTGAATGTGCTTGATGCGACGATCAAGGATAAAGTGCTTGAAGATGTAGAGGTAACTTTCCAAAAGGAGGGACAATCCTCGATAAAGACCAAGACAGATTCTAAAGGTATAGCCACACTTCCTACGCCATTTGGCGATGATAGTACCAATGTGATAATGATCCTCAAAAAAGATGGTTATGCGAGTATGGCGGTCAAATGCCCCTGTGATGGCTTTGTCTATGCGATGAGTCCGGTGCTAGAAAATCTCGATAGTCTCCGCGTGGTGTTGCAATGGGACGATCAGCCCAAAGATATGGACTTGCACGCGTATTTTGAGAATAATCATATTTATTTTAGCGATAGGCATGGCGATAAAGCATACTTAGATGTCGATGATGTTGATGGCTTTGGTCCCGAAACAATCACGATACAAAAGCGCAAAAATGGGCAAAAATATGTGTTTTTCGTGCATACCTTTAGTTCGTGGGCAAAAGAAATCCGCGATGCTGATGGCAAATATACTTTACCACTTGATAAGCTCAAAAATGTCAAAGTCTATGTGTATATAGGCTCCTCGCTCGTGCGCACATATACGATGCCCAAGATCCCAAATGGGCTAGAAAATGCTAGAATCTGGGTGCCCTTCTATATCGATGAGGAAGGCAAGATCATCGATAAAAACATCATCATCGATGATGGTAACCCAGCTGCTTCTGGCGACAGCTTTGGTCCGGATTTAGAGAAAATCATCGCAAAAAATTTCAACCTCTCTTATGCACATTTGGTTTCACAAGCGGATAAAAAACGCGCCAAAAACCTCAATAATCAAGGCGAAAAAGCCTACCATGCTAAAGACTATGAGCGTGCCATAAGCTTGTATATGGATTCTATTGATCTCAATCCCAATGATGGACAGACCTACTCCAATCTCGGACTAGCCTACCAAAAAGCCGGCAAGCTTGCTGAAGCAAACTGGGCAAATCGCAAAGCCATAGAGCTCGCAAGCGGAGCAAATGCCAATGTGATCAAAGCCAGCTCCTACTATAACATTGCGAGAATCTATGAAGAGAAGGGCGAGTATGAAAGCGCATTACAAAATTTCCAAAACGCTCAAGCCCACAAGAAAAATGAGGTCTATACCAATGCCATTAGGCGTATGGAAGAAAAGCTACGCTAAGGTGATTGCCACTATCATCGTGCTATGGGGCGTATTCGCCTGCATAAGCTATAGTGCCAAGGTGGAAGTGGCGATAGCGGACACAAGTGCGTGGGCATATCCGCTAAACTCCCCCGCTAGTTTTGACTTTGCGTCAAAAATGGAAATGCTGGCTTTTGTGCGGCATTTCCAAGCCATTCAAAACCTCGATGATAATGCGCTAAGAGCCTATATCCAGCCCAAGGTAAAAAATCCTAACTTGGATTCTATACGCGCCTATTTCGCGCGAATGCAGGCAAAGATTCTCTCGAACTTTGGGGCAATCACAGAGGCAGAATCTAAACGTGAGAAGCTCTCTTATGATTTTCTCCCGTCTCTCACACCTCCGATTAGATGGGCAGATGTGCTTACCACAAGCCAATATGCTATGGACAATCTACCCACAGAGCTTACAAAATGGCAGGAGAATACCGAGGCATTTTATACACAATATCTTTTGGAGCAAGTGAGGTTGGCGGCGCTGTTTCCGCGTATCACAAGCGAGATTTTACCCCTTGGGAAATTGGAGATCCTAGGTGATGAGATACCAGACAAACACTTTGTCCTTACCTTTGATGATGGACCAACGCTAAAGGGTGGCAACACCGATAGACTCATCACGCTTTTAGAGAATCTCAAAATACAAGCGATGTTTTTTGTGCTAGGGGAAAATCTTAGCACAAGAGGCGATGTGGGCAAGCTCTATGCCAATATGATCGTGGGCTATCACGGCGATGTGCATAAGCCCCACACCAAGCTAGAGATTTATCACAACGTCCCTGCCCAAAGCCAAAAAGTCGCTACACTAGGTAGTGCAAAACACGCGGGGCACTGCTACTTCCGCCCGCCTTATGGACAGCGAGATCCTCATCTCCTCCAGATGCTAGAGGAAGCAGGCTGCAAGGTCGTGCTGTGGAATATAGATTCACAAGATTGGGGAAATATCAGCCCAGAGCAGATATATGATAGAATCCTCACACTCACGCTCCTATGGCGCAGTGGGATCATACTATTCCATGATGTGCATTCTAAGTCTTATAAGATTTTGCCGCGTTTGGTGCAAACATTACGAGAATGCGGAGTGGAATTTGAGAATCTTTAGAGTATAAATACGCAATTTAAGCTGATTTGAAATAAATTCAGCTATCATTCCCACATAAGCATTTTGCTTAAATTCATCAAAGGAGCAGTGGAAATGAAGAAATTTCTAGGAAGTCTAGCACTAGCTAGCGTATTGGTCAGCAG
Source organism: uncultured Helicobacter sp. (assembly GCA_944325775.1). Taxonomy (GTDB): domain Bacteria; phylum Campylobacterota; class Campylobacteria; order Campylobacterales; family Helicobacteraceae; genus Helicobacter_F. Next base: position 22,571 of record CALVBL010000008.1, read on the forward strand.
CGCGTTTGCAGGGGCAAACTCAAATGTGGGTTGTGGTTTGGGTTCTAAACTCATCGACAAGCAAGGGCTTATTTGGAATCTATTCCAAATCACTACAAACAACTCCTCAGGAACACAAACCTTTGGTATCACTTCAGGGACCTCTGGCTGCCAATGGCAAGGGATCGTAATGGATACGAGAGTGCAGGAGTTCGTGGCTTCAAATATGGACACACTCTCTAAAGAAATCGCACAAGGCAAAGGCGAGTCGCTTGATACATTTGTAGAGCTTCTCCAAGTAGAAGACAAAGAAGGCTTCAAGCTAGCACTTCAAGAAAACTACAACAAACTCTATGCGAGCAAAGATGCACAAATGGCAGATGTGCTAAGCAACGCCGCAACACTCTAGAATCTAGATTCACGCGATTCGCTCTTTTGGGCGGATTGCCCTGCTAGACTGCATACGATAGGGATTTTCTTTATCGTTTGTGGTGTTTTTCTCTCAATTTTACTTCTTAGCGTTAAAGAATCTAGCCCGCTATACTTTCTTAAAATCACACTTAGCTTGTCGTTTATAGAGATAATCTTTTGCTTGTTTTGCTCTAGATTCTGATACCGAGGGTTATCGCTATGTAGGAGAGTTTCTTTATCGCGCCCGCAGGGGGAGATTCCCGCCCGATTTGCTTGTGTTAACACATTGTTTTTGTAGAATCTTTGTGAGAGTTTTTAGATTCTATGAAATTTGTTACACAAAAGCCTACGACATTTGGCATTTAGCACATTTGACAAAAAGCCGCATATCGTGACTGATGAGTTTAGCACCAAATTCTTGAGCGATCTTTATCTGTAGAGCTTCGATTTGGGGATTGACAAACTCGATGATATCGCCACAATCAAGACAGATAATATGATCGTGATGCTCCTTAGAGGCTATCTCATAGCGTCTCCCACTTTTATCGGCTTCTAGCGCGGTGATAAAGCCACTTTTTTCTAAAAAACTCAAGATTCTATACACCGATGAAATACTTGCATTTTTATCTGTCGTGCGGATTTTGTTGGTGATTTCTTCGGGACTTAGGTGTGTGCCGCTTTTATACAGCACGGTGAGAATCTCCTCGCGTTGTTTGGAGTTTTTGAGCCCATTGCGCCGAATCTCTGCACGCAATCGCTCCAAAATCGCCTCTAATGTTTCTAGTCGTTTGCTCTCTATCATCGCTATGCCCTGCCTTTGTTTGTTATCAAAATGTAATATATTTTGAGATTGTAGCATATTATCCAGCAAAATGTGCGAATTTTTTGGATTTTACATCAAGATTTAACAAACTTTGGTAGGAATTTTTGGTGTATTTTTGGGTTTTTATGGCATAATCGTCTCAAAGGCCTTGAACCTTAACAAAAACTTAAAGAGAGGATCATCATGTTTGGTTCAAAAAAACACACAAACAATCAGCATAGTTTCGACAAAGAGATCCAACATCTCAAAGAAGAGATTGAGCATTACAAAGAAGCTCTAGGATTTACACAACAAGAAATCATCATAGGTATCAAAAACGGCGAGGTTGTGTTCAAAAACAAGGTCGCTCAGCAAATGCCAAATTTTGATGTGTTTGTTGCTCACTTGGATCACAACATAACTTCTCTCTCACTACCTATGGGGGAATTTACCATCGCTACCAAAAAAGTGGGTGATGTGATCTACTACTCTGCTATTGCACTGGATTTGCGCAGTGATCGAAGTGGGGGATTTGATCTCTTTGATACATACAGCAAGTCTATGGCAAGCGGTATCGTCGGCACGCAGTCTGCCCTGCAAGATGTCTTAGAGCTATCAGCCGAGGTTGTCGCGCACGCTAGTGAATCTGTGCAAAAGGCAGAAAGTGGGCGCGAAATGAGCAATGATGCCCTTGATAAAATTGAGGTGTTATATGAAAAAATGCAAATCTCCACGCAGCTTGTGGATTCGCTCGCACAAAGAAGCAATGAAATCACCAATGTCGTTTCGCTCATCGACGATATCGCAGAGCAGACAAACCTCCTAGCTCTCAATGCCGCGATCGAAGCGGCACGCGCAGGTGAGCATGGGCGTGGGTTTGCTGTGGTGGCAGACGAGGTGCGCAAACTCGCTGAAAAAACCCAAAAAGCCACCAAAGAAATCGCTGTCGTCGTCAAATCTATGCAACAAGAAGCCAATGATATCCAAAGCGGTACCGAAGAGACGAACGCTGCAACAAATGTCGTGAGAGATGTGATTGCCTCCCTCACTGATATTATCAATGAACTCAAAGTCGGCAACCTTGTCAATAACCAAATCTCATCATCTCTTAGCTCACAGATTTTCTGTACTCTTGCCAAACTCGATCACACTGTGTATAAGAACAATCTATATGGATTCTTGTTTGGGATCAAAGACAGCTTTAACAAAGTCGATCACAGAAGTTGCCGCCTTGGTAAATGGTACTTTGAGGGACGCGGCAAGCAGCTCTTTAGTCATACCAATGGATATAAGAAACTTGATGCATTCCACGAAGAGGTGCATACACAGGCTATCTCACTGGTTAATGCCATCGAAGATCCTAACATCGGATGTCCAAAATCCTGCATACAGCAGAAAATCTCTGCGATGGAAAAAGGTAGTGACGGCGTGATGAGCTGTATTGATGAACTCTATGGAGAGATTCATAGCGAAATCCAAGCCAAAATAGACAATCTCCAAAGCTCACAAAACAAAGCCTAGTTTTTAAAAATCTACAGAGTCTGTCGTGTGGCGCATAATACGATATAGCATCGGGGTTGTATTCGTAGCAGTCTTTTTGGGCGGTGCTGTGTATCTCTATGGCGTGTATGCAGAAGTGCAAGACGAGATAGAATCCGTCAAGCACCGCAAGATGGACATCACCACACAGCTTTTTGATAGGAAAGGGCGACTGGTAGCAAACCTCTTTGATCAGCATTACCGGCTGTATGCAAAATTCGAGGAAATCCCCCCGCGTGTCATAGAGATTCTGCTAGCTGTGGAAGATACGCTGTTTTTTGAACACATAGGGGTCAATCCCGATGCGATTTCGCGCGCTATTGTTAAAAATCTCAAAAACCTCAAATATTCTGAAGGTGGTAGCACACTCACCCAACAAGTCGTCAAAAATATCGCACTCACTCCTGAGCGCACGCTCAAGCGCAAGATAAAAGAGGCGATGTTTGCCATCGTGCTAGAACAAAATATGAGCAAAGAGGATATTTTAGAGATTTATCTGAACTATATTTTTCTGGGGCATGGATATTATGGTGTCAAAACCGCTGCGCTTGGGTACTTTCACAAAAATCTCAATGAACTCACACTCAAAGAAATGTGTATGCTTATGGGACTCCCCAAAGCTCCTGATACCTACGATCCTTCTAAGAATCTTCAGTATTCTCTAGGGCGCGCAAACAACATCTTAGATAGACTCAAAGATATCGGCTGGATCACACAAGAAGAATACGACATCGCTATTGCGGAAATTCCACAAGTATATAATGACAAAAGCCTCACACAAAATGCCGCACCTTATGTGGTCGATGAGGTCGTGCGCCAACTCACTCCGATGTATCCAGATCTCAAAACCGGTGGGTATAAAATCAATCTCACGATAGATCTAGACTACCAAGACATCGCTCAAGAAGTACTGCGCTATGGATACAGCAAGATCAATGAACGCTTGCTGGAACGTTATCCCAAAACCTTTGTGCGCGAGGAGGTGGATTCAGATGATCTCATCTACGCAAAGCCCCAAGAAACATCTACACAAAAATATGGCGAACTCAATGGCGCGATGGTCGTCACAGAATCCCAAAGCGGTAAGATTCTAGCGCTCGTGGGCGGTGTGGATTATAAAAAATCCGTATTTAACCGCGCTACACAAGCCAAGAGACAGTTTGGCTCTAGTATCAAGCCCTTTATCTATCTCGTAGCCTTTGATAAGGGCTATTCTCCTGCATGGCGCATCATCGATGCACCGCGCAAGTTTGGCAACAACACCGCTAATGAAAGCACCAAAGAAGTAGAGAATGCTACACAAGAAGAAGATGTATGGACACCCAAAAATGTCGGTGCATATGGCGGACTCATCAGCCTCCATGAGGCATTGCGCAAATCCGCTAACCTCGCAACACTCAACCTTGTGCAGCAAGTTGGGTTTGAAACCATCTATAAGGGTATCAAGGATTTTGAATTTTCATCTGTGCCAAACGATATGTCTATCGTACTAGGAAGTCTAAGTCTCTCACCACTGGAGGCGGCGAAATTCTACTCTGTGTTTTCTAACTATGGTACGATGCTAACGCCACGACTGGTGGATTCTATCACTAATGTGCAAGGCGAAGTGCGGGAGTTTCCCCTGCTCGCACGCCAATACACTCAACCCAAACAAGCGTTTTTGGTAACCAATATCCTGCGTGATGTGGTCAATCGCGGGACAGGATATGCAGCGCGCACTCCAAATCTCGAAATCGCCGGTAAGACAGGGACTTCAAACCAAAATATCGATGGCTGGTTTTGTGGGTTTTCACCAAGCATACAGGCTATCATCTGGTATGGGCGTGATAACAACACGCCCATAGGTCCTTTGGAGACAGGTGGGATCGTTGCAGCACCGGTAGGCTCGTACTTTTTTAGCAAACTGCTAAAAATCGAACCGGGTATCAAAAGACGTTTTGATATGCCAAGTGGCATTATGAAAAAAACCCTTGAAGATGGTGAATATCTCTATACTGATATCTCCAAGCTCCCCCCAAGCACCTCATCAGTAACAAATGTCGAAGAGGATTTACTTTTTTGATGCGAGGCAATCACTCTATTAATCACATTTTGGCACAATATGGTGCATTCTCAAGGATAGTCGTTGAGCGTTGAAATTGTGGCTTTTATGCTTGGTATTTCTCTTATATTGGGATTTTTTGGTCTGCTTGGGTTTTTGTGGGGGCTAAAAAATGGACAATTTGATGATGAAAACAAAATGATGGAAGGCGTGCTGTTTGATACCCCAGAGGATTTGAACAAAATCGCAAACCAGCAACAAAAGCATGATTTTTTGCAAGATATAGATTCTCAGGCGACTAAGCCCCAGAGCAAATCAGAATAAAGGAGATATGATGGCTGAAACATATGATGTAGCGATTATCGGCGGTGGTCCCGGTGGCATAGGTGCTGCGGTAGAGAGTATGGCGCTAGGTATTGGTAATATCGTGGTGTTTGAAAAAAGCGAACAACATAGCGCGACGATCAGGCAGTTTTACAAAGATGGCAAGCGCGTGGATAAAGACTATAAAGGACAAGTGGTGGATCTCAAAGGCAGCATACCATTTGTAGATGGAACCAAAGAAAGCACACTAGAGCTTTTTGACAAGATCCTTGCTAATCATCAGATTCACTACAAAACCGATATAGAATCTATCCAAAAGCTTGGCGATGTGTTTGAGATTCACAGCAGCGGCGGGCAAAGATTCAAGGCACGCTTCGTGATTATCGCCATTGGCAAAATGGGGCAACCAAACAAGCCAAGCTATGCCATTCCACCAACAATCCGAAAAAAAGTCCAATACAACGCTAACAATATCCAAAATGACGAAAAGGTGCTCGTCGTGGGTGGTGGCAACTCGGCGGTAGAATATGCTACCCTACTGTGCAAAGACAACGATACGACTCTCAACTATCGTCGCACGGAGTTTAGCCGCATCAATGATGTCAATGCGCAGCAACTCCAAGATTCTATCCAAAGTGGCAAACTCAAAACACGCTTAGGCGTGGATATACAAGGACTAGAGGATAGCGATGGCAAGGTCAAAGTCAATTTCACAGATAACCAAAGCGAAGTATTCGATCGAGTAGTGTATGCCATAGGTGGTGCCGCGCCTATTGATTTTTTAAAAAAATGTCAGCTCGCATTAGATGAAAACGGCGCACCTATCTCAAATCAAATGCTTGAAAGCTCCATACCTAATGTATTTTTGGCAGGAGACATCGCGCTCAAAAGCGGTGGCTCTATAGCCGCAGGACTCAATCACGGCTATCAAATCGCCTGCGAGATCAAAAAGCGTCTTGGTTAAGGGGGCGACTTGAGACTGATTTCGTGGAATGTCAATGGCTTGAGGGCGTGTATGAATAAGGGCTTTATGGATTTTTTCAATACTATTGATGCCGATGTGTTTTGTATCCAAGAATCCAAAATGCAACGCGAACAAGCCACCTTTGACTTCCCAAACTATGAAGAATACTGGAATAGTGCGGAAAAAAAGGGTTACTCTGGCGTGGCAATTTTTAGCAAAAAAGTGCCTTTGAGTGTGAGCTATGATATGGGTATCGCCCACCATGATAAAGAAGGGCGGATTATCTGCGCGGAGTATAATGAGTTTTATCTCGTCAATGTCTATACACCAAACTCCAAGCGTGAGCTAGAGCGGCTAGAATACCGAATGGAGTGGGAAGACGACTTCCGTGCTTATCTTAAGGCATTAGAAAAAACCAAGCCCGTGATTGTGTGCGGGGATCTCAATGTCGCCCACCAAGAAATTGATCTCAAAAATCCCAAAACCAATCGCCGAAACGCTGGATTTACTGATGAAGAGCGTGAGAAAATGAGTAAGCTTTTGGATTCTGGATTCACCGATACCTTTAGGTATTTTTACCCCACGCTGGAAGGGGCATATAGCTGGTGGAGCTATATGGGCAAAGCACGCGAAAACAACACGGGGTGGCGGATTGATTATTTTCTTTGTTCTAAAGCCCTAGATTCTAAACTCAAAAGTGCAAGCATTTATCCTGAAATTTTTGGGAGTGATCACTGCCCTGTGGGATTAGAGGTGGATTTGTGCTGACTCTAAGTACTCCCCTATTTAGGGAATACAAAATGCTTTATTAAACCAAAGTATTTGTGAATCTAGGAGTGTATATGCGATATTTTATAATGTTTGTGGGAATTGTAAGCCTAAGTCTCATAAGCGGCTGTTCAAGCAAGAAACCTATAGGCTCTTACCAAGCCATAGAATGTCAAACCATCTGTCAGCAGGGACAATGCACACAACAATGCGTGGGCGCTAGTGGCGATTATTACAAAAAATAGAATCTTTATGTCAAAAATCCCGCGTCTTAACAACAGCCTATTGCGCAAGGTCTTCATCGCCGCTTCTATCCGGCGCTGGAATGATCAAGCCACGCCCGTGGAGTTTGTCGAGCTGGATAAACAAGCACATAAAATCGTCATTGCCTATCTTTTAGCGCGCTATGAGGAGCATATCCGCAAAGTCGAGATTGACTGGGAGCGGCTGATACTGCAGTTTTGCTATGAATTTTTTGAGCGCATCGTGCTCACTGATATCAAACCCCCTGTGTTTCATCAGCTCGTCAAAACTCATAACCAAGAACTTGTGCGCTTTGTGATGCAAAACCTTGAACCCGATTTGGGTGCATATGAGTTTTTCCAAGATATGGAGAGCTACCTCACCGCACATAGCTCTAACCTCGAGCGCGAGATTCTCAAAGCCTCACATTATTACGCCTCCAAATGGGAATTTGACATCATCTACCACTTCAACGCCAATATGTATGATGTCCAAAACATTAAAAACACCATCGATAAACAAGTTGAGGAGCATTACCATCTTGCAGGTATGCAGCAAATCGCGCTCTATGAAGATGTGCGCGAACTCATCACGATGTTTGGACAGCTAAGATTCCAAAAGCGCTGGAGCCAAACACCTAGGATCCCCGCTACTTCCGTGCTAGGGCATACCCTCATAGTCGCACTTAGTGCTTATCTATTGAGCCTTGATCTGGGGTGCTGTAAGCAAATGCGTATCAATCACTTTCTATGCGGACTCTTCCACGACCTACCCGAGATTCTCACACGCGATATTATTTCGCCTATTAAGCACACAGTCAAGGGCTTAGATGAGTTTATCAAAAACATCGAGCGTCAAGCTGTCAATGACAAGATTCTGTGCAAGGTCCCCCCAAATATCCGCGATGATATTATGTATTTCACCCAAGATGAATTCCACAACCGCTACAAAATTGAGTATTTTAGACACGATATCGAAAATGGCACAGAGTTTTTTGCTAGATTCAATGAAGACAAATTCGATCCCATATATGGTGAGTTTCTCAAGGTCTGCGATAATCTTAGCGCATTTTTAGAAGCTAAAATCTCCATCGCCCACGGGGTCTCTAGCCAAGATCTCATCGAGGGTGCGCAAGGTATCTTAGACAAATGCGCGCAAAAAGAGATCGCAGGTCTTGATCTAGGCGCGCTGTTTAGAAACTTCGTATAAGTCAGAATCTATGCAAAAAAAAGACACGCTCTTCCAGCAGTCCCCACAAACGACACAAAAAAAATTCGAGTTTGACGCGCAAGTAGCGAGTGTGTTTGATGATATGCTTGAGCGATCTATTCCGTTTTATAAGCAGAGCCTGACATTATGTGTGGATTTTTTGAGACTGAATGCTCAAGATGGCGTGATCTATGATCTGGGCTGCTCTACGGGCAATCTCCTCTTAAGCCTCGCGCCACATACCACCGCCACGCTCATCGGACTAGATACCTCCGATGCGATGATAGAGCACGCTAATCTCAAAGCCAAAGCCTACAGCGCGGATGTTACCTTCAAGGTTGCGGACTGTATGCAGGAAGATTTTGTAGAATCTAGCGCGTTTGTGAGCAACTACACCCTGCAGTTTATCCGCCCACCGCAAAGATTAGGGCTTGTGCGCAAGATTCACGCAGCTCTCAGAGATGGGGGGATTTTCATCGTGAGCGAAAAGATGACAAGTACCGATCCACTACTTGATAGCCAAATGATAGAATACTACCATGCCTACAAGCAAAACAATGGCTACTCCAAAACTCAGATCGCGCGCAAACGCGAGGCTTTAGAAAATGTGCTTATCCCCTATACTTTGCAAGAAAATTTGCATCTACTACAAGAAGCGGGCTTTAGACATACCGAAGTGCTCTTTAAGTGGGTAAATTTCGGTATGCTCATCGCACGCAAATAGCCCAAACCACCCCAAAAAGGAGCACTATGAATCTAACTCATCTAAACCAACACAACAATCCCACAATGGTCGATGTGAGTGCCAAAGACATCACCAAGCGCGAGGCACTTGCGAGCGGGAAAATCACGATGAGCAAAGCTGCCTTTGAAGCCGTATTAAACAACACCACCAAAAAAGGACCTGTGATCCAAACTGCCGTGATAGCAGCGATTATGGCAGCCAAAAACACCAGTAGTGCGATCCCAATGTGCCACCCGCTTATGCTAAGCAAGATCAATGTGGAAATCACGCCTATGGAGCAAGAATGTGCCTTCAAGATAGAATCTCTTGTCAAATGTGAGGGCAAAACGGGTGTGGAGATGGAGGCTCTGCATAGCGTGAGCGTGGGACTACTCACCATTTATGATATGCTCAAAGCTATTGATAAAAGTATGGTGATCAGTGATATTTGTTTAGAATCTAAGAGCGGGGGCAAGAGCGGGGATTATCAACGCGCCTAAAACCGCGACTTGTGCACCCTACCAATAACCATCGCCAGCACACCCAAAAACATCATATAATACCCAATCATCAAGACATTGCCACTCTCGCTTGCCCACCCAAAAAATATCGGCGTGATCCCACCAAAGATCGCGTATGAAATATTATATGCAAATGAGAGCCCACTATATCGTATCGGCGCGGGAAAACTCTGCACCATAATAATGGGTGTGAAAACACTAAGTCCGCCAAAAAACGCCATCGCACCATACATACACAGCACAATCTCAAGACTATAATGCCCCACCAGCACATTATAAAAGCCAAATGCGCATGCAACAAGTCCCACACCAAACACTACACTCGCTCTTTTGACCCCAAGCTTGTCGCTTAAAAATCCAGCGCTCACAGCACCAAAAGCTAGGCAAAAAATCATCGCCATCTGAGAGAGCCCTCTCTCAATAGCTGATAATCCAAGGACTTGCGTCAGGAGCTTAGGTGATAATAGCACGATGATAACCACACAACCCGTGAGAATCCAAGTGCTCAAAAACGAATGCGTAACGCTTGATTTGAACGACTGCAACACGGATTTGAGTGGGAATCTCTGCGCCTGCTGCAAAACCTCGATCTCGCGAAATACCGGCGTTTCCTCCAAAAACCGGCGTAAAAAAAGCGAAATAATCCCAAAAATCCCACCAAGGATAAATGGCACGCGCCACGCATACTCACTAATCTCTGCTGATGTGAATATATGATGAATCCCAATCGTCACCACACTCCCAAGCAAAATCCCACCAATCACAGCTCCAGTGAAAACGCCCATATTAAATCCCAGTGTTTTTTTATCACTATGCTCACACACAAACACCCACGCTCCCGGTAGCTCACCCCCTATGGCAATGCCCTGTAAGATTCTGATACACACAAGCATAATGGGTGCAGCATAGCCAATGCTCTCAAAAGTCGGCATAAGTCCAAGCGCAAAGGTAGGGATCACCATCAGCAAAATAGAAAGTATAAACATCTTCTTGCGCCCGCGCTTATCGCCAAAATGCGCCATAATAATCCCACCCAGTGGTCTAGCAAAATACCCTGCTGCAAATGCGCCATAAGTATTCATATGCGCCCAAAATGAACCAAGTGAACTAGGAAAAAACAAGCCCGAAATCACTTCCGTAAAAAACACAAAAATGATAAAATCATAAAACTCCAACATTCCGCCCAGCGAGCTTAATCCCAGCACTTTAATCTCTGATTTTTTGAATCCCATTTGCACACCTTTAGAATCTTAAAATTTTGCAAAGGTAGATTGTAACACTATTTTAGAGATTTACGATATACAAAATGCAGGAAATAGACTTTATCAAATTTTAAGATTTGTTTTTGCTACCTTTGATTATAATACACGCGGATCTAAGGAAGCACAAAACCAAAGGAGGTTCTAAGATGAGAGAAGTGAAATATCAAGACATCGTAGAGGCTGTGGCAAAGCTTGCGATTGAGGCGTGCTGTGTGCAAACAAAAGACATCAAAGAGGCGTTTGCAAAGGCAAAAAATACCGAACAATCCCCGCTGGGACAAAACATCATCAACACACTCATTGAAAATGGCAAAATCGCACAAAACAATATGATGCCTATCTGCCAAGATACCGGAATGCTCGTGGTGTTTGTGAATGTCGGGCAAGATGCGCATATCGTGGGTGGATACCTAGAGGACGCGATCAACGAAGGTGTCAAAAAAGGCTACACAGAAGGCTACCTACGCAAATCTGTGGTAGCAGAGCCACTCTTTGAGCGCAAAAACACGACCAACAACGCTCCCGCAGTGATCCACACTAGGATTGTGCCCGGCGACAAAGTGCATATCCAAGTCGCACCCAAAGGCTTTGGAAGTGAAAATAAAAGTATCCTAAAAATGCTCGTCCCCGCCGATGGAATCCAAGGTGTGAAAAATGTATTTTTAGAAGCTGTCAAGCTCGCCGGACCCAATGCCTGCCCTCCTATGGTGATCGGCGTGGGTATCGGCGGCACGATGGAAAAAGCCGCACTCTTAGCCAAAAAAGCGGCAGTGCGTGAGGTGGATTCTAAAAATCCTGATGAGCGATACGCTAAGCTTGAAGAAGAACTACTAGAGATGGCAAATGCTACAGGCGTGGGTCCGCAAGGATTAGGCGGCACGACAACGGCGTTTAAAGTCAATGTCGAGTGGTATCCCACACACATTGCAGGCTTGCCCGTAGCGATCAATATCAATTGCCACGCTGCACGACACGCAGACATCGAGCTATAAGGAGGAGAATATGAGCGAGGTCAAAAAAATCACAGCACCCTTTAGCAAAGAGGTGGGCAAAAGCCTCAAGGCTGGTGAATCTGTGCTCATCTCTGGGACGATTTTGGTCGCTAGAGATGCAGCGCACAAGGCTCTTACAGAAGCTCTAGCACGAGGCGAAAAACTCCCCGTGGAGCTTGCAGGTGAGACGATCTACTATCTAGGTCCTAGCCCCGCAAAGCCCGGCAACCCGATAGGCTCGGCAGGTCCCACCACAAGTGGCAGAATGGACAAATACACGCCCACCATCATTGCGCAAGGCATTAGTGGCATGATAGGCAAAGGCTATCGCTCCAAGGAGGTGATAGATTCTATGGTGGCAAATGGCGTAGTGTATATGGTGGCAGTGGGGGGAGCTGCCGCACTCATCTCAAAAACCATCAAAAAATACGAGGTTCTAGCATATCCCGAGCTTGGTCCCGAAGCGGTAGCCCGCATCACGATCGAAGATTTCCCTGCTATCGTGGCAATTGATACGCAGGGCAACAACTTCTATGAAATGGGACAAAAACCTTATAGAAAGATATAGTCTCCAAAGGCGAGGGGGATAGATGCTACCAGAGTGGAGTCCGGAATATTCCGTGCATAATAATATGATCGATACCGAGCACCGCAAGCTTTTTGAGCTCGCTCACCGGGTGGAGGCGGTGGCTAATAAAGCAGTGAATCGCTCAGAGGTCAAGGAGATTTTGGCAGAGTTTTTCGACTATATGCGGGTGCATTTCGCACACGAGGAAGAATATATGAAAAGCATAGGCTATCCAGAGCTGCCTAACCACAGGGAGATTCACAAAGAATTCACGCGAAATGTGGCAAGTCTAGTCAAAAACTCGCGATCTATCAATGATCTCAAAGAAAGCCTGCTCATCATCGCACGGGATTGGCTCATAGCGCACATTATGCAAGAAGACAAGCGGATTGAGGAGTGGAATGCCATTCAGATCGCCAACAACACAAAGGCGATCTTGGACAATGCTCCCACTTGCTCCATCGACCAAAAACCACAAAGCTGCAAACTAGAAGATAGACCCGCAACCTATGTATATCAATGCCACTGCAAGGTACATAAGGTTTCAGAATCCACACACAACAAAATCAATAAAATAGATTCTAATATCGTGTGCAAAGAGTGCAAATACCCACTGCAATTTCTACGCAAAGAATAATCTCAAAGTAAAATTTAAACTAGCTTTTATCAAAGTGTCGCTACAATCACACTTCCAAAGATTTAGTAGGGGATGGATCCGAACGACTTTGTATTTATTCTGTAAGGAGAGCAAGATGAAATTCTTTCTTGTAATGTTTTTCGGTATGCTTGGCTTGGCTTTTGGTGCTGATGTGAGCGGCGTGGATATGATCAAGTCTTATTCAGCAGCTGGTGCGGTCATCGGTGTGGGTATCGCAGCACTTGGTGGTGCCATCGGTATGGGACACGCTGCAGCGGCGACTATCTCTGGGACTGCGCGCAATCCCGGCATCAGTGGTAAATTGCTTGGAACGATGTTTATTGCACTTGCACTTATCGAAGCACAAGTGATTTATACATTGGTATTAGCTATTATCGCACTTTATAGCAATCCCTTTCTTTCATAAACTTCCCTCCCGCGATCGCGGGAGCTTTGCGCTGGTGGTGGAATTGGTAGACACACCATCTTGAGGGGGTGGCGGGGCGACCCGTGCGAGTTCAAATCTCGCTCAGCGCACCATTTTTCTTTCTAATATACACAAGCCGGGGTGGTGAAATTGGTAGACGCGCTAGACTCAAAATCTAGTAGGGGCAACCCTGTGTCGGTTCGATTCCGACCCTCGGCACCACTGATTTTTACTTCAAGTCTAGTTCTAAAATATCAAAATCAAATCTTGGTGGTCGCTTTAGCACAAAAACTCTGAATCTTTAAAATCCCACTTTTGTACGATTCACACTTGTCTGCTTTTTCCACTTACTCTGACATACCGCGTAGAATCTCCCACTAAGATTCTATAATGAGCGCAAAGAATGTGATTTCAATATGCGTATATCCCACAATCCCACCCATTTGCGCGTTACAAATCCACATTGGCACAAACCCATTTGCTTCTGTGAATCTCCATAAACTTCAGCAAAATTATCACAAATATTGTCTTTTTAAGCTTCCTATAAGGGGGGGGGATAGAATAGCAGGGTTTTTGTTTTTGACTGAAATATTGTGAATCTATGTGCATTGGTCGTGAATCTAAGTGCTTAGATTCTACAGATTCTGCGACACTGCTGGTGGCTGTGGATTACAATAGACACAAAAACAAAACGATCACAACAAAAACAAGGAGTTTGTATGAAAAAACTTATGGTAAGCGGAGCGTTAGCTCTAGCACTGACTTCAAGTGCTGTAGTAGCAGAAGAGAGTGGTGCGTTTGTGGGGCTAGATTTGGGTATAAGCAATGCGGTAATGACACAAGAGATGACTGTTTCTTGGAATGGCAACACTAATACCTTGATCGATAAAACAACAAGCGTAGGCAACTTCCGTTATGGACTTATGGGTGGATATAAGTGGTTTTTTACCGAAAGCTTTGGTTTGAGAACTTATCTCCAAGTCAATAATGGGACAAACTACTCTCCAATAGAAGAAACTCATGTAAGCATCAGCACCCTCAATGTAATGGCAAATGTCGATGCGCTCTATAATTTCTACACAAGTGAGCAAAGCTCTGCTGGATTATTCGCTGGTCTCTCCTTTGGCTATGCTATTCACTATGGTGATACAGTCGATGCTATGACTGCTGGTGGACTCAAAGACCCTTCAGGTTTTGATATGGGGATCAACCTCGGTCTTAGGACGATTTTTGCTAAGCACCATGGTGTAGAGTTCTTCAATCGCTTTGGTGTGGTTGGCGCGAGCGCTACAACAGAACAAAGTGGTGATGAAATCAAAATGTCAATCCTCCAACCCTATGCCTTTGGTGTGCGCTATACATACAATTTCTAATCCCCATTTGCCAAACACACAAGGGCTTGCGCTCTTGTGTGTTTGGCACTCCTATTTATTCCCCTCACTGCTCTTATATAATCAATTTTTGACAAGAGTTTTTATAGAATCTAGATTCACATACTTATAAATTCTATCAATTACCCACACCCGCTACTTGTGTGATCTCCCAAACGCCTTAGCAAGCTCTCTTTTGATATTCATACGCAATGCCCTTAAAGGATCGCTGCCTTTGAGTAAGATTCTATAATGGCGCTTTAAATGCGCACCATCGCCCCTGCGTGCAGCTTTTTGCGGACCTTGCGACACGATAGAATCCAAAAACGTCTCCAGCTTTTTCTCATAATACTCATAGGGATTAAAATCGCCCAAAAACAAGGGCTGCAAGTACATCTCTCTATACGCCTTATCATCGTTATCGACACGCCGCACTTCCTGTACCAAATCCTGTAAGCTAGGGAAATTATGCGCGTTAATGAACGCTTTGGGGTTTATCGTGTATTCAAGCAGATTTGGCGAAATATGCGGAATACACATATCGATCTCATCGGTATTTTGCAGCTTGCTATGGTTTTTGTCCATTAAGGGGGGGGGATATGCACAGCGCAAACTCGTATCGCCCCAATATATCGGTATGCAGCCCGTAGCATACGCATCAAGGAGCTTCTCGGTCAGATACCCAGGATAGCTTGAGTTTTCAAAGCAGATGTGAAATTTATATTCCCGCAGCCACTTGCGTTTGCTAGTTTGAAAATCATCGTATCGATCCCCTATTGCCCCACCGATGTTGTTATTCCACCGCCCACCAGAATCCACTCGCTTATACGCACTTAAGATCTCAAGAAACCTATCGCGCACCCTTGTGTGTTCTCCGCCGCCATTTGTCGCCATAAACGCACAAAACTTCCCTCGCTCTGCAGTCTTTGAGGATAAGGCGCGCGTGCTGGATTGTCTATGAAGCTCGCGCAAATGCTCTGAAGGTAAAAACCCAAAAGGCAAACGCAAATGCCTATCGCTAAAGTCCATATAGTCAAAGTCTATGCCATAATCTGCTATATTCCAATTTGTGCGGAGATTTTCCCCGGTGAAAAATATCCGAATACAATCATATTGCAGGTGTTTGTTTCCAAAAGGACCATAGAGCAAAAAGTCTGGATTCTCACTATAGCGCACATCATACTTACGCGATAGAATCTGCACGAAAATATCAGTATAGAAGTTCTCCTCCGTATCAGACAAATACCAATCCACGATACGCATACGCACCACAGGCTTCATGCTTTTCCTTTATATCTATTTGTTTTCTCTTAGCACCTCTAGGACTAGATCCCGATTATGCAGATACGCACGCACCCGTACAGCTGGGATCTCTAGCAGTGCATACTGCCTAATCGCACTATCACGCCATAGATTCTCATCATGTAGCAACACCTCGTGGCTATAGAGACACTCTAGCACCTGCTCCTTTTCTCGCTTGAGTAGCGCGATGATAAAAAACGCCATATCATCGGTAATATCATAATCCCCCACATCAATCTGACATACAAAAGCGACCTCACTTGGCTTGTGCTGCATCGCCCTAGAAACACGATATCGCTCTCCCACAGGGATAGAATCCCTAAGCTCCAGCTTGTAAGACACCAGTGCCTCCACCTGTATGCCCTCAAGCCTCTCATCATACTCTAGCTCATCAAGACTCGATACAGCCCACAATCCCCCCACAAAAGCGCACAAACACGCACAAACCCTAAGGCTTTGACAATGCTTTGACATACTGCTCAAGTTCTATCACGCGGTGGCTGATCCCTGCACTTGCATCAATTTGTGTTACCATCATATACACGCATAGCACGCCAAGCACTAGGACCAAACACACGCAAAACAGGCTGATTTTCACCGCCCTCTTGGCAATCTTTAGTGAATCTTCCTCGCGTATTGACATCTTAAACCTCCTTTTGTAAGATTGACCTAACCCCCAAGCTTATGAGTATTCCCACACACATCAGTAGCACGATACACGCGCCCGGGCTGATATTAAGCCAATAAGCAAGAAAGAATCCAACCCACATAAATGCTAACGAGAGCGCAAATCCCACAACCATCATCGCTCTAAGCGATGCTACAAATAGTTGAGCGATATACGCAGGGATCGAGAGAATTGCCAACACGAGTATGAGCCCTGCCACACTCATGCTCATTACCACGCCCACTGCTATAAATACAAATATCACACCACCAAGCCATACGCTACTCACGCCCTGCACACGACAAAACGCCTCATCATACAAAAGCCCCAGAATCTGCCTATAATACACACCTACAAAACCCAGCAACACCACATCATACACCGCGATAGCCAGCGCCTCCTCATCACTCACAGCGATGATAGAGCCAAAGAGATAGCTTGCTATATCACTATTATAACCCGGTGTAAGATCGATAAACACCACGCCCAGCGCCATACCAAACGCCCAAATCGCCCCCATATATGAATCTAGCCGATCACCAAAATGCCGATCCGCCCACGAGAGAAACAACGCCAGCACAATCGCAAATAGCATCGCACCCAAAGTCGGTGAGAATCCACAAAAAAGTGCTAATCCCACACCACCAAACGCACTATGCGCCACGCTCCCAGCGACAAAGACCTTTTTGTTCGCCACAGCGATAGAGCCTATCACGCCACTCACAACACTCACCAAAAATGACACTAAAAGTGCCATCCACACGAACTTCAAGCTCACAAGCTCGGACAGAGATTCTATCATCGCTCCTCTCCTGTATCTTTATGGCTTGGCATGCTTGGGAATGGAGTATTTGTAAGCTGATAAAACAGATCAATCTCGCAAAAATGCCCGCTAGATTCTATAAATTTCACATCTGGGACATCGTGAAGCACCGCAGTTTTGTTGATATACACGACCTTGTGTGCATAGCGCAAAATCGATGAAATATCATGGCTAATCACCATAATACTCATACGCGCACTTAGAGTCTTAAGAATCTCAAATATATCCTCTTGCCCCTTGACATCGACACTCGCGGTAGGCTCATCAAGGATCAATATATGCGGCTTAGCGCACAACGCCCTAGCGATGAACACCCTCTGACGCTCCCCACCGCTTAAATGTCCTATCTTGCGCTTAGCCAAATGCGCGATCCCTAGACTCTCCATCACTTCCATGGCATAGGCTTTTTGCTCTCGTGTAGCCACAAAAAATCCTTTGTGCAAAAATCCCATCATCACGACTTCATACGCGCTGATGGGGAAATCAAGGTGCTCCATCGTGTTTTGAGCCACATAACCTATGCGCACATCTTTGGGCGTGTAAGCTATATTCCCGATGTGTGGGGTTAAAAGCCCCACTAAAAGCTTAGCAAAAGTGCTCTTGCCCCCGCCGTTTGGACCTATGATAGCCACAAACTCGTGCGGATTTAGCACGAGATTCACACCATCTAAGACACGCTCACGCCCATAGCAAAAGCATAGATTTGAGACTTGGAGCAGCGGAGTCATAGGCGCGCTTTCACTAGGTGTGTTTTGTTGGACGTGTGGCTCATTCCTGCGTAGCGATCGCCTTGGCATACTCTCTCATCGCCTCTGCCCAATCCTCCTGCAGCGAATCTAGCTCCACGATTTTGAGCCCTAGCTCTGTGCTAAGTGCCTGCACCTGCTTTTTAGAAAACTGCGGCTGGAGGAAAATCGTGCGAATCCGCTGTGCCTTAATCGTAGCGATCACTTCCTGCAAATGCGCGCTCTTGGCTTCTTTGCCTTCAGATTCTATGGCGATTTCTTCTAATCCATAATCACTGG
Organism: uncultured Helicobacter sp.; assembly: GCA_944325775.1. GTDB lineage: Bacteria > Campylobacterota > Campylobacteria > Campylobacterales > Helicobacteraceae > Helicobacter_F. The sequence continues at coordinate 41,169 of CALVBL010000008.1, forward strand.
CAAAATACCCCCACGCCGGGTGATACACCACAAACACCTTTTTAGCACTAGACTTAGCAAACATCGCTTTGATTTCAGAATCTAGTGCGTCAATCTCCTTGAGAAGATCCTCGTAATTTTGCTTATAAAAATTCTTGTTTTTGAGATCGATACCCGCGATGGCGTGGAATATCTCACGCGCCTGAATCTTCATTAGTGCTGGTGAGAGCCAAATATGCGGATCGTGTGCGACTTTGAATCCTGACTGCGTGAGGGCGCGTGGTACATCGACAAAGCGCAACTTAGGATTTACAGATTTGAATCTACGAAACCATTTTTTTTCAAAAGGCATACCCACGCCCACATAGATATGGGATTCTTTGACATCGCGCATTTGCAGTGGCAGAGGCTCATAGAGCTCTGGAGATTTGCCCTTAGGCACCATCACTTTGACATCGGCGTAGTCTTTTGCGATTTTTTGGACGAGATAGCTCTGTGGTAGCACACTCACCATCACCACGACCTTCGCCTGCGCAACAGCCAGCAATATTCCCAACACAAACAAATATCTCAAACAACACTCCTTTTCAAAATATGATTAGATTATAGTTTCTCTGGATTGATGATTTTTTGGTATAGCATCGTCATATCCGACATCGCACCTATACGCTCTAGCAGGGTTTTAGAATGCCTAAAGCTGCTATTATACTCCTCGCCGATATGCAAGGTAGTGATCACTACGCCACCGAGCATATTCTCATACCGCTTACCGCTAGTCACACTCCACGCGCTATGAGCTACGATCGCTTTGCCCTGTGTATGCCCTAGATATATCATAATGTGCCCCTGCAGCCACAAAATCGTATAGAATGGCGTCGCATTGGCGATGATATAGGCTTCTTTGTCTTTGGGTGACATTTTACTTAAATCTATGCTATTTTTTCCATAAAAAGCCTGTGTCTTGGAGTTACGCGGCAAAAAGATGCCATTATGCGCAAAAATATCGCGTACCAATGCCGAGCAGTCCCTCTCTTCATACAGACCACCCCAGCCATACGCCCTGCCCATAAGCTGTGTGAGAAAATCCGCCACCAAACTCTGATCAAACGCCGATGGAAATGGCAAAAAATCCTGACTTTTGACCTTGAGCGTGCTAATACGCGCATTGCCATTATCTTGACGCAATACCACATAGATCTCATACATGTCTTGACTTTTGGTTTTAAGTGCGAAGATCTGCCCTAGCCGTGCCTCTGTGACGAAGTGCTTTTGTGAATCTAGTAGCGCGATATTGTCCCTATTTGGCGTAATGTAGGATTCCCAACTCATAATGCGCTTGGCATCTTCCTCACTCACAAACGCCACATCGCGCGCCTCCACCCAACCATAGACAAAGGCAGATTCTATGTGAGCAAAGCGGCGCGAGCTATCATAATGACTCACAAGCACGGGTGTTCCGCTAAAAATGAGTGAATTTTGCCACCGATCAAAAGGATAGCCATCGCGCTTAGAAAACTTAGGTAGCACACTTGGCACTGCCCTTATATGTGTATTTCTCACGATGATGGCTTTTTTATTAGCACTTGGATAGAGGTCAAGCTGCATAGAATCTAAGATCCTCTGCCCATCTTCTAGGCTGTAGGGCTTGAGATTCTCACCCCAGCCGCGTGATTTGAGCAATGATTGACGTATCCAAAACACCTCATCGATATTAGGATTTGGCTTTGCCTGCAGCCACGGGGCAAAAAACTTCTGCAAATAGTCTTTTTGCAGTGCCTTAGAATCTATCTGGGGAAATTCTAAAAGATCTTGGGGAAGGTAGTAGTTTGCATTTTGGGGCAGTGTGCTAAGCTCTTTTGGCTCTAAGATAGTGATTTTTTTGCCCGAGCACGCCACGAGTATGAGCGCACACAGAGCGTATATACAGAGTTTGCCAAGTCCTCTCATCGCCTCTCCACAAGCACCAGATTATACGAGAGCCTTTAGCGATGCCTCATCATAGCCCACCACGATCGTGGAGCTAGATTCTGTATCACTAGATTCAATGACGGGGCGCTTAATCAACGTAGGGTGCTCAAGCATAGTCTCAAGCTTTTGTTTATCGTCTAGATTGCGATCCTTTAGTCCAAGCTTTTTGTATGTCGTGCCTTTGGTATTTAGCAGAATCTGCAATGAGGTTTTTTGCACCCATCGCGTTAGCTCTTCCCTGCTTGGCGGTGTTTTTTTAAAATCCACGAACTCATACGCCACACCCATAGATTCTAATAATGCGCGCGCCTTTTTCACGCTACCACAATTTGGTATGCCATAGACCTTTATCACGCTTAACCCCTAGTCTTTTTTAGATTTTTTAAACTTCCAATACAGCACATACACCACACTGATAACAACCACAAATGCCAAACAAGCATAGCCCACCATCTTGACCCTTTGCTTGATCTCTAGCTCTTGTAGGCTTAGCTCATCGTGCGTGGTAAAAATATGCACGATATGCTCAACCCCAAAATCCAATCCAAATGTCGCGCCAATCCCATAACCAATGACCACAAGGATAATCACCCAAATCCCCGCACCAAGCGAAGTGTAGAAGCAAAATTTCGCGAGATTCATACGCGCGAGCCCCGCAGGCAGCGAGATATACTGACGCACACCCATGATGAGTCGCCCCACAAATGTGCTAATCTCACCATGTCTAGTGAAATAACTCTCCATTTTTTGCATACTAGATTCACTAAAGAAAAAATACTTACCAAAGCGGATGAGAAACTCACGTCCAAACTTAAGTGCGAGCCAGTAGTTTAGCAATGCCCCAGCCAGCGATCCAGCCACACCTGCGATCACGGCTATGATAGCATTCATATCGCCTCTATATACCAAATACCCAGCTGGTATCATCACCACTTCCGAGGGGAAAGGAATGAAGCTAGATTCTATAAACATCATCACAAAAATCCCCAAATACCCCATATCACCGACAAAATTTACAATACCTTCAATAATCTGTCCAAACATCGTATTCCTCATTCAAAATAAGCTAGACACGCAAGCTGTCGCTTAGCGAAAAATTAAAGGCAATATTATACTTGCTTTTGTTATAATCCTTTCTTTAAACCTAAGCAAAATCCTAAGGAAAATATGAAAGAATTATTTGAAGGGGCACTGAAGTTCCAAGAAGAAGATTATGTCGCACACCAAGAGCTTTATGAAAGCCTCAAAAAAACACAAAACCCACACACACTTTTTATCAGTTGCGCAGATTCACGCGTAGTGCCAAACCTCATCACCAATTCCGATCCGGGCGATTTGTTTGTCGTGCGCAACATAGGCAATATCATTCCACCCTACACAGAATCTAACGCTATGCGCAAGGGCTATCTCGCCACCACCGCCGCTATCGAATACGCCATCACCATTCTTGATGTCCAAAACATCATCGTGTGTGGGCATAGCAATTGTGGTGCTTGCACCGCGATCTATGAGCCGCCAGAGAAGCTAGAAAAGGCCCCCTATGTGCAAAAATGGATCGAACTCCTAGAGCCTGTCAAACAAAAAGTCCTCGCCCTCAAACCCAGCTCCAAATCCAAGCGTATGTGGCTCACCGAACAGGTCAATGTCGAACAGCAGCTTGAAAATCTGATGACTTATCCTTTCGTCGAGGAGCGCTTTGATCGCGGCGAACTCAATATCTATGGTTGGTATTACATCATAGAGAGTGGAGAGATCCTCAACTACAATATGATTAAGCGCGAATTCAAACCCATCACACAAAAGGAGAAATAATGGCAGCACAACAAGAAACAACGCAAGAAAAAATGATCCTTATGAGCGGACCCTGCGTGATTGAGAGCTACGAAAACCTAAGTCAAACCGCCCAAGCCCTAGCACCCATCGCCACAAATCCCAAGATCGATTTTTATTTCAAAGCCAGCTTTGATAAAGCAAACCGCACGAGCTTAGATTCATACCGAGGACCGGGGCTCAATGAGGGATTAGCCCTCCTTGCGCGGATCAAAAAGGAGTTTGGCTACAAGATCATCACCGATATCCACGAGAGCCACCAAGCCGAGGCGATCGCAGAAGTGGTAGATGTGATCCAAATCCCAGCATTTTTGTGCCGTCAGACCGATCTCATCGTCGCGGTGGCTAAAACCTCAAAGATCGTCAATGTCAAAAAGGGGCAGTTTATGAATCCTGCAGATATGAAACACACGGTGCTCAAAGCCATTAAGACGCGCGGGGGCGATGCAGCTACATATGAGCAGAGCAAACATTATGGAATCTGGCTCACTGAACGGGGCAATAGTTTTGGCTATGGCAATCTCGTGGTAGATATGCGCTCGCTAGTGATTATGCGTCAATTCGCGCCTGTGATCTTTGATGCAACTCATAGTGTGCAAATGCCCGGCGGACTTGATGGTAAAAGTGGGGGGGATCGGCGATTTGTCCCATATCTCGCGCGTGCGGCAGCAAGCGTTGGGGTTGATGGGTTTTTTGCAGAGACACACCTCAGCCCAGAATCTGCCCTAAGCGATGGGGCAAATATGGTGCCCACACGCGAAATGTCTGGGCTCATAGAGGATTTGCTATGTATCAGGGAGCTGCTGCCTAGCCTGCAACCCCTTGTATTATCTTAAGATTGAAGGAGAGAAATATGAATACCATAGAAGGCGCGCTCAAATTGCGCGGAGATGAAAAAATAGCGATCATCAGCTCACGATTTAATCACATCATAACCGATAGGCTTGTGGAGGGTGCGCGGGATTGTTTCTTACGCCATGGGGGCAATGAAGACTTGCTGGATTTGGTGCTTGTGCCCGGCGCATACGAAATACCTTTCGTCCTCCAAAAACTCCTCACTCAAGGGGATTATGACGGAATCTGCTGTCTTGGTGCGATCATCAGGGGCGACACACCGCATTTTGACTATGTCGCTGCGGAAGCTACCAAGGGCATTGCAAACATCACGCTCAAATACGGTGCAGCGGTAACCTTCGGGGTGCTTACTACAGATTCACTAGAGCAGGCGATACAGCGCGCTGGGAGCAAGGCAGGCAATAAAGGCTTTGAATCTATGAGCGGACTTATTGAGCTTATCAATCTCTATCAGAATCTAGGAGTGTGATATGGCAACCCGCACGCAAGCGCGCAATGCGGTACTTGGGATATTATACGCATACGATCTTGGCAATCACGCGAGCGCGAGTATGGAGGACGCCATACAGATCTTAGAAGAAAAAAAGATCCGCCACAAACAGCAAGAGTTTGCATTAGCCCTCCTTAATGGCGTGCTCAAAAATCTCAATGCCCTTGACACACTTATCAACGCCCACCTCAAAGAGTGGGATCTCAGCCGACTCGGGCGGATTGAATGCTCGATCTTGCGGCTTGGAGCATACGAGCTGTGCTACACACAAACCGATGTGCCCATCGTGATCAATGAGGCGATAGAGCTAGGCAAAATGTATGGCGATGAAAACGCACCAAAGCTCATCAATGGCGTGCTAGATTCTATACAAAAATCGCGCTCCAAGGACGCGCAATGAACACACCAAAGCTGTGTGTCGCACTCGATAGAGAATCTAGATCCGCCAATCTTGAACTTGTGCGCTCACTTCGAGCTCACAGCGCGGATTTGTGGCTCAAAATCGGTTTGAGGAGCTTTGTGCGTGATGGCAAGGAGTTTTTGCAAGAATTGCGCGAAATAGGGGATTTTAAGCTTTTTTTGGATCTCAAGCTCTATGATATCCCAAACACTATGCTCGATACTTTTGGTGAGATTCATGCTTTAGGCGTGGATATGCTCACTATCCATGCTAGCAGCGGACGAGAAGCGATGAAATCACTCGCACAATACCGATGTGCGCACCCTGATTCACCGCGTATCTTAGCGGTTACTGCGCTCACAAGCTTTGGGGAGGAAGAGTTTGGAGAGATTTACAATGCTCCAATCCTTAATCAAGCGCACAAAATGGCTGTGCTGGCGTATGAAAGTGGGTGCGATGGCGTGGTGTGTTCGTGCTTTGAAACCCAAGCTATCAAACAATCCACACACTCCTCATTTATCGCGCTCACGCCCGGGATTCGTCCATTTGGCGAGGAAAGCAGCGATCAGAAGCGCGTGGCGGATGTGGCGTTTGCCAAACGCGTGGGAAGCGATTTTATCGTTGTTGGACGCCCGATTTATAAGGCACAAGATCCTAAAGGTGTGGTGGAGAGGATTTTAGAGCTTATTATTTAATTTACACAAGTTTTGTTATGGCAAAACTTGTGTATCGCTCGTGCGGAATGAATCCGCCCTTCGCTCCGCTTACGCGTGCATACAGCAGATTTTTCAGCAAGATTATAGAATCTAAGTCTGAATCCACCTGTGAATCTTGCTCTTGGCTTTGCCTCTTGGCATTCTAGGATTTGATTGTGAAACTGCGGCTTTTCCTTGTTTTCTAAAGAAGCTGTGCGTTGAGATGAGATGCGGAAGCGAAGTGACCAAATCCCAGAGGGCAAATGTGGGTTGCAAGGAAAGTGAGGGAATTGCCTTAGTGGTAATGACCGGTGCGCTTTTTCGCCGCTCCCGCATTTATCGCTCCTTGGCTTGCTGTTGTGAGTGCAGCGAAACAAAAGCCCAATGTCTTAATCATTAAAGAATCTAGATTCACTAAAATCTGTGTTACAATGTTATCATTGCGCACAAAAGGAGCATTATGCACAAGATAGCCATATACCCCGGGACCTTTGATCCCATCACCAACGGACATTTGGACATTATCAAACGATGTGTGGGGATTTTTGATACAGTCATCGTCGCAGTGGCAAAAAACCAGAGCAAACACCCGATGTTTGACCTATCTCAACGCCTTGAAATGATACGCCTTGCGTTAGATTCTATGCGTGGTGTGGAAGTAGAAGGATTTGATTGTCTCTTGGCAGATTTTGCTAGACAAAAAGGCTCAAATGTGCTCATACGCGGGCTTAGAGCGGTGAGTGATTTTGAGTACGAACTCCAGCTAGGCTATACCAACACCTCACTTAATCCCGCGCTTGATACGATGTATTTTATGCCAAGCCTGCAGCATGCCTTCATCAGCTCTTCTGTAGTGCGCTCTATCATCATCTACGATGGGCAAATCTCCCATATGGTGCCCCAAGCCGTGTGCGCATATATCCAAGAGCTACGAGGCACACAAGGTATGAATAAAGGCGGTGAGCAATGAGTATGCAGGAGTTTTCCACCAGCACGAGTGGCTTGTATATCGCACTTGAGGGCATTGACACTTCGGGCAAAAGCACGCAGATAGAGGCGTTGCGTGTGCACTATCCCCAAGCCCTCATCACCAAAGAGCCCGGTGGCAGTAAGATAGGGCAGGATATACGCGAGCTTATCCTCCACACGCCTGATCTTGATAGATTCTGTGAGTTTTTTTTGTTTTTGGCAGATCGTGCCCAGCATTACCACGAAGTGCTAAAGCCAAGCTTAGATTCACACAAGCTCGTGATTTCAGACCGCACACTCATCTCTGGGGTCGCGTATGCGCGGGATATACCCCAAGCCATCGAGTATAATCACACGGCTATCAGAGGCTTAAAGCCACATCTGTGCGTGCTGCTACTGCTTGATGAGGCAAACCTAAGGGCGCGCTTAGGACAAAAGACCCATGACAAAATCGAGGAGCGCGGTATCGCGTATATGTTGGAGATTCAGGAGCGATTGCAGAGGTTTTGCGCGCTTTTGGGAGTGCGCACGCTTGAGATAGACGCCACTCTGCCGCCAGAGCGTATCACGCAAATGATCGTGCGCGAGGTGGATTTGCTAGAGCTAGATTCAGTGGAATTAGGCTAGGCGGGTTGCTCAAAGCCATGCGCTGCCTTGTGTGTGAGAATCTAAGCCTAAAACTCCTCTGCCAGCACTGCTTAGATTCACTTCCCTTACGCCCCACCTCGCGCGTGCTAGAGTGTGGTTTGAGTGTGCATAGCTTTTTTGGGCTAAACGACATCGCGCCCATTATCCACAGCAAATACCACATTTTTGGTTCGCGTATCCTATCGCGCTTATCAGGGCATTGTGCGCGATATTTTTTTGCTAAAGTCGATATTCCCGCGCATACTACTGCTATAGGCTTAGATGATCTCCCTAGGAAGCACTACGCACACACCGCGATCATCGTGCGTGCGTTTTGTCGGGCTTCTGGTGGGGTGTTGCGCCCTAGCTATGGCACACTCATCGCTTCAAACCCCATAAGCTACGCGGGCAAGAGCCTTGAGTTTCGTCAGAGCAATCCGCGCAACTTCGTGTATAAGCCAAAGATTCACAAACCCGATATGGGGGTTATCCTCTTTGATGATATTATCACTTCTGGACTCACACTCACACAAGCCTATGAGTGTCTTAACGCGCATAATGTGAGGGTGTTATTTGCTATCACCTTAGCAGATGCGAAGTTTTAGCACATTAGCTCATATGACTTAGGTCAAATTTCGCAGAATCTCCGCACCATCGTGTATCGCATTGATGAAAAAATGTGTTACAATTAGGCTTTCCTTATCAAAACCTAAATACAAATTAACAGCCAAGACAGAAAGGGTAAGATGTGCTAGTAGAGATCGAAAAACTAGAGCAAGAAATACAGCAGGATTTTCACAATATCAAAACAACAGAGCAGTTAGAAAATCTCCGTGTCCAGATCGTGGGCAAAAAGGGCAGGCTCACCGCGTGTTTTAGTGCCCTGCGGGACTTGGAGCCAGAGGCTAAAAAGCAAGTAGCCCAAAAGCTCAATGTGCTAAAAGAGAGCTTTGAATCTCTGTATGAGAGTAAAAAGCAAGCCCTAAGCACTGCCAAGCTCAACGCCCAGCTAGAGCAAGAATACATTGATGTTTCACTTTTTAACACTCTTAAATCCAAATCCCTAGGGCACCCCATTGCGCAGGTGCTCGATAGAATCATAGAGTATTTTGTCAATATGAATTTTTCTATCCAAAGCGGTCCTTTAATCGAGGATGATTTTCACAACTTCGAGGCACTCAATCTCCCCAAATTCCACCCAGCTAGAGATATGCAAGATACATTTTATTTTAAAGATTCTCTATTGCTGCGCACGCACACTTCCCCCGTGCAAATCCGCACGATGGAGACGCACTCTCTGCCTATACGCGTCATCGCCCCCGGTAGCGTGTTTCGCAGGGATTACGATCTCACGCACTCGCCGATGTTCCATCAGATCGAGGGGCTTGTGGTCGATGAGGCGGGCAAGGTTAGCTTTGCCAATCTCAAATTTATCTTAGAGGATTTTTTGCGCTATATTTTTGGCGATGTGCGCGTGCGATTCCGAGCGAGCTTTTTTCCTTTTACTGAGCCAAGTGCGGAAGTGGATATATCGTGCGTGTTTTGTGAGGGCACAGGCTGCAGGGTGTGCTCACACACAGGGTGGCTAGAGGTGCTAGGCTGTGGCGTGGTGCATAGCAATGTCTTCAAAGCCGTGGGCTATGAAAATGTCAGCGGATACGCCTTTGGGCTGGGTGTGGAGCGATTTGCAATGCTCATTCATAGGGTGAATGACTTGCGGAGTTTTTTTGAGACAGATTTACGAGTATTGGAGCAGTTTTAGATGATTATCACAAAGCATTTGTTGTCAAAGTTTGTCGATGTGGGCGCGATTTCGTGCGAGCAGCTTTGTGCGCGGCTAAATAGCATTGGCTTAGAAGTAGAGAGCCTCACGCATATCGAGATCCCGCACAAAGTCGTGGTGGGCAAGGTAGTGGGCAAATCCGCGCACCCAAATGCCGATAAGCTTAGCGTGTGTGAAGTCGATGTGGGCTCTAGCGTGCTCCAAATCGTGTGTGGCGCGCAAAATGTCGCTAAAGATCAGTTTGTGGCTGTGGCACTAGAGGGTGCAGTGGTGTGTAATGCCAAGGGCGAGAGGCTAGAGATTAAGCGCGCAAAACTGCGCGATGTGGAGAGCTGTGGAATGCTGTGCTCAAGCACAGAGCTAGGGTTGCCAAAGACAAATGAGGGCATTATGGTGCTAGATAAAAGTGCTGGCACGCTCACGCTAGGCAAAGAATTGCGAGAGCTAGAGCTTTTTAATAACTATGTGATTGAGGTATCCATCACACCAAATCGGGGGGATTGCCTTAGCGTGCTGGGCATTGCGCGCGATATTAGTGCGTGCTTTGACTTGCGTCTAAAGACTATCAGTGATACGGATAATATCCTAAGCATAGGGCTTGGACGCGTGCTTGGCGTGCTCGCAGAAAACAAGCTCTATTCGCACCTGCTCTATCGGATTGTGGAGATAAAGGAGCTCTATACACCCCTATCTATGGCGTTAATCCTCGCATATATGGATACACTTAAAAGCAATGCTCTGCAAAACTTCCTCGAATACGCCACCTATATGACGGGTGTGATCCTCAATGCCTATCGACTCGATGAGTGCCGATTGCGCGGTGCAGAGGCAAACTCTCTGCAGGCGCAACTCTATGTCAAAAAAGAAGAATCTGGCGTAGAGATCGTGTGTGCGCAAGATAAGATTCTCTCACGCATTGGGATCGCACACGATGAAATCACTTGCAATATCAAATCCGAGATTCTAATCCTTGAAGCGAGCTATGTCCCACCACTCACGATTTCAGAGATCATCTATCAGAGCAAGGTGGAGTGTAAAAATACCCTAGTGTATAGAAGCACGCGCGGGAGCAACCCAAACCTTGATCAAGGTATGAATTTCTTGTGCCAAAGTATGCTGGAATATTGCGATGTGCTACTATACTCTGGCACGCATAATATCACCCACCACACGCAAGATCGCAAGATCAAAACAACCTTCCAAACCATCAATCACATTATCGGTAATATCCTAAGCCGCGAGGAGATGACAGAGATCCTCAAACGGCTCAATTTCGAAATCGATGTGACTTGTGATGAAAATTTCTTTATGGTGACTGTGCCAAACTACCGCCACGATATAGACAATATGCAAGATCTTGCCGAGGAGATTTTGCGCATTTATGGCATAGATTCTATCCAGCCAAAGCCCCTAGAGTTTAGAGAATCTCTCGCGCTCAATGCGCATTATGGATTTTACAAATACCGCAGACGCCTAGCTAACGCACTCCTAGCACAAGGGCTTTATGAGTGTATCCATTATGTATTTGCCTCATCTAAGGAACTTGAAGAATACGGCTTGGCGCAGATAGATTCTCATCTTGCACTGTTAAATCCCATCGTCTCCGAGCTAGATACATTGCGCACGAGCCTCATTCCCCATATGATCGCAAGTGCTAAGCGCAACCTCAATCTAGGCTACAAAAGCATCGGACTCTTTGAAATCGGCGCAGTGTATAACCAAAAGCGCGAGCAAAGTGAGCGGCTCAATGTCTTTGTCTGCGGGGATAAAGAAGGCGAACACTACCCCTATCCCAAAGGGCAAAAATGGGATATTTTTAACTTTAGCGCGCTGATAAAGGGTGCCATAGGCGACTTTAGCCTACAAAACACGCTAGACCACCCGCACAAAGCCCAAAATTTCGCTAGATTTGGCTTGTGTAGTGATGCGCATATCCTCCACCCCTACCAAAGTGCGTTTGTATATCAGGGCGATGTATGTATAGGATTTATCGCTAAGCTCCACCCCAAGCTTGAGTTACCCCAAAGCTTTGTGTGTGAGATAGAGCTCGATCACACACCCCAAACCCTAGCCTATGCTAAGGAGTTTTCTAAATACCAAAAATCCCAGCGCGACCTCACTGTGCTCATAGATTCACAAATCGCGTTTTATCGTATCCGCGAGGCGATACTTGCAGCCAAGATCCCTTATTTGCTCAATGTCTATCCTATGGATATTTTTACCCAAGGGCTAGATTCACAAGTCGCGCTAAGCATACGACTTATACTCCAATCTATGGACAAAACCCTGCAAGAGCAGGATTTGCTTGATGCGACACAAAGCGTGCTCAATATGCTAGAGCAGAGTTTTGGTGCGAAACTCAAGGTGTGAGGGTGCAAATGCGCAACACAAAAATTACAAAAGCACAAAAATTCTCTGCTACCATAGCCAATATCGCGGCGGATAAGTCCATTTCACATCGTTGTGCGATGTTTGCACTTTTGTGCGATGGCGCGTGCGAGGTGGAGAACTATCTACTAGGCGAGGATACACTCCACACCCTTGCTATCGCGCGCCAGCTTGGACTATCAGTAGAGCAGCTCTCCCCTACTCTTATGAGATTTATCCCTCCTAAAAGTGGCATCACAGAGCCAAGCGATGTGCTTGATTGTGGCAATGCTGGGACTGGTATGCGCCTATATGCCGGACTTTTAGCAGGAGTGAAAGGGTATTTTGTGCTAAGTGGCGATAAATATCTCAACAAACGCCCAATGAAGCGTATCATCGAGCCACTCACCAGCATTGGTGGCAAGATCTATGGACGTTGTGAGAACTCATTCGCGCCTTTAAGCATTATTGGCGGGGAGCTGCAGTCATTCACATATCGCAGCAACGTGGCTTCCGCGCAGGTCAAGAGCGCGATGATTCTTGCCGGGCTGTATGCCAATGGGCGCTGTAGCTTTAGCGAGCCACTCCTAAGTCGTGATCACACCGAGCGTATGCTATCGGGTATGGGCGTGGAGTTTGATACTTGGAACGATGAGCAGGGCGCACATCTTCACTTCATGCCTCTTGCGAGCTCTCAAAAGCTTAGATCCTTTAAGATTCATATCCCTGCTGATCCTTCTAGTGCATTTTATTTCGCTCTAGCGGCGTGTATTGTGCCAGATTCACACATAATGCTAGAAAATGTCCTACTCAACCCCACGCGCATAGAAGCCTTTGAAGTGCTCAAAAAAATGGGTGCTAATATTTCCTACACTCTCAAAAGCTCTCAATACGAGGATATCGGCGATATTGAGGTGCGCTCCGCACCGCTTAAAGCGGTAGAGGTGAGAGATAATATCGCGTGGCTTATCGATGAGATCCCAGCGCTTGCCATTGCCTTTGCGTGCGCCAAAGGCACGAGCACCGTGCGCAATGCCAAGGAGCTACGCGTCAAAGAATCTGATAGGATCGCCGCGAGCATTGCAGGATTACGCGCAATGGGCATAGAGTGCGAAGAATTTGATGATGGCTTTAGCGTGCGCGGCGGGGAGTTAAAGAGTGCTAGCGTGAATTCACACGGTGATCATCGGATCGCGATGAGTTTTGCGATAGCTGGGCTTATATGCGGTGTGGAGATAGTTGATAGCGCGTGCATTGATGTGTCTTTTCCTAACTTTTTGGAGCTTCTCTCCACGATCACACGCGTAGATTCTGTGCAGATTGCCTAAGATGACTACAACTCGTAATAATGCAAAGTCTCTTATGAAGACAGAAACTAAGGCAGATTCAGAATCTAAAGCAAAGAATCCACAAATACAAAATCCAGATTCTAAAACCACAACCCCACAACCCCACAATGCACCAAGATCGCATCGCCCCCACATTATGATCCTAGCCACTGGCGGGACGATCGCAGGAGTGGCAGCTGACCCTCATAGCTCCGAATACCAAGCTGGCGTGCTTAGCATAGAGACACTGCTAAACACTCTGCCCACTACCTCTACCACACTTACATACGAGCAGCTCGCTAATATCGATAGTGCGGATATGACAGATTCTCTATGGCTCACACTTGCTAAACGCGTCAATGCACTCTTAGCGCGCGATGATATCGATGGGATCGTAATCACGCACGGAAGCGATACAATGGAAGAAAGCGCGTTTTTTTTGCATTTAACACTCTCAAGTGGCAAGCCCGTGGTGCTCACCGGGGCAATGCGCCCAAGCAACGCGCTAAACCCCGATGGAATCGCAAATCTCTACAACGCCATCACTCTAGCAAGCAGCTCACACGCTCATAACAAAGGCGTAATGATCGTGATGAATGACACAATCCAAAGCGCGCGCTATGTCGCCAAAACCCACACACACCACCTTAATGCACTCTCCTCGCCAAATCGTGGTGATATGGGCTATATCGCTAACACAAGGGCGCATTTTTACTACACGCCCATAGAGCCACACACCACACAAAGTCTATTTTGTGTCGATACACTTAAGATATTGCCCAAAGTGGGCATCGTGTATGCCTATGATGGCTCTAACGTGCTAGCCCAAGCCCTCTATGAATCTGGGACAAAGGGCATCATCGTAGTAGGCAGTGGTGCGGGTAACATACACTGCGCGCTTAAGCGCACCTTGCACTCTCTTATACAGCGAGGTGTGATCGTGGTAGCAAGCACACGGGTGGGTGCTGGGCGCGCTCAATTGCGTGAAGAAGATCAAAAAAGTGGCTTTATTAGCGCTAGAGATCTCAATCCACAAAAAGCCAGAGTGCTCCTCGCTCTTGCCCTCACGCACACCAATAATCCCGCAGAGATCGCCCAGATTTTCGCACAATACTAACAGAAAGGATTGTATATGGAAGTAAAATTAGCAAAAAGTTATGGATTTTGTTTTGGTGTCAAGCGCGCAATCAAAATCGCTCAAGACCACAGAGATTCAATCACACTAGGACCGCTTATCCACAATGCCAAGGAGATCGCACGCTTAAAGCGGGATTTTAATGTCGATTTGAGCGAGGATTTAGAGAATCTAGAGCCCAATAAAAAACTCATCGTGCGCACACACGGAATCCCCAAAAAAGACCTAAAACGCCTGCAAGATCGGCATTTTGAAGTGATCGATGCGACTTGCCCCTTCGTGCGCAAGCCCCAAATGATCGTCGAGGAAATGAGCAATAAGGGCTATCAAATCATCGTCTTTGGTGACAAAGAGCACCCAGAAGTCAAGGGCGTGGTGAGCTATGCCAAAGATGGCGCACACATTATCGTCGGCATAGAGGACCTACAACCCCTCAAACTCCACAAAAAAGTCGCACTCATCTCCCAGACAACCAAGCAGCCCGAGGTATTTGCAAGCATTGCGGGGTATTTGAGTATGCATGTGGGTGAAGTGCGCGTGTTTAACACAATTTGCAACGCGACTTTTGACAACCAAAGCGCGGCAGATTCACTTAGCAAGGAAGTGGATATCATGATCGTGGTTGGAGGCAAAAACTCTTCAAACACCAAGCAGCTTTTGCACATTTGTGAGAAAAATTGCGTAAGTTACCTCATCGAAGATGAGCAAGAGTTGCAAAAAGAGTGGTTTGAAGGCAAGAGAGTGTGCGGGATCACAGCGGGGGCGAGCACGCCAGATTGGATCATCACAAAAGTCCAGCAAGAGATTCTAAGCTATTAGGTGGGGATATGCGAGTTTTAGAGACAATAGAGGAGTTGAGGACTTTTAGAGAGAGTTTGGGCGCACAGAGCGTGGGGCTCGTGCCGACAATGGGTGCGCTGCACAAGGGACACCTAAGCCTTATTGGTGAATCTACACACCACAATGCGCATACAATCGTGAGTATCTTTGTCAATCCCACGCAGTTTGGGCAAAATGAGGATCTTAGCACCTATCCGCGCACGCTAGAGCAGGATTTAGCATTGTGTGAGAATCTAGGCGTGAGTGCGGTTTTTGCACCCAACGTGGCACAGATGTATCCAAGCGATGATGAAATCACGATATTGCCACCCAAGATGATGGGCTATGTATTAGAGGGTTTTGATCGACCCACACATTTTGCGGGTGTGCTGCAAGTGGTGCTCAAGCTATTTATGCTCGCACAGCCCCACAGAGCGTATTTTGGCAAAAAGGACGCCCAGCAAGTCCTCATCGTGCGCAAGATGGTTGAGGATCTGCACCTGCCTCTTGAGATCGTGGTGTGTCCCATCGTGCGTGATGATGATGGCTTGGCACTTAGCTCGCGCAATGTATATTTGAGCCCACAGGAGAGAGAGAGTGCGCTGTGTATTCCGCGCACGATCTATGCTATAGAATCCGCCATCGCTAAAGGCGTGTATGAAGTGAGCGCGCTAGAACATCTCGCGCGTGAGAATCTCACAGGTGTGCATATCTTTTATGCGTATTTTTGCGATCGCGCACTTGCACCCATCACACATATCCGACAGAACGAAAGTCTCTTTTTGCTCGCTGTGCGCGTGGGGAGGACAAGACTGCTTGATAATCTCTGGTGCTAGCTATTGCGCACTAAGGTAGCTAGAATCTGCCCAAAGCTGATACACGCGTCATTGCTCGGATACTGCGTAGAGAAGCGTGCCATCAAGCCATTTTGAGCAAAGAGCGCGGTGATTTTTTCACACAAAATCTTATTGGCAAATACCCCGCCGCTAAAAAATACTTCTTTAGAATCTATAGGCATATGCGTTTGTGCGATATGTAGCGCGATATGGCTTAGAGTGTTAAAAAACTTCGCGACAATATGCCTCATAGGGAGCTTTTGAGCTATATCTCCACAGAGCGCGCGCACGATCTCTCTAAGCCCTATGCGCATAGAATCTCTCCACACGATAGGATAATGCTCTTTAGTGCGTGTATGGCATAGAGATTCTAGGCTTGCGCCGCATTGCCCATCATAGGTTGCGTTTTTGCACACGCCAAGCAGATACGCCACACCATCAAAAAGCCTGCCAATAGAGCTTGTGCGTGGGGCATTGAGGCTTTTGGTATGCATGAGGCACAAGGCTTCAAGCTCCTGTGCGCTAAAATCACGCGCTATGAGATTCACATACTCTGGGGCGAATTCCAACAATAGTGCTAGCGCAATACGCCGTATATCCATAATCGCCCTTTCCCCACCAAGCAGGCTAAACTCCTCCACGCTCGCCACGCGCCTTGCCTCATAGAGATTGCCCACAAACGCCTCTCCACCCCAAATATGCCCATCACTCCCTAGCCCTGTGCCATCCCAAATAATCCCAAACTGCTGTGTATCCTTCTCAAAATGTCCATACTCACCCAACACCGCACAAAAATGCGCATAATGATGCTGAATCTTGCAAAGATTTCCCTCACAAGAGTAAAGCGCGGATTTTGTGCTAGATTCAATGGATTTGGGTGGTGGCGCAAAAGATTCTCGAGCGATATCGCTAGCAAGAGCACTAGAAGCATATCGCGGGTGCATATCGCACACATAGAGAGCAAACTCACCCACCTGCAGCCCAAAAAATCCTAACAGCGAATGCAGTGTGTCTGTGTAGTGCTGCTGCGTGGGCAAGTGCTCCAAATCCCCGATATAAGGTGAGAGTAGCACATAAGCCCCATCGCTTAGACAAAAACTCGCCTTTTGATTTGCCCCAAATGCTAGAATCTTGCTTGGTGTAAAGACACGCGGAAGCTTAAGAGTCTTTGGCGCGTAGCCACGAGAGAGGCGCAAGATTCTAGGTTTGCCTGCGATAACGCGCACAATGCTATCATCGATACGATGTGTGATCGCGCGATTGTAGCTTAGCAACGCGTCGTGAAACTTAGGGCTCTCAAGCTCACGCGCATTTTTGGCTATAGGCGCGCCGCGTTGATTAGCACTTGTAAAGATAAGTGGCACACCTATCCGCTCGCACACAAGGTGCATAATGCCACTATAAGGCAGCACCACACCGATGGTATCAAGATCGGGCGCAATGAGACTAAGCGCAGCGGGGCTAAGTGCAGAATCTAGCGCAGGGCGTTTGCGCTTTTTAAGAAGCACGATAGGGGCTTGCGGGCTTGTGAGCAGGGTGGATTGCACGCGGGAACAATGCGCGAATTTCTCAATCTGCGCAATGTCGCGGCACATAATGGCAAAAGGCTTGTATGGGCGGTTTTTGCGCTCTCTTAGCGTCTGCAGAGTGTGGGGCATATCAGCCCTCGCGACAAAGGCATAGCCCCCAATACCCTTGATCGCCACGATTTTCCCACGCATTAGCGTGTCAATCGCAGAATCTATCGCCGCACCATCATACGCACTATGTTCATAATCAAGCCTGATACCGCACGCAGAGCACGAAATAGGCTGGGCATGGAAGCGTCTATTATTGGGATCGTGATAGTCGCTCGCACAAGATTCACACATACCAAACGCGTGCATTGCACTATTGTGCCGTTCATATGGCAGAGCATAAAGCATGCTATAGCGCGAACCACACTGCGTGCAAGCACAAAAGACATAATTGCCAAAGCGCCCCGTGCTCCGCATATCCGCGTAGCAGGATTCACACATCGCCATATCTAGCGGCACTTCTAGGGCAAGCGGATAGGTATCTGGAGAATCTCCACGCTCTCTGGTGAGAATCCTAAAGTCCTCATATACCAATGATGTCGTGATGGGAGTGGATTTGATAGAGTGGATTTTGGCAGGCTTTGGCGCGCGAGATTTGAGTATTGAGAGAAACGCGCTGTGCTCTTTGCTTGAGATCTCATAGAGCACGATTTCCACGCATACAGAGGTGTTGCACACAGAGCCTCTAAGCCCCAGAGAATGCGCGAGATTATACACAAACGGACGAAATCCCACGCCCTGAATACTGCCAAAAACCTTGATGAGATAACTTTTCATAGGGGAATTATAATATTTTAATATGCTTTTTGTGCGCAAGAGCGTATAATTTCACTCTGATTTTACACATTATGGGATCATATGCAAGAAGACGCAATCCGCTGGGACCAACGCCACGCACAGGGCTTTATGCCACAAGAGCCAAGCACGATTTTATACACATACGAGTCGTTACTGCGCACATATATCGCTAAGAATCGCGTGAGCGCGCTTGATATCGCGTGCGGTAATGGGCGCAACGCGAAGCTTCTGGCACATTTGGGCTTTAGTGTGCTGGGCGTGGATATTTCCAAAGTAGCGATAGATTCACTCAAAGGCGTGCAGGGCGTGAATGCCTTGTGTGTGGATTTGGATCATTTCACGATCCCTAAAGAAAGCTATGATGTGGTGCTTAATTTTTATTTTTTAGACAGGCGGCTTTTTAGTCAGATAAAAAATGGGCTAAAACGCGGTGGGATCGTGGTGTTTGAGACTTTTTGCGCGGTGGGAAAAGCCTATGATAGAGAGATTTTCTCCGAGCTTCCTCCACACAGAAGCTTGAAAGATGGTGAGCTAGAGCGCGCATTTAAAGGCTGGAAAATCCTGCACAATACCACAGCCCCCATATACCGCAGTAAGCCCACTAGTGGTGGCATTGCTCACAGCGGCATTATAGAATCTGAATCTAGCTTGGTGGATAGACAATGCGTCAATCCAAATCGCGTCAATGAAGTGATGTCACCAAAAAATCTAGAATCTTGCAATAGATTCGCTACTTCCACACTCTGCCTCGCGCAAACTTTCATCGCCCAAAAACCATAAAGCAGACTATGCGCACACTTTCTCTCAAACACAAACTTATCAAAATATCCTCCATTGCCTTGCCAAGCGGGGCAAATTCTCTGCTTGATATGGCAAATGTGACGGTGGGAATGTATTTTATCGCGGATTTCTCTAAAGAACACATCATCGCGCTCAATGTGGGTATGAACTACATTATGCTACTCTTTGCGATCACGGCAGTTTTTTTCATCGGGACGAGCGCGCAAGTAGCGAGATTCTACGGAGCACGGGATTATCACAAGCTCAAAAATGTGATGGGTAATAACCTCCTTATCGCGCTGCTAGTCTCTATCCCGCTCTTTGTGCTAGCCTCTGTATGCACTGAAGCCTATCTAGACTGGATGGGCAAGGGTGTGAGTGGTGAGGCAAAGCGGCTGGGTATGGAGTATTTGGGGATCGTGGTGTTTGGGATCCCCGCGCTGATGAGCAAAACCATCTGCGTGGCAGGGCTCTCGGCTCTCGGGGACACCAAGCGCGTGATGTATGTCAAACTCATTACCACCACACTCAATGTCGCACTTAATTATGTGCTGATTTTTGGCTTTGACTTTGGGATCTTTGCCATAGATTCACTGGGAGTGTTTGGCGCTGGGCTGTGTAATATGTGCATTACTTATCTTGAAGCACTACTGCTTTTTGGCACGATTTATTGGCATAAAAGCGCGCTGGGCTTTGTCTTTATCCCGCGCTTGGAATATAGCAAAAATATGTTTAGTATCGGCGTGCCCGCTGGGATTGAGCGGTTCTTGACTCTTTTTAGTCTCGTGCTCACGCAAAAATTTATGAGCGAGTATGGCGCGGATATTATCGCGGGCTTTCAGATAGGCTCTAAAGTCGAAGCGTTTATCCTCACATTTGGATTTGGATTCCAAGTCGCTACGATGTCGCTAGTGGGGCAAAGTCTGGGCAAAAGGCGTATGGATCTCGCCTATGATTTTCTCAAAACCACACTGGTATTTGCGAGTGTAATAATGGGGATTTTTGGGATTGTGATTTGTATGTGGGGTACGGAGCTCTCAATGATTTTTAACAAAGAAGAAGCCGTGTTACGCGCAAGTTTGTATTATATCATCGCTGTTGGGCTTTCTCAAGTGCCGCTGGTGATGATTTTTTGCCTTGATGGGGCACTGCGTGGTGTGGGTGCGACTAAGCTCTCGCTCATGCTCAATGCCACGAGCATTTGGGCGCTGCGTATTTTGCCAATGTATCTGTGTGTGGTGTATCAGAGCGATGTGCGCATTGTCTTTGGGATCATATTCGCAGAGACTTACATACGCGCACTCATCTTTGGAGTGGTGTTTAAGAGTAGAATCTGGGAGAAGTTTATCAAGAGATTCTAAGATACTTAGACAATCCCTTTTATTACACCAGAATCTTGCTGTATTTCAACCCTCGGCATCACGCGCAAACTTTTTGCGGACAAAATTACTACGATAGTATTTCCCACATTGCTCCAAGCCAAAGAGCGTGATAAAATGACAAAAGATATACACGCGCATATTCCGCATTTTGAGCTGATTAGCTGGGATTTTAGTCTCGATGCACATAACAACCAGATCTTTATGGAGCTAAATCCGCTACGCCCCACTTGCAAAGGGCAGCAATTTTGCAATTATCCGATGTTTGGGGAGTTAAGCGATGAGGTTTTCACAGAAGTCGCACGCCACTATCACTAGAGATTAGCTAGGATACTCTCTATGATCTCATCTTTTGGCTTGTTGGCGTTGATTATATGATCTGCCACCTTAACATACACCTCCGCACGTGCGTGATAGAGTTCCCTTGCGCTAGATTCATTATCAAAAAGTGGGCGTTTGGCACGCTGCAGGGAATCTAAGCGCGCTATAATCGTATCAAAATCACTCTGCAAATAATAAATCTCTCCTAGGGAACGAATATCATTAAAGATAGGCATTCCTCCACCTGTGGCGATGATGGCATTGCGCACATTGGCACTAAGCCACGCGATGGCTTTAGATTCTAGCGCACGAAACTCCTGCTCTCCAGAATGCGCAAAAATCTCTGTGATACTCTGCCCTGCGCTAGATTCTATGAGTAAATCCGTATCAATCAAAAACCGCCCCAATCTCTGTGCGAGAGCCGCTCCGATCGTACTCTTACCACTGCCCATAAAGCCCACAAACACAATGTTTGGCATTTATTTGAGTTCCAGCATATAGCCATCGCGCTGTGTCGTGAGATCGTAGGCGTATTGCCCATCAAGCTCTAAGGAGATTCTATAAAAGCTCTCGTGGCTAGAAAACACGATCTTTTTCACATATTTGCTCTGCAGCTCTTGTGTTTGATTGATCGCCTTGTCCATACCATCAAAATCCAGCACGATACGATAGGGATTTGGCAGGACAAAATGCCGCACATTGGCATATTGCGTGGCGATAAAGACTTTGTTTTTGTCAAAGTAGAGCTCAAACTCCCCAATATTCACGCGTTTCTCGCTATCATAGCTTTTGCCTATCGCTCTTTGTGCAAGCTCCAAAGGATAATGCCAATCAATGCCTTGATTGATGTTGATTTCTTTTGTGGCGATCGTGCCATCGATGTTTTGGTAGGTGATACTCACTTTTTGGAGCACACGCGCGGTAGAAGGTAGGGCGATGTCGATGCTTTGGAGAATCTCTCTTTTGGGCTCTTTTTGATTGTGTGAGCCATCTTTTGGCGTGATAGATGGTTCGAAGGGATCTTGCCTAGCTATGAGTGCAGCACAGCACAGAAGTAGCGCGATGATGGGCTTCATTTTGGCTCTAGTCCTTTAAGCTCGAAGATATCTTTTTGAATCTTAGCATTTTGCTTTTGGAGTGAATCCACCTCTTGAGTGAGTTTTTCTTGCTGTTTTTTAAGACTCAAAAGCGTGTGGAGTGAGGCATTGCCAAAGAGCAGTGCTACACTATACGCCAGCAACCCCACGACCACCGCGACGGCGATAAGAAAGCTTTTATTGACCTCTAGCCATCGCTTAAGCTTTGAAGGCTGTTGATAAAGCTCCTGCATATCGCCCCTTTAGACTATTTTTTAAAAAGCTGCGTGCCTAGATATTCGCTATTAGAGATTTGGGATTCTATCTCTAGGAGGCGATTGTATTTTGCAATCCTCTCGCTTCTAGCAGTAGATCCGGTTTTGATCTCGCCGGTATTAAGCGCGATCGCAAAATCCGCGATGAAACTATCCTCACTCTCCCCACTTCTGTGACTCATTATACATTTATACGCATTGCGTTGGGCTAGGCGCACCGCCTGCATAGTCTGTGTGATAGTCCCGATTTGATTTGGTTTAATCAAAATCGCATTAGCGATATTTTTTTCTATACCTTGCGCGAGAATCTTTTTGTTGGTCACAAACAAATCATCACCCACAAGCTGAATCTTATCGCCAAGTCGCTGCGTAAGATAGCTCCAGCCCTCCCAGTCATCTTCACTTAGTCCATCTTCTATCGAGACGATTGGATATTTTTGCACCATTTCTTCATAATACGCTACAAGCTCTTGAGAGCTAAGCTTGCGCCCCTCTCCAGCAAGATTATACATTCCGCTCTCATCGACAAGCTCGCTACTTGCGACATCAAGTGCAATAGCTATGTCATCGCCGGGCTTATAGCCTGCTTTTTCTATAGCTTGCAATATCACTTCGATAGGCTGCGCATTATTCGTGAGATTAGGCGCAAATCCTCCCTCATCGCCGATACTTGTGATGTGCTTTTGCTCACTAAGAATCTTTTTGAGATATTGATATACTTCCGCACTTGCGCGCAACGCCTCACTGAAGCTATCAAAGCCAAGGGGCATAATCATATATTCTTGAAAATCCACCGTGTTATCAGCGTGACTCCCGCCATTGATAATATTGAGCATAGGTACGGGCAATACGAGCGCATTTGCACCACCTAGATAGCGGTATAGCGGTATATGCAAGCTTTTAGCCGCTGCTCTAGCCACCGCCATAGAGACACCAAGTGTGGCATTTGCGCCAAGTTTAGAGAAGTTTTGCGTGCCATCAAGATCTTTTAATGTCGCATCAATAAGCCCCTGATCATACGGGCTGGCACCCACCAACGCTTCGCGTATGCTAAGATCCACATTTTCACAAGCTTTAAGCACGCCTTTGCCCAAAAAGCGATTTTTATCCCCATCGCGCAGTTCCAAAGCCTCTCTTTTGCCTGTGCTCGCGCCACTTGGGACGATGGCACTCTCTTTGGTCCCATCGCTTAGCTCTACGATCGCCTTGATTGTAGGATTGCCTCGTGAATCTAACACCTCTTGTGAATAAATCTTGCTGATATGCACCATAATTTGCTCCTTTGTTTGGTTTTTGATTCTTGCTTATCTTTTAAGATTCTAGTTCGTCTTGCTCTGGCTCATCAGGAAGCGGCAGGATCTCATCTTTCACGCCGATTTGCTCGCGGATTTTGTTGGTGATCTCCCGCGCGATTGCGCTGTTTTCTTTCAAAAACACCTTCGCATTCTCGCGCCCCTGCCCTAGCTTCATATCGCCATAGGAGAGCCACGCCCCGCTTTTGTCAATGATGTCAAGCTTCACACCATAATCGATGATCTCGCCTTCTTTGCTAATCCCCTCGCCAAACATAATATCAAACTCCGCTTCTCTAAATGGTGGTGCCACTTTGTTTTTGACCACCTTTGCTTTGGCACGATTGCCGATGTTTTGCTCATTTTGCTTCAAGGTAGCAATGCGTCGTATATCGATGCGCACACTCGCATAGAATTTAAGCGCATTGCCCCCTGTGGTCGTCTCTGGGCTACCATAACCCATCATACCGATTTTCATACGAATCTGATTGATAAAGATAAGTGTGGCATTCATCTTGTGCAACACACCCGTGATCTTGCGCAGTGCATGGCTCATAAGCCGTGCTTGCAAGCCCACATGCTGATCGCCCATATCGCCATCGATCTCTGCCTTTGGCGTGAGGGCTGCCACAGAATCTATCACGATGAGATCCACTGCCCCACTGCGTGTGAGTGTCTCAAGTATCTCGAGTGCTTGTTCTCCATTATCGGGTTGAGAGACGAGGAGATTTTGCGTATCCACGCCTAGATTTTTAGCATAATACACATCTAGCGCGTGTTCAGCATCGATAAACGCCGCAATCCCACCATTTCTCTGACATTCCGCTACGACTTGGAGTGCGAGCGTCGTCTTACCACTAGATTCTGGACCATAGATCTCTATGATCCTGCCCTTGGGCACACCACCTATGCCAAGCGCCATATCAAGCCCCAGCGAGCCTGTGGAGATCGCATCGATTTTTTCCACCTGCTTATCGCCAAGCCGCACAAGCGCGCCTTTGCCAAATGCCTTATCGATTTGCTTGAGCGCAAGCTCGATGGCTTTTTGCCGTTTTTCGTCTATCGCCATTGTTGTCCTTGTGAGTGATTTTTAGATTCCGCGATTGTATCTTATGAAATTTGAAAAATATCTTTAACCCCCACAAAAGAAATTTTTTAAAGCTATTTTTGTTACAATGTCGCCAACAAGCCCACAAACAAGGACCACCACTATGACCCGCACACCCAAACACTCCCCATATTTCAAGACACGCCACATCAGTGTCGCACACAGCCCCGATGCTGATGATTTGTTTATGTATTATGCGATCCATTTTGGCTGGGTGGATTCTACGCAAACGTGTTTTAGCTCATGCGCTAAGGACATACAGACACTCAATGAAGCCACGCTAAGAGGCGAATACGATATTAGCGCGATCTCGTTTGCCCTCTATCCTCTTGTGTGTGATGACTACGCACTGCTGCGCACGGGCGTGAGTTTTGGCAATGGCTATGGACCCAAACTCATCAAAAAGCGCACCACCACGCTCAAAAAAGACTTCAAAGTCGCCCTAAGTGGCGCACACACGACCAATGCTCTGCTTTTCAAGCTCGCCTATCCCCACGCGCGCATCGTGTATAAAAATTTCCTTGATATAGAATCCAGTGTGCTAAGCGGCGAGGTGCATGCAGGCGTGCTCATACACGAATCAATCCTTGAATACGATGAGAATCTTATAGTAGAAGCGGAGCTGTGGGATATTTGGTGTGATCTCAATAAACGCGATCTCCCCCTGCCACTAGGCGGTATGGCTCTGCGCCGATCGCTCCCACTCACGATCGCACTTGAGTGTGAATCCACCCTCACCAAAGCCGTGGAAATCGCTGTGCGCAATAAACCCCTGCTCTCGCGTATGCTCCTAGAGCGCAACCTCATCAGGGTGGATTCTGCCAAGCTTGAGACATATCTCAATCTCTATGCCAATGCGGATTCTATCACGTTAAGCGATGTGCAGATTGAGGCATTAGATGTGCTCTTTAGGCTTGGGTTTGACGCAGGGCTCTATCCCCAGCTCATTGAGGCTAACCAATATATGCTCCCGTGCGAATACCTCACGCAACGATACTCTTAAAACACCATAAAGGATCACTATGGCTTCACAATTTGTCTATAACTCTGTAAGTATCGCAAAGATCCTCACACCAAGCCTCATCACACGCGCTATGGTAGAATCTAAGATCGCTAGATTCTTACACACGCTAGATTCTAGTGCGCTAGATTCGCTCGCTTCACGCCTTAGACTCTATCATCGTGTGAGCACACCCTTTAGTATCACGCCCCTTGAGAGTCCCAAGCATTGTGAGCGACTAGGCACCTACGCGCCGCACTATGGCAGGATCAAAGACAGCTATAAATGGCGCATTTTTAGCACCTATCACTACGATATGCGATCTTATGCGCGCTACTTTGACCAGAATCTCAAGCTCTATTATGGCTTTGGCGATGTGAATTATTATTTCACACACCCAACTATCACCAAATCCCGCCCCATTAACGAAACTAACCAAAATTCGATTCTACTCAAATTAGAGCAAAATCGGCACTTTGTCTTTATCAAAGACCCTTATAGATTCAAAGACAAGCAAGATATGATCTTCTTTCGCGGGGCGTGCTATCAGGATCATCGCACGCAGTTTTTACACAAGTTTTTTGACGCGCCCTTTTGTGACATCGGACACACGGGCAATCCACGCGTGCATACACCATATCTCAAACCCAAAGTCCCCATCGCCAAGCATTTGCCCTATAAGTTTCTGCTAAGCCTAGAGGGCAACGATGTGGCGAGCAACCTCAAATGGGTGCTTAGCAGTAATTCGCTGTGTATGATGCCCCGCCCCAAATACGAGACATGGTTTATGGAATCCACGCTAGTGCCAAATGTGCATTACTGCGAGATCGCGTCGGATTATTCCGATGTGGAGGAGAAGTTTGAGTTTTTTTGCAAGCATACAGAGGCAGCCGAAGAAATAATCCACAATGCCCATAGATTCTGTGAGCGCTTCTTAGATAAGCGCGCGGAGGAAATGCTCAATATCCTTACCTTGCGCAAATACTTTTATCTTAGTGGGCAGATTGACATAAGCGCAGCAGAACGTGAGCTCTTTGGACTATGATGTGATCTCTGGACAATGCGAGGCAGTGGGCGATCGCGCAGAGAAGGGCAAGCAAGCCTTAAGCACAATTTTAAGTTTGGGTGTGTTAGAATCCGTCCCTTTATCCCCAAAGCACTTTTTAAGATATTTGCGATTAAAGGAAAACTATGCGTGTAACGATCATCGGCAGTGGCTATGTAGGGCTCGTAGCTGGAGTGTGCTTTGCACAAATGGGCAATAATGTCATCTGCCTTGATGTAGATTCTAAAAAGATTGATAAACTCAAACAAGGCATTATCCCCATCTATGAACCCGGGCTAGAATCTATGGTTTTAGAAAATCACAAACAGGGCAATCTGTGCTTTACCACCGATAAGGCAGAAGCTCTAGGCAATGCAGAGGTGATTTTCATCGCTGTTGGCACGCCTATGGGCGAAGATGGCAGTGCGGACTTACGCTATGTATGTGCGGTGGCAGAGGATATAGGCACGCATTTGCAAAATTATGCTGTGATCGTGGATAAATCCACCGTGCCAGTAGGCACAGCACGCAAGGTGCATGCAATCATCGCAGAGGGCTTGGCAAAACGCAACGCACAAATAGAATTTGATGTCGTGAGTAACCCAGAGTTTCTCAAAGAGGGCGTAGCGATAAAGGACTTTATGAGCCCAGATAGAGTGGTGGTGGGGGCAGATTCTGCTAAAGCCTTAGAGATTATGAAAGCCCTCTACGCGCCTTTCCTCATCAAAAGCGATAGATTTATCGCTATGGGTATAGAATCTGCCGAGATGACTAAATACGCCGCAAACGCTATGCTAGCCACAAAAATCAGCTTTATCAACGAAATGAGTCAAATCTGTGAGCGTGTGGGGGCGAATATCAATGATGTGCGGCTTGGGATTGGGTCAGATTCACGCATTGGATATAGCTTCATCTATCCGGGCTGTGGCTATGGCGGGAGCTGCTTCCCTAAAGATGTCAAAGCACTAGAGAAAGTCGCACTAGATTTTCACTACACACCTAGAATCTTACAAGCCATCGATGCTGTCAATGCCGCACAAAAGAGGCTTTTGGTAGAGAAAATCTGTGCGCGTTTTGGGGAGGATTTGCGTGGCAAGAGCTTTGGGATTTGGGGACTAGCCTTTAAGCCAGAGACTGATGATATGCGTGAGGCAAGCTCCCTAGTGCTAGTGCGTGAGCTTATCGCACGTGGAGCAAAGGTGCAGGCGTATGACCCCAAGGCATGTGAGCAAGCGAAATTTTACCTTAGCGATGTGCTAGATTCTATTACTTTTGCTACAAGCAAATACGACGCACTTAAAGGCTGCGTGGCAATGGTGCTAGTAACCGAGTGGCGAGAGTTTAGAAGTCCGGATTTTGAGGAGATTGCAAAGCTTTTAGAATATCCTATCATCTTTGATGGACGCAATATCTACCACACGCTAAACCTAGAATCTAGCGGCTTTGAATACTACCAAATAGGAGTGCGAGATGCAAAAGTCTCTAGCAAATAAACACCTTATAATTCTTGCTTTAAACCTAAAATTGT
>CALVBL010000009.1 GCA_944325775.1 uncultured Helicobacter sp.
TACCAAATAGGAGTGCGAGATGCAAAAGTCTCTAGCAAATAAACACCTTATAATTCTTGCTTTAAACCTAAAATTGTGGGGTATTTATAATGTATAAACAAGAATCTGTGACAAACAATAGTGTATGGGTGCAAGACGACATACCAACCAAAAACAACACAACATCACGCACAATGACTTATTTTTATAGAATCCTTATCGCTTGCGCTCTTGTCTCAAGTGTATGCGTGAGGTTTTATCAATACATCTTTCATAAAGATTTATGGCTTGATGAGGCAATGCTCACATTTTCTATCACCAATATTTCCTTATGGGATATGCTCTCCAAACCACTTCCCTCCCTACAAAGTGCGCCACTTGGATTTTTGCTATGGACGAGGTTTTTGTATGAATTTTTTGGGGCGGGTGAATATGTCTTGTATTTCTTACCCTTTGTGTGCTCGCTTGGCACACTTCTTGTGGCTTATAAAATCTCTCAAACCTTTCGTGATAACTTTACACAAGTGCTGTTTGTGCTCCTTGTGTGCGGATCCTTGGGACTGCTGTATTATGCCACCGAGTTTAAGCAATATGGCATTGAGGCGTTTTGCGGGTTTTTGCTCCTGTATTTGTATATCAAGCGCATATCTTTGCGAAAATTTTTGCTTATTAGTGGCATCGCGGTGCTCTTCTCGCATACCATCATATTCATTGCGATCGCGTGCATTATGGGCTATACATGGCAGAGCAAACACAACCTCAAAGCATTTCTTAAGCAAAACACTTTGCCTATACTCGCACTTGGGGTGCTTTTTGCAATGTATTATTTTTTGTATCTCAAGCATCAGAGTCAATCCGGATTTTATAAGCACTTTGCTTCTGGGTTTTTGCCGCATACATTGGGGGAATACCCTGCTTTTTTCAAGGAAACTCTTCCCGCAATCTACGCGGGCTTTAGTCCATTTAATGATAGCTTTGTGATTCCTTTTTATGCGATAATTTCTTTACTTGGTTTTTATGCACTTTATAGACTTCACAAAAATTTATTTGTGTTTGCTTTGAGTTCTTTGGGGATTTATATCGCCCTATCTTGGCTACATATCTATCCTTTTGGTCTCAAAGGTATTATAGGCGGTAGACTTTCGCTATATATGTCGAGTGTGTTTTTTCTTTTATGCGCATTTGGGGGAGGGGTGTTATATAACTGGCTCAAACGATATAGTATCACACGAGTGCTACTTATGAGTGGCGTAATGGCTCTGACATGCTTTACGCTCTACCAACACATCAATCAATATATGAAAAATGACCATTACAAGGCGCAAACCCACGCTCTTGTGAGGCAAATTGCTCAAGATTCAAAACCCGATGATTGCGTGTTTGTGTTTTGGTTTGCAAACCCCGCACTATCATACTACACACGCCTTGATAATTTAACAATCCCCAAAAAACAATCAGAGTTTAGACATGATCTTGCGACATTATTAGAGAAAACGAAAAAAATGGTATGCCAAAGAAACTGGGTTTTTGCTGCTAGCTATCCTACTGGAGATTGGGACAAGCAACTTCAAGACATGATTTATGCGCTTGATAAAGATGCAAAAGTCTATAAAGACAAAGGCGCAATACTTTTAGAGTTTAACACACAGGAAAACTAAATGCGCTATATTCTTATCACCGGTGGGGCTGGGTATATCGGCTCACACACAAATGCTCTGCTTAATGCCCTAGGAGTGCAAACAATCGTGCTTGATAATCTTAGTCTTGGGCATAAAGAGGCTTTAGAATTTAAAGAAATTTGTCCATCAAGCCAAGCACAAGATTGGCAAACAAATTTAGAATCTCGAGTAAATTTAGAATCTAGCGAAAGTTTAGAATCTCGATTCAAAAAATCAGAATCTAACTTCTTAGATTCACAATCATCACACATATCACTAGAGGATTTCCTAAGCATAATTGGGGGGGGGGGTAGCACGAAGTATAGAATCTAGCACACAATCTGCCACAATCATTGCACAATCCCAACACCAAAATCTCACATCACACGCCATTACCACACCAATTAAGCCCATTTTTATCCAAGGGGATTTAAACGACACGATACTTTTACGCCAGATTTTTGACACATATCATATCGAGTGTGTTCTGCATTTCGCTGCCTTTGCGTATGTGGGCGAATCTGTGCTAGAGCCGCAAAAATACTACTTAAACAATGTCGCCCATACACTCAACCTCCTCTCTGTGATGCGTGAGTTTGACTGCAAAAACATCATCTTTAGCTCCACTTGTGCGACCTATGGCAATCCACACCAAATCCCAATCACAGAATCTCACCCCCAAAGCCCCATAAATCCCTATGGACGCTCCAAGCTTATGGTAGAGCAGATTTTGCAAGATTTTAGCAAAGCCTATAATCTCTCTTATGTAATCTTGCGTTATTTCAATGCCGCTGGGGCTAGTAACTTCTTTAATATCGGAGAGTCTCATAATCCCGAAACACACCTAATCCCCCTAATCTTGCAAACTGCTCTAAAACAACGCAATACACCGCTAGAAATCTTTGGGCTAGATTACCCCACCAAAGATGGCTCGTGTGTGCGGGATTATATCCATATCGATGATTTGGCACTCGCTCATATCCTATCATGGCGGTATTTGCGTAATGGTGGGAAAAGTGATGTGTTTAATCTCGGCAATAATGAGGGCTTCTCTGTGCTAGAGGTTTTGCACAAAGCCCAAGAGATTACAAACACAGAGATTCCCTATATCCACTCCAAAAGACGCGAGGGCGATCCTGCTATTCTCGTGGGCGACTGCCGCAAGGCTAAGGCGATCTTAGGCTGGAATCCGCATTTTTGTGATTTAGAGACTATTTTACAAACTGCCTATAGATGGCATAAAAATCCTAGATATTAGAGATTCTAAAACACAACAAATAGGAGGAAATGTATGCAAAAAGTATTAATCATCGGGGCAGGTGCAGCAGGACTAAGTGCCGCACGCGTATTGGTAGAATCTGACTATGAAGTAGAGATTTTTGAGCTAGATTCTAAGGTGGGTGGGCTTAGCAAGAGCTTTGCATTATTTGAACAGTTTGTTGATGTAGGTCCTCATAGATTTTTTAGCAAAGACAAGCGGCTCAATGACTTTTGGCTCGCCCACACAGCAGGCACGCATAAGCAAGTGAGCCGCCTCACGCGTATTTTCTATAACAAAAAGTTTTTCTACTATCCTTTGCGGGGCTTTGATGCACTTTTCAAGCTAGGCTTTATAGAATCTGCCCTGTGCGTATTAAGCTATCTCAAGGCAAAATGTAAGCCCTTTAAGGGCGATAACTTCGAATCTTGGGTAGCAAATGCCTTTGGCTATCGGCTCTATAGCATATTTTTCAAATCTTACACACAAAAGCTATGGGGGATACCCTGTGATAAGCTAGATTCTGACTTCGCGGCACAGAGGATAAAGGGGCTAAACCTCTATGAGGCGATAAAATCAGCATTCTTTGGCGATAAAAACAAAAAACATAAAACGCTTGTCGATGAGTTTAGTTACCCGGATTTGGGAGCGGGCGTGGTGTATGAGAATATGGCTGCAGAGATTCTAGCACGTGGCGGGAAGATTCACTACAACACAAAGGTGCTAGGGATTCTCACTCAAGACAAAAAAGCACAGGGGATTATCATAAGCGATGCTCCAAACAACACTACCCAATCCCACACGCCAAGCACACGAGAGGTTATGGGCGATATTATCATCTCTACCGCACCTTTTAACGATATGGTGCTCTCCCTAGGCGAATTAGATTCACACACACAATCTCTAGCAAGAAATCTCAAATTTCGTAATACTATTTTGGTCTATATCGAGGTGGATTGTAAGGATATTTTTGCAGATAATTGGATTTATATGCATTCCAAAGGCACAAAAACAGGGCGAATCACAAATTTTAGAAATTGGACAAGTGGTTTATTATGCGGACGAGATAGCTCGATTTTATGCCTAGAGTATTGGGCAAATGATGATGAGGAATTATGGAATGTAAGCGATGAAGCACTCATAGAGATAGCCAAAAAGGACTTAGTAGAATCTAGCCTCGTGCGAAGTGAGCAAATCCTGCGAGGCTCTGTACTAAAGATTCACAAAAGCTATCCTATCTATTCATCAGGTTATAAAGAAGGGTTACATAGAATCTATGAGGCACTTGATGAGTTTAGCAATCTGTATTTTATCGGACGCAATGGGAGCTTTAAGTATAACAATCAAGACCATAGTATCCTTATGGGGCTTGTGTGTGCGGATAAGATATTGGGTAAAAGTGCGGCAAACTTATGGCATATCAACACGGACTATGACTATCAGGAGGAAAAGAAATAGCATAACTCCTAATAGATACTTCATTGTGCAAGTTCTAATCTCGGTAATGTAGGTTTTAGTCATCATTGGTTTTATATTCTCTAAGCTTGTTTTAGCGATATCTACATTATGAGACTTAGAATCTATTTGTACCAGATGCCAGTCTTATCCCACTCTGCACCTACCGTAACTTTTGCTAGAGAATCTAGTAGTTGAGATTCTTTGACTCTGCTTGTGTGTTTAGATTCTTCAACCTTCTTAGAATCTAGACTCACAATCTGATACACAAAAATAGCACCAACCATAAGTGGGGCTAAGATTCTAATCGCAAAAAGCCAGAATCCAAACATAGCAGGGCTCAAATAGCCTTTGGTCCATTCGCGTAAATGCTCTTTTTTAATCGCATACCCAACAAAGATAGAAGTCGCAATCCCTCCAAGTGTCATAATGATATTTGCACTAAGCCAATTCACCCACTCAAAGAGAGTTTTATCGCCAAATGTCAGCTCACTATGATTTGTATTCAAAGAAAAGATAAGTACCGCACCCACGATAAAAATAAGTCCGCTTAACCCCCATGAGAGAAAGGCTCTGCTTTTCCCCGTCTTGTCCTCTAACCATTTTACCGGTGGTTCTAGGAGTGAAATCGTAGAAGATAGCCCAGCAAAGCCCAAACCTATCATAAAGAGAATGCAAATCACACTGCCTAGCACTCCCATTTTCTCAAACATCACGGGTAACGTGATAAACACTAGCCCATCACCCTCACCAACATCACCAGCACTGCCATACTCAAACACAAAGGTAAAGATCGTAAGCCCCGCAATAATCGAGATGACAATGCCCGGGATTAGCACCCATAGAGCTGCGTGGAAGAGATTTTGGTTTTTCTCTGTGAAAGCAGCATAGGTAATCACAATACCCACACCAAGCGAGAGTGAGAAAAACACCTGCCCCATAGAATCTATGAGTGTTTTTGGTGTGATTTTTGCCAAGAGATAGCCTAGGAGTTCTTTGGTAGATTCTACAAATCCTTTGCCCTCTACACCACTAAACTCAAAGCCAGAGACAAACATAAAATTCGCACTTTTACTAAACCCACTAAGCGTCATCGCATAGATGAGCAATCCGATGAATACAACAAATAGCAAAGGCATAAGCACGAAATTAAGCTTCTCAATGCCATTTTTCACACCCTTAGCGACAAAATACGCCGTGAGTGCGATGACCACCCCAAAACTTAGAATCTGCGCCCAAAAATCTTGCTTCAGCATGTCAAAGAGAGCTTTGCTCTCTGCCATAGTCGCAGGCAAAGAAGTGCTAATAACGGCAAGATAATAGCACACCCAGCCTAGCACGATACAATAAAATGTAAGTATCAAAGGACCGCCAATCACAGTAAGCCCAGCATAATGCCACCGCTTGTGTGCACTCTCATCGAGCTCATAGAACGCATCTTGGGCATTTTTGTGCGTGCGATTGCCCATAAGCATTTCAGCTATAAGCATCGATACACCAATAGCCACGGAGATAAAAACAAAGAGCAAGATAAACACCGCACCACCATTTTGTCCCGCCATAGTAGGAAATCGCCAAATATGCCCTAAGCCAATAGAGCTACCAAGTGTCGCCATAATAAAACCAATTTTGGAAAATGTGCTCATAAATGTTTTGCCTTTATTAAGTTTTATAACAAAGCTCTATTATAACCTAAAGTTTAGGATTCATAGCAAAAAATATGTAATTCATGATGTATGAGAATTATAGAATCTTATGTTTTTAGTCGTTAAGCTAAGAATATATAAGGGGGCTTAAAAAGTACATATTCTTAAAAGCTAGGTTATGGTTTGATAAATGTTTTATGTGCTTTCTAGCTTCTAAGAATCTCATAAGTAAGACATACAATTTATGTAAATTTATCTATGCTTTGTCTTAATTCTTTAAAACTATCTTTAATAGAGACAGAGATTCCATGGACATTTTCTGAATTAGCAAGATTCTCATGTGTAAATTTCACGATTTTCTTCATATCATCATCAATAATATTTAAATTTTCCTTTATATTGTTGCTATATTCGATGACTGTTTGCGTTGTAGCGAAATTATCACTAAGAATATGATCAAAGCCATCAACTTTGTCATTTGCTTCATTAGTGCGAGATAGCAAATTCTCTACACTTTGTTTATTATCATCGATATTTGTTTTGCTCTCAAGGACATTTTGCGTCATTGCCTTCACATTGCTATCAATTTCACTCAAGCTTTTTTGCGTACTTTCTGCCAACTTTCGCACTTCATCAGCTACCACCGCAAAGCCTCTGCCATGTTCTCCTGCTCTAGCTGCTTCTATGGCTGCATTTAAGGCTAACAAATTGGTTTGGTCTGCTATTGAACGCACAGTTTCTACGATATTGATGATAGTATTAGTATTTTCCTCTAACATCTCAAAGTGTCCTACCAAGTTAGTATTTTGACTAAAGATATTTTCCACAAGCTTATACATATCTTGTAGGAGGATTTTAATGTCTTGCATAGAGACAGACATTTGCTCTTGTTCTTCTTTCATTTGTAGGATTTTGGCATCAAAAGTTTGTAAAAATTGATTAGCAGAATCCACTTTAGCATTGGTAGATTCTACGATTTTGTTCATATCTTGAGTAAGCTGATGCAGTGAATCTGCTATCTTTTCTAAGCCTTGTGTGTCGCCTTGTCCATGTGAAACTCTGTCTTGTATAACAGAAACTACATCATTTATATGCCCCTTAAAATCATCAATAAGAGACAAGATTTTTCCATTTTCAGCACTATAAGATGTATTGACTTCTATTTTTTTAGAAAGCGTGAGGGATTGCAATTCTTTAGCAATGACTTTTGTCATATTCACACCCCAAGTTTTTTCATCTATATCATGCACAATGAGCAAAACTACAATGATCCATTGCACAATCTGCCCTATGAGATTCTCTGTAAAAAATAGGGCATTAGCAGCTAAGATAGTAATACCAAGTATATGGATAATTCTCATACGAAAATACAATGATGTAAACATACTAATTTCTCCTTATTCATTAAATAATCGGGTATTATAGCTAGGCTTTCTAAATGTAATAGATTTATACAATATATTCATTATCATGAATAATGTTAATAACATGTATAATAAAAAATGTTGTTTTGTGATAGTTATACATATGTGGGGTTTACGTGAAATATGTGCTTATTACATTCTTTCTTAAAATTTCTATTTGTTTGACTAGCAATCATCTAATTGTAAAAAAATTAAAGAGCTTTGCTCTATATTTTTTTAAGTTATTGTTAATTAAACTATCATTTTATATACTACGCTTATAAGTGTTAGTATGCCTGTCAGAAATACAAAAATGTCTAGGGCTGTATTACGATATTTTTTTAACTTGGATATACTCCAAATGGCAATGATAGGCATTAAAAATAAAATAGCAGCAATAATGGGACCACCGAGATTTTCAATAAAATCTAAAACACTGGGATTGCAGAAAGCTACTATGAGCATGATAATATACATTGTGATGCCACATATAAGTGAAATAAGATTAAGATTTGGATTCTCATTGCCAGCGAGTTTGCAGCATTTACGCACAATTCCATATGCTCCCTCACGTGCTCCAAAATAATGTCCAAAAAATGAGGTAGTAATGGCTAAAAATGCGACTAATGGACCACCATAAGCAATGAAAGGATTTCCCAATTTATTAGCAAAATAAGAAAGCACGGGGATATTTTGTGTTCTTGCTTCTTGCAATTCAGTAGGACTAAGAGCTAATACGCAAGAAAAAACAAAAAACATTACAAAAAAGAGTAAAAGCACGGCATTGCAGAACAGAATCTGATTAGATTTTACTAAAGCATTGTCATTGCCATATTCACGTTTGACACTTAAGGCGAAAGTAGATATAGCTGGAGAATGATTAAAAGAAAACACAAGCACGGGGAGAGTGAGCCATACAATAACAAGAAATTCGTCAAGTTTGGGAACATAAGTAAGAGCCTCAAATGACCAA
Source organism: uncultured Helicobacter sp. (assembly GCA_944325775.1). GTDB lineage: Bacteria > Campylobacterota > Campylobacteria > Campylobacterales > Helicobacteraceae > Helicobacter_F. The sequence continues at coordinate 8,373 of CALVBL010000009.1, forward strand.
TGTGGAATGAGATAAAGTGAAAAAATAAATAATACTGCACAGAGAGGATACACAAGCCATTCACATACTTTTGTAACGATAACTTCATTAAAAAGCATGATTCCCATAAAAGTACTCACTCCAAGAAAAACTAAAATAGCACGCCATAGAGGAGTAAGGGCTACTATATTTTGCCCCTTTTATCTCCCCTAGCGGCGAAACCTTGTATTTTTTAAAGACTTTGAGATTTTGAATGCTTCCCCTACCCACCACCTCTTTTTCTATGGCTTCGCTAAAAAGCTTCTTTTGATTCTCATTAATCTTCGTAATATCATTGCAATGATGTCTAACCTTAATCCTCCCATCTGATGCATCTAAAGACACAAAATACGCTAATTCTGGCTTTTCCATATCGCTTTTCTGCACCTCTATCAAATCATCTTTAAAGAGCGAAAAGCAAAACTCATAGCAAGAATCCATCTCTAGCCAATCTTTAATCACTTTGCTTTTTGTATCTTTTCCACTCACTACCGCCTTATTAGGCAAGATTCCAAGGGCAAAATCCATCGTATAAATAGGCACAGCATAGAATCTCCTGCTTTGTTTGTGCTTAAAAATATCCACACGCACCATAGGTCCATTTGCCACGATTTTTGTCCCAATCTGTCGTATTTTGCCTAAGCTCAATGCCCTCTGCACCCCTTCCTTACCACCATAAGTCTCGGATAATTTTTTATCATCTATTGAATAAAATGTTTCCTCGTGCAACGCCCCTCTTGCCCGCTTCCTTGGTGGACGTGAGACAAAGATTTGCCCCACTTTTGCTAGCACCTGCTCCCTAAATCCTCTAAAAGGCTCAAAAAACGCCCTTTGCGTCTTAAACTCCTCTTTTGCTAACTCTTTAGCATAGAATCTTGCCTTTAAGCTTTCTTGGTTTTGTCTAAATTGTGAGAATCTCTGTATCATCGCCGCATTAATATAGGCAATGATAATCGCATCAACAGCGTGGTGGGTATGCTCATAGCGGTTTTTGCTACCCAATCCCCAAAAATGCCGCATAGTCGCAGTTAGCATTCCATTCACTGCTTCCACATGAATCTTGCTGTCTTTCTCTCCTGCAATAAGTGCTGTGTTTTCATGAGAATCTAGCGGCAAAAATTTCAAATACTCTTTAGTGTAGTTAGCAATCAAACGTGCGATATAGCCAGAATCCACGATATTACGCCTTTTAAATCCAGCCTCTCTATCTCCAAAGCCTTTGTCCAAAATCCGCTTTGCCTTTTTCTTTGGATACCCACTCCTAAGGGCTAGAGATTCTATCTCTCCCCATTTTTGAGAATCTCCCCCAAATGCCTCATAGGGTGTTTTATTGCCCTTGTTTTGATTCTCATTTGTAAAAACCAGCACTTTATTCATATAGCTATCATCACTACTTCGCGAATAAGGCAAAATATGATCGATTTCTAACGCTCCTTGCTCCTTGAGATTTGCTAAAGTGATTTTCCTCCCGCTATATACACATATTTCATTCTGCTCCCTAAAAAGCCGCAATTTCAGGATATTCCCCTCACTTAGTGTCAATCCCAGCTTCTCGCACTCTTGCATAGCCTGCACCCTTGCTTTATAGTTGCTCCCTATCTCTTTTTTGTATTTTTCTCTCTCTTGGAAGTTTTTCCCCACATCTCGCGTAAGTTCAATGTGAATCTTATGCACACTTCCATATTTTGCAATCAAAGCATTAAAAATCTTACGATACTCCGCTATCGCCCTATGCACCACCGGATTTGTTAGCTCATCGGCATAGATACTCTCACAAAAGGGTGGCAAAAACTTGCTCTTTTTGTCATTGTGCCGCGCCTTTAGCCCTGCTAATTTGCACGCCTCATCATACCGCATTCCCTCTCGCATAAATGGCAAAATCTCGCTTAATGCCTTAAGGCTTAGATTGATATGATGACTAAAGTGTAACGCACTTAATTGCGTGATTTGCTCTTGGCTAAATTTGCCATATCCATGCAGTTTTCGTGCTAGCTCCTCTTCATCTTTGATAAGCGTCATATCTCGTGCGATAGAATCTGCCAATGCCCTATCTCCTGCTATCTCACTTAGAATCTCACAGAATTTTTTTAGATTCTTATGCTCTATGAATTTTTTAGTTTCAGGATTTGAGGTCTTTTGTTTGTGTGTAGAATCTCCATTTGTGTTTTTGGATTTTCTAGCCATATAATCCACTTCTTTAAAGCGAATTCTCTCATCAATATGCAAAATCTTGCGTAATTGCGCAAAGCTCAAGCTCCCCTTTTCACACACAGCCTTAAACACAGAATCTAACATTTGCTCATATTGCCCTTTGCTATACACTTCCCCACTTTCTTTACTTATATAGGTTAGCACATTTATGGTTTTGCTAAGTGTGATAAACTCCACGGCACTAAGAGAGCATTTTGGCGCACGAAATTCATCAGGATAAAATGTGCATTTTCCCACAAGGTGCGAAAAATCCTTTAAAGGGCGCTGGTAAAAGGCGATTTTTAGAATCTTGTCTTGAAACTCTTGTGTGATGGGGAATCCAAAGCCCTTTTGATACTCAAAAATGCACCGCAATTCCCTTTGCAAATCCTCTTGCAAAATGCAATTTGTATATTCTCCACCTTTATTGCGTATGGGCTTTAGCACTCGCACTTTGGATTGTATGCAATGCTCATTTGTGTTTAGACCTTGTGGATTCTTAATCACTTCGCAAAATTCTTTATAAAAATACTCGCCTACCGTGCGATAGTGTGCGATTGCACTCGCATTTGTGGCTAATGCACTTAGAATCTTGCCCTGCTCTCTTTTACTATCCTCACTCTTTGTCATTTTGGTATTCTTATTCCCATAGCCACGATGTTTAGCGATGTGCAAAACCACACGCGCAAACTCCTCTTTGCTTAGAATCCTCTGCAAAGCTTCATATCGTAGCACATAGGGATTGTTAAGATTTTTGCCCATAAAAGCTTTGGGTAGCTCACCATCAGCGGCGATATAATCCTCATAGCACAAATCCCATTCTTTTGCTAAAAGCCGCTTTAGTGTCTCTAACCTACCCTTACGTCGTGCAAGTCGCCGTCGCACACTTCGTGCTTCCCTGCGTGGCATGGCAAGGGAATCGCCAGTTTTGGGATTTTCCGCTTCTGTGAAAATCCGTACCCCACAATCTCGCAATTCCCCATTTTCTACAAATGCCCAGCCAATCGAAGTAATCCCAATATCAAAACCTAGAATCTTCGTGTGCATAGCTCCTCCTTTAAGGATATATGCAAACTCTTATGCCATATTTAAAGCTTATTTGACAAGGCGTGGGCAGGTATTCACTGATATGTGCAGATTCTACTACGACCGATAGTCCGAGTTTATCTCCACATATTTATATCCCAAATCGCAGCCATAGCTCACATACACGCCATCGCCAATCCCCAAATCACACACGATTCTAAACTCTTTAGCTTTCATTGCCTTGTGCGCTTTAGATTCTACCTCTGGGGTGAAAAGTATCTCGCCCCTATCATACACCATCACGCCACCGATACTAATGCTAAGCAGCTCCTCGTATGCCTCTATGCCGCTTGCACCTATCGTCGAAGCGATACGCCCCCAATTAGGATCGCCACCAAAAATCGCGGTTTTGACAAGCAAGGAATTACTAAGGGCTTTGGCAGCACAACGTGCTTGTACCTCATCATGCGCACCTTTAATCTCAAACGCCACGACCCTGCTCGCACCCTCACCATCGCGCACCATATCCAGCGCGAGTTTGTGCGTGATCCGATCAAGCGCGATACCAAACGCCTCCTCATCATAGATCCCACTTTTGCCATTAGAGAGCAAAAACACCGAGTCATTGGTACTCATATCGCCATCCACACTGATAGCATCAAAATTTTTTTTAGCATATGTTTGGAGCAGTCTTTGCGCGTGGGCTGGAGGGATAGGCGCGTCAGTGGTGATGAAGCAGAGCATAGTCGCAAGTGATGGGGCGATCATGCCCGCGCCCTTTGCCATAGCACCAATCCTAAAGCTTTTACTATTTTCTAGCTCCACCTCTAAGGCGATTTCTTTACTAAAGGCATCGGTGGTGCGGATCGCATCGCTAGCGCGCTTGTGTGAATCTAGTGAATCTAAATTAGATTCCAAGTCAAATTTCTCAAAAGCCCCTATAATCTGCTCTTTGGGCAAGCGCACGCCAATCACACCAGTGCTTGACATAATAGGGTTTTGGACACATTTAAAGCGATTCTTAAGAGCCTCTAGAATCTCACAGATATCCTCCACACCCGCTTTGCCCGTCATTGCATTGGCATTTTTGGTAGTGATGAGCACGAAATTGCTCTGCTTGCCCGCCACATACTGCCTAAAATGCGCAATAGGTGCAGCAGCAAAGGCGTTGCTTGTAAAGAGTGCCTCTACACTAAAGCCCTCCTTAGCATAGATAAACGCCACATCAAGGGCATTGTCTTTTTTGAGCCCCGCCGCCACGCCATCAGCTATGAATCCACGAGGCGCGCACACACCCCCATCGATAGGATAGAGATTAAACCCCTTAGACATAATCCACCTCCCTAGGTTTTTGTTTGCGCATAATCAAACGCTTAGTCATTCTGATATCCTCCGAACTACCAATTAGCAGCATTTTGCACTCGCTCGTGACGACCACATCACCTGTGGGCATCGTGATGAGCTTGCCATCTTTTTGTGTGATCGCCACGACCGAGACATTCATAACCTCCCTAAAATGCGCGTCCTTAAGCTTACGAAGCACAAGCCAGCTGTATTTTGGCACGATGATTTCCTCCAAGTCTAGCTTGGTGTTGCGCTTGTAGAGGAATTGCTCAAGGAGATTTTCCATATCTGGGCGGATTGCCATCGCTGAAATCCTCTGTGCGAGGAGCTTAGAGGCAGAGACGACGAAATCACAGCCTAGTTTTTTGAGCTTATCAACCTCTTCTTGTGTGTTGGCATTAGCGATGACATAGTAGGGCTTGCGTCCGAGTTCTTTTTCAAATAGCCTCACACTTGCGATGAGTGCGATGTTTTCGGTGATATTTGGCGAAAAAGTCACAATGCCCTTTGCCGATGAAAGATGGGTCTTTAACATAGCAAGCTGCGTGTGTGGGTCGCCCATAATATAGTAAGGATATTTGTGTAAATGCGCTTCTTGCTCAAATGTGGGAGTATTATCCACCACCACAAAAGGGATTTGAGATTCTTTAAACTGCTTGGTAAGCTCGATGGTGTGCTCATTGTGATAGCAAATCACATAATGATTGCGTAAGCGGCTGATTTTGTAAATCATATTTTGCTCCTTAATAAGCGCGATGAGAGTGCTGTTGTTAAAAATACTGATCGTAAATGCCACGCTAAAAGTAACGACACCAGCACCACACACCATCAATATGGCAGTAAAAATAATCGTGATCGTGCCAAAGTCCCGCTCTTTGAGCGCGCCAAAACCGGTATTAGTAAAAGTGTAAGTCGTCTGAAAAAACGCCTGCATCAGGTCGTAATCCTCTAGGACAAGGTATCCTATCGTCCCAAATACGACAAAAAATTGGATAAGAATGAGGGGGATTCTAAAAGGCTTAAGCTGCTGATAGAGTTCAGTGCTTAAGCTTATGTCGGGTTTTGCGCGAATCTCGGGTTTGAGATTTTTCTTTACCTTAGCCAAGGAGTGGAAATATCCTCTCTTAGGATTTTTTTCTCATCGTGCGCAAAGTCGAGGCAGCGACCCGCACGCGCACACTTGTGCCATCTTCTAGTTGGATTTTTATCCTGCGCAAGTTTGGCAGGGAGCGCTTTTTGGTTTTGTTATTTGCATGGCTCACATTGTTGCCTACCATTGGACCTTTTCCTGTAAATACACATTTTCTAGACATTCTGACAACCTTTGAATGAAATTTAAACCCGAAATTATACAAAAATATCGCAAGGTTTTGCTTAAATGGGCTACATTATTGCTAATGCATTTGCTTAGCGCAAACTTGTGTATCGGAGTTGAGGCAAAAGCCTCTCACCCCTCCACCTTACGCGCGCATACAAAAGATTTTTTAGAATCTAAAAACATTTGTGTTAATGTCGCCACCTCATAGGCGCGATTTGGGCTAGCGTATTGTCTATAAACCAAGCTAGATTCTAAACATCTAAGCCCTTTACATAGATTCTGTAATTTTAGTTATTTCGCCACAAGCACGGGGATAGGCGAAGAATTTACAAAGCTATTTTGGTGTGAGCTAAAGATCCTATAGAGTAGTGAGGACTCGCTCGCACCGATGACAAGCAAATCATAGTCATTGGCAATTTCAAGCATAATGTCGATAGGATTACCCGTGCGTAGGATCTTTTTGCATACCAAACCACCTTTTTTGAAGCTCTCTTCAAACTCATTGAGAATCTCATTAGATTTCTCATGCTCAATATTTTCGATTGTTTCGTAATTCACCACACCACTTTGGGCATACACCACGATATCTTGACTCACATGCAAAAGTGTCAGCTCGACATCCTCACGCTCCCCAAAAAGCTTGATTATCGTATCTATCGCCCTGCGGCACTCTTGTGTATCACTCACACCAAATAGTAACTTCGTCATCTGCGCTCCTTTGTGTTGATAAATTGGCAAGTCTCCTCAAACTCGCTTTCAAACAGCAGGCATCGTATGTGCTCTGTAGCACTAATCTTACCATAATTTTCGTCTATCAACGCGAGGGCATTATTTTTCCAAACATTTATAAGCGCGCTTGAGCCGAACTTCCCGCGATTAAATATATGAAAAACTCCGTCTCTAAGCTCCCCCAAAAGCAGGGTTTGCACACCCTCTTTTGGTACCACCTCACTATTCACACACCCGATGTGTGCCTTGGGATAACATTTGCGTGCTCCAGCACAAAACTCCAAAAAGCCCAAAATCATCGTATATGTATGTAGCAACGACGCCAATGGATTACCCGGCAATATCACAAAGATACTATCGCCCAAAATCGCTACACTAAGGTGCTTGCCGGGTTTGAGATTCACCCCATCAAAGATAAATTTTGCTCCCAACTCATGCAGTGTGGATTTGAGCAAATCCGCATCGCCCACGCTCGCACCCCCAGTGGTAATGACAATATCATACTCCCCAAGTGTGCTAAGCCTCTCGCGCAAGCCCTGTGCGTCATCTGGCAAAATCCCACAATAAAACGGATTGTGATGATACTGACGCAAAAGCGATGTGAGCGTGATGGCGTTTGTGTTATAGATCTGATGTGCTAGTGCCTCCTGACCGGGCTCTATGACCTCATCACCGCTAGAGAATACCGCGATAGATGGCTTTTGATACACCTCTATATATGCGAGCCCCTGAGAAGCGACAAGCCCCAGATCTAGCGCCTCAAGACGCGTGCCTTGAGAAAGGATTACAGAATCTAGCGCGATTTCTTCACCTACGAAGCGAATATTTTGTGCATCTCTGATCCCCTCTGGAAGTATGATCGTGCCTACATCCGTGAATCCCACCTGTTCGATGGGCACCACAGCCTGCGTACCATGAGGGAGAGGTGAGCCTGTCATCACCTTATGACAAAAGCCCGGCTTGAGGCTAATCTCGGCATTGCTTTGACCCGCAAGCGTGCGTCCAGCGACCACCACTTCTTTGCCCGCATCACTCAAGCACACCGCATAACCGTCCATTGCAGAATTGCTAAATGGCGGAAGTGGGCGCGTGGCGACAACATCTCGCGCTAGCACGAAACCCTGCGCGCTGAAAATATCTTGAGTGATTGTGCGCAGAGATTCTCGTTTGAATCTACAAGCTTGCCAGAGTTTTTCAAAAATCTGCGCGACACCTAGCATTGATACTTCCTTAGATTCTGTAAGGGCTTAACATTGACATACCCACGATACAAATCCTACGCTCTTGCAGCGCACTCTGGACACACACCGATAAGCACTGCAGAGGTATCATAGAGTTTATAGCCGCTTTTTTGCGATCCCATTTTTTCTAGCTTGGTAGTATCGATTTTGAGATCTTCAAACTTCCCACATTTCTCACATGCCACATGGATATGCTTATCGCACGCAAGCTCGTATTTTTGCTTGTGATTGGGTGCTTTGATCTCGCGCAAGATATTAGCATCACAAAGCGCGCTGATATTTTTATAAATCGTCGCAAGCGAGATAGAGGGATAAAACTCCTTGATCCGTTCATACAGCTCATCGACATCCATATGCCCATTTGCCTCAATCTCGCTTAGTATAGCGATTCGCTGGGGTGTTACTTTAAGATTTTTGGCTTTTAGATCTTGGGTGAATTGTGTGATCATTGCTTCTATCCTACATAAAAAGTGTTTATTGATAAAGTTTCTTATACAAAAAAAAAGTTAATATTTAATCCCAACGCCAAAAAGTGCAAGTTTTAGGCAAAACACAAAGAGTTTTTTATACAATTCCAACTCTTTAAGATTTCATCATAAGGAGCTAACGTGTTTGATACACTTACCCAATCCTTCAAAAGCATAGCCAACAAAATCCGCTTCAGCGACGACGAAAAAGCGCTCAAAAGCGCACTTGATGAGCTCAAAAAAATCTTACTTCGCAATGATGTGCATCACAAAGTTACCAAAGAGATTCTCACCCAAGTCGAGCAAAACACCAAAACTAAAGGCATTGGCAAGCAAAATTTCATCAATGCGCTGCAAGAGAGCCTCCAAGATATACTCAAAACCTCTAGGCATTATGGCTTTACTTTCGCGCCTACACCACCCACGATCGTGCTTATGATGGGCTTGCAGGGAAGTGGTAAAACCACAAGCACGGCAAAACTAGGTAATTATCTCAAAGCCAGAGGCAAAAAGGTGCTACTAGCTGCGTGCGACCTCCAAAGACTCGCTGCTGTAGAACAACTCAAGCAATTAGGTGCAAGCATAGAAGTGGATGTGTTTGCCCCCACACAAGATTCACAAACTCCTCTACAAGTCGCACAGGCAGCTAAACAAAAGGCTATAAGCGGACACTATGATGTGCTACTCATCGACACGGCAGGGCGACTGGCGATCGATGAGGAGCTTATGAGTGAGCTTGAAGAAATCAAAAAATCCATAAATCCTACAGAGTGCTTTTATGTGGCAGATTCACTCGTGGGACAAGATGGGGTCAAAAGCGCGGCATATTTTGATGAAAAAATCGGCATTGATGGTGTAATTCTCACAAAGTTTGATAGCGATTCTAAAGGCGGGATAGCCCTTAGCATAGCCTATCAAATCGGTGTGCCATTGCGTTTTATCGGGAGTGGTGAGAAAGTCGCAGATTTGGATATTTTCTTACCAGAACGTATCGTATCGCGACTGATGGGAGCGGGCGATATAGAATCTCTAGCCGAAAAAACCTCCACCATCATCACCCAAAAAGAAGCCAAAGATATTACCAAAAAGCTCAAAAAAGGGCAGTTTGGGTTTGAGGATTTTCTTAATCAAATAGAAAATATCAAAAAACTTGGCTCGATGAGCTCGATTGTCTCTATGATCCCCGGACTCGGTAATATGGCTGGTGCGCTCAAAAATGTGGATTTGGATAATTCTCAAGAAATCAAAAATATCCGCGCAATGGTCAATTCTATGACCCCAAAAGAGCGAGAAAATCCCGATATTCTCAATGGCTCAAGACGCAAGAGGATAGCGCAAGGTAGCGGGCTAGATGTCGCTAGTATCAATCGTATCATCAAGCAATTCGATAATGCCGCAAAAATGGCAAAAAAAATGAGTCAAAAAGGCGGTATGCAGGAGCTTATGAGTATGCTAGGCAATGCGCGATTTCCTAGATAGTATCAAAACAATTTAAGCAAACATAGCGTATAATCCGCGTTTTTGTAAAGATCACATCTTAAAGATTCCTAAAGGAGAGTATATGGCAACAGTAATTCGTTTAACCAAAATGGGACGCAAGAAAAAACCTTTTTATCGCATTGTCGTGACAGATTCTCGCAAGAAGCGTGATGGCGGCTGGATAGAAGCTATCGGGTATTATAATCCTCTCGCGCAGCCTGCTGTCGTGAAGTTTGATACCCAAAGACTGGAATACTGGAAGGGCGTAGGAGCGAAAATGAGTGAGCGCGTGAGCAAACTCACAAGCAAATAACCGCTATGATAGATAAGTTTGTAGAAACATACACCAAAAAGCTTGCCACCAGACCCGAGTGTATCAAGATCTCCACGCGCAACATCACGGAAGAAGATGGGAGCAAAACATACGAAATATGTGTGTTTGCGCATTCTGATGATATCGGGCGGCTGATCGGCAAAGAAGGCAAGATGATAGGCTCTCTTAAAACCCTCATTTCGGGAGCAAAAGCCAAAGATGGGCAAAACTACAGAATCTTTATCCAAGCAGCAAACTAACAATCGCATACAAATTGGCAAAATTGGGCGCACCATAGGATTTGACGGGAGTTTGCGCCTTTTTGTACAGACCGACTTCCCACAGAGCATTGCCACAGGCAAAAGCTACTACACCTCTCATATAGCCCACCCTTCTCTGCGTGTAGAATCTTATGAATACCTCCCAAACAAAGACTATGCAAAAATCCGCTTTTATGGCATTGATACCAGCGAGGCAGCCAAAGCACTCACCAACCACATATTATACACCACGATAGCCCAGAGTCGCCAAGACTGCACATTAGGGGAAGATGAGTTTTTTTGGTTTGACATCATTGGGTGTGAGATTATAGAATCTAGTGAGATCCTAGGCAATGTGCAAGACATTGAACGCATAGGCGACACAGACTATATGCTCATAGCCACGAGCCCGCTCCTACTTGAATCTCACAAGCTTCCTAAAACATTCCTGCTTCCCTACATTGAACGATTTATCATCGATACAGATATTACACATAAACGCATTCATACCCAAAACGCGCGTGATATTTTGGAAAATAGCTGATGCAATTTAGTTTTTTTACACTCTTTCCCCAGCTCATCACGCCGTATTTTGAGGATTCTATCCTTAAGCGCGCACGAGAAAGCGGTATCCTAAAGATAGAATCCATAAACTTCCGAGAGTTTGCCACCAACGCTTATCACAAAGTCGATAATCCTCCTGTGAGCGGTGGTGCTGGACAAGTGCTGATGTTTGAATCTCTCTCACACGCGCTGTGGGAGGCTAGAGATTCACATATTATTTTTCTTAGTCCGTGTGGCAAGAATTTCAAACAAAATGACGCTATACGACTGGCGCGCAAATCCCATATTAGCTTTGTGTGTGGGCGTTATGAAGGATTTGATGAACGATTGATCGAATCTTTTGGTGATGAGGTGTTTAGCATAGGGGATTTTATCCTCACTGGCGGGGAGCTTGGGGCGCTGTGCCTAGCCGATAGTATCGCGCGGCAAATCCCGGGCGTGCTTGGCAATGAAGATTCACTCAAAGGCGAGAGTTTTGAATCTTATCTCCTCGAAGCGCCAAATTTCGCCAAAAACACCACAGATTTTGAAAAAACCATCAAAAATTTGCAAAAACTTGCAATCCCTTCAGAGTATTCAAAGGGAAACCATAATAGAATTGCGGGTTTAAAACATTCTTTGGCAGGTTGCAAGACACGATACTTTCGACCAGATTTGTTTCGCGCACATATCGCGGCAGCAAAGAAATGATTTTTGATTCTAAGGATTGAGCGATGAAAAATAGATATATCGAGAGCTTCCAAAAAGCACAAATTGGCGATAGAAAAGTCCCACAATTCAAAGCAGGCGATACCGTGAGACTGGGTATTAAGATTCAAGAAGGTGACAAAAGCAGGATTCAGAACTTTGAAGGCGTGTGCATCGCTATACGCGGCAATGGTGTGGATCGGACATTTACCGTGCGCAAGATCGGTGCAAACAATGTAGGCGTAGAAAAGACATTCCCGCTTTATAGCGAGAGTTTGGATTCTATCCAAGTCTTGCGTATCGGGCGTGTGAGAAGGGCGAAGCTCTACTACCTCCGCACCCGCAGTGGCAAGGCAGCTCGTATCAAAGAACTTCGCAAACAAGACAAGCGCTAAGACTTCTTAAGGAATTCCTGAAAACTGGGTAAGTTGCTACTTGCCCTCGGAGATTTGTATTACAGATTCTATCATCATAGATTCCGACTGGCTGCGTAAGAGAATCTAGAAATTCACACTTATCCCACCCTTGAAACCCACATAGCTCTGCGATGGATACAGCAAGGGCGTGGCAAAGAGATTGTGATACATATTGCCCTCTACAAAAATATCAATTTGCTTAGCGACATTTAACCCTACAAATACTCGCATATGTGAGTCATAGCCACGATTGTTTCCCACCATATCATAATAAACACTATAATCTCCGAGGATTCTAAGTCGTGGCAAGTGTGCGATAAATCCACTCTTAGCACTCACATAAGGATTGTGGATAATCTCGTAGCGATACCCTAGGTTTGGCAGGATATACAACGCGACATTGCCCACATACGCGCCAAAACCCATACCAATATCAAGTGTTGGCAAAAGCCTAGTTTGCTTATTAAGAGTGGGTGCGAACATCTCACCTTGAGTGTGGTTATAGAGATTTGGTTCAAATCTAACACTCAAGAGCTTGGAAAAATTCTTTGTGCGCACAAAATCTAGCACCGAATACAAGTGCATAAGCTCTATGCGTTGTAAAAAGATTTGAGAATCTTGCACCCTCGCCTCAATAGAACCTAATCGAGATTCTATAAATTCATAATAACTATTATCTGCGTTTTTTACATCACTATAAATGGGTGCGATACTCAAAAATCCCTGCAAAGACTCTTGGGCATTTTCAAGCCCTATGCTTATCTTTGAACTTTTGCGTGCGTTTAAAATATCATTATATCCATAGACTTGCACAAACTCGCGCTTATCTTCTGGTATAAACACCTCATCTAAAGTAGCCATATCGCGTCTATGGAGTGATTGTAAATACTCTATGGGTGTGATAAAGGGTTTTTTGCTCGCACTCCCCACCTGCAAATCCAAAATATTTGTCAGCTCCTCTATGGCATTGGTGCAGTTATGCGTGATAAATGCGTAATCAATGGATTTGTCCTTAAGCTCCCAAAGATGCAGTCTTAGAAGCTCCATATCCCTGCTTGCAAGCCTAAAGCGATAAATGCTTCGCTTTTGGTTTTCAATATACTCAAAATTTGTATTATCATAAGGCTCTAGCGCATATATTCCATTGAGATTTCCATATATCGCACGCACATAATCAAGTGGATTAAACACCGGCGAGAGATTGGCAAAGTAGCTGATACTATAACTTTGGATATCGCCCTTTTTGAGATTGAGTGATGTGTGCTCATCGATTTGCTTGAAATAATCCTCGCGCATCACGCCCCTTAGGTGCAAAAATATATGCCCCATACTTGAACCCGGATATTTATCACTCTCTGCAGCAAACTCGATAAACACCTCATCAACAGGCACAATAGCTAAAAATTCTTGCAAACCCTTGCATTGTGTATTGTCCACCAACGCGCTAAATTGCTCATCTTGCAAAATTTTAGCAATGAGGCGCACTCTAGCCGGATAGGTGCAAATCACAGAATCTTCGTGATTGGCATAAGTGGCAAAAATCCCCTCAATAGTAGCAATATACTCGGCTTTTGGATCTTTATATCCTTGTGTGGATAAGAAAAATGGTGAATCTTTTTGGATAGATGAGCGGTGGTTTTGGTAGTGCAAAAGCGCACGCCAAGCAGGTGTCTCATAAAGAGGAATATCACGAATTTGCAGTGCTAAAAGTCGATTTTTTAGATTCACATCTAAGCTTTCAAGCCCCGCACAAGCGAGGCTCTTAAGCACCAAAATAGCACAAAATAGGACTCTAATACAACACAATACCTATTTGTCCTGTGTTTATCCTATTTTATCTGCCTTTTTTGGAGACAGGGACGACGAAGTTGGGATTGCTATATGTCCACATACTTCCAGTGAGCGCATCTGTTGTAGAACCAGTAGTTCCTCCAGATAAAATATTGAGCCAAAAAATACCACTTAGCTTGTTTTTACCCGTAATCACAAATTGCGTTGTTTCATATCCGGGATTATCCTCTGCCAAAACCCTCACAACAGCTCCCTTAGAACGAGAGATTTTAACCTCTGCTGGGATATTTACCTTTTTCCCATTGACTTCTGCCACAACACTTTGTCCATTAGAAGTCGTGAGAGCAACCTTTTGGCTTGGGTTATTCGTAATGGTTGCACAACCACTAAAAAGCCCAACTAGCACAGCTAGCACTACAATCTGTTTTTTCATAAATACTCCTTTGTAGAAAATGTGAAAAGCAAATTGTAGCTCGCAAAAAAAAAAAAAAAATCTTCAAATCAAACAAAAACAAATAATTCAATGCCCCAAAGATTCAAAGACTACCTTTTATTTTCTTGTACACCAGCACTGCTTTGGCTATAATGCCACATAACCACAAACCCACAAAACAAGGCTCATTTTGCACAGCACACACTCTAGCTCCCACACGATCGCCCCCGTCCCCATGCTTCACACCAAGTCCCAATGGCTAGTATTCCTCTCCTTTTGTCTCGTTATCTTTGCACTCAATCTCGCGCTTGAGTATTCCCACTACCGCGCACTAGATTCAGACACACCTATCACCGTACGCGGACAGGTCATCGCCCAATACTCCAAACTCTCGCCAAAAACCCACACCCCATACGAAGTGCTTAAACTGCGCACAGAATCTGGAGAGATTTTCTACACCACTTCCAAAGAAGACATCAAAAACCTCCTGCACGCCTATATCAGAATCTATGGCAAGAGCGCCAAATGTAGCTTTTGGCAATACCTCCAATCCTGCCTTATCACCAGCTTTAGCCTCTCATTAGAATCTAAACGCGACTATCGCGACACGCTGCGCACATTTATAGATTCACAGCATACAGATTCACTGCTCGGGGCATTTTACAAAACCCTCTATATCGCTGATTTCCTGCCTAAAGAACTGCGTGATATTAGCAACACCCTAGGCATTGCTCACCTCATTGCTATCAGTGGTTTTCATCTGGGGATTCTCTCATTAGTGCTAGGCTTTAGCCTCGGATTTCTCTACAAGCGTGTGCATCGATTTTTTCCTTATCGCAATAGTTTTTTTGACATCGGCGCACTCACGATCATTATTCTCTTTGGTTATCTGGTGCTGCTTGGCTTTTCGCCTTCATTCTTGCGTGCATGGGTAATGGCATGCATTGGGTTTGTGATGATATATCAAGGCGTGAAGATTATGCATTTTAGCTTTTTGTTTATGGCGGGGGCTTTGTGTATTAGCTTTTTTCCACGCTTGCTTTTTAGTATTGGTTTTTTTCTTTCGTTTTTTGGGGTGTTTTATATCTATCTTTTCTTGCACTATGTGCGTTTTTCATCACGCTCAATGATCTCTAGATTCATATTACTGCCTTTGGTGTTTAACATCACGATCTTTGCCAATATGCTTATTTTGGTGCATTTTTTCTTTCCGTATTTTAGTCTTTATACCATCGTCTCTATCCCGCTCACACTTATTTTTACGATCTTTTTTCCAGCGAGCGTGGTGGCGCATTTGCTAGGGATTGGCGGAGTGTTTGATACACCTCTAGAGATGTTATTTAACTTAAACCTAGATTCTATCGAGGTCTTTGCGCCTGCGTGGCTTTTTGTGAGTTATCTTGTATGCTCGCTCCTTGCGATACGCTATCGCCTAGCATATATCGCCTCACTGCTCCTTAGCTTCGGATTTTGGGGATATTTATACTACAGCCTGTGGGTGGCATAAGGCAGCACATTTTTCATATCAAATACGATATGGACAGGATTGGCATATTGGCGCAAATCAAGATTCACAAACTCTTGGTGGGCATTAAGTAACACTATGATGTCAAATTTCTTGTCCTCTAGGGATTTAAGTGGGTTAAATCCAAACATTCGCTTTGCCTCTTTTGTATCGATGAGCGGATCATAGACTTTGACCTTAAATCCGCGTTTTTTGAGCTTTTTACGCAAAATCGGGGTTTTGGAGTTGCGCATATCACGACAATTTTCCTTAAACGACAAACCAAGTAACAGCACCCTGCTTGCACGCACTGCCAGCCCAGAATCTAGCGCGAGTGCGTGAATCTTGCGCGCAAGAAATGCAGGCATCTGCTCATTGACAAGCCGCCCCATACTTAAAACTTTAGGCTTATACGCACATCTCTCTAGCATATAGCAAAGATAATAAGGATCGACACTGATACAATGCCCCCCCACGAGTCCGGGGCTAAAGGGTAGGAAATTCCACTTACTCTTAGCTGCCTCTAGCACCGCACTAGCACTTAGTCCCAGCCTATCGCACATCATCGCTACTTCATTGACAAACGCGATATTCAAATCACGTTGGGCATTTTCGATGAGTTTCGCCATCTCGGCTATCTCGATACTAGGCGCGATATGGAGCGAATCCACCACCTTGCCATACACAGCACGCAGGCGATCTATCGCGCTAGGTGTGCTCGCAGCGATGATTTTGGTGATAGTGCGCAGAGTATGGCGCGTATCGCCCGGATTGATACGCTCGGGCGAATACCCTATAAAAAAATCCCTATCTAGCGTCAGTCCAGAGACTTTTTGCAAGATTTCAGCGCAATAGTAGCGCGTGCAAAAAGGATAGGTGGTGGATTCATACACGATGAGATCGCCCCTTTTAAGCACACTGCCGATGATTTGTGAGGCTTGCTGCAAATGCGTGAGATCGGGGGTCTTATCCGCAAAAATAGGCGTGGGTACCGCGATGATAAACACACTAGCCCTCGAGAGATCTTGGCGCGCATTGCTATAATGCAGGGATTTTGGTGGCGTGAAATACTCCTGCGTGTGCGTATCAAACCCGCTTCGCAACGCCTGTATGCGCCCAGAATCTATATCAAACCCAATTACCTCAAAATGCTTGGCTAGCGCGAGTGCCAGAGGTGCGCCCACATAGCCCAGCCCCACCACAGCGATGATAGAATCTAACACCATGTGATCTTGTGTCCCTGCCCTAGATTCACATTTCAATCTGCACCACCCTGCCATCGCGCAGCTCATACGCACTAGAATCTAAACTATCATACGCGCGATTTTGCACAAACTCCAGCTTGAGCCCAGCCTTATCCACCCAGCCCACGATCCGCGCGGGATTACCCACTACAAGTGCGTGTGGTGGCACATCTCTACTCACCACTGCACCAGCGCCTATGAGCGCGTATGCACCTATGGTATTGCCACAGATGATAGTAGCGTTTGCCCCAATCGAGCAACCCCTCTCAAGCACCGTAGGCAAGTATTCATTTTTTCGTGAGATAAAAGCACGCGGCGTTTTGATATTAGTAAAAACCACGCTGGGTGCGATAAACACATCATCGTAGATTCTCACGCCCTCCACCACGCTGACATTGTTCTGAATCTTGACATTATCGCCTATACGCACATTTTGGGCTATCATACAATTCTGTCCTATGGAGCAGTTCGCGCCAATCACGCTAGATCCAAAAATATGGCAAAAATGCCAGATCTTAGAATCTCTGCCTATGCGCGCGCCTTCATCGATCACGCTGCTTGTATGCGCAAAATACTCACTCACGCCAATGCCTTTGCCAATGGGTGATACTCGCCCTTAAGCCCGATAGGATCAAGCTGCCCTATGCGCTCAATGATCTCTAGGCTCGGCAGCGCGCTCTCTAGCCCAAACCCCCTGTGAGATAGAATCTCCTCATAGCTTTTGGTGTGCAGATCTTCAAAGCCATGAGTGAATTCCACCTCTTGCCCATCTACACACATAACACGATATGTGCTACGCCCCTGCAGCACAACATCGCTAGGTAGCAATGCTCTATCGATAGACAGAATCCAACGCACGCGGGCATTTGTGAGTGTTAAAAAACCACAGATTGTGCTAGGGGATTTGTAATGCACAATATTTTCTTGACACTCCCCAAACAAAAAGCACAGCATATCAAACAAATGGATCCCAATATTGCACGCAAGCCCGCCACTTTTGTGATCATCGCCTTTCCACGAGAGAAAATACCACTGCCCACGCACACTGATATAGCTCAAATCCACCTCAAAAATATGCGTAGGATCGACACGGAGACGCGAATAAATCGCCTCTCTAAGTGCGATGATGGCGGGGTGTAGGCGGAGCTGCAAAATCGTACTAATGCTTTTGCCACTATCACGCTCTAGTTTGAGGAGCTCCAAAACATGGGCAGTGCGCAACACGATGGGTTTCTCACAAATAGCGTGCATATCATGCGTGAGCGCAAACTCTATATGCTGCTTGTGGCAAAAATTAGGCGTGCAGATACTCATATAATCAATAGGGTGCGCTGGCTTGTGAGCTTGAAAAGATTCTAAAGAGAGAAAAAAACGCGTCTCTGGGAAATAACTATCCAAAACTCCTACACAATCACTCGTATCGATAGCGGCATATAGGAAGTTGTGCGTGTCTCTAATAGCACGCAAATGCCTAGGAGCGACAAAGCCTGCCGCCCCAATCAACACAAAATGGCTCATTGCGATCGAACTACTTCACTTCGTAATAAAAAACCTGATCTCCCATATCTGTTTTGACTTTGAGCATATCACGATTGGCATCAGTACGTGAATCATAAGGTCCAATGAGATATTTTGTGCCACTTTGTGCGCCATAAACACGATAGCTATAATTATTGATTTTGTTTAAGAAGTCTTTGTTTGGCGTGTTTTCAAACGATCCTACTTGTATATAATGCCCCTTTTGGGCTACCTGTCCATTTTTGCTCTTATCGACAGATTGTGTGGGCTGGGTGCGTGGTTGAGATTCTGTCTGTGGGTTGGGAGCAGAAGTGGGCTGGGTGCTTTGAACTACTTGGGTGGGTTGGGTTGGCTGGGTGGGCTTAGTCACGGACTGTGATGCTTGAGCAGATTTGGGTTGTGATCTTGGCTGTGTAGCAGGAGCAGACACCACAGGTGCTGAAGTGGATTGTGGCTTGGAGGCTTGTATTGGCTTAGCGGGCTGGGTAGGTTTAGTAGCTGGAATGGAGCTAATCGTAGGCTGCTGTGGCTGGGCTACCACAGGGGTGCTTGGTATATTTTGTGTGGTTGTGGTAGATTGAGATGCTGTTTCTAAGATAGGAGTTCGGGTGGATTCTGTGTTAGTTTCTTTAGTTTCTGTGGATTGTGCGTTCTGATCTTGAATTCTCTTGATGATCTCTGCAAAACGATCGTTATCTGCTGTATTGGTCGTCTGCACTGGTTCAAATTCTACATTGTCCGCACCAGAGTTTGTGGTATTTGGCTGGGCTTGAGGCTGCAAGCCATTCTCTTGGGCTATCTGCTGGACTTGTGGCTTATCCTCCGTGCCGCTCATCGCGATCGCGGAGACCAACAAAATGATCAAAAGCACTGCTGCTGCTACTACAAGGAGCATAATCTTTTTGCTGCGATCTTGGTATTGCGCCCTATCATCAATCAAAATATCATTAAATTCTCTTTTGTCTTCCATCATATCTTCCTTTCACAATATGTCCTCTATAAAATCGCAAAATTGCTACATATATTTAGACCAAGAAGCCCCGCGTTCCTTAGCAAAAACCCCATAAGGCAGCGTAAGAATATTGAAATTTGGCGGTAGATCATCGTTTGGAAATACACGCCATTCTACCGGACAGACTTGAGAGAGTTTCATAGAAAGCGTGCGCGCTAGCCTCTTGCCCTCTCCAAGCTCTGTATGTCCCTTGTGAATATATAAATGCAAATGCCCGGGAGTTTTAGTCGTATAAGCCGTGAAGTTGATAAACCCTTCATCGCGCAATAGTAACTGCGCCCTATGATAGAATCTATCCGTATTGCGCCCATTATAATCAAACACAATATTCTCAACTTTCTTGTCTTTAAGAATCAAAGAATGCGCGATGATAAGCTCCTTATTCCAATGCTTGCGTATGATCGTAGAGCTAAGCATAGAATCCACTCTCTGAAATTTATCGTATAAGATTCTACCCGAATGCACGACTTTCTGTCCTATGCCAGTTTGCTTTTGGTAATAGTGTGAGGTATCCATCTTGATAAGTTTCAAATCCATCTCTGTCATCGTGCTACCTCACTTCCATATATCCCATAATCTCTAAAAAATAGCCTTATCATAAATAACAAAGCCCTTGCTAAATTCCTTGATTTCTTCAAAAATCTTACACTGCAAAGAAATGTTAGAAATATCGTCCAAAACATCAGCGATTTTTGATCCAATGTACGCGAATTCCTTCTCTTTCATACCTCTTGCGGTCAATGCAGGTGAGCCTATGCGCACACCGCTTGTGACAAATGGTGAGCGTTTTTCGCCGGGCACAGTGTTTTTATTGACCGTGATACCAGCATTGCCTAACGCCAAATCCGCATCCTTGCCACTAAAATCCTTATCAAGAAAACTCATCAAAATGAGATGATTATCACTCCCACCGCTCACAAGCTTATAACCTCGCTCGACCAAAATCTGCGCTAGAGTCTTGATATTGAGCTTGACTTGCTTGGCATAGTCCTTCCACTCTGGTTTGAGATTTTCTAAAAATCCTGCAGCCTTGCCCGCGATCACATGCATAAGAGGACCACCTTGTAATGCCGGAAACACAGCTTTATTGATTTTTTGGGCTAACTCCTCGTCATTTGTCAGAATCATACCGCCTCTTGGACCGCGCAAAGTCTTGTGTGTAGTCGTCGTAACGATATGACAGTGCGGGAATGGGTTGGGATACTCTCCCGCTACGACTAACCCCGCCACATGCGCAATATCACCCATAAGAATCGCTCCCACGCTATCTGCTATCTCTCTAAATCGCTTAAAATCTAGCTCCCTAGTATAAGCAGAAAATCCACACACGATCATCTTAGGCTGCACGACTTTAGCGTATTCCGCTACCTTATCATAGTTGATATACCCATCAAGCTCCACACCATAAAAAAAACTCTGATACAGCTGCCCACTCACGCTCACTTTTGCTCCGTGGGTGAGGTGCCCACCATGGCTTAGATCCATACCCAAAATCTTGTCATAAGGCTTAAGCAGTGCAGCATACACCGCGCCATTTGCCTGCGATCCAGAGTGTGGCTGGACATTGGCATACGCACAGCCAAAAAGCTTTTTAGCTCGATCAATCGCTAGATTCTCAATCTCATCGACAATCTCACACCCTCCATAATACCGCTTCCCAGGATAGCCTTCAGCGTATTTGTTGGTAAGCACGCTCCCCATCGCCTCCATCACACTTGGGAATGTGAAATTCTCACTCGCAATCATCTCCAAATGCGTATTTTGACGCACTAGCTCTTTATTAATAAGCGAAAACAACTCCGAATCTTTCTCCAAATTATAGCCCATTGTCTGCTCCATTTAAGAATCTTTCTTATCTTCTAGTAGTATATCATAATTTATCTTAGAAGGTTTAAGTGCGGGGAATAAAATCACATCTTTGATACTTCTTTGGTTGGTAAGTAACATCACCAAGCGATCGATCCCTATACCCTCACCCGCTGTGGGTGGCATACCATAGCCCAGCGCCCATACGAAATCCTCATCCATATACTGCGCCTCCTCATCGCCCGCGTCTTTTTGACGCACTTGCTCCTCGAAACGCTCTTTTTGATCAATAGGATCATTGAGCTCATTAAAGCCATTAGCGATTTCTTTGCCTCCGATAAATAGCTCAAAACGCTCGGCTATATCGATCTCGATCTCGCTCCTACGCGCTAATGGGCTAATCTCCACGGGATATCGCGTGATAAAAGTTGGATTAATAAGCTTTGGCTCTACAAACTCGCTAAACGCCTCATCGAGCAGCTTACCATAACTTAGTCCCTTCTCAATCTTCACACCATTTGCGCGTAAAAACTCCTCCAATCTCACACCATCAGAGACAATATCAGAATCTATCCCTCCGATTTGGCTTAGAGATTCTCTATAGCCAATCTCACACCATTGACTAAAATCAATCTCATGCTCCCCCCAAGGAAGCTTTTGAGCGAGATTTAGTCTCTCAAACAAAAACGCAAAAAGCTCTTTAGTAAGCGCCATAAGATCTTCAAATGTATGATACGCCCAATAAAACTCAATGCTGCTAAACTCTGGGTTATGCGTCGCATCTATACCCTCATTGCGAAAATTTCTATTGATCTCATAAATAGCTTCAAACCCGCCCACAATCAGACGTTTTAGATACAGCTCTGGCGCGATACGCAGATACCGCTCCACACCCAACGCATTATGATGTGTGACAAATGGCTTGGCATTAGCGCCACCGGGGATAGGATGTAGCATAGGTGTCTCCACCTCCAAAAATCCCTTAGAATCAAAAAAATCTCGAATACACGCGATAATCTTGCTACGCAAAATAAACACCTGCCGCACATCCTCATTGACGATCAGATCCACATAGCGTTGGCGATAGCGCAACTCCACATCACTCAACCCATGAAACTTCTCTGGTAGCGGCACGATTGCCTTGCTTAAGATCTCAAACTCGAGTGCGTGGATACTAAGCTCCCCTGTCTTGGTGACAAACGCAAAACCACTTACGCTCACGATATCCCCAACTTCAAGGATTTTTTTAACTTCCTCAAAACGCTCACCAAGCTCATTTTTGCTCACATACGCCTGCAGTGTGCCGCTCTGATCTTGAATCTTGATAAAACATGCCTTGCCCATCAGACGCATAAATCGCACACGCCCTACGATCGTCTCCCTACTCTGCGAATCTTGAGCGTTTGGCTCCCCTTCACACAAAAAGCTATATTTTTGTAAAAAGCCTTGATTGCTTATCGTGCGCCTTGCATTTATCTTATATGGGTTACTCCCCATTTCTCGCAAAAGCGCAGACTTTCTTAATCGTTGTTGGACATAAAAATTTGAAAACATCACACTCCTTATTGTTTTGCCTCATATGGCTATAGAATCTATTCTTTAGGCTTTAAGGACTGCAAACTCTCCAAAGCCTCCTGTCCTTTTTGTAGCCCCTCGCCTATGCTCTCTGCAGTCTTTGCCACACTCTGATCTCTGGCAATATCACTAAGAGATTTGGTCGTCTCATTCACGACTTCAAGATTCATAATAGTAATGGCGAAGCTTTTCATAATCGGATAGAGGAAACTCTCGCGCTCCATCTTCTGTGCAAAACTCTGCAAAAACGAAATCTGTGCCACACCAAATGCCACGATTGCCACAAATACAAAGGATTTACAGAATCCAAAAATAAGTCCCAAAGACTTATCAAGACGCTCGATGATAGTATTATGCAACCGCCTCGTGATGACCTCACTCACAAAAATCGCCAAAAGCCACACCACGCTAAGCACAATCACAAAAGCTAAGATGTTATTAATCTGCGGCGAAAAATTATAAATATATGCCCCAAAGATCTCGCCTGAATGCTCATTAAAACGCGCCGCTAGAAATATCCCCAGCAGCAACCCCACCAAGCTTCCAAAGCTCCTCACAAATCCTTGATAAATGCTCTTAGCACCCAAAAGCACAACCAAAATCAACAAACACGCATCAATATAGCTTATATGCTCCATACTACAAATCCCCTGGTTACGACATTTTAAAAAGTGATTGTATCCCAGCTTGCCTAAAAACTAGATTATGGAGTCCCACTAAACCCGAGGGCGCGCTTCATTGACACGCAATGTGCGTCCTTCAAACTCCTTATTATCAAGTGCTTCTATCGCTTTGAGCGCAGCATCGTCTTCCATTTCTACAAACCCAAAGCCCTTGGGTCTACCGCTCTCTCTATCATTGATAAGCTTGACAGAAAACACCTCTCCAAATTGCGAAAAAAGCTCCTGCACATCTTCCTTAGTCGCTGCATATATCAAATTGCCCACATAAATCGTTTTCACCATAACTCCTTTTTCCTGCACTTTAATGCTGTCTCACCAAAAGGAGTTTGTACTGCTTTCACTGCAACAAGCCAAAGTAGAGGTTTTGCTCGATTCTATCCTTATAAACTTAAATCCAAACTGAAATTTTGCGTTTTAGGAGCATTAGAGCCTACTCATTGCGCAATACACTCAATGCCTGCACCCCAGAAGCTTTGCGCGCAGGATAATATGATGACAAGCACACAATCACGCTCGCCCCAATAATTGTCAAAGCAAAATCTACCAAAGACAGATCTAAAGGCAGCTTACTTGTTCCATACACATCAGCAGGCAGGGAAATAATCGGAAAGGTATCCAGCACGAAAAGCATGATAAAACTTAGCACCACACCAAGCACGATCCCACTCCCACCCACAACGATTCCCAGCCAAAAAAATGTCTGTTTAATCTCTCTCTTGCTCACTCCTAGAGAAAGCATTAGTGCGATTTCTTTGCGTCTGGTCATCACCACCATCAGTAGTGAGCTAATGATATTCAAACTCGCCATAAGGATAATGAGCAACAACACGATAAATAGAGCGCGCTTTTCTAGCTCCATCGCGGAGAAAAAATTACCATTTTGTTCCCACCAGCCTTCCACGCCCACTCTATTGGGAAATCGCTCTTGCAAAAATGCCTTGAGTGCCACAATATCCTGAAATGGATTTTGACTAAAAATATGTATTCCATCATACAAGCCAGAATCTAGCCTACGAATCTTTTGCAACGCACTTAGATGTGTGTATGTATAGGCTTCGTTATACGCCTTGAGCCCTGAATCAAACACCCCAGCTACATCAAATCTCTTACTCACTGGTGCCAATCCCAGGGCACTTGGCTCTACGCGCGTGAAATAAAACCCCAGCTTATCTCCCACATCGACAAAATACCGCGTCTGCACTTCCTTGCCCACAAGCACTGCAAATTCTTGATCTTTAAAATCCTGCAAACGCACAGAATCTAGCGTGCCATCTTGCCTCACAAACACCTTGCGCACGACTTCATTAAGCCGTATTTCAGAATCTATATCCACACCGATCATAATCGCCGCGTTCATATCATTCCCCGCGCGACTTAAGGCATTGTATCGCAAATACGGACTAAAGACAAAATGCGGGAATTGCGCCCGCAAGCCCTGCAAAATCTCCTCATCTACGCCCTTATATGTGATAGAATACACACTTAGGGGATAATTCATCACAAAGAGCTTGCGCTCAAACTCCTTAGTCATACCATTCATAATCGCCATCGCCACGCATAGCACCATCACACCAATCCCCACGCCCAAAAATGCTAAGATCGCTGTGATACTGATAAATGGCTGGGTTTTGTCAAAGCGCAGGTATTTTGGGAGCAAAAACACTACAAGCTTGCGCATTATGCTAAAAGCCCCTTTTTAGGTCCGCTTTTGCCATGACAGAGCTTGTATTTTTTGCCACTGCCACATGGACAAGGATCGTTGCGCGCGATTTTTGCCTGTTTTTTGGGCTGATCGCCCTCATCTTTATTAAAGCTCACATCTGCTTGCTCTAGCTCGTGCAGTACCTTATCGGCGAATTCTTCGACTTGCTCTTGGGGCTTTAAGCGCACGATTTGGAGAGTTTTGGTCGTCTCGATTTTTAGATTCTCTACAAACTCCAAGAACAAATTGTAGCTCTCTTTTTTGTACTCCACAAGCGGATCTTTTTGGTTATAGCCGCGCAGTCCGATACCGGTTTTGAGATTATCCATCACATAGAGATGTTCGCGCCATGCACCATCAAGGACTTGCAGATAGATGATACGCTCTATTTCATTGCGCTGCGCAGAATCCACCACCGACATTTTCTCCTCATACGCCTTACTCACCTGCTCTAGCAAGCTCTCATACAGCTCTTGATATTCGAGATTCTCTAATCCCTTTGGCTCAAACCCCAAATCCTCGCGCACCACCGCCACAAGCGTATCCACATCAAACTCCATCTCCTGTGGCACAATCCCAGCTTTTTGTATCAAAAACTCTATGGTAGATTCACGATTGGTGTGGATTTTTTCGCTCATATCATATTCTGGATTGAGTAGATCATCGCGTAGCTTATAGATCGCCTTGCGCTGCTCATTTGCCACATCATCGTATTCGAGCAAATGCTTGCGAGATTCAAAATGCAGGCTCTCGACTTTCTTTTGAGCATTTTCCACCGAGCGCGTTACGAGGCTAGATTCTATATGTTCGCCATCTTTGAGTCCCAAACGCTCCATAATGCCCTTAAGCTTATCACTACCAAAAATCCGCAGCAGCGAATCTTCTAAACTCAAATAAAACTGACTAACCCCCGGATCACCCTGTCGCCCTGCACGACCACGCAGCTGATTATCTATACGCCTACTCTCATGCCGCTCTGTCCCAATGATATATAGCCCACCTAATGATCGTACCTCATCATCGATCTTGATATCCACGCCGCGCCCAGCCATATTAGTGGCAATCGTTACCGCGCCTTTTTTCCCAGCGTCTTTGATGATCTCGGCTTCCTTGGCATGTTGCTTAGCATTTAGCACAGTGTGTGGGATTCTACTTTTTTTCAAAAGCTCATGGAGCAGCTCACTGCGCTCGATACTCGCTGTGCCTACGAGCACGGGCTGTCCTCGCTGATAAAGCTCGGTGATTTTAGCAATCACTGCTTCAAATTTCTCCCTCTCACTTTTATAAATCAGATCATTAAGGTCTTTACGCTGCACAGGGACATTGGTCGGAATAGACACCACATCAAGATTATAGATTTGCAAAAACTCACTCGCCTCTGTCTGTGCTGTACCTGTCATACCCGCAAGCTTCTCATAGAGCCGAAAATAGTTTTGGAATGTAATATCAGCTAGCGTTTGGGATTCTTCCTTGATATCCACCATTTCCTTTGCTTCGATAGCCTGATGTAGTCCCTCGCTAAATCGCCGTCCCTCGCTCAATCTGCCGGTAAATTCATCGACTATCACCACCTCGCCATCACGCACGACATAATCTTTGTCTTTGATGAAGAGATAATTCGCCTTCAATGCCTGATCTAGATGATGAGAGAGTGCGGCATTTTCGATACTATAGAGATTATCCACCTTGAATAGATTCTCGGCATTTTTGATCCCCTCCTCCGTGAGCAAGATCACGCGATTTTTTTCATCGATACTGAAGTCAGAATCCTTGCGCAGCTTTTGTGCTACAGAATTAGCAAGCTGGTAGTTTTCCATCGTGCGATTGACCGGAGCAGAGATGATGAGCGGTGTGCGCGCCTCATCGATGAGGATAGAATCCACCTCATCTACGATGGCAAAAAAGTGGTGTTTTTGCACCTTTTGGCTCAAATCGTATTTCATATTATCACGCAGATAGTCAAAGCCAAATTCATTATTCGTGCCATACACGATATTTGCGCTATAAGATTCTATCTTTTTGTCATCATCGCGCAAATCCGATGTGATGATCCCCACGCTAAGATTCAGAAAATTATACAACGGCTCAAGCTCGCTACCATCGCGCTTAGCAAGGTAGTCATTGACCGTGATCACATGCACACTTTTACCACTAAGCGCATTCAGACACGCCGCAAGCGTGGCTACAAGCGTCTTACCCTCGCCCGTTTTCATCTCGGCGATACGCCCATCATGCAGCGCCATACCACCGATGAGCTGCACATCAAAGTGCCTCATACCAAGCACCCTTTTGCTTGCCTCGCGCGTGATTGCAAAACTCTCGCACAGCACAGAATCTAAGCTCTTGCCCTCTTGTTGCACAGCATTTTTAAGAGATTCAAACTCGGCTTTGAGTGCGGCATCATCAAGCTGAGCATAGCGGGATTCTAGCGCGTTGATAGCCTGCGCTTTGATCTGATAGGCTTTGAGCATTTTTGTATTTTTTGAACCCAAAATTTTTGCAATAATCTTGCGTATCATAAGTCTTGTCCTTTGTTATCTGAAGTAAATCTGTGGTGGAAATCGGGCGACATTTTAACACACTTTTAACTTTTTTGAGATTCTATCCTCTTAGATTCTGTGCGTAGCTTTGCCCCGTTTTTGAGGCAAAAGCAAATAACCCTAACTCTCCCCCATCATTCGTTTGATGAGTTTTAACGCCTTCGCACTTTTGTTATTTCCCGAAGCGTTATACAACATAGTAGTCATCTCCTCAAACACCTCTTGCGCGTTGATAGGATTTTGATCTGGGCTTAGTTTTTTATACTCGCCATTGCTCTGAAGCTCGTGGGCTTGGAGATTATCCTTGAGCTGTAGGCTCACGATCTCAAATAGCTTGTGGGCGATCTTTTCGTTAATAGCTGGGGTTAGGATCTCTATCCTGCGCTCAAGATTGCGCGGCATAATGTCCGCTGAAGCGAAATAAATAGGCGTTGGCGCATTTTTGAAATAATAGATTCTAGCATGCTCAAGGTATTTGCCCACGATAGAGATCACGCGAATATTTTCGCTCACGCCCTTCACACCAGGTCTCAAACAGCAAATCCCCCGCACTATAAGATCGATTTTCACTCCCGCCTGTGAGGCTTTATACAGTGCGCGGATAATATCCACATCCACAAACGCATTGGCTTTCATGATAATCCGCCCCTGCTCACCTTTTTGACACTCATTATCAATGAGGTGCAAAAGCTCGGATTTTATCTGTGTGGGTGCGATTTTGAGCTTATTTAGCTCGGTTTTATAAGCATTACCAGTCGAGAGCGCGTGGAAAAGCTTGAGTGCGTCATTGGCTATCTCTCCATCGCTTGTGAGTAGCGAGAGATCGGTGTAGATTTTGGCAGTGCCGGGATTGTAGTTGCCCGTGCTAAGATGGACATACTCTTTGAGTGTATTATTAACGCGTTTTATCACAAGCGCGATTTTGGCATGGACTTTGAGCCCGGGGATACCATAGATCACATGCGCGCCGGCAGATTCTAGGCGTTTTGCCCAGTGTAGATTATTCTCCTCATCAAAACGCGCCTTTAGCTCGACAAGTGCGGTTACTTGCTTGTTGTTTTCGGCGGCTTCGATGAGGGCTTGGACGATGGGCGAGTTTTTGCCCACACGATAAAGCGTCATACGGATACTCACGACATCGGGATCTTTTGCCGCACTTTGGATAAAACTCACGACAGAATCAAAGCTCTCATACGGGTGAAACAACAGCGCATCATCATTGTTTAAGGTCGTAAAAAGATCGCCATTGCTCTCTAGCGGTGGCAAAATCTTAGGGTTGATTGGAGGTAGCGTAAGATGAGCAAAATCCTTGCTTCCTACAATCTGCCACAAACCACTAAGATTCAAAAGATAAGTCGTCTTATACATATAGATATCTTGTGAATCTACCTTCACATTAGCATTGACAAATCCTACCAAATCCGCATCATTATCCCCGATCTCTAAGCGCACAATCTCGCCTTTACGACGAGTTTTGATCCCCTCACTCATAATCTGGAAAAAGTCATCAGCCTCTTCCTCCTCTATTTCCATATCTGCATTGCGCGTAACCCTAAATGGCGTGTAACTCAAAATCTCATAGTCATTAAAAAATTCTTGAGCAAATTCCCCCACGATATCCTCTATCGGTACGAACACACCGACTTGAATCTCAAAAAACCTTGGTAAGATTCTAGGGATTCTGATGATTCCATAGCGAAGTGCTTCATCTTGTGCCTTGAACTTTAGAGCGATGGCAAAAGAGAGGTTGTTAAGATGTGGAAATGGATGTGTAGAATCCACAAGCACAGGGACGATCACAGGATAAAGCTGAGTGATGAAATACTCTTTGAGAGATTGCTTTTCTTGTGTGCTTAGATCCTTGACTTGCTTTATGTGGAGATTCTCTTTAGTAAGGGCATTTTTGATTGTATGAAAAGTCTTCTCTAGTGTATTTTGCTCTGTATGAAGGTATTTGCGGATACTATTTAGTTGCTGGAGTGGCGTGAGTTTATCAGCAGCTGTCTCGGTAATACCGCTAGCATACAGGCGCTTGAGTCCCGCGACGCGTATCATATAAAACTCATCGAGATTTGTGCCATAAATCGCCACAAATTTCAACTGCTCCAAAAGCGGCATGCGCGTATTTGTAGCCTCATTGAGCACGCGTGTGTTAAATCGAAGCCATGATAATTCTCGATTGAAATACATCTTACTATCTTGGATTGTCATCTTGCCCCTCCTTAAAAGATATTTGTGGTCCTGTGTCTATTGTAGCCAAATTTCTATGAATCTAGCGGAATAAACGCGCCCAAATACGAAAATTCTTGCTTTTTATTACTTTTATGCTATCATTGCGCCGATTCGTCGCTAAGGACGATGAAACTTGCTTTTATAAGGAGTGTATGATGAAAAAGTTACTTTTAGCACTAGGGCTAAGCGCTGGTCTGCTATCAGCTGTGGAATTTGCAAGCTTTGAGATAAGCCCAGAGTTTGGCGGTGTCGCGGGCAAAGTCATTTCAAGTGAGTTCGATAACTACAAACCCACAAACTATGGTGCATACGCACGCGTGTGGCTTGGGGCATTTAGCTGGGTGGTAGCACCACAAGTGAAGTGGGATTATTATGGCGAGACAGGTGGAAGGAGCTCATACTCTAATACACAGGTGGGTGCATCTATAGGGCATAATTTCGGGCTTGTGGTTATGCGCCTCACACCATATATCGGGGCGAACTACTCAAAATTCAGCGAAGGCTTTGACAATACCATCGCATACAATGCCGGTATCAAGCTAAAGCCTGCGATTATCCCTCTAGCGATCAGCCTACAATACACCTATCAGAATCCTGATATTGTCGGCACAAATACAAGCTTTGCTATGCACAATATGCAAGTACTGCTAGGTTTGCACTTTTAAGATTCTCGCATAACTTTTTTGTTACAATGCCTCCAAAACTTTGGGGGCACCTATGCAATACTTCCACGACACACACGACCTCATCGACTATCTCCAAGCACACGATGCTCTTCGTATCATCGACACACCACTAGATATTTATCTTGAGATCCCACACCTTGCGTATTTAGAAGTCAAAAAACCAGATTCTAAAGCCCTGCTTTTCACCCACCCAATCGATAAAAAAACCAACAAGTGCTTTGATATGCCTGTGCTGATGAATGTCTTTGGCTCGCACACTTTACTTGATCTCATCGTGCAAAAGCACCCAGATTCTATAGCGCGCCACATCGCTACACTGCTTAGATTCACACCGCCAAAAGGTATCGCCCAGATATTTCAAAAAGCAAAAGAGCTCTTTGCCTTGCGCCATGTTTTCCCCCAAAAGTCCTCGCGCACGCCGCCATTTCAAGAAGTGATCCAGCAAGAAATCAATCTCTATGATCTGCCTATCCTCACCACTTGGGAGCACGATGGCGCACCCTTCATCACGATGGGGCAGGTCTATACCCAAAGTCTTGATGGCAAAAAAAAGAATCTAGGTATGTATCGCCTGCAAGTGTATGACAAAAATCACCTTGGCTTGCACTGGCAAATTCACAAAGATTCTCATCACTTCTTTCACGAATACAAAAAAGCAGGGCAAAAAATGCCCGTGAGTATCGCACTGGGTGGGGATCCGCTCTATATCTGGTGTGGGCAAGCACCCCTGCCTATGGGAATGTATGAACTTATGCTCTATGGCTTTATCCGCGAGAGGCGCGCAAAGGTGAGTAAATGCCTCACTAATGATCTGTATGTGCCTTGGGATGTGGATATTGTGATTGAAGGTTGGGTAGATACGAGTATTATGCGCGATGAGGGACCATTTGGCGATCACACAGGATTCTATACGTCTATAGAATCTTACCCCGTGCTTGAAGTAAGCGCAATCACAATGAGAAAATCCCCCATATTCCCCGCCACTGTCGTGGGCAAACCTCCGCTTGAAGACAAATATATGGGCTATCTGACCGAGCGTATTTTCTTACCCCTACTGCAGATGACAACACATGGCTTAGTGGATTATCATATGCCAGAAAATGGTGTCTTTCACAATCTCATCTTTGCCAAATTCGCGCCCCAATACCCAGCCCATGCTACGCAGCTTTTGCACGCGTTTTGGGGTGTGGGGCAGATGAGCTTTGTCAAGCATGCGATTTTTGTCGATGAGGACGCGCCGGACTTCTCAGACTATGAGGCATTTGGGAGCTATGTGCTCAATCGCTTTAGTGTAGATTCTATGATCATCAGTGAGGGGGTGTGTGATGCACTCGATCACGCAAGCCCAAGCTTTGCAAGAGGTGGCAAACTAGGTGTGCAGGTGATAGATCAAGATTCTAAGCACAAGGCGAAAGGTGATGAGATAGATTCTATAGATTCAGCGCGCGGTGCGTTTATAGAAGATTCGCAGCTATGCGCGCAACTACAGCGGATTTTACCCTGTGTTAGGGAAGTGAGGCAGTATTTCACCCATACACGCAATCCCCTATGTGTGCTTGGCGTACATAAAGAATCTAATTCCCTCAAATCACTCATCAGTGCCACGCACCTAGGCACACTTGCACAGAATCTACGCATTGTGTTTTTGGTAGATGCTGCCAAAAATGCGCTGGATAATCCCTATATGCTGGTGTGGCGGATCACAAACAACATCGACGCTAAGCGCGATATTTGGGTGCAAGAAGACGTGGTGTTTGTCGATGCAAGCGATAAGGGTGCGGTAGATGGTTACCATAGAGAATGGCCCAAAGAGACTGATTGCACCAAATCAGTGCTACAAACCCTGCACGATAAGGGCTTGTTAGAAGATATAAGTGAAGAGTTTTTGAGACATTACCAAATCTGTGGCGAGTGCTAGATCGCCATTCGCACAGATTCTGCGAGCAAGCCCCCATCATGTGAGGGGACAAAAAACTGCACGCCCAAATCGCGGGCTTTGAGCATAAAATCAGAATCTTTATGATCGGGCATAAGGATAATAAACTCGATTTTGGCATCTTTTTTAGTCATTCTAAATTTGCGGATAAAATCCAGCGCACTCACATTTTCATTACGCCAATCCATCACGACAATATCATAATTGTTTTCGCACAGCTCGTTAAAAGCAGGGATCATCTTTTGTTCAGTCGCGATTGAGATACACGAATCCACCTTCTCAATAATCTGTTTATCGCGGTGGAGATCGGCGCTAGATTCACGGATAATAAGAATATTGCGCTTGCTCACTTCTTCAAGATAGCGCAAAAGACCAAAGAGCTCTTTGCTACGCGGTGAGAGTTTGCTTTTGTCAAGCCCACGCAAGAAATAATGCAAAAAGGTCTTAGAGCTATAACCACCCTCAATCCCCGCATCGCGGAAAAATCTCTTGATCACCTCGCTCCTTTTTGCCCGCTGCCACAAAAACGCGTCCAAATCATAGGCTTTAGTATCTAGCAGCATAATAAAATGCTCTTTGATCTCTTCTTTCATCGGGGTAAAAACCTCGGCAAACTCCTGTAAGTGCTGTTGTCTGAAGTTTTTAAGCCGCTCTGTGGTCTTTACTAGTAGCTCTTTTTGCACCGCGATGAAATTCACCAAATCCACATACCGCTTGCGCATAGCCTTGACATCTTTTTCTAGATCGCGAAAATCCTTAGAATGCTTATTGCTCATATTTTTGAGTGTGAACTCGGATTCTTCAAGCTCTTTGCCTAGCGGGCGCACTTGGGCTTGGGCATTATTGAGTGAGGATTGGGTCATTTCGATGAGATTCTCTGCTTTGAGATAAGCACTCTGGCGATTTAAGAAGATTTTTTCAAAAGAATATTCCAAAGAATATTCCGTCTTTTTGACATAATTTTCAAACTCTTTATAGAGCCCTAGAATCTCTTGGCGCAGTTTTTTAAGCGCAGGGTTTGCTAGCGTGCCGTCCATCTCGCATAAGTCATTGTAGGCTGTGAGAATAAATCGCTGTGAGCGCAAAAAATCAAGGCGTGGGTGATTATCCATAAAATCCCTGTAATTTTGCAAGATCGTATTTTCGCGTTCAAAAAACTCCGTGATACACTCCTCTGCAGATTTAGTCACGGGGATCGCGTCGGGATCTATGGGCTTTGGCTTAGGGCGGATCTTGATCACCTGCGCCTTTTCCACATCAAACTCAATCTCCGCCTTTGGCACAAGCTCATTTGCCTTGCCTTCCCACAACGCTAGATCAAAGAGGTATTGTCGTTTATTGACTGCCTGCTCGATTTTACCTTGATTTGCCGCGGTATCAACCTCTAAAAGTATGCCCTGAAACATCACTAGCCACCCATCACACTAGATCCGCTCGTGCGCGTGCTGCTGGAGTTGCCACCAAAAAACCCACTACGACCGCTATTGCTTTTCATTGTGCTGCTTGAAGTGCTTTTGTTAGAAAAGCTATTTTTGCTTCTCTCATAGGCTTGTGGGGATTTGTAGTTGCGCTGTGCGTTGGCTTGGTAGTTGGGATTGTTAAAAAGCTTGTTGCCGATGTAGCTGCCCAAAATTGCTCCAGCCGCCGATGCGAGGATCGCACCACCTAGCCCAAGCCCTCCAGAGTTGGGATTGGTTAGCTCACTTGTGCCCGCATCGATTTTGCGTTCCTCTTGGGCGATGAGTTGTGAGATTTCCTCATCACTTAGCATACGCTCTTGTCCATTGAACTCTTTTAGCAGCACACGCGTGCTATCACTTGGATATTCCTCTAGGACCTTGTAGCTCCCATCTTGCTGTTCTTCGATGACAACAAACGCACCATTTTTTTGTGCATTTTGGAGGATTGTAGAATCTTGCGCGTTAGAATCTCCGCACCCCTGCAGTGCCAATGCCACCGCCACACCGATACCACCAACCATCGCATAATCTTTGATTTTACCAAGCTTCATTGCTCTCCCCTGCTTTAGAATCTCCTTGCATTATATTTTTTTTCATTCTTAAAAGTCAATAGCCCATAAACTTGCGCGAGTTTGCACAAACTTGCAAAAAACTTGATTGTATAATACTAAAGTTTTATGATATAATATCACTAAATTTTATCTCTATCTTCATTCGTTGTTTAAGGAGTTATATATGGCAAAAAGTTTATACCAAACCCTAGAAATTCCAGAAAATGCAAGTGCCGATGAGATCAAAAAAGCCTATCGAAAACTTGCACGCAAATACCACCCAGATATCAACAAAGAACCGGGTGCAGAGGATAAATTCAAAGAAATCAACGCCGCCTATGAGGTGCTAAGCGATGAAAACAAAAAAGCTCAATATGATAGATTTGGAGATTCTATGTTTGGAGGGCAGAGTTTTCATGATTTTAGAAGCGCACAGGGCAATATGGACATCAACGATATTTTATCACATATCTTTGGGCAGGGGGGTTTTGGCGCGGGTACGAGTCAAAACTTCAGCGGCTCATTTGGGGGAGGATTTGGTGGATTCAATGATTTTGGAGGATTTGGTGGTGGTGTAGATAATGACATCAGAGATTCTATCACGATTCCCTTTGAGAGTGCCTTACTTGGCGGCAGCTACCACTACAATGGCAAAAGTGGGGAGTTTAATATCAAAATCCCAGCAGGAATCCGCGACAATGAGACCATCCGCCTCAAAGGCAAGGGCGCACAAACGCGCTATGGCACAGGCGATCTACTACTCAAAGTCAAAGTCGCACCAAACCCAGAATACAGCATAGAAGGCGATGATCTGTTCAAAGAGATCGAAGTCCCACTCAAACTCGCGCTTTTTGGTGGCAAGATGAAAGTGAGCACCTTGCAAAAAGACATCACCATCACTATCCCTCAAAACACCAAAAATGGGCAAAAGCTCCGTATCAAAGAGCTTGGACTAAAAAATCGCAAAACCCAGCACACAGGCAATCTTTACCTATGCGTGAAAGTCATACTGCCCAAAGTAGAGGATCTAAGCCCAGAGCTTCAGAGTATGCTACAAACCCAGCTTAAGGAGGCATAATGTATAGCTATGATGAACCTGTATATCTCATTAGCGTGGTGGCAAAGATTTTAGAGATTCACCCACAGACCTTGCGCCAGTATGAAAAAGAGGGCTTGATCGCGCCCGGACGCACTGATGGCAAGATGCGCCTATACTCCCAACGTGATATTGACAAAATAAAAACCATCCTGCGCCTTACACGCGACTTGGGTGTGAATCTCGCCGGGGTGGATATTATCCTACGCCTCAAAGAACGCCTTGATGAGCTTGATAGCATCATTGAAGAATTGCGTGAAAGCACCAAAACTCCCACCAAAAAAGAGCTCAAAGAAAGCTCCTATGAGATTATTTTGTTTAAAAAGTAGAATCTTATGAAAAACCTTGCCAATGCCCTGCGTCCCAAAACCCTTGAAGATTTCATCGGACAAGAGCATATCATTGGCAAAAATACCGCTCTATACAAAAATATCCTCGCCCAGACCCCACCACACTGCATTTTTTACGGACCTCCGGGCTGTGGCAAAACCACACTCGCTAAGCTCATCTGCCAAATACTCCAATACGAAATAGGTTATTTCAATGCCACGGCTTTCAAGCTCGAAAATCTCAAAACCTTTTTAGCCCAGTATGAAAACTCGCTGTATAAATGCGCGGTGTTTATTGATGAGATTCATCGGCTTAATAAAGTTCAGCAAGAGTTTTTACTCCCCATTATGGAGGAAGGCAAAGCCCTAGTGCTAGGTGCTAGCACGACCAATCCCTTTTATACGCTGACCAATGCCATTCGCTCGCGCTGTTTTTTGTTTGAGTTCAAACCTCTCTCACGCGCCCACCTCAAGCAGCTCCTTGATAAAGCCCTAGAGATACACCCTTGCACGTTAGATTCACAAAGCTATGAATACCTTATAGAATCTAGCGGGGGCGATGCGCGCGCAATGCTCAATCTCCTTGATGCCGTACTTGATATAGAATCTGTGAGCCTAGAAGATCTCAAAGCCCTGCGTCCATTTAGCCTCAATGACGGCAGTAGTGAGGACGATACGCATTATAACCTCGCCTCGGCACTCATTAAATCCATACGCGGCAGCGATGTGAATGCAAGCATTTATTATCTCGCGCGACTTGTGGCAGGTGGGGAAAACCCCGAGTTTATAGCGCGTCGCCTCGTGATACTAGCTAGCGAAGACATTGGCAATGCCAACCCAAACGCACTCAATCTCGCCACCTCCACTATGCAAGCAGTGAGCAAAATCGGCTATCCAGAATCCCGCATAATCCTCGCCCAATGTGTGATCTATCTCGCCTCCTGTCCCAAATCCAATACCGCGTATAAAGCCATCAATGTCGCGTTAGATTCTATCGCTAAGGGCAATCTGCTGCCCATCGCGCCAAATATCCTGCCCACAAGCAAAGACTATCTCTATCCACACGATTTTGGTGGCTATGTCGCCCAGCCCTACCTCACAGAACCCCAAAGCTTCGTCGAGCGCACAGACAAGGGGTTTGAAAAAACACTCAATGAATGGCTTGACAAGATTCACACTATCTCGCCAAGCACACCGCACCAAAACACACCAGACTTGCACAAAGACAAATGACAAAACGCATTCAAATCCTGCTAATCTGCTTACTTTTATCGCAGATTCTACTCTTGGGTGAGGAAGAGGAAGAATCCATCTACAAAGAGCAAAAAATCGGCTGGCAAATCGATCTCAAGCGCATTTCGCTCAACTTCTCCTCCACCACCCTGCGCAATCAAGACCTTTACAGCGTATCTGCCGATACGCGCCTACAAGGGGATTCTCAAATCGTCGCACAAGGCTATCTCAATCTCAATATGGACTACTACACACCAAATTTTGTGATATTTAACTCACTGCTAGCAGAATATGGACAAACGATCATTTTCCCCCAAAACGCCCCAAGTGTGAGCAACAAAAACCTCGATCGCATTATTCTTAGCTCAGATTATACACAGAGAATCTGGGAGTTTGATGAGTTTTTGGGCATACCAAGATTGTATTTTGAGCTAGGTCCTTATAGCAAAGTCTCCTATCAGACGGAATTTGTAGCTTCTAATGAGTTTGGTAGGCGTCAGATCGTGCGTGCAAATGTCGGCGTGAAGCTCTTTAGCGGTATGGTACTCAAAGACTTTACACTCACGATGTTTGGGGAAAAAGACTTCAACCCCAATATCAGCGCACAAAGCCTAGGGCTAGAACTGGGGCTGGCGTTTGAGAAGCGTTTCAAACACGGGGGTAAGCTCTACTACATGATGAATGCGCGAGATTATCTCTATAATGTCAGCTCCAATGCCTATGATCCTAAATACTTCCTCGAAC
This sequence comes from uncultured Helicobacter sp., assembly GCA_944325775.1. Lineage (GTDB taxonomy): Bacteria > Campylobacterota > Campylobacteria > Campylobacterales > Helicobacteraceae > Helicobacter_F. Next base: position 46,500 of record CALVBL010000009.1, read on the forward strand.
TTGAGGTGCGCTATGATCTCAATCTGTATAAAAAGCTTAGTATCGCGCCCTTTTTCAAGCTCTATATGCTACAGGGCAAATACTTTGATCGCAGCGGGAGCAACATTATGACTGGGCTTGTATTTTCGTTTGGGCAGGTGCTACGCGAGGCACCATTTGAGATTGTCGCAAAAGATAAATAATTTAAGGTATAATGCACGCGACTTCAAATCATAAGGACTAATATGCGCCTAAGCCAAGCTATAGAATTTTTAGAATCTAAGCATATCCACCTCACACACCACCATCGGGGCGAGGACTTTATCCTAAGCGGTATCGCACCACTAGAATCTGCCTCTTCCACGCATATAAGCTACATCGATCAAGATAAATATATCGCAAAACTTGCAGAATCTAAAGCAGGTGCGGTGCTGGTGCGGGAGAGCTTTATGCAGAGTTTGCAGGGCGATGTGCCGCCATCTATGCAGATTCTAGAAGTACCAAATCCCCACCTTGCCTTTGCCTATCTTTCAGGCTGCTTTGCCAAACCCGAATTTGCCAACCCTACCCAAAACTACACCCCCACATACCAATCAAACATCAAAATCGCGCCCAATGTCTTCATCGGCGCAAATGTGCGCATAGGTGCGCGTAGCGAGATTATGCCCGGTGTAGTGATCAGTGATGATGTCGAGATCGGCGAGGATTGTGTGATATTCCCTAATGTCGTGATATACCGCGATACACGTATCGGACATAGGGTGAGGATCCACGCTGGAAGCGTCATAGGAAGCGATGGATTTGGCTATGCGCATACACCTAGTGGCGAACATATCAAAATCGAGCATAATGGACGCGTGGTGCTAGAAGATGATGTGGAGATCGGTGCGAATAATACCATCGATCGCGCAGTCTTTGGCGAGACGATCATCAAGCAAGGTGCAAAAATCGATAATCTTGTACAAATCGGGCACAATTGTGAAGTGGGCGCGCATAGCCTGCTTGTCTCACAGGTGGGCTTAGCTGGCTCTACCACCACAGGGCGCAATGTCGTGATGGGCGGGCAAGCTGGCACTGGGGGGCATATCCACATCGGCGATTTTGTGCAGATAGCTGGACGCGGTGCCGTAGGCAAAAACCTCCCGCCCAACACAAAATGGGGTGGTCATCCACTAATGGAGCTTGATGAGTGGATGAAGTTTTATGTCAAATTACGCCGACTTGTAAAATCTAGCGCCACCACAGAATCTAACAAAACCAAGGAGTAACTATGAAAAAAAAGATAATGCTTGTCATCATCGGTGTGGGGGTGCTCGTAGCCATAGGGTTGTTTGCAGCTACCAAGATTTTTTCAGCACAAATGGGCAAAGCTCTGGAGGGCGAGCTCAATGGCTTTTTGCAAACCCAAGAAACGCAGGATATGCACATAGAATTTGAGCCATTTGTGTGCGAGGGAAGCACGAAAATCGTGTGCAAATCTCCATCCTTGAGCATCATTAGGCACGCTGTTACACAAGATTCACAACAGCCCCATACCAAGATGGAATCCCTCACTGAAGTCCTGCAGCTAAGCAATCTCACCCTTAGTTTTGGCGGGAGCAAGACAAAGGCACTCATCGACTTAGAATCTGACATATCACTAGGCAACAAACAGCTACACACAAAATGCCAAAATGAGCTCAATTTCATAAACCCCTTGCTAAGCCTTAGCACCCAGTGCAACACGCAACTAGGCGATATGGAATCTAACCAAAATATACACCTAAGCTTCGCGCACCCTAGCTTCCAATCTAGCAATCTCCATAAAATCATCAAGGCGTTTAAGGATTCTAAACAGCGCGACACACTCCTAGAAAATCTAGAGTTTGCCCTCATCTCCTATCGATCCGAGCTCAAATCCCCAAGTCTCAAAAACTCTATAATCGCGTTTGATGGGCGAAACGAAGAGGATATGCAGTTTTTGAGTGCAGCGCTTGCGATTATGGAAGCTGGACTGCGACAAGCCCAAAGCGAAGAGACCAAAGAGCTGGAAAATACCTTAGCTGACGCACTCAAAATCACTAGTGATGCGCTCATAAATAGCGCGATCCAAGAAGTGTGGTATGAGATAACTCCTAAAGATTCTCAAAATCCTAAAAAGTTTTTGGTGCGCGGGATCTTAGAACTTAGCCTCGCGGATCTTGCAGCAAACTTCAGTCTAAGCTCTGGGACACGATGATGAATCCCGTGCATAAAGACCCACAAAATATACGCAATGACAAAAAGGGCAAAAAGGGCATAAAGCGCATTTTACTCGCATTTTTTTACTCGATGGCTGGCTTTAGAGCGGCATGGAGAGATGAGGCGGCTTTTCGGCAAATCGTGGGGCTATGCGTGGTGTTTATGCCACTGGGGGTGTATGTGGCGCGTGATTGGCAGGAGGCTGTGCTGCTCTTGCTCCCTTGCTTCCTTGCACTGATGGCAGAGCTCATTAATTCCGCGATTGAAAATGCGGTCGATTACACGGGGCTAGAGATTCACCCACTTGCCAAAAAAGCTAAAGATATGGGGAGCGCGGTGCAGTTTTTAGCACTCACATTTTGGACTTGTGTGTGGGTTGGGTATGGGGTGTTTAGAATAGCGCAGTAAAATGGAGCTGTGAATCTAGATTCTGTGTTAAGGCATTCGGCTTTGAGCGATAAATCGTTGATTCTGCGCTCGGTGTTCGGTCACTTACGCTAAGTAAGCTCCCTTCACCCCTCGCTTGAAAACAACGATTTCTCATCTCAAATCCTAGAATGCCAAGAGGCAAAGCCAAGCGTGAGATTTATAAGCAGATTCAGAATCTGCTACTTCATAGAATCTTAGTTGGGCTTGCCAGAAATTCTAGGATTGTGCGTAAGATTTAAATGTTTTTCAAGGGGCGGCGCAGGGATTTACCTTAGCGGTAATGAGCCAGCCGCCCCGCTGAAATCATTTAAAGATTGCGTGCAAGCCGAATTTCAAGATTCATAAATATTAAACACAAGGAGATTACCATGAAAATTTTCGTATCCACTCTAGCGGCGGCTCTATGCCTAGGAAGTGCGAGTGCAGCACCATACACCATCGATTCCACGCATTCATCAGTAGGCTTTGAGGTCAAGCACCTAATGGTGAGCAAGGTCAAAGGGAATTTCAAAAAATTTAGTGGCGAAGTCGAATTTGATGGACAAAAGCTCACAAAGCTTAGTGGCGAGGTAAAAATAGCAGACATCAACACAGACAATGCCTCAAGGGACGCGCATCTCAATCAGCCAGATTTTTTTGATGCGAAAAAATTCCCAAATGCAACACTCAATATGACGAAGTTTGAAAAAGGCAAAGTCTATGCGGACCTCAAAATCCGTGATGTGGTCAAAAACATAGTGTTTGACGCTGAAATCGGCGGACCTATCAAACACCCCAAAACCGGCAAAGATGTGATCTCTATCTCACTCAAAGGTGAAATTAATCGCAAAGACTTCAAAGTAGGCGAAGAGACTGCCGATAGCTCTGTGAGCGAAAAAGTCATCATCGACATCGAGCTAGAAGCTAACGCAAAATAACGCTATCCTGCCTCTATCTGCGATCAAAGTCTGCCCACTAGAGCATGGGCAGACGCGTTTTTAGTATCCCCATTAACCCTCAAGTTATTTTAAACATTTTCATCATTTTTTGACACTTTTATCGTTGTGCTACATTTTTATGCATTATCCCCTGTATAATCGCTTATCACGGCTCTTGCATAGAATCTACGATCAGAAATTTTCCAAAAAGTGAGTAAAAATTACCATTTTGTTACATTCCACATTCGCAAATAAGAAAACTATTAATTTACCTGTCCTAGTATGTAAATAAGAACTAACAATTCTTACATCATTTAAGGAGGTTTAAGATGAGTTTTATCGAAGGGATCAAACAAAAGGCAAAAGCCGATAAAAAGACGATCGTTCTGCCAGAGACGAGCGATATTCGCACCCTGCAGGCAGCACACAAAATCCTACAAGAGGGCTTTGCGGATATTATCCTGCTTGGCGATGAAGCGCAGATAAAGGCACAAGATTCTATGCTTGATTTGCAAAAAGCGCAGTTTATTGATCCTAATAATACGCCACTCCTTGAGGAGTTTGTGGAGCTTTTTGTGAGCTTGCGCGGACATAAGGGCATGGATGCTGCCAAAGCTAGGGAGCTGCTTACTACAGATTGGCTGTATTTTGGCGTGGCACTAGTCAAGGCTAAAAAGGCTGATGGTATGGTGGCAGGCGCACTGCACGCGACCTCTGATGTCTTGCGCCCATCACTGCAGATCATAGGCACAGCAAAAGATTCTAAAATCGTATCCTCGTGCTTCATCATGATCGTGCCAGATTGTGAGTATGGACTAGATGGGACTTTTGTGTTTGCTGATTGCGCACTCTGTCAAAATCCCACGCCAGAGGAGCTTGCCCACATTGCAGTGGCTTCAGCACGCACATTTAAGGCACTCACCAAAAGCGAGCCGTTTGTGGGAATGCTAAGCCACTCCACCTACGGCAGTGCGAAGCATGAACATATTGATAAAGTCATAGAAGCCACCAAGATCGCCCAAAGTCTCGCACCAGATATCGCGATCGATGGGGAGCTGCAGCTTGATGCGGCAATCGTTCCAAGCATCGGTGCTTCTAAGGCAAAAGGTTCAAAAGTCGCAGGCAAGGCAAATGTGCTAGTATTCCCGGATCTAGATTCTGGAAACATCGGCTACAAACTCGTGCAGCGACTTGCCAAGGCAGAAGCATATGGTCCTGTCTCACAAGGTATGGCAGCACCGGTCAATGACCTATCACGCGGTTGCAGTAGCGATGATATCGTGGGTGTTGTAGCACTCACAGCATTGCAAGCGCAGGCTTAGATTCTATATATCACAACAAAAGGAGAAATTATGAAAGTTTTGGTTATTAATTGCGGGAGTTCATCGCTTAAATTTCAGCTCATAGATATGCAGACAGAAAAGACGCTCGTCTCTGGTATGTGCGATAGGATCGGACTTGATGGCAGCGTGCTAAACTACAAAAAAAATGGTGAGAAATTCGAGAAAAAAGAGGCGATCCCCGATCATTCCAAAGCCGTCTCTATGGTGCTTGACGCGCTCACTGACAAAAAAATCGGCGTGATTAGCTCGCTTGAAGAGATCGCAGCGGTGGGGCATAGGACCGTGCATGGTGGAGAACATTTCAAAGAATCTGTGCTCATCGATGAAAATGTGATCAAGCATATGGAGGAGTGCTCTGCGCTAGCACCTCTGCATAATCCAGCCAATATCACAGGGATTAGAGCCTGCCAAAAACTTATGCCAAACACGCCTATGGTGGGGGTGTTTGACACAGCATTTCACCAAACTATGCCACCCAAAGCTTTCACCTATGGTGTGCCTTATGAATGGTATGAAAAGCACAAGGTGCGCCGATATGGCTTCCACGGGACAAGCCATAAATTCGTCTCACAGCGCACTGCCGAGTTTTTGGGACTTGATTATCATAATTCAAAAATCATCACCTGCCATCTTGGCAATGGCTCATCTATCGCAGCGATCAAAAATGGTAAATGTATCGACACAAGTATGGGGCTTACACCACTTGAGGGCTTGATTATGGGGACGCGTAGTGGGGATTTAGACCCAGCGATCTTAGAATACATCGCTGAGCGCGAGAATTTAAGCACCAAAGAAGTGGTCAATATTCTTAACAAAAAATCCGGTGTGCTTGGAATCTCTGGGCTATCAAGCGACTTTAGGGATTTGCTTGATGCCGATCTCAAAGGCGATGAGCGCGCCAAGCTCGCACGCGCAGCGTTTGCTTACCGTGTGGTGAAATACATCGGATCATACTGCGCGGTGCTCATCGGCGTAGATGCGATCAGCTTCTGTGCGGGTGTGGGTGAAAATGCAAACTTCATACGCGGTATGATCGTCGATCATTTGGAGTTTTTAGGTGTGAAGCTTGATACAGAGGCAAACAAAGTCTGTGGGCAAGAGGCAATCATCTCCACGCCAAGCTCGCGCGTCAAAGTGTGCGTGATCCCTACAAACGAAGAGCTTGTTATCGCGCGCGATACCAAGACGATCGTCTCACAGCTCTAGGGGTGTGAGATGAGATCCTTTACCCAAGCGCTGCTAAGCCCAACGGATACACTCTTTGTGTGCATTGATATACAGGAGCGACTTTTGCCTGTGATGGCGCGCAAAAATGAGGTGGTGAAAAATACCAACAAACTTCTGCAAGGCGCACAGATTCTAGGGAACAAAGTCCTCATCACCGAGCAATATCCAAAGGGTTTGGGTCATACAGATTCTAGTATCGTCTTTACGCGCATAGAATCTTTTAACGCGCTAGATTCACAATCACAAACACCCCAATGCGTGCTTAAAGAAAAAAGCACCTTTAGTATCTTTGGTGATGAGCATATCACCGCACTGATCGCACAAAGTGGGTGTAAAAATCTCGTGATTTTTGGGATTGAGAGTCATGTGTGTATCCTGCAGAGTGTGCTACACGCACTTGCACTCAACTTCAATGTGTGGGTCGTGCAAGATGGGCTAAGTTCGCGCGATGATAGTAATCATTTCAACGCCCTTACTTTGATGGCGGCGCAAGGTGCGAAAGTCACCAACACAGAATCTGTGCTTTTTGGCAGTATGCTAGATTCTAAAGATCCGCGCTTCAAGGCAATCAGCGCGCTCGTGAAGTGAGATAATGAAATGAGTGGCAAACAAACTGGTGGGCTTTTTTAGTATTTGCCACGATTTGTAACAATTTGCTAAAAATAAAGCGCGATAGAGAAAAGCAATAGTGCTAGAATCTGCGCCATTGCTACATTGCGTTCCTGATGCACTGACACCAAGTAATTTTAGAATCTTACCCTAGATTCCGTGTATGATCGCGAAGCGGAGCGAGCAGCAATTCACTTGCTGCGAGCGATACCAAGCTTGCACCAAAGCAAACTTGCAATAAAATGATAATACAATCACCAAATCTCTAGTGTTCCCACTGTCGCGCCAGATAATCCACCTTATCAAAAAACTCCTCGCTCGCCTTCTCCATTTCCCTGAAGTCATTGATGATCTTGCGCTGGTTTTCTACGCCATCTGCATAGGCATCTTCCACACCGGCTTTACCATGAGCAATAACGCGCTCATGTGAATCCATAATCTCAGCCAAAATCGGCGTGCCTTCATAAAATACCTTGCCGCGTTTCTCAAGCCATAGCTGGAATGCCTCGCTGCAAGGCGCATCATAATCGCTAGGATTGCGCCCTTTGAGCACATGCCGATACGAATCTGCCTTGAAAATAATATGGTCAATCATCATAGAATTTCCATTGATACGCGAAGAGATGATTTTCATGCTCGTTTCTATGCTCTTAGAGCTCTCTAGCATACTTTTTAGCACAGATTCAAAGTCACTCATCAGCTCGCTAAAGCTATGCATCGCGCGTGAGATATGCTGGGAGTTTTCAGAGATCTGGACGGTGTCTTGCTGAAATATCGTAAGTTGGGCTTGGATATCTTTAGTGGAGCTTTGAGTCTTCTCAGCGAGCTTACGCACCTCATCTGCCACCACAGCAAACCCCCTGCCATGCTCACCCGCACGCGCTGCCTCTATCGCGGCATTGAGGGCTAGGAGGTTGGTCTGATCGGCGATGTCGTTTATGATACCTGTGATCTGGCGCACCTCCTCGCTACGCTTGCCCAATGCTTCGATGTTTGTGTTGTTAGAATCCACAAGCGAGGAGATTTCCTCTAGGGATTGCAGGGATTTATTGATCTCTGTGTGGCTTTTTTCTGAACCTTTTACCATAGATTCTAAATGCGCCAACGCCGAGATTAGTGTCGTGATACTTCTATGGAAACTATCTTGGATAAACTTCTGCTGGGCGAGGTTACCATTGATCTCCTCAAGGACGAGGTTGAGCTCTTTTTTAGCGTCCATCGCTCTGGATTCTATGACGGCTTTTATACTGGCATTGACCTGATCGCCTACCATCGCGAGATTGGGCAGCATACCATCGGTAAGAAAGGGGCGAAACACATCTTTTTGAGTAGTGTTAGCCACGATGGTTTTATTCTCACGGATAAAAGTTTCAAGCTGATCAAGGAGATCATTGAGATCTAGGGCGATCTTGCACCATGATGATGAGCCGATATTCGTGACGCGCGGCTCAAAGTTCCCCTTGATCGCTTCAGATGTGACAAACCCAAGCTTCTCACTAAAGGCATTTGCCTTGAACAACTGCAATGAGAGCACAATCACACAAACCACAAGTACCGCACATATAGTGCCCAAAATTACTGCCATCATAGCTCATCTCCTAGCTGCAAGCGCAAGATTGCATTTGCGTATGTTTGGTGCTGTTTGGCAAAAAACTCATGTAGATATTGTAGCCCAGCATCTAAGCCCTGCGCGCTCTCGATGTCTCTAATCTCCTTGTAGAGATTGCTGATGGTCTCTAGCACACTTCTGTTTGGTCGCCGACGCACGGAATAATAGCCAATGATCTTGTTTGTGATATCCATTGAGGGTGTGACATTGGCAAACACCCAGTAGTAGCCCCCATCTTTAGAGCGATTTTTGACAAATGCATTGATCTCGCGCTTGTTGCTGATCTCTTCCCACAAAAACTTAAAAATCGTGCGTGGCATATCGGGGTGGCGCACGATCGAGTGGGGCTTGCCCAAAAGCTCAGATTCACTAAAGCCAGAAACCTCGATAAATGCTTGATTACAATATGTAATCTTGCCCTTTGGATCGGTTTTTGAAACCAAAAAACCTTTGATTTCTTTCTCCATTCTTAAACTCCTTAAATTGATAAAGGTTATTATTTATTACTAATAATTATAACAAAAAAAATAGATTAAAATTCTCTATACTAAAACAAAAGGAGTCTTATGTCAGATAGAGAAGAAGAATTTGAAAATTTCATCGCTCAAAGCTTTGATTTTGCTCGCAACAATGATAAAAACTCGCTTGAAATTATGCTTAATGCCGGGCTCAATGTGAATCTAGCAAATCACAAAGGCAATACATTACTTATGCTTGCTGCTTACAATAATAGTCTTGATGTTGCTGAAATGTTATTGCAAAAAGGGGCAGAAGTTGATAAAAAGAATGATAAAGCCCAAACACCTCTGGCTGGCGTGTGTTTCAAAGGCTACAAAGAGATGGCGGAGTTGTTGCTCAAATATGGTGCAAACCCTGATGAGGATAATGGGTTGGGGCTTACACCGATTAATTGTGCCATAATGTTTCGTCGCAAAGAGATTCTAAGACTCCTATTAGCGCATTCACACAAAAAACTATCACTATGGCAAAAAATTGGATTGTTACTTTTAGGTAGGTTTCCAAAAATAGAAAAAAATTCTAGTTAATAAAAATTATTATTTACTAACTAATACTAGAATATATTTGTTTCATATCACATACTTAAGGAGCAAATTATGAAAACTTTTACAACCGCTACGGGCACACCCATAGCTGATAATCAAAATTCTATCACTGCTGGCAAAAGAGGTCCTACACTTTTGCAAGATACTTGGCTATTAGAAAAACTCGCGCATTTTGATAGGGAGAGAATCCCAGAGCGTGTAGTCCATGCTAAAGGTAGTGCTGCATATGGAGAGCTAACAATCACAAACGACATCACGCAATATTCTAAGGCAGATTTGTTTTCTCAAGTGGGCAAAAAGACCAAGGCGTTTTTGCGATTTTCTACCGTGGCAGGAGAGCGGGGAGCGGCTGACGCAGAGCGTGATGTGCGAGGCTTTGCACTCAAGCTCTATACACAAGAAGGTAACTGGGATATTGTGGGCAACAACACACCGGTATTTTTCATCAAAGATGCGATGAAGTTTCCAGATTTTATCCATTCCCAAAAGCGAGACCCTAAGACAAATCTAAGAAGTAGCACTGCTGCGTGGGACTTTTGGAGTTTGCACCCAGAATCTTTACATCAAGTAACAATTCTCATGAGTGATCGAGGGATTCCACGAAGTTACCGCGAAATGCACGGCTTTGGTAGCCATACATATAGCTTTATCAATGCCGAAGGTGAGCGATTTTGGGTAAAATTTCACTTTAAATCCATGCAAGGCATTGCAAATCTAAGCAACAAAGAGGCAGCTGCAATCATTGCTAATGACAGAGAATCTCACCAAAAAGATTTGTTTGAAAATATAGAAAAAGGCAATTTCCCTAAATGGCGATTCTGTGTGCAGATAATGCCAGAATCTGAAGCTACTAGCTATAAATTCAATCCTTTTGATCTCACAAAAACTTGGAGTCATAAGGATTATCCGCTTATTGAGGTTGGGATTTTAGAGCTTAATAAAAATCCAGAGAATTACTTTGCCGAAGTGGAACAAGCTGCTTTTAATCCTGCTAACATTGTGCCGGGTGTGGGATATAGCCCTGATAAAATGCTTCAAGGACGACTTTTTAGCTATGGCGATACGCAACGATACCGACTAGGCATAAACCACGCCCAAATTCCTGTAAATGCCCCAATAGCACCAGTAAGCAATACGCATCGTGATGGCTTTATGCAAATGGGAAGCTTTGGAGGGGAACGAAACTACAATCCAAGCTACTACAATGACTATACAGAATCTAAGCGGGCAGGCGAGCCGCCTTTGCACATCAAAGAAGGTGAAATAATGGACAGATACAATCATCGCGAGTATGAGGAGGATCATTTCAGCCAAGCAGGGGATTTGTATCGTCTCATGAGTGATGAACAAAAAGAAGTGTTGTGCCAAAACATCAAAGAAGCTATGGAAGGTGTGCCTGTGGAGATCAAAAAGCGTCAAATCGAGTATTTCAAAAAAGCCGATCCAAACTATGGCAAACGCGTGGAGGAGTTAGTGCTAGCATAGCACTGCATTTCACCCAAGATTCAGGTGATTGAATCTTGGGTGAAATCCTCTCTTTACTTTGCACTTTTTGAGAATCTTAAAAGATGCAAAGACTACATCGATTCTCAATATTTTTGAAATTTCTGCATATTTTTTAGAAATTTAAGCGTTTTTTTGAAAACTAGAATACGCACTTTGATGATAAATTGCTTAAGAAATGGAAATGAAAAAATACTTAATGTTTGTAGGCATGGCGGTATTTGTATGCAAGATGTAGTTGCACAGACAGAGGAGACATCTAATCCTAATGTGCAAGCTATAGATTTGCGCAATCATTCCTCTAGTGCAGAATCTAGACAAAACACATATGTGGTATATAAATCCTTCAAACCAAATTTTGACCATATATTATACTGCTGCTTTGGTGTATGATGTATGGAAAAAAATCGTAGAAAAATAAGCATATTCGCAGATGTTGGGCTTGATATGAATTTTTTGTTTGGGGACACTTATAATTGTGCAAATTTTAACACAAATTCTTATATGACTTTTGGTTTGCCTCTAATGGTGAGAGTAAAATCTATTTTGTCCGCCCCACGCTTACTGGTATGTTGATCACTTATGATATAACCATGCACACCGCAAACGATGTGGGGAGGATTGGCACTCACTCCACGATCTGCACTTCGCACTCTAGCATTATACCACTAGATTCAAACACGCGTTTTTTAGCCAGAGTGATGAGTTCTATAGCCTCCTCAAATCTCCCGCCACCAAGATTTACCAAAAAGTTCGCATGCTCCTGTGCAAAACCCATACCACCGATCCTAAAGCCTTTTAGCCCTACAGATTCTAACAATCTCCCGGCATAATCACCCCTAGGATTTTTAAAGCAACTCCCGCAACTAGGCGCTTTGGGGTGATGAGCGCGCAAGGACAAAAAATCCTGTGTGAGCTCGTGAGCAAAGCCCGCGATCTTGTGAATCTTCGCACTACAAATCACGCCATCAATCGCGCTTGTGCGGTAGCCAAAGCCGAGATTCTCACTTCTCACCCATGTGCCATTGATATTGACCTCTAGCAGCCGATCGCCTATCTCATGCATTCCCCCGCGCCTGTCTTTAAGCCCTGCATTCATCTTGATGATCCCACCCAGCGAGCCGGGCAAGCCCTGCAAAAACTCCATGCCGCCCAAGTCGTGCTTTTTGAAAAAACTACAAATTTGCCCCGAGCTCATTGCTCCGCCGATATGCACGCAGTGAGGCTGTATTTCGATAAACGCAAAACTTTTGTCCAGCATATAGAGATGTGAGGCGCTTGGGGAGATGAGGAGATTGTTTGCCTTGCCGATGATGTGGGTGTTTGGGGGTAAAGATTGGCATTCGTGAGTGGATTCTATCACTTGCACTTCTAGGGGCACGCCCACGCGCAAGCTTGAGTATTTCGCAAAATCAATAAGGCGTGTGTGCATCAAAATTTAATATCAGTGATCATATTAAAAAGCATAGTCGTATAGTCCGTGATCATACCGATCATCCATGGCATCGCAAAGATGATTACCGCCACGACTGCTAGGATCTTGGGGACAAAGCTTAGGGTCATTTCATTGATCTGCGTGGTGGCTTGGAAAATACTCACCAAAAGCCCCACGATGAGCCCAGCTAGCAGCATAGGCAGCGAAAGAATAAGAGTAATTTTGTAGGTTTGCACCGCTAGGCTCATAAGCTGAGATTCCATCGTAATTCCTTTCATTTATTGTATTGCAAGAGCTACGCTCTTGTTTTATTCGCTTCAGAGGGAGCGAATCCCTCTTCGCTCCGCTTGCGCGTTCATACAGCAGAGTCTTAGAATCTAACTTGCGTTTTGGTGTCGCCGCATCAGGAACGCGATTTGGATTAGCGCATTTTCTCTAAACCCACCTAGATTCAAATACTTGGCGAGAAGGCGAGAGAATCGAACTCCCCAAGAGCTAGACACCTAGCCCCTCTTTGGGTTTGAAGCCCAAGGCGCACACCAGCACACATGCCTCCCTTACAAGCCCCAATTATAAACTTTTCTAGCTTAAATCAAAAAGAATATGGCAAGAAAATGCTACAATATGCTCTCACAAAGATTAAACAAAAGGAGAAATTATGCCATTATTAGATAGTTTCAAGGTTGATCATACGATTATGCCAGCTCCAGCAGTGCGCTTGGCTAAGACTATGCAAACGCCTAAGGGCGATACAATCAGTGTGTTTGATTTGCGGTTTTGCGTGCCAAATGAAGAGATTTTGAGCGAAAAGGGTATCCACACGCTTGAGCATCTATTCGCGGGGTTTATGCGCGATCATCTCAACGACACGCGCACCGAGATCATTGATATTTCGCCTATGGGTTGTCGCACGGGGTTTTATATGAGTGTGATAGGTGCGCCTAGCGATGATAATGTCAAGGAGGCGTGGGAAGCAAGTATGCGCGATATCCTCAAAGTCGATACGATCCCAGAGGCGAATAAATACCAATGCGGCACTTATGCTATGCACTCGCTCAAAGAAGCTCAAGATATTGCAGCAAATGTGCTAGAAAAAGGCGTGGGGATCATGGATACGCAAAAGATTTTGCTAAAAGATATTGCGGAGTGAGGGGCTCTGCCTCTAGCCCCGATACACAAATTTGCATCTCACAAACTTGCATTGAAATTATAGATTCTCCCTCAAAAATGCCACCATTTTGCTAAAAGGAATCTTTTCTACATTATCATACAAATCCGTGTGGTTTGCACCCTTGATTATCAAAAGCTCAAAGCTCCTTGTTCTTACCCTTAAGTTTCTTAAAGGTATCTTCACTAAAATATCTGCTGTGCGCGTTTTCGCCATGGATTACAAGCACTGCCGAATCTATCTCATCAGCATAGGCTAAGATAGGCACATTGATGAGGGATAGTGAAGAAGTGAGATTCCAGCCGTCTGTGGAGTTTATAGAGCGTGGATGGAAGCCTCTGTCTTTGTTTTTGTAATAATCGTGGTAGTCCTTGATAAATTGTGGCTCATCGCCCCTTAGACTATCAGGCAAGCCCCCAGCCTTAGCAAAGCCGCCACTTTTAAAGTCCTTTGTTCTTTGTGTGTTTAAAGTCTCTTTAAGCTTTTTTCTCTCCTCTTTGCTATCTTGCTTATCAAAATAACCACGTGCTGCATTTCTAGGAATATCATACATTGTAGAAGTTACTATTGCTTTGATACGTGTATCCATGGCTGCTGCATTAAGTGCAAAACCACCAAAGCCACAGATTCCCAAAATCCCTATCTTATTAGAATCCACCTTCGTGTGATTTGCCAAAAAATCCACCGCTGCAGAGAAATCCTCTGTGTTAATATCTGGCGAAGCGACACTTTGAGGCAGGGTTTTGTTTGCTAGCGCACTCTCACCGGTGAAAGAGGGATCAAAAGCTAACGTGATAAAGCCCTGTTCGGCGAGATTCTGCGCATATAGCCCAGAAGCTTGTTCTTTTACTGCACCAAAGGGTCCGCTTATGGCGATGGCAGGCAGTTTCGCGTTTTTAGAATCTTTTAGCAGGGTTTTTGGTATGTATAAATCCCCCACCAACGCAATGCCATAGCGATTTTTAAAAATCACCTTTTGCACCTCTACCTTTTCGCTTTTAGCAAAGGTTTTATCCCAAGATTCTGACTTTGCTTGTGCCTTTGTATGCGTTTGTGCCATAGCCACACCTCCTAGTAAAAAATATGCTGTTACAAATAGTTTCAAAAACTTCATGCTCCCTCCTTAATACTCTAGTTTTTTAAGGATTTTAGCAGGATTGCCACCTACTATGACATTACTTGGCACATCTTTAGTTACCACACTACCTGCGGCTATGATAGAATTATCGCCTATGCTCACACCCGGACATATCGTTACATTTATCCCTATCCACACCCTAGAGCCGATTTTCACGCCTTTACAAAAGGTGGCTTGTCGGTTATAGGGATTAAAATCATGGTTTATGGTTGTGATATTACATTTTGGTCCGATAAAGACATCATCGCCTATCTCTATACCACCTCTATCCATAAAGGTGCAGTTTTGTTGCAAAAGGAAGTTTTTGCCCACTTTAATATTGCGTCCAAAATCCACATTAAAAGGTGGCATTATCCACGCATTGCCCTCTAGTTTAGAATCTATAATCTCTTCAAAAATCGCCTTTGCTTCCTCCTTTCTATGCCATTGCTATTTAGCTCAAAGCATAAAGCCTGTGTCTTGCTAATAATCTCATAAATCTTACTAAACTCTGGGTCATTCATATCTACTAATGCCCCGCTTTTATCTTTTTCAAAAATGCTCATGTGTTGCTCCTTTAGTATTTCAAATTTTTAAACCAAACTTTTCATATCAATCACAAACCTAAAATCCGCCTTGCCCGCAGCTACCTTCTTATATGCAGAATCTAGCTCTGTGATTTTAATAAGCTCCACTTTTGGATAAATGCTATGTTTTACCGAAAAGTCCAGCATTTC
>CALVBL010000010.1 GCA_944325775.1 uncultured Helicobacter sp.
GGCGAGGAAGAGCTCTCAATGCTCCATAGCGTGTATTACGAGGAGCTAAAGGCAAAGGGCAAGCTAGATTCTATGCGTGTAGCAGGACATTAGGCAGTGGATCAGTTTATCAAACAAATCCCTATCACAAGACTACACAAAGACGGCACACAGGAGCAGGTGGAGGATTGTGTGATACGCGAACAACGTATCGCGCTCTATCTCAATGGTCGCAAACTCCTCTCAAGTATGTCCCTACCACAAGATCAGGACGCGTATGCAGTGGGGTTTTTGATGAGTGAAGGGGTGATAGAATCTATCCACGATGTGCAGAGTGTGGAGATCGCACAAGATGGCTTGAGTGTGCATATACACGCGCGTATCAATGAACAAAACATCGAAAATCTCTTCCACGAGAAAACGCTCACTTCTGGTTGCTGTGTGGGCGTGAGTGCGAACTTTGAGGGCAAGATCGTAGAGAAATTCATCTCTACGAGAGTCCAACTGCCAATCCGAAGGCTTTGGGCACTCATCGAGGATTTTGCACAGCCCACACATCTCTTTGAATCCACAGGTTGCGTGCATAAAGCTATGCTAGCCTTGCCCGATGGGCGCAAACTCATCAGCCAAGATGTCGGACGCCATAATGCAATCGATAAAGTCGTGGGCAAGGCGAGATTGCAGCATATTGATACTTCTGAATCAATCCTCATCGTGAGCGGACGACTCTCTATGGAAATGGTCATCAAAGCCGCGATGCATGATATTGCCATCGTGATTTCACGATCCGCCACTACCGAACTTGGTATCAAATCCGCCCAGCTCCTAGGTATCACGCTTGTGGGCTTTGCGCGCGGAGAAGTGTGCAACATCTACACCCACCCACAAAGAATCTTACACGCCTAGCACCCCTACCCTCACTCATCATCGCGCCCCCGATATTTCGCCAAAGCCCTTGTGATTTGCCCATATTTTCAAGATTTTCAAACACGCAAATGCTATAATGCCACGAAAATTTCGCTTCTAGGATACATAATGGGCAAAACACACGATAGCAAAACCTACATACAGATTCAAGGTGCGCGCGAAAACAATCTCAAAAACATTCATCTTGATGTCCCCAAAAATCAGCTAGTAGTCTTCACAGGTTTGAGCGGTAGTGGCAAATCCACCCTTGCCTTTGACACACTCTATGCCGAGGGGCAAAGACGCTATATAGAATCTCTCTCTAGCTACGCACGGCAATTCCTAGACAAAGTAGGCAAGCCAAATGTCGATAAGATCGAAGGACTCACACCCGCCATCGCCATAGACCAAAAAACCACTTCCAAAAACCCGCGCTCCACCGTGGGCACTATCACAGAAATCTATGACTACCTGCGTCTGCTGTATGCGCGCGTGGGCAAACAGCACTGCCATCTCTGCGGTGAGCCTATCTCACATATGAGTCAGACAGACATCATCGCCCAAGTCCTTACTTTGAATCCAGATTCACAGCTCACTATCCTCGCCCCCATCATCAAAGAAAAAAAGGGAGGTTTCGCCGACAAGATAGAATCTCTACGCCAAAAAGGCTATGTCCGAGCGCAAATCGATGGTGTGATGGTGCGCTTAGATGAAGAGATTGAGCTTGCCAAACACAAAAAACACACGATCAAGGTGATCATCGATCGCGCAAGACTTGAAGAAAAAAACCACACGCGTATCGCCCAAGCCATAGAACGCGCACTCAAAGAATCCTATGGCGAAGTGGAGATTGAGCAACACATCGATGACAAAATCACACATATTCATTACAGCGAGCATTTCGCGTGTTTTAAATGCAAGGTAAGCTTTGAGGAGCTAGAACCCCTAAGCTTTAGCTTCAACTCTCCCAAAGGTGCGTGTCCAGAATGCCTAGGACTAGGCGTGAAATACACCATCGATCTCAAAAAAATCCTTGATAAATCTCAGCCGCTCAAAAAGGGCGGTATCAAGGCGATCTTTGGCTACAATCGCAGTTATTACGCCGAGCTTTTTAGCGGATTTTGTCAAGCACACGAAATTGATCCCAATCAGAGCTTTGAAGAGCTAGATTCACAAGCACAAAACTACATTCTCTATGGCTGCCCTATGCCTATCACATTCACTTGGAAAGGCAGCAAGCTAGAGCGCCCATGGAAGGGTATCGTGCAGATTGCCTATGATATGTTCAAAGATGAGCGTGAGCTCGCCGACTATACGACCGAAAAGACCTGCCCAACCTGCAAGGGACACCGCCTAAACCTCCCATCACTAAGTGTAAAAGTCGCGCAACTAGGGCTAGGCGAGATCATTGATATGCCCATAGAGCAAAGCTATAGATTCTTTAGTACAGCTAGCAATTTCACATATCTCAACGCCCAGCAGCAGCTCATCGCCGCACCCATACTCAAAGAAATTACCGAACGGCTATATTTCCTCGATGATGTGGGGCTTGGGTATCTCTCTCTAGGGCGCGATGCACGCACCATCAGCGGTGGGGAATCCCAGCGCATACGCATCGCAAGCCAGATCGGTAGCGGACTTACTGGCGTGATGTATGTGCTCGATGAGCCAAGTATCGGACTGCACGAGCGCGACACTCTGCGTCTCATCAAAACTCTGCGCTCACTGCAAGAAAAAGGCAATAGCGTGATCGTGGTGGAACACGATAAAGAGACGATTTTGAACGCGGATTACATCGTGGATATAGGACCGGGCGCGGGCGTGAATGGCGGGGAAGTCGTATTTAGCGGCGATATAGCTGCATTGCTCAAGGCTAAAAGCCTCACTGCGCGCTATCTCAATGGCGATATCCTCATCGACCACCGCCACGATAGAATCCAAGAAAGATGGTTAGAGATTAAAAATGTCAATATTAACAACATTAAAAACCTAAACCTCAAAATCCCTCTTGCAAACTTTGTGTGTGTAACAGGCGTGAGCGGAAGTGGCAAAAGCTCGCTTATACTTCAAACCCTCCTGCCAACCGCCCAAGAGATTCTAAACAATGCCAAAAAGATTCACAAATGCGATGGCGTGGAGATACGCGGACTTGAGCAGCTTGATAAAGTCATCTATCTCGATCAAACCCCCATAGGGCGCACCCCAAGGAGCAATCCCGCAACTTATACCGGTGTGATGGATCATATCCGAACACTCTTTAGTGAAGTCAAAGAATCTAAGCTACGCGGATATAACGTGGGACGATTTAGCTTCAATGTCAAGGGTGGGCGATGCGAGAAATGCCAAGGCGAGGGTGAAATCAAGATCGAAATGCACTTCCTGCCTGATGTGATGGTCAAATGCGATGCGTGCAATGGCAAAAAATACAATCCCCAAACGCTTGAAATTACCTACAGGGGTAAGAATATCGCTGATGTGCTAGCGATGAATGTCGATGAGGCACTGGAATTTTTTGCTAAAATGCCAAAAATCGCTTCACAGCTCGCCACTCTGCAAGCCGTGGGACTGGGCTACATCACACTAGGGCAAAATGCCCTCACTCTAAGTGGTGGGGAAGCCCAACGCGTCAAACTCGCCAAGGAATTAAGCCGCAAAGATACGGGCAAGACACTCTATATCCTCGATGAACCCACCACAGGTTTGCATTTCGCCGATGTGGATAGGCTGACAAAGGTCTTGCACCATTTTGTCGAGCTCGGCAATAGCGTGATCGTGATTGAGCATAATTTGGATCTGATCAAAAATGCGGATTATATCATCGACATAGGACCAGAAGGTGGCGACAAAGGCGGGACAATCGTGGATTGTGGCACGCCAAAAATGATTGTGAAAAACCACAAAAAAACCGGCAGCTATACGGGCAAATTTCTAGAATCTGAACTAGAGAGCTTGGGTAAAAAGCAGTAAATCTGCATTCTCAAATCCCAAACCCTGCGTTTTGTGCTATAATACGTCCCAGCAGTTTTGCTATAGATTCTAACTTTCAAGGAGGGCGCAATGAAAAAAAGTTTGTTTAGTTTAGCGTTAGTGTTTGCAAGCGCGCAGGCATTTGACTACAAAGTGAATGGTTCGGCAGAGACCTTTACCAAATGGGGATTTAACAACATCACTCCTAACACAGCCACAGGAGCAGCTCCTACAGACAGCTTCACGACACTTTTTTCACAGCTCAATCTCAAGGCAGATTTGGGTGCGGGATTTGAGTTTGGGCTAGGTGGTAGCTTGGCGGGATTGGCGTTTGATTCTACACAAAATGGTCCCACAAGCCTTAATGGCTCGCCGGTGCAAAGCTCATACTTTGGCTATAGCTGGGATAAGGGCAAAGTGCAAAACTATATGATTCAAAATGCCTATTTGAGCTACGAAAACAGCAATGTGTATTTAAAAGCCGGGCGCTATCAATCTGGCAAAGTGGGCGAGTGGTTTAGTGGATACAACCAAGGTGCCGAGGGTTATGTACAGGCTGGGGCGTTTAAGCTCTGGGGTTTTTGGTCTAACCGCAGGGCTTTTGCCTACAACCAATGGTATCTAGACTTCTACCGCGTGCATGGATTGAAGCAGGATATATTCGCCGCGGGGGTGGATCTCACCTTTGGTGGCTTTAAGACTTCGCTATTCTCCTATTATGTCGATAGCAAGGTAACCGCACCGGGCTTAAGCCTCACCTATGATACCAATCCGGATTTTAACTTCTCTGGCTTCCGCTCTTTGACACGCGTGCGCACGCTTTTCCCACAGGCATTGGGTGATTTTATCGGGGCTTCTACCGATAGTGGACAAAGAGATTGGGGCACAATCAACTCTAGTTCAGCTACTCTTTGGATTGATCAACGCTTTGATACTGATAATTTTCATTTTGGTGTAGGTATTTACAAAAACTTCGGCAACGCCAACGAGCTTATCGGGCGCTATGGTAACCCCGTGCTTTCAGTGGTGGATTTCTGGACAGGGAGTGCGTATGACATCGGACAAAGCCTCTCGGATATGATTGGCAAAGACGCCTTTACCGGCTATGGCTATGTGGGCGCGACTTATGGCTCGTTTAACTGGCAAGTGCTAGCACGCGGGACCAACTCACCTAGGAGCGCGGAGCAAAGCGTGGCTCTCAATCTAGGCTATAAAATCCGTGAGGATTTCAAAGTAGGCGGCAAAATCGAATGGTTTAGCGATACGACAAAGGCTGGATATAATCCATTCCAAGGGGTGCTAGTAGGCGACAAACTCACCAGCAATCGCACCGATGATCGTAGCCATATCTTCTTCTATATGGCGCATACATTCTAAACCCCCTCTTAGGACATATAGCTTGCGAGCTTAAATATCAAGCTTGCAAGCAATCTTGCTGATTGGCAAAGGAGCAAAAATGCTATATACATTATTTTTGATTGGGTTGTGGCCCGTCACGATTTTTGTATGCTATAAGTTTATAGAGCTCAATATCAAAGAGACAGAGCGCCGCGACAAAGAATCCCAAAATATTGCAAAAATTTCTTAGATATGTAACTTTTTTATGTATAATCCAAGCGTTAATCAACTTAAAAGGAGCAACCAATGGGAAAGTATTTTGATTTGACAGAAGCGAATTTCGACGAGAAAACAGCAAAAGGCGTAGCACTTGTGGATTTTTGGGCGCCATGGTGCGGTCCATGCAAGATGTTTGCGCCAGTGGTAGAGAAGCTTGCCGAGACTTTCGAAGGCAAGGCAACAATCTGCAAAGTCAATACAGATGAAGAGGGCAACCTCGCTGCTAAATTTGGTATCCGCAGTATCCCAACCCTCGTATTTATGAAAGATGGGCAGGTCGTGGATACTATCATCGGAGCTGTTAGCGAATCTACAGTCGCGGACAAACTCAACTCTATGCTCTAATCTCTCTTTTTGAGGGACCCCTCGCCCTTTTTGGGCGCTTCAATCGTGCTTGTTTGGGCAACAAAATTAAGGAGGAGTGATGCTACAAAACCAGCACACAGCCAATCGCCATTATTCATATGTCAAAGACAAACTCCAAAACAGCCTACAGCGCTTTATCACCCACGAATCATTTGGTGGTATTTTATTGGTATTATGCGTGGTGTTAGCTATGGTAGTGGCAAATTCCCCGTATGCAAATTTGTATTTTTGGATTCAGAAGTTTGAGTTTGGGTTTTTTTTAGGAAGTTTCGAACTCAAAGTCGAGCTATTACATTTTGTCAATGATGTGCTGATGTCGTTTTTTTTCTTGCTTGTGGGGCTGGAGATGAAACGTGAGATCCTCTATGGGGAGCTTGCTGGATTCAAAAAAGTGAGTTTTTCGATTATGGCGGCTATTGGTGGGATCATCTTGCCTATCGTGTTGTATTTGTATTTCACCGCTGGCACTCCTTATGAGAAGGGCTTTGGGGTGGCGATGAGCACCGATACGGCGTTTGCACTCGGAGTCATTTTACTACTTGGTAATCGCGTGCCAAAGATCGTGAAAGTCTTTCTAGTGACCTTGGCGGTAGCAGATGACTTAGGGGCGATCAGCGTGATTGCGATCTTTTACTCCGAGCAGATCAATATGGCTTGGATCGCTATCTCTGTGTTTTTGGTAGGGGCTTTGGGGTATTGCAACTATAAAGACACCAAATACCTTAGCCTATATTTTCTCTTTGGGATCTTGCTATGGATTAGTGTGTATTTTAGTGGGATTCATGTGACTATCGCCGCGGTGATTTTAGCCCTCACGATCCCGGGCAGGACACAGCGTGTCAATAAGAAATATTTTCATAGTATGTTTTCAGAATTTGAGCGTATCAAGATGATCACTAATGATGGCGCGGATATTTTGCACATACAAGAGGGCGAGAAATTGGGGTTTTGGAAATCCACTTGGCGCAATATCAAAAACTTTATGACTTCCTCGCCCGGCGCGCGCAGTATCAATATGGCAAAAGCCAGCGAACTCGTGTATATCTTGGATAGTATCGGGGTGTATGCGCGCTATGCCCAAAACCCACTTTTGCGCCTTGAGCACGCACTGCAGCCGGTGTGTGCATATTTCATCGTGCCTTTGTTTGCTTTTATCAATGCCGGTGTGAGTGTGGATTCACACATTAGCCTTGGGATTGATGACGTGATGCTCGGCACGATCTTGGGACTTGTAGTGGGCAAGCCCATTGGGATTTTTCTCTTTGCCTATCTTGGGGAAAAGTGCAATCTCTCTGTGCGTCCAGAAGGCTTGTGCAACTTCCATATCCTCGCTGTTGGTGCGATCTCTGGCGTGGGATTCACAATGTCAATTTTCGTGGCAAATCTCGCATATGGCGATGATGTGGGTGCTATCGATCTCTCTAAGATCTCCATTCTCATTGCTTCAAGTATTGCGGTGGTGCTAGGTATCATTTTGATGAGTCTTGCGACCCGCACACCGCGCAAAAATACAGATCCAGATTCACAAGACTAGCAAGCTCGTGTCTTAAGCGAATTTAGGGAAATTTTTTATAGTAATATTTACTTACAATAATATTTTTATGCTATAATCCGGGCTTCTATATTCCATTTCATTAATCATCAAATCGAGGAGAACATAATGCGTTTTCAGATCGTTGTGGCATTGGCGAGTTTGGCGTTTGTCTCTCAAAGCCTCATATGCGCGCCAGCCCAAGAAAATACAGAATCTCAAACAGAAACATTAAGTATCTTAAGTGCCACTGCTGGCGATGAAAAAGGCTATACACTAACAGAGCTTTTGGAAGCAGCCAAAAACAACTATAATCTTGAAGCCAAAGATATCGCTATCCTCCAAGCCAAAGCCAACCAAGCCGCGGCTAAACGTGAATTTTTGCCCACACTAGATGGCAGCTATACATTCCAAGACACCGACAACACCTACCGCAAAATGCAAACCCAAGGCGCGCAACTCCAAGCTAATTGGGAAGTCTTTAGCGGATTAAAAACCTACAACAAAGTGCGTGAGCGCGGGGCGCTGTATCGCTCTAGCATCGCCGATAGGGCAAACACTCAAGAGCAAATTTTCTTAAATGTCATTGAGCAGTATTACACATATTTTTCAAACAAATCCCAAAAAGTCGCCCTCGAGCAGCAGCACAAGCAGCTTGAAGAAAACATCAAGCGCACCGAAAAACTCTATCGATCGGGGCTTACGACTATCGATGATGTAGAATCTCTGCGCGCGGAGATTCTATCTACCGAGCATGATATGGCAAATATCGTGCTTGAAATGGAGCGTAACAAACTTATGCTCTCACTCCTTACTAATCTCGATGTCAAGGAGCTCTCGCGCGTCACGATTAAGATGCCAACCTTCACGTTGCAAAAGCGCCAAGATCTCATCGCTCTAGAGGAGCAGGCAAACAGCATGCTTTTCCAAGCCAAGCAGCTCACCTACCTACCCACAGTCGCCATCAGCGACACCTTCGCGTGGAATCACTTCAACACAGGCTCGTATCGCACAAAGCCAGCGTTGGATGATTTGTTTGGGAGCTTGGGCGGTAGTTTGGGCGGCTTTGGTGGTCCTGCAATGATGCAGATGAGCTACCCCACCACCCAAAATGTCATTGGTGTGAGTGTGAATATGCGCCTTTTTGATTGGTTTAATATCTCTAAACAAAAAGAAGCGGTGCGCTACTCTGCTATGCAGCGACAAAAGGAGCTCGCGTATAAAAAATACGAGCAAGAAAAAGACGAGCGCCTCTATCGCAAGAGTATAGAAATCGCTGAAGCAAGGATAAAGAGTGCGGAGGCAGCGCTCAAATCCGCCTCTGTGTCTTTTGACAATGTCACACGTCGTTATGAAGCACAGGTGCTAAACTTCTCGGATTATCTGCAGTCTCTTAGCAGGAGATTCAGTGCAGAATCCACCTATACCCAAAGCCTCAACGACTATGAGATAGAAAAGGCACGATATATCTACTACAGCGGGCAGCAGATCGAGGATTATATCGAATAACACAAAGGAGCGGACATGAGACTAAGAGTGTGCGTGGTGAGCTTGTTATTTGCCACGATGACATATGCGGAGGAAGTGTATGCGATCTTTAACGCTCAAGCGATTAGAGACGCTAACCTAAGCCTAGGGAGCAGCGGGATCGTCACACAGATTTATGTCGATGTGGGCTCTGAAGTCAAGGCGGGTGATATACTCCTCACACTTTTTAATAAAGACCAAAGTGCTCAGGTGGATTCTATCCGTCAGACTTATCTTTTTAATAAAAAACAATACGAGCGTTACGAGCGATCCGGCGGCGCAGTGGATAAAAACACACTCAATAAATATTATGCGGATTATAAGCGGTACGAGGCGGATTTGGCATATCAAGAGGCACTATTAAGCAAAACCATCTTGCGCGCGCCATTTGATGGAGTGATCGCGTCCAAAAATATCGAACTTGGCGATGGTGTGGGCGCTAACAACACACAGCTTTTTCGTCTCATCAGCAAGGAAGTAAAAATCGTGCTAGAGTTTGATTTCAAATACATTAGTAAAGTCAAGGTGGGCGATACCTTTGAATTCAGTGTCGATGGGATAGAATCTAAACAAGTAGCCGTGATTAACAAAATCTATCCTACCGCAAGCGAAAGTAACCGCAAAGTAAAAGCCGAAGCGCTGGTGCAAAACATCATTCCCGGGACCTTTGGCGATGGCTATATCAAAACCAAAAACTAGAGCACACTAAGGATTCACAATGTATAAATTTGCCATTACGCGTCCGGTTTCGACCTTGATGTTTGCGTTGGCTGTGATGTTTTTTGGGTTTTTGGCGGTGGTGAAGCTGCCCGTGTCGCTTTTCCCAAACATCGACTTCCCTATCGTGACAGTTATCACGACCTATCAGGGTGCAAGCGCGCAGACAGTAGAGACAAAAGTGACAGATAAGATCGAAGAAGCAGTGATGGGGATCGATGGACTCAAGAAAGTGACTTCTTCAAGCGTGCGCAACACGAGTATCGTACTCATAGAATTTCAGCTAGAAAAAGACCTAGATGTCGCGGTGGCAGATGTGCGGGATAAAATCGGCACAGTGCGACTAGAAAGCGGAATAGATTCACCATCAGTGCGCAAAGTCGATACGGGCTCTGCGCCAGTGATCTCGCTATTTTTGACAAGCACCAAAGTCCCACCATCTGAAATGATGAAACACGCAGATAATATCATCAAACCTATGCTCCAAAAGATCAGTGGCGTGGGTGGCGTGGAGCTGCGCGGGTATCGAAAACGCCAGATTAGAATCTACCCCGATCCTACATTAATGAACAAATACGGGCTTACATTCTCGACTATCGGGCGACTCATCGGACAGGAGAATGTCGAGATCGATGGTGGTAGGCTAGTGAGCACCAAATACGAATGGGCGATTACGACTGATGCCAATAGCTACAGCATAGAGGATATGGGTGAGTTGCGCGTAGCAGATGGTGTGAGACTCAAAGACATTGCTAGAATTGAAGATTCTATCGAGGAGGATAGGACCTATGCGAGCTATGACAAAACGCCCGGCGTGATTTTTGAAGTCCAAAAAATCTCTGGGCAAAACGACATCAAAATCGCCGATGCAGTTAAGAAGGTCTTTCCGGAGATTCTGGCAGTAAGTCAGGATTATGAAGTACAGGTGTTTAAGGATACGACAGAATACATTAAAGATTCTGTTAATGATGTGAAATTCGACCTTTTGCTTGGAGCGATCTTGGCGGTGGTGATTGTGTTTGTGTTTTTGCGCAGTGTGAGTATCACGATCGTGGCGGCGCTTAGCTTGCCTGTCTCTATCATCGGGACATTTGCGCTGATGAGCTACTTTGACCTCACGCTTAATATGCTCACGCTCCTAGCACTCACTCTTGCGATTGGTATCATCATCGATGATGCGATCGTGGTGATTGAGAATATTCACAAAAAGCTAGAATCCGGGCTGCCCAAGCGCGAGGCAGCGTATGAGGGCGTGCGCGAGATTGGGTTTGCTATCATCGCGATTTCTGCGATGTTGCTCTCGGTGTTTATCCCGGTGGGGACAATGAGCGGTATCGTGGGGAGGTTTTTTCAGAGTTTTGGGATCACGGTTGCGTTAGCTATCGGACTCTCATATATCGTGGTGATCACAGTCATACCTATGCTAAGCTCCATCGTGGTAAGCCCGAAACACTCGAGATTCTATCATATGAGCGAGCCATTTTTTAGAAAGCTTGATGAGTGGTATGTGCGCACATTGCGCTTTGTGCTCTCACACAAGCTTATTGTGCTACTTGCTGTAATTGCTGTATTTGTAGGATCGCTATTTTTGGCAAGCAGACTTGGTGTGGATTTTATGAAAAAAGAGGATAAGGGCGAATACAATGTTTTCCTAGAAGTCGCACCCGGGATTAGCATGGAGGAGATGAAAAAACGCACAAGTGTGCTGCAAGATCTTATCCTAGCAGATTCAAGCACGAAGTTTGCGACCCTGCAAATCGGCTATAACTCACAAAAAAACATTTTCAAAGCCCAGATCTATACAAAAATGATCGATCGCAAAGAGCGCACCAAAGAACAAGGGCAGTTTGAGGTAATGGATAAAATGCGCACTCTCCTAGCCCAACAGAGTGCCGCAGAGGGTATGACGATCTCTATCGTAGAGGTTTCAGACTTTGGCGGCGGGGATAACTCACCATTCCAAATTGCAATCCTAGCCCCAAACGATGAGCTCCTCAAACAATCCCAAGAAAATCTCTACAAGCTCTTTGAGGAAAAGCTCGCTGGTAAAGTCGTGGGCGTACATCTCAACAAAGCCGACGATCAACCCGAGTATAGATTCCATATCGTGCGCGCCAATGCCAACAAATACGGCGTGAGCTCTGAAGAGATAGGCAATACCATTAGGGCGGCTTTTTCTGGAGAATATCCTGTGGGGTATTACAAAGAGCGGGGCAAAGAATACGACATTACCGTGCGTGTGCCTGATGGTGATAGGCGCGTGCTAGAGGACATCAAACGCCTACAAGTCAAAAATGCCAAGGGCGAACTGATGTTTTTGGAGGGCTTGGTAAAAATCGAAGAGACGATGACGCCCTCAACCATCACGAGATTCAATAGACAACGTAGTATGACGGTGTATGCCTCACCTAATAAAAATGCGGGTGTGAGCTTGGGCGATATTTTTGCTGTCGTGCTAGATCCTAATAACAAATGGCTAGCCGAGGGCGCGAGCTACAAGCTACAAGGCGAAGCTGAAAATATGCAAGAAACTGTGCAGGCGTTTGTAGTGGCGATTTTGACGGCGATCGTGCTCATTTATCTAATCCTAGCGGCGCTGTATGAGAGCTTTTTGCAACCGCTTATCATTATGATTACCTTGCCACTTAGCTTTTCGGGTGCGTTTATCGCGCTTTTTGTGACTAATGAAACCTTTAGTATGTTTTCCATGCTGGGGCTTATGCTACTGATGGGTATGGTGGGCAAAAACGCCACCTTGCTCATCGATGTGGCGAATGAAAAGCGCAAGGAGGGTATGGATACTATCGAAGCGCTGATTACCGCGGGCGAGCTGCGCTTACGTCCGATCCTGATGACGACGATTGCGATGGTGTTTGGTATGCTGCCCTTGGCAATCGCAAATGGTGCGGGCGAAGCGATGAAAAATCCCATAGGGATCGCGATGATCGGCGGGCTCATCATCTCTATGCTACTTTCATTGCTCATCGTGCCGGTGTTTTATAGATTCTTAGCCCCGCTTGATGATAAACTTCAAAAGCTTTATAAGCCAAAAGAAGGAGATAGATTCTAAAATCTTTGACGATCCTTGCGGAGGATTCACAAGGAGATTTAGAATCTAACGCAACCTTAGAATCTAAATTCAAAGATACTTAGATTCTAAAAACTCGCAAAAAACTTACACATCTTCTTAAAATCCACCCCAAAGAGCTTGTCTCTAAATGGTGGATAGCGCAACGGGATCTCAAAATGGTTTTCTAGCACGCTTTTTTGATGAGTAAAAGTCCTAAAGCTCTGCACACCATGATAACTTCCCATACCACTACTACCAATCCCACCAAATGGCAAATGTGGATTTGCCACCTGCACCACGCAGTCATTCACACATCCATTGCCAAAGCTGAAATTTTGCAAGAAAAATGCCCTCTCTCTAGAATCTCGCGTAAAAATATAGCTCGCCAAAGGCTTAGGAAGCTGCGCGCTAAATGCAAGGCATTCTGAAGTCTCACTAAAGGATACAATCGGTAAAATCGGCGCGAAAATCTCCTCTCTCATCAGCGGATGCTCCACATCACGTGGCAGGCTAAAAATCGTGGGTGGGACATAGAGACTTTGGGCATTGGACAAATTTATGCAAGATTGCAGGGCAGATTTACTATCGCTCATATCAAGGCAATCCGCCCTCATGCTATCATAATGTGAATCTATATACTCCAAGCTCTGGTGCATAAGAGATTCTATCCGTGCGAAATGGCGCGCGCTGATGATGCGTCCGAAATTCTCACTCTGCTGCGGATCCTCCCCAAAAAATTCTCTAATCCATTTCTTAAGAGCCTGTATAAACTCCTCTAGCACGCATTCTTGCACGAGTAGATAATCCGGTGCTATGCAAGTCTGCCCGGCATTGAGGAATTTCCCCCACACCACTTTCTTAGCAGCACTCATAATATCCGCGCTTTTGGTGATGATACAGGGATTTTTGCCTCCTAGCTCAAGCACCACAGGCGTGAGATGAGCGGCTGCCTTTTGCATTACGATTTTCCCCACAGGCACACTGCCGGTGAAAAAAATCAAATCAAACTTCTCTCTAAGCAAAGATTCACCTACTTTGCTATCTCCTAACACCACTTGCGCGAGATTTGGCGGCATAGATTCGCTAATCAATCTCACAAGCAATGCCGAGGTGTGTGTGCTGTATTCTGATGGTTTGAGCAGGACGCAATTACCCCCAGCAATCGCACCTATGATTGGGATTAGTGAGAGATTGATCGGGTAATTCCATGGCGAGATGATGAGCACGAGTCCATAGCTTTGTGGATAGATTGCGCTCCGTGAGCCAAAGTGGGTAAGTGGGGTTTTGACTTTTTGGGGACGCATAAGCTTGGGCAAATGTTTGATCATAAACTCCAGTTCCTCATAGACTTGGAGCAATTCTGTGAGAAAAGATTCACTAGGATGCTTGTGGAGATCTTTTTGCAATGCCTCTAGGATTTGAGATTCATACTTTTGGAGGGTTTTTTTGAGATTTTGGAGCGCGTCTAGGCGCTCCTGTAGTGGCTTATAAACCTTGCTGTATTCGCGCAAGGAGGCGAGATTATTTGCCCACATATACTTGACGCGGTCGTGTGATACGAGTGGTTGGGTCTTTGACATGCTCGATGAGCTGCGCGCACCAGCCGGGCATTCTACCTATGACAAAAATAGGCGTGAAAAGCGACACAGGGATCTTGAGCGCTGTGAGGATAATCCCGCTGTAAAAATCCACATTTGGA
Source organism: uncultured Helicobacter sp. (assembly GCA_944325775.1). Classification (GTDB taxonomy): domain Bacteria; phylum Campylobacterota; class Campylobacteria; order Campylobacterales; family Helicobacteraceae; genus Helicobacter_F. The sequence continues at coordinate 14,380 of CALVBL010000010.1, forward strand.
TACAAACCTCTTGCCTTGAAATAATCATCACTTAATGCGACCTCTTCAAGTTTCTCGGCTATATCGCTTAGGCGATGATCCATTTTGATACCTTTTTTGTCTAGCTCATTTTTGAGGTGTTTGATGGTTTTAGCGCGTGGATCATAGCTCTTATACACCCTATGCCCAAAGCCCATTAGTCTAAATGGATCATTCTTATCTTTTGCCTTTTCGACAAATTTCGCCACATTATTGACATCGCCGATTTCGTTAAGCTGGATAAGCACTTTTTCGTTTGCCCCACCATGTGCCGCGCCCCATAGAGCATTGATCCCCGCAGAGATAGCAGCGTACGGATGCGCACCAGTCGAAGCGACATTGCGCACGGTGGTGGTAGAGGCGTTTTGCCCATGATCAGCGTGGAGACTAAAGATCTTATCGAGTGCCTCGACCTCTAGCGACGTGATCTCTTGCTCACCCTTTAGTGTGTGTTTGAGTTTGCCATGTGGGTAGGCACGAAGCATATAGAGGAAATTCTCTACATACGAGCGATTAATATCTGGATAGATAAATGGTGCGCCCACCGAGTTGCGATATGAAAACGCCACAAGAGTCGTGATTTTAGCAATGATTCGGCGTGCCATCACTTGATAATCTTCTTCTTTTTGCATATCTCTATGCTCGAAGTAAAATGTCGAAAGTGCCGCCACTGCCGAACTTAGATTTGCCATAGGGTGGGCATTATCAGGGAAAGCTTGAAAAATATTCACAAGCCCTTCGTGCAAAAACCCTCTGTGGCGCAACTCTAGGTCAAACTCATCAGATTCACTCTTATCCTTAGGCAGCGAATCCGTGATGAGCAACTTGCACACATCGGTGAAGCGGTATTTCTCCACAATATCCTCGATGGGGATACCCTTATAGAGTAGCTGGCTATTTTTGCCATCAATATAGCTTATGGTACTCTTGCACCCTGCAGTGCTCCCATAGCCCGGATCGTAGCTAAAGATATTGGTGCGCTCAAAGAGTTTAGAAAAATCCACCGCTTGTGGTCCTCGGTTGCAGTCGATGAGCTCAAACTCAAAACTTTCATTTGTTTGGTTGTTAGTGAGAGTGATTGTTCCCATAATTACCTCCTTAATTTTTGGTGTTGATGCTTAAAGTCTTACATAAGTTTCTAAATAGGAGGTTAAAAGATTTTTAAACTTACACACAAGTTTTTCAAAAAGTAAAGCTTTGGCTCTTTGGTGTGTTATAATTGCACGATTTTCACACAAACTCCACAAAAGGGCGGCGATGATACGGACACTCCTGCTGTGTATTCTCTGTGCAGCAAACCTCTGGGCGTTAGATTCACTAAAAATCGTTATGGTGGGCGATGCGCTCCTGCACAAAAGCGTGTATGAAGATGCGCGCACTGATGAGGGCGCATACGACTTCACCCCGATGTTAGATCTCATAGCCCCACTCATCAAGTCCTATGATGTGAGATTCTATAATCAAGAAACGATCTTAGGCGGCACGGAGCTTGGGCTTAGCACCTATCCGGCATTTAACTCGCCCCAAGAGTTTGGCGATTCTATGCTTAAACTTGGGTTTAACCTCGTGAGCTTGGCAAATAACCACACGCTTGATAGGGGCGAAAAAGGCGTGCGCGCAATGCTGATGTATTGGCGCGATGCTGAATCTAAAAGGAGTGATCTCCTCACTGCCGGAAGCTATGAGAATGCGCGAGATCGCGCCACCCCGCGCATAATGACTAAAAATGGCATCACCTACACCATGCTTGCCTACACTTATGGGACTAATGGTATCCCAATCCCACAGGGCAAAGAATACCTCGTCAATGTCTATACCAAACAAATGCTCCTAGAAGATATCAAGGCAGTGCGCCCTAAAGTGGATTTGCTCATTGTCTCTATGCACTGGGGGATCGAGTATGAGCACGTCCCAAGCAATGAGCAGCGTGAGCTAGCGCGCTTCCTTGCTCAAAATGGCGTGGATATCATCATCGGCAACCACCCCCATGTAATCCAGCCCATAGAAATCATTGATAATACTTTTGTCATCTATAGTCTAGGGAATTTCCTCTCCGGGCAAAAGGGCTTAGCCAAAAATATCGGTGCGCTCATCGGACTAAGCCTACACAAGACCAAAGAGGGCAAAATCATCTTTGATGATATTCAATCCGAGCTCATCTATACGCATTCTACGCAAGGTGCGCACTTCCGACTTTATCCATTTAGCCAACTCACCCAATCACTCCTGCCAAACCACAAGCAGATTCAAAAAGACTATGAAGCGATTTTGTTTTCAGAATTTCAAACCTATCCCACCAAACAAAACAAGCTATCCAAGCCATAACCCGCACTTAAAGGAGATTGTATGCCACCACGTCACCTAATCCGCACAAGCGACTTTAGTACTCAAGAAATCATTACCCTTTTCCGCAATGCCCTGCATTATAAACAACTCCTAACCTCCAAAACCCCCACGCACCACCCGCTCAAGCACAAAAATGTCATCACGATTTTTTTTGAAAACTCCACGCGCACTCTTTCAAGCTTCGAGCTAGCAGTCAAAAATCTTGGTGGTGATATTTTGCGTCTTGATGTATCGCGTAGCTCAACTTCTAAGGGCGAGACGATTTCAGACACCGCTGCTAATCTCAACGCAATGAATCCAGATGCCATCATCATACGCCACAAAAACGCGGGGGCGGGGTATTACTTAAGCTCACAAGTCAATTGTCCTATCATCAATGGCGGCGATGGTGCGCACTCTCACCCCACCCAAGCCCTACTTGATCTGCTCACGATTATTGAACATTTTGGGCTTGAAGAGCTACGCGCCACAGAGGATAGGAGCGATATCGCTCCTATCGCGCCCCTAGATTCTATCAAGGGCAAAAAAATTGCTATCGTAGGCGATGTAATAAACTCGCGCGTGGCAAATAGCAATATCGAACTACTCACGCGCTTTGGTATGGAAGTGATCTTGGTGGCACCACCGCATTTTTTGCCCACGACTACACTACGTACAAGTGATGATCTGCGCACGATCGCCAAAGAAGTCGATGTGATTATGAGCCTACGCACCCAGACGGAGCGACATAACCAAGTCATCTATGGCTCGCTCAAAGACTACGCCTCGCGCTTTTGTATCACCAAAGAGATTCTAGAAGACAATCCCTGTATCATTCTCCACCCCGGACCCGTGCATCGTAACATCGATATTGATGATGAAGTGCTCAAAGACTCGCGATCCAAAGTCCTTGATCAGGTCACCAACGGCGTGTGTGTGCGAATGGCAGCGCTTGATTTTCTCATTGTTTAAGAATATTACGCTCTTAGTGAATCTCTCAAACACTGCACCGGATTATAGAGAGAATCTAGATCCAATCTAGCAAGATATTACTTGCCCCAAGCTTTGCTATACGCTCCTTTAGATGCGTGATTTTCGTATCGCCATCACTAAAAAACCGCTCGTGAGTCTCGCACGCAATATACTCGATATACTCATGCAGCCCCTTATCTAAGATCTTTTCCATGATCCCAAACTCCGCACCCTCAACATCAAGCTTGAGTAGATAGATCCTTCCATGCTCTTTAATGAGAGATTCTATAATCTCACTCACATCGACTACCTCGACCTCATAGCTCTCCTGCGTATCGCGTGCATCAGCGATGATCCCATTGCCCTGCCCCACGATCCCTGAGCCATCTTGCAAAAACTTCGTGCGATAGTTTCTCTCATCTACTGCTTTGTTATACAGCACCACATCGGGATTATTCGCGTATTTGTGTGCCAAGATCGCGTGGAGATAGATATTTGGCTCAAACGCATAGCTCACTCCGCCACAATGCAAAATAATATCACTCACAAGCCCAGCATGTGCTCCGCAATCTAGGCATACAGGCTTATAATTCCCCCCCCCCCCGAAAGTTCTTTGCGGGATGTTTGTGTCAGCGTGTGAGATTCTATCCCTCCGATTCTTATCGCGCTCTGTGCGCACGATCTTGCAAACATTTTATAAAAAATATCCCAATACTGCTTATTAAGTCTCTGTAGTGCTAGATTCTAATACGAGTGTTCGCTCAAGTCTTTTTGTGTCAGTTTTTTGCTATCCATAGCGCGCCATACATACACGATATACGCTAGCACAAATGGTATCACCAAACTCACATACGCCATCACGCTAAGCGTATAATAACTCGAACTCGCATTAGCGATAGTAAGCGAGCTTTGCAAATGCGAGCTAGAGGGATAAAACGCACTCTCTCCAAGCCCCACATTCAAAAACACCGCCATCACCGCTAACACCACACCCGCACCAAGTGCGAAAATCCCCCGCGTGCCCTTAATACTCTGATAGATCCCCACTAGCACACCACACACGCCAAGTAGTAGTAGCACGAGGATAAGCGGATATCGTATAAAAGTCTGTAGATAGAGATATGCTACCATCTCTACTGCACCATCTTCACCCACACCAAAGCCACTCTTCAAACAGATCCACGCCAAAAATCCCAAGAAAAACGGCAAGAAAAAAATCGTATTGATAACGATATCTCTACGCGCCTTGCGCCGTATAGAATCCACCTCAATGGCATTGATAAAATAGCTATCTGCTAAAATTCTGCTCACAAACACCAGTGCAAACCCAAGTAGGTAATTAAAGGGATTCTTAAGCTGCTCCAAACCTCGCCATTCCCCTTCCCACACGACGAAATTTTGTGAATCCAACCTAAACGCCGAGCCTGAAAAAAATGTGCTCACCGCCACACCTATGAGAAACACACCAAGGATTCCATTGATTTTCAAAAACACCTCATAGGTTTTCGCACCCAAGAGATTGCCCTGTTTTTTGCGATATTCATAACTCACTGCCTGAATGATAAAGCAAAACAAAATCGCCAGCCACACCCAATACGCCCCGCCAAAGCTCGTGCTATAAAACAACGGAAATGCTGCAAACGCTGCACCCCCAAATAGCACCAAAGTCGTGAATCCAAGCTCCCACTTACGCCCTAGACAAGTGATAAGCAAGCTTTTTTCGTCTTCATTGCTTGAGAGTCGATCGATAAGCCCCTGCCCGCCTTGCACAAAAAACATGAACACCAACAAACCGCCCAAAAGACTTTGTATCACCCACCAATACACTTGCAACTCACTATGATCTAAACCAAAAAACATTATCGCTCCTTTGTTGGGGTAGATTCAATATGCGCGCCAAAGCCCTTTTTGATCTGCTTTGCCATAATACCAAGCTCGGCAATGAGCAATGTACTAAAGAGCACAAGGAATATAAAAAACGAAACCTGCACATTGGTGTGAGAGAGATTAGTCGCGGCGATATGCACTGGCATCAGATCCTGTATCGCCCATGGCTGCCGACCCACCTCAGCCACGATCCAGCCAGCCTCTGCTGCGATATAGCCAAATGGCACAGCGATGATACACAGCCACAAAATCTTCCTAAAATGCAAGATATTATTTGCCATCGAGAGATAAAGCACCGCGATAAAGAGCACAAAAAACAAGCTCCCCAGTGCCACCATCAAATGAAAGCTATAGAATGTAACCGCTATGGGCGGCACAGCCTGCTCTTTAGATTCTAAATACCCATAGCCAAAGTCCTGTATATTAGATTCTAAAACACTTCTATGCTCACTCATAGCCAGTGTGTCACCTTTGTCCTTGGCGATTTTGTAGTTTTTGAGTGCTTCTACTGCACGCTTGCCATTTGCGATACGCGTATCCATAGGCACGATGCCACGCTCCTCATTGCCATAGAGCAAATCATTTATCCCTGCGACAAAGCCCTGTGTGTCTCTTTTGCCAAGGATTGAGAGTGCATAGGGGATACTCACATCAAAGAGAAAGGTGGATTGTGAATCTCCGGGCTTTTTGTCCGGGTTTAGTATCCCAAACGCTACAAGTGCAGCTCTGTGCTCACCATCGTAGATTCCCTCCATAGCCGCAAGCTTCATAGGCTGTTTTTGGGTTACCTGATACGCGCTTTCATCACCGCTAAAAAATAAAAATATCGATGTGATAAATCCAAAACTCGCTCCGATAACAAGGCTCTTTTTGGCTGCGAGAGTATGCCTACCTTTGAGCAGATACCACGCGCTCACGCCCATCACAAAGAGTGCTGAGATCACATAGCCGCTTGCCACTGTGTGCAAAAACTTCGAAACCGCCACCGGCGAAAGAACCACATCAAGGAAGCTCGCCATCTCATTGCGCGCAGTATCGGGATTAAATATCGTGCCCACGGGGTATTGCATCCAGCCATTTGCTACGAGGATCCAAAACGCACTCAAATTGCTCCCGATTGCCACAAGCCATGTAGAGATGAGATGAAAACGCTTAGAAACCCTATCCCAGCCAAAAAACATCACAGCAAAAAATGTAGCCTCCAAAAAAAATGCCACAATCCCCTCAATCGCCAAAGGCGCGCCAAAAATATCACCCACAAACCAAGAATAATTCGCCCAGTTGGTGCCAAACTCAAACTCCATAATGATACCCGTCGCCACTCCAATGGCGAAGTTTATCCCAAAAAGTGTGAGCCAAAATTTCGTGATAGTGCGCCATTCCTCACGCCCAGTCTTGACATAGATGCTCTCCATAATCGCCACGATAAACGAAAGCCCCAAGGTAAGCGGCACAAACAAAAAATGATAAATTGCTGTGAGCCCAAACTGCGCTCTGCTCCAATCAATGCTAAGATCCATCATCAATCTCCTTAATATTATTTTGGTTGGTTTGGTTGTGATGTGGTGAGATTTTCTAGCACAAACGCGCTTTTTGCCTCTGCACTACCCAAATCCTCCAAACTCTCCCCATAAACAAAAACCTTGAGAATCACAAAAATCACTATAATCTTGATAGCGATCACGAGCCACAAAGTTTTGCCTAGTTTCATATTTCTAAACCCATCACGATAAAAAGTAAAAATATTTTTTATCATCTAATCCCCCTCCTTACGAACCTCTGGGCGAAGTTTGCGCGCCACAATGATAACACAAAACACACAGGATCGCTCATCAATCCTCAAAGATACTCCTATCCATGATGCCTCTAATCGTCAAAACACTCACAATACACATTATCACACATAAACACACATACAAAAACCCACCAAGATACAGCCATGATATAGATTGGGGCATAATCTCACACATTTTAAACACTGCCATTACCACCGCTGCACTTGGGAATGTGAAAGCCCACCACGAGAGGAAAAACTTGAGTTTCAAAAAGCTTTTATACAAAAAGAAAAACAAAAACACAAAAAAGAGCATTACGCTAAAGAGAAATTGCGCAAAAAAATCATAGCCCTCCAGCTTCACATATGTGCTAAACCCCATACTAGGTGGTGCTAGCATAATAAACAGCGTGGGGATAAATTTCTGTGCAAGCTGGTCATGAAAGAGGATTCTATAGAATATGATAATAAAAAGCACGACATAAAAAAACATCGCAATATCAAAGTAATACCACAAAAACCCAAATTCTTTCTTGCCCGCCGCAACCACGATGATATTACCCACTATGGGAATAAACCACGCAGGATTAGAATGCTTGAGCTCCATATTATTGCGAATCCAAAAGGCAATCACATAAAATGTAAGAAATGTCTGTATCACAATCCCTAAGACAAAGAGCACATCATACATCATCATATATTCTTCAAACAGCTTTGCAAGGAGCAAGAGCGAAATAGGGAAAGTCGAAAAAAAGTTGATTTTCACCGGATGGTGAATCTCACTCCGCACAGATTCTAAAGCACTTATGACTTTAAGTCCATAGCATATCACAAACACCACAAACAGCCCCAAACACACCCAGCGCGAGATTTCAGATACCACCAGTGCGATAGGACTATCCATCACCACGCCCAGCTCCAAGGTCGCTAGGACAAACCCACACAAGCCCATAATAACTGCAAAAAACATGATCGGGAATTTCTCAAGCATCGCCCCACTCCTGTCGTTTTAGTTTGATTGCAATTTTGCTCACGCAAACACCACATAAACATCACAAATAGTATAACTGAAATAGGATTAGAAAATTATAAGCAAGTGATCTCAGAATCTAAGCGATGAGATTCTTAAAATAATATCCACACATAAATGACATCGAAGTGGAATGCTGCACGCGAATCGATATCTAAAAACAACACCTTTGTGATCAAAAAATTAAGTAGCAATTTAGCTTTTTATACTACAATAAGCCGCTTCAAATCACTATCACAAGGAGATTACAATGAAAAAAATAGCCGCGTTGGTAATGAGTGGATTCATTGCACTTGGGTTTTTGGGCTGCCCTAGCAAAAACGAACTAGGCAATACTTCTGGCTTTGATCTTGAGGGTGCGCCATCTTGGGTACTAGGCAAACCAGAGAAAGAGATCTATGCCGTAGGTAGCTCGCAGATCAAGAACAACAAAGTGGATTGGGCGATGAAAGAAGCCACAATCAAAGGCACTGCAGAACTTGCGACGATTTTCCAAGGCAAAATCGAGCAAAAAGCGCGTATCTTAGAATCTAATGGCGAGAGTGAGAGCGTGATCGCGATCAGACAGAGTGTCGATGCCCTGCTTTCTGGTGCTACCCGCACAGATACATGGATTAGCAAAGGCGGTATGCTCTTTGCTAAAGTGCAACTACGAGAAGTGAATAATGAAATCCTACAAAAAAATCTCGCCAAACTCCAACAAGTCGATCAAGAGGCAGCCAAGGCACTCGCTCAAACCGTCGATGAACTTCTACAATAATCGCTAGACCCCCTTGTGGGGTTGCTAGATCACATCAAGATTCACAATGCAACATCTCATCTTTGGTCCCATTATTTCTCGCAGGTTTGGCTACTCTCTTGGCGTAGATCTCTCGCCTAGTACCAAACAATGCAATTTTGATTGTCTCTATTGCGAGCTCAAAGGCGCAAAAACTCAAGATTCTATGCGCGAGGTGATCCCAGTGTATGAGTATGTGGATACCATCTTGCGATATTTCCGCACCCACCCAGATCAAAAAATCGATGTACTTACCTTCACGGCTAATGGCGAACCCACACTATATCCACATCTTTTGGAGCTTATGAGGACGCTCAAGCCCTCCTTGCCCCCGCATATCAAGACCCTTATCTTAAGTAATGGTTCGCTGTTTTGGCAACAATCTGTGCGTGAAGCTCTTTTAGAATTTGACATCATCAAGTTTTCGCTAGATTCACTAGATGAGCGCACCTTTGAGCGCATAGATCGCCCGCACAAAAGTCTAAGTCTAGAATCTATCAAAGAAGGTATCGCAACCTTTGCCACAGAATTTACCCAAAAGACTCAAGGCAAACTCATAGGCGAGATTTTGCTCCTAAAGGGTATCAACGACTCCCCAGCCCATGCTAAAGAGTTAGCACAATTTCTCTCTAGTATCCCTCTTGCGCGCCTTGATATAGGCACACTTGATCGCCCACCAGCACACCGAGCCACGCCCCTTAGTCCAGAAGAGATAGAATCTTTTGCTACGCATTTCAAGGGAATGTGTGTCTATATCCCCAAGCGCACGACACGAGATTCACAAGCCCCCAAGCGCACGCTCACCAAAGAAGAGCTTATCCAAGCCCTTAGTATGCGCCCCCTCACACAAGAAGATATGCAAGCATTATTTTGTGAGAGCACGCTCGCACTTGCTGACACACTCACACGATCACATATTCTCCAATGGGAGCAGGTGGGCAATATAGCGTTTTTGCGCCCAGCGCAAAACTAATGCCCAAACCTCCAAGATTCAAACCCAATCAAAGCCCATGCTTTTGTAAATCTGTGAATCTAGTGCGCCTCACCCATATCCCAAATTCCAACAACTCGAGACATTCAGATCTCACGCGATCTCACACCAGCGGAAACACCTCTTTAGCAATATATTCTAGCTCCTCTTTCATATTCGCACATTGCACGATGAGGAGATCTAGCCCCACTTCTTTGTAGGCACGGATTTTCTCTGCTACTTGCTTGGGCGTGCCTACCAACTGCGGGCGCAAACCCCTATTTGAGACGCTATAATCCTGCTTTGAAACCTCCACATCAAGATTGGAATTACCTGTAAAATCCTTATAAGAGTTCTCATACTCCACATAGTTTTTGATAGTCGTGATACGCTCTAGCTCCTCTTTTGCCTCCTGCTCACTCTCTCTAACTATCATATACACCGCCATACCAAAGCCCGAAAACTGCGGCAATCCCGCTCTTTGCTTGCGTGCTTTCATATCCGCTATTTTCTCCCGCACTTCCTCTAGTGTGCCCCCGTGCATAAGGTATTTATCCGCAAAACGCGTGATAGCCTCTCTGCCACTCTCACTCTCTCCTCCCGCATACACAAGCGGCGTCTTTTTGGGCTTTGGCTCATTATAAGAATCCGCAAACTCAAAATACTTGCCCTTGTAGCTAAAGGGGCTTTGCTCCCAAAATCCTCGCAAAACTTCCGTGTATTCACGCGTGAGCGTGTATCTATCATCATGCCCATCGAAGTTTATGCCATACTGACGCGCTTCCTCTTCCCACCAAGCTGAAACCATATTGATACTAAATCGCCCATCACAGATTTGAGCAATCGTAGCGATTTGCTTTGCTGTGAGCGCGACTTGGTGGTATTGCGGACGCAAAGCAGCGAGAATCTCTAGTCTTTGCGTAACCGCTGCCAATCCATTTGCCACCGCCCACGCATCAAGTGCTGGGGCTTTGTGTCCCTTGATGTCATTTAAATAGAGTTCTGGGACAAGCGTTAGGACATAGCCTAGCGATTCTGCCTTCAACGCTAAATCTCTGCAATACTCCCAAGTGCCCTGTGTGCTGTCATCATCGACATTGCGTAGCCAACTCCCAAAAACCGGTGTCCAATAGCCAAATTTCATTGCTTGCTCCTTTGTATTGTCTCTAATTGCGCGGATAAAAATTCCACGATTCTATCCGCTGCTGCCTGCCTGCCTTGCTCTCTTAGGCTAGATTCTACCACGCTATTATAGTTTGTATTGGTGTTGATGTCATACACGACTATCTCACCACTCACACTCTCAATAAACTCCACACCCGCTACCTCTATCCTGTGGGCTTGTAAAAACTGCTCCAATGCCCGCACAAGCGGCGTATCAGAATCTATATCTGTCCGCAAGCTAAATTTATCTGCCCTGCCTATATCACACGCCCCACCTGCAATCTCGGGCAAAGCCTTGCTCCGCTCTATATCGCACGCATCTGCAGGGCATAACTCAAAGGCTCCATTGCTCGTATCCACCCGCACAGCGTAGTGAAACTTGCCACCGATAAACTCAAGTCGCGTGATAAAAAACTCCTTAGATTCTATGTATTCTTGCAAAAGCGTGATACCATCAATGGGCAACTCAAACTCGCTAGATTCTATATATGCTCTAAACTCTTCAAGACTCTCAAATCGCCGCACACCTAGCCCCTTGCCGCCTTGATTATGCTTGGTGATAAAGGGTGTGGGTAGTCTTTTGGCACACTCTAGTAAGTCCTCTTTGCCAAAGACAGCGATAGTCTTTGGAGTGCGAAACCCTGCCTTGCTAAGGGCTAGATACTGCCGCACCTTACTGACTTCAAGCTCTAGCACACTGCTGCCATTTATCACACGGCGCCCATGAGATTCTAACCACGTTAATATTGCGCGCCCATATTCTTTAGAATACACATTGCCCCGCGTATGGCTAGAAGCAGAGAGCCTACTCCAAAACACACCTTGAGGTGGGATAGAATCTATATCCATAGCCCCTTTAGTCAAAACAATCTCGCCAAAACCCACACCCGCACGATTAAATGCCTGTGTAAATGGTGGAATCCACTCGGGATTCTCATGCAAGATATAAATGCCCTCATTATAGTCATTATATAACATAGTCTATATCCTTTTTCTTGGGTTTGATTCTGCCTGTCCCGGCGTAATCATTGATACTTGATTTCGCACCATTTACTCTATATCGTGAGGCGATATGTTCATGCCCTAGCCTATCGCCTTTACCAAAGAGCTTATGTCGCAAACTCCCCTCACTATAGGCTTCCTTATACACACCGCGTCGTTGCAATTCAGGCACAATAAACTCCACGACATCAGCGAAAGTCCCCGGGGTCGTGGCATAGGCGAGATTGAATCCATCGGCATCGGAATATGCGATAAAATCCTCCAGCATATCCGCCACTTGAGCGGGAGAGCCGATAAATTTAGGTCCTTGACAGCCTATGCCTGTAAGCTTAATCAAATCACGCAATGTCCATTCCCTGCCATCACCCGTCGTAGAATTACTCAATGCCTCTACTTGTGCGACAATCGCATTGGATTTGATATTACTAAGTGGATCATCAAGATCATAGCGACTAAGATCCACACCTAACCACCCGGAGTTTAGCACTAAAGCCCCTTGTGTGCTTGCATAAGAGAGTAGGTCTTTGTATTTCGCCTCGGCAAGCTCCTCGGTAGAATCTGTAATGATAGTCGCAAGGCAGTAGATTTTGGCACTATATGGATCGCGTCCAGCGGCTATGAGAGCGTCTCGCACCTGCTTTACAGCGACTTTAGCATATTCTTTGGTCGGTGGTGCGATAAATATCGCCTCGGCATGAGTGGCGGCAAACTTGCGTCCCCGCACAGAATTCCCCGCTTGGAAAAGCACAGGTGTGCGTTGGATACTTGGCTCACAGATATGGATACCGGGCACATCGAAATATTTGCCATGATGTCCGATGTGGTGGATCTTAGTCGGATCGGCAAAATGCCCACTTTTAGAATCTAAAATTACCGCATCATCTTCCCAACTCCCTTCTAAGAGCTTATAAATCACCTCCATATACTCATCGGCAAGCTCATATCGCTCATCGTGGGGCAACTCACTGCTACCCATATTTTTGTTCGCACTTGGCAGGTAGCCTGTTACGATATTCCAGCCCACGCGTCCTTTGGTCAGATGATCTAGCGTGCTAAGGCGTCTAGCAAAAGGGAAGGGATGCTCAAAAGGCACGCCAGCAGTTACCCCAAAGCCTAGATGTTTAGTAACACTCGCCCCGATGATGGCTAGCTGTGTGGGGTCATTGACAGGCACTTGCAGGGCAGTCTGCAACGCACCCATATCATTGCCTCTATAAATATCATATACGCCTATCACATCAGCGATAAATATCGCATCAAATAGTCCTTTTTCGGCGATTTGTGCGACTTCCTGCCAATATTCTATGTCCTTATACCGCAGGGCTTTATCACCCGGATAACGCCACAGCCCGGGGCTAAGATGTGCCACGCAGTTCATCTCAAAAGCATTCAGAGAGATCTGCTTGCGCTTGCTGTTGCTTTTACTCATTGCTCACTCCTTGACTTAAAGAATTTCAAAAACAGGTCTATTATAACGCATTTTTTTAAAAACACAATATGTGTTTTTAATTTTTTGCATAACTGTGTAAAAATGTTACTTTTTAGATTATGCTTAAATTTATATAAAAAGAAATCACAGCCTTATCACCACCTAAAGCACACTAAAGAGTTATAATGACCTCATAGATCCATGAAGATCTATAGAATTCAAAGTTTGGGAGGGCGTGCTATGAACAAAATAGCAATGATGTGTGGTGTGCTGTGTAGCATGGCGATAGCAAGTGCTGCAGAGTATGCTGCCGAGGTCAAGAATCTCTACGCAGATTCTAAAGGGTCAAAAGTCGTAGGGAAACTATTGCCGACAACACAGGTGCAGATTCTCAAAAAAGAGGGTGGCAGGGTGTTACTAGCTGTGGAGGGCTATGCGGAGGCTGGATCAGATCTGGCAGTGTATTTTGTGCCGGGTAAGAGAATCTTAAGCGTAGGGCTTAGCAAAGATTCAGGGATCGCTCTACAAAAGATCTCTTCCACACAAGTTGATGGCAAGACATATAATAAAGTCAAGATACAGGCATGGAGTGAAGAGGGGGCTTTAAGCACGGATCTCAATGGACTTTTTACACAGGCAAAAGATATGTATGAACAAAACTGCTCTATGTGCCATGGGCTGCATTCTGTAAAGGAATACACTGCCAACCAATGGCCTAGTATGTTTAAGTCTATGGCAGGGCGCACGGCGATTGACAAGAAGGACTATCAGCTCGTGATAGAGTATCTCCAAAAAAACGCCAAAGATATGCAATAATCCAAAAAGGAGGATATTATGAAAAATACAATTAAAGGCGAGATTCAAAAAGTGGATTCTATTAATAATACTATCGACAATAACAGGAGAAGTGCCATTCGCACGATGGGGCTTTTTGCGGCGGTGCCATTTATCGGTGGTGCGTGGATTGGGTGTGGCGATAGTGCATCTAAAGATGCTGCAAAAGAAATGCCAAATGTGAGCAATTTTAGCACAGATTTGGTACTCGATGGTGATGTCTATACAGCCTCACACTGGGGTGCGCTCAAAGTCAGTGTCAAGGGTGGTAAGATTGTAAAAAGCCAAAATGCCTTTAGCGGACTGGAGGCAAACCCACTCCAAGCTGTAACCGCAGACCTCGTCGATGGCAAATACACAAACCGAATCAAAGCACCTATGGTAAGAAAAAGCTACCTTGAAAAACAAGTAGGCAACAATGCGCTAAGAGGTACTGATGAGTGGGTGGAAGTGAGCTATGAGCAAGCAATCAAAATCGTGAGTGATGAGATCAAGCGCGTGCGCTCTAGCAAAGGTCCCACAGCGATTTATGGTGGTTCGTATGGCTGGAAATCAAGCGGCAATATGCACAACGCGCGCACCCTGCTTCATAGATTCTTAAATCTTGGTGGTGGTTTTGTGGGCGGACTTGGGGATTATTCTACTGGTGCGGCGCAGGTGATCATGCCTCATGTAGTCGGAACTCTAGAAGTGTATGAACAACAAACCGCATGGCCCCTAGTACTAGAACATTCTAAGGTCGTGGTGATCTGGGGTGCAAACCCTGCCGATACACTTAGAATCGCGTGGTCCTCAAACGACAATCAAGGGCTTGAATACCTCAAAAAACTCCGCGATAGTGGCAAAAAAATCATTTGTATCGATCCTGCCAAAAGCTCAACCGTGCAATACTTCGGATCCAAAGCCGAGCATATCAGTGTCGTGCCAAACACCGATGTGGCGCTTATGCTAGGTATCATACACACCATGCTTGCAAGCGGTAAATATGACCAAGACTTCATCGCAAATTACACAGAGGGATTTGAGAAATTCCAAGAGTATGTGCTAGGCAAAAGTGATAAGATCGCCAAAGACGCCAAATGGGCTTCAGAAATCTGTGGTGTGAGTGAATCTAAGATCAAAGAGCTCGCACAACTATTCTTCGAAAACCGCACGATGATTATGGGTGGCTGGAATATGCAACGGCAACACCATGGTGAGCAAGCACACTGGATGCTCGTAGTGCTATCCTCTATGATTGGACAAATCGGCTTACCCGGCGGGGGCTTTGGATTTAGCTATCATTATAGCAATGGCGGGGCACCTACGACAAACGCGCCTGTGGTCGGTGGTATCTCTATTGGCAGGGCAACTTCAGGCGGTGCAGAATGGCTAAGTGATGGCTCGGCTATCTCTATCCCTGTGGCACGCGTAGCTGATATGCTCGCAAATCCGGGTAAGACCATTCAGTATAATGGCAAGACAATCAAATATCCTGAAATCGATCTTGTGTATTGGGCTGGAGGCAATCCATTTGTCCATCATCAAGACACAAACGCGCTTCTAGCAGCATGGAGGAAACCAACAACGGTGGTGGTGCATGACATGTACTGGACACCGACAGCAAAAATGGCGGATATCGTGTTTCCTATTACCACGCCCTATGAGCGCAACGATATCACGATGAGCGGGGATTATTCTAATATGAATATCAACCCTATGAAACAAGTGGTAGCGCCGTTTGAAAAAGCAAAAAGTGATTATCAAGTGTTTTCGGATTTGGCGGAGGCTTGTGGGTTTGGCGCACAATACACAGAGGGCAAAACCGATATGGATTGGATCGAGGAATTCTACAATGCCGCCTATGAAAACGCACAAAAAGCTGGCGTGGTAATGGCTGATGGCAATGCAATGCCAGACTTTAAGACATTTTGGACTGCCAATAGGCCACTTGTGTTTGACGCGACACCAGAAGGGCTTGATTTCGTGCGATACGCGGATTTCAGAGAAGATCCAATCCTCAATCCTCTAGGCACACCAAGCGGCAAGATCGAGATCTATTCTACAACCATCGAAAAGATGAATTACAAAGATTGCAAGGCATTCCCGCAGTGGTTTGAGCCAGCAGAGTGGAAGGGTATGAAGAACAAAAGTGCAGAGTTCGCGCTCCTAAGCCCACATCCAAGCCTACGACTACACTCACAGCTTGCTAACACAAGATTGCGCGATGAGTATGCAGTCTCTGACAGAGAGCCTATCTGGATCAACCCCGCTGATGCAGAGGCTAAGGGTATCAAAAACGGCGATATCGTGCGTGCGTTTAATAAGCGGGGACAGATTCTCGTGGGTGCCGTGGTAAGTGACATCGTGCCTCAAGGTGTGGTGAGAATCTACGAGGGTGCATGGTACGATCCAGACAATGCCGCTGAAGCCAATACACTATGTAAAAATGGTAATGCAAATGTGCTCACCATGGATATACCAACCTCTGAGCTCTCAAATGGCAATAGTGCTTGCACCGCAATGATAAATATTGAAAAATACACAGGCACCGCGCCTAAAAATACAGCATTCTTACCGCCAAAAGGCGCGTAAGGGCTGTCATAATTTATGCAATTTACTTAAAAAAGGAGTGCTAGCTCATCACTTGTAAGACGACTTCTACAAGTGATGAGACTTAAAGATTCCAAAAATAAATAAGTATTCCAAAACTGAAAGTATTACTGCATAAGAAAATAAAACCAATCCCCACTTAAACCATATTTGTAGAATGGGGCCTGATATCCTGTGTGTGTAGTATCAATCCTAGTACTAAATAAATAAGTGTCCCGCAGTTTCCAAACAAACAATAATAAACCTACAAGACAAAGCGAGATTATATTTTTCTTAAAAACAATAAAAAAGAAAAAGCCAAACAACATATAATATAATCCACCTATTCTGCCGGATGCATGCCCTAAAGAAAAGAGTGTACATATTACAAAGATTCCATACCATACGATAACATAAAACCATCGTCTATCAATATATTGCCTAAAATACAAAGCTCCTACTAACAATAAACATGGAAGTACAAGATTCCTAACACCCACGGAATGTTCTACTATCTTTCGAAATTCATATTGATAAAAAGCCAATTTATGACTCAAAAAATCCGGCAAAAAAGAAATATATTGAAACAAAAAAGCAGCATACAAAGATGTAAAAGAAGCAAGGCACAGCAGAACAATAACCGCTATCCCATATTTTGGATAATCCCGCAAAAGATAAAATAGAAGATAGAAAAAAATAGCTGTCGTATGAAATAAAAATGCAATACATACAAATAAAAAAGTTTTCTTTTTTGAATCTTGGCTAAGAGCAAAAAGTAAAAAAATACTAGAAAAATTTTGCCTAATACCCTCACCACAACCCCAATAATTAAACATAAGCAACACAAAAAACAAACACAAACAAGCAAATTTAGTGTCTAGGTCCCTGATAGCATATTTTTCTACTCAAATATAGAATAAAATTCCCATCACCACTGCATGCATCATAGAAAAATATGTATGATCAAGATAACCAGTAATTGGTAATGTCACTAACCAGAAAAGTGGTGTCATAATCTCTACACCCTTTCCCCAAACAAACAACTGTTCCAAATCCCCATTGGCAAGTGCTGTGTAAGAGTTATAATAATTTACCCTATCAACAATCAACGCAGTATCCCCAAAGCTCACCGCTCCACCTATAATAATACATAGCGCGAGGATAATCCGCACAGAGCGAGGTGGATACAAGAATGATAAGAAAAACAATATCACCAACCCCGTATAAAACACTAAGGCGCACTAAAAGGCAATATAGCCCATGGAAAAAATGCAAGAAAATACTCAAAAGATACTTTTAAATTCCATCTTGAAACATCTGTGCTAACCACAATTCCCTCCTTATACCCACACCTTAAACATTAAACCTAAAATGCATCACATCGCCATCTTGCACGACATAGTCCTTACCCTCACTACGCATTGCTCCGGCTTCCTTGGCTTTTTGCTCACCACCATATTTGATAAAATCCTCATAGCTGATTGTCTCGGCGCGGATGAAGCCTTTTTCAAAATCCTTGTGTATCACGCCAGCAGCCTGTGGGGCTTTATCACCCTTTTTGATTGTCCAAGCGCGCACTTCCTGCACCCCAGCAGTGAAATAACTAATCAGCCCAAGCTTAGCAAAGCCCACGCGAATGATCTGCGCAAGCCCACTCTCACCTGCCCCAAGCTCGCCCAAAAACTCCGCACGCTCCTCATCACTCATACCCACCATATCTTCCTCGATTTTAGCACAGAGTTTGATCACCTCACTCCCCTGCTGTGCGCCATATGCACGCACCTTTTGCACAAACTCATTATCCACTCCCAGCGCGCTTTCATCGACATTCGCACCATACACCACTTCTTTGTTGCTCAAAAACCGTAACTCCCTATCAAGCCCCGCGAACTCCTCACTATCGCGAGATTCAAAACTCTTAGCGCTCTTACCAGATTCTAAATGAGTAAGCAATGCTCTTGCAACCTCCAACGTCGCATTCACGCCTTTTTGTGCCTTACTCTCTCGCTCTAGTTTAGTGATGCGTTTTTGTAATGTCGCGATATCCGCCAAAATCAGCTCCAACTCGATGATCTCAATATCACCCAGCGGATCGATGCGGTTTTCTACATGCGTGATATCGCTATCCTCAAAACACCGCACGATGTGCAAAATCACATCAGCCTCTTTGATATTTGCCAAAAACTGATTACCCAATCCCTCACCCTTACTCGCGCCGCGCACCAGCCCAGCGATATCCACAAACTCCACTTGCGAGTGCAAGATTCTCTGGGGATTGACAATCTTAGCCAGCTCTCCTAGACGCATATCAGGCACGCTTACCACAGCTTTATTAGGCTCTATGGTACAAAATGGATAGTTCGCCGCTTGAGCATTTTGTGTCTTAGTGAGCGCATTAAAAGTCGTAGATTTCCCCACATTTGGAAGCCCGACGATACCGATAGATAGTCCCATCATCGCGCCTTTTTTGTGGATTTTGGATTTTTAGGATTCTGTGTCTTAGGACTTCTGACAGCTTTAGAATCCTTGCCAGAATCTTTTTTCACACCTCCATTAGCCTGTAGATTCTCTATAAATGCCAGCACCGCACGCACCCCCACTCCACTTGCACCGCTTGGGTTGATATCCCACTCGCGCTCCACATACGCAGGTCCAGCGATATCGATGTGCAGCCATTTATCCTTGTATTCATCACGCACAAACTCTCCCAAAAACATTCCAGCACTCACTGCCCCACCATAGCGACTTGAGCCGATATTGCAAATATCTGCGATTTTAGATTCTAAAAGCTTTTTGATATGGCGATTAAACGGTAAGCGCGCCATCAGCTCACCGCTGTGCAATGCACAAGATTCAAACTCTTGCTTGAGATTCTCATTATAGCCCATAATTCCACTTGTGTATTCGCCAAGCCCCACGACACACGCGCCTGTAAGAGTTGCCAAATCTATGAGTACATCGGGTTTGAGATCTTGCGCATAGCTAAGACAATCACACAGCACCAGTCGCCCCTCAGCATCTGTGTTGCGCACCTCTATGCTCTTACCCTCACGCGAAAAGAGCACATCATCAGGTTTGTATGCGTTGCCACCGATCATATTTTCTGCCGCACCAACGATCCCATGCACCTCGACATCTATGCCAAGCCCAGCAACCGCATTCAAAATCCCTATCACCGCACACGCACCACTTTTATCCGCCTTCATCGTTACCATATAATCGCCCGGCTTAAGGCTTAGCCCACCACTATCGTATGTGAGTCCCTTGCCTACAAGCACGACACGCGCTAGGGGCTTTTTAGGCTTATAGCTCAAATGCACGAGATATGGCGGATTATTCGATGCTCTGCTTACCGCTAGATACGCACCCATTCCCTCTTTTTGCAAATCTTTTGCCTCCAGCACCTTACATTCTAGTTCTTTTTTTTGTGCGAGTTTTTTACAATATTGTGCAAGGTAAAGCGGCGTGGCGACCTGTGGCATTGTGTTGATGAGATCTCGCACGATATGCAGACTTTTGGCTATGATTTTTGCCTTTTTTGCCTCTTGTGCGTGCGCACCTTGCATATAGATTTTTTTGAGCGCACATTCTTTTTTGTCTGATTTATACAGCGCGCTATCTTGCGAACCCGCCAAAATCCCAAGCATCAGCGCATAGTCTAGATTCTTATTACCAAACGCTTTTATGCCGATACTCTCAAACTTTAGATTCTTAAAAAATCGCGCAATATTCGCACCTGCCTCACGCACGAAGTCAGCATTGCACTCTTGCAGGCACACAAGCAAGGTTTTCTTTTCTTGCAAAAAAAACTCTCCCTTACCATCAAAGCCAAATTCCTTAGCTTTTTGGAGATTTTTAGATTCTCCAGAATCTAGCACAAACTCTACATACGCCTCGCCTTGCTTAGAATCCACGATTTTAATCTCAATCATTGCTGTCCTTTCTGTTGTAGTTTATCAATGCGCTTATCCACCCGCTTTGTCTGTGTCTGAAAATACCACAGCACGCCACCACCAATAATAATTGCCAATGGGATAAGTAAATATGGATGATCCTTAAACCAATCAAGTACGATAAAAATCTCCTCACCAAAATACCAAGTGAGCAAAATCGTGATCGCCGCCCACACCTGCGCACTTATGAGATTGATAAATGCAAACTTCAGCCCGCTGTAGCGCGTCGTGCCGATACTCATAGGAATAATCGTGCGCATACCATACATATAGCGTTGAATAAAGATAATAGGCCAACCATATTTTTGGAGCAAGAGATTAGCTAGAGCGAACTTACGCCGCTGGGATTTGAAGCTCTCTTGAATTCCTTTGCGATTGAATCTCCCGATGTAAAAATAAATCTGATCACCCACAAAGCCCCCAAGCCCCGCGACAAAAATCGAAGCTAACAGCTGCATTTTGCCATCATGCACCGCAAGTCCGGCAAAGATAAGCCCAAGCTCTCCCTCCAAAATCCCCCAAAAAAACAAAATCACATAGCCCCAAGTCTCGACATGCTCCTCCCACAATGCCGTGATAAACTCCTCAAGTGAAAACCCCGTGCTGCGATAATACGTTACCAATCCAACGATCACACAAAACACAAATGCCCAAATTAGCACCTTTTTAGGATTTTCTCTCACATATAGCCACACAGCACGCATACATAATCCTCTAAATATCTAATACACAATGCACATTACAAAGCTCCTCTAGCTTCGCCTTCCCTCCAAGCTCGCGCAAATGTAAGATAAACACCGCCTCCACACATTGCGCACCAAGGGTCTTGATGAGCTTCACGCCCGCTTGTGCTGTGCCACCGGTGGCGATGAGATCATCGATAAGCACGACGCTCGCATTTTGCTTACGTTCAAACGCATCTATGTGAATCTCCACTTCATCAAACCCATACTCAAGGCTGTATTTTTCACTCACTGTGGTAAATGGCAATTTGCCCTTTTTGCGAATAGGCACAAATCCCACACCAAGCGCGTATGCCAATGCTGAACCAAAAATAAAGCCTCGCGATTCTATCCCCGCGATGAAATCAATCCCACGATCCCTATAGCGCGCTACTAGAGATTCTATAAGCTCACTAAACACCTCATCATTGCCTATCATCGTCGTGATGTCATAAAACAAAATCCCCGGTTTAGGGTAATCTGGGATCTTGCGTATAGAATCTGCTAGTTTTTGTGTATCCATATTCGCTCCTTTTTAATAATCTTGCGACGACACGACCATTAGAGCAGTGCCTCGATTTTTTGCTCTAGCTCTTTGATACGCGCCTTATATTTGTCTGTCTCGATTCTGTATTGGGAATTGCGCGCTTTGAGCACTTTGACTTCATTTTTGAGGGCATTCATCTCCTGCTGCATATTATCGATATTGCCAAGCGCACGCTGGAGCTGGAGCTGGTGTTTGCGCACGAGGATCTCGGCTTCACTGAGCGTGAGTTTCATCGAGGCGGAGTTTTTCTCTTCCTTGCGCGCGACACTTTTATAAAAAAATGTGCGCACGATCATATAGAGCACAAAAAGTATGAATCCTGTGAGAAAAAACCATTGTGCAAAAAAATTCATAATCGCGCCTCCACTTTATGCCATGTCTCCAAAAACTACTTTATCCGAGCTTGCGCACGCGCTCAAGGTGCCTGCCACCCTCAAACTCCGCGCTAAAAAACTGCGCCACTATCTCCTCTGCCTCGCCCTGCCCTATCACGCGCTCACCCATACATAGCACATTAGCATCATTATGCAAGCGCGCCATTTTCGCCAGATATGAATCGGTGCAGAGTGCCGCGCGTATGCCATGGAAACGATTTGCTGCGATACTCATACCTATGCCACTACCACAGATGAGTACGCCCTTAGATTCTGCTGTGGCGAGGACACACTCACAGAGCTTTTGGGCAAAGTCTGGATAATCCACACGCTCCTGTGAATCTACACCCAAATCACACACTTCCAAGCCTCGATCTAAAAGCACTTTTTTCACAAATTCTTTTAATCCAAAACCTGCATGATCAGAGGCGATAAACACTTGCATAATAACTCCTATTTTAGTGGATTGCTTCCCCTGTAGGATCGCTAGATTCTGCATTGTGATCCACCGCGCTGTGAATCTTAACATACTCTCTAGCCAACTCCTCAACACCATCTATACCCTTAAACAAACGACTCCATCGCACAAGATAACGCTCTGATGTATTCATATCTGCACCCGCTTCCTCGCTATTAGCCTTAGTGAAACTAAAATAAATAAACCACGGCTGCCCTACGATATTGCTATATGGCACACTGCCCCAAAAGCGTGAATCCGAGCTGTTGTTGCGATTATCACCCGCCATAAAGAACGAATCTTCAGCAACTTTGGTATAAAAAAACACTTCACCCTGCCCATCGCGTAGCTTGCTCATCGCTATATCAGAACGCGCATTCATATCCTCAAAGCCAATATTTGGCACATACACGAACTCATCTTGGGGCAAATCGCTGTATTGCTTCTCAAACAAATCACAATCTAGCCGCCTATCCGCATCAGAGAGTGCGCCATTATCTTTGCATATTTTGGTATAAAACCCCTTATCATCACGAAAATATGCGCGTTTCCAAAGCGGTATGATATTAGGATTTGCCGCTTCGTCTTTTTGCCACCATCTAGGTGCATACGAGATCCCAGCGTGCTGCGCTATAAAAGGATCTCTGATAAACTTCCTGCCCAAAAACTCGCGTATTTGCGCATCTTCTCCTAGCTGTGCCTTAAGCGATTCGATCCCCGCATCACCCTCATTTGGACGCAGATAATATCCTTCTTGTGTGAAAATCACTTCATCGCCACCCACGCCGAACACGCGTTTAACAAAATACATACGATCGTCTTTAGGTGGGATAAAGACTACAATCTCGCCGCGCTTAGGACGCTCACCCTCAATCAAATGCCCATTATGATTAAAGTCGGGCAAAATTGGTGTATTGATCCACGGAACGCGCGGTGTAGGGATACCATAACTAAACTTTTTGACAAAGAGCAAATCCCCCTCAAAAAAGGTCCCAACCATCGATCTCGTAGGGATAATAAAACCTTGCGCAATAAAAAAAATAATAAACAGCACGATGATGATCGTCCCACTCCAGCTTGATGAAAACGCACAAAGCCCCCGCCAGATTCGCTTTATAGTCATTTTATCACTCCCTGTATTTGTTTAGCAGCTTTTAGCGTATTTTGAAGTAATGAAGCGATCGTCATAGGTCCTACACCACCGGGCACGGGAGTGATCGCGGAGGCCATTTTACTGACATTTTCAAAATCCACATCGCCCACCAGCTCGCCAGAATCCAAACGATTGATCCCGATATCCACCACGATCGCACCGGGCTTTATCATGGATTCAGTGATGAGATTGACCTTACCCACGCCCACACACACGATATCCGCCCTGAGCGTATATTCCGCCACATCTTTGGTAAGGATATGGCATACACTCACGCTCGCACCAGCATTGAGCATCAAGGTCGCTAGCGGTCTGCCCACGATATTGCTCGCGCCCACGATCACGACATCTTTGCCACGCACGCTGATTTCATAAGCTTGAAGCAAGCTCATCACGCCCAAAGGCGTGGCAGGGACGAAGCCATCGAGATTAGTATTGAGTCGTCCAACATTATAGGGGTGAAAGCCATCGACATCTTTTTGTGGCGCGATAGATTCTAAAACTACGGAAGTATCGATATGCTTGGGCAAAGGCAGCTGCACCAAAATCCCATGAATCTCTGAATCTGCATTAAGCTTATCAATCAGACCCAAAAGCTCATCCTGTGTGCAACTCTGTGGCAACTCATATTTTCGTGAAGCAAACCCCACACGCTGACACGCGCGCTCTTTCATATTGACATACGCCCTACTTGGTGCATCATCGCCCACGAGCACCACTGCCAATCCCGGCTTTAACCCCGATGCCTGACACTGCACGCTGATATCTTGCTGGATTTTTTCACTCAAGCTCTTGCCGTCTAGAAGTATCACTGCTTTCCTTTGTGGAAGTTTTAATTTTGCATATATTATAATATTTTGGATTAAAAAACTAGATTTGGTGGCACTCTTATGAAAAAAATCGCGCTTTTTTACCTTTTAGCGACATTCGCACTAGCACACACTCCCACAGCAGATACCCACACATCTATACAAGATCAATCCCCTATGCCACAGGATTCTGTAGATTCAGATTCTAACAATACTCAATCAACAGACAAACCAGAATCTAACACACCACATAGGGAATTTGACAACGAGGGATTTATCACATTTAAGGAATATGGTAAAAATCTCTACGAAAATCCGCGCGGCATAGGCTGCCACCACTGCCATGGGACAAAAGGCGAAGGAAACATCATCGCGCACTACAAACACAAGGGCAACGCCAAGACACTAAGCGCGCCAGCTATCAATAGGCTTGAGTTTAACGCGTTTGCCAAGTCTCTAGATTCACAAAAGATCGGGGTGATGCCGCGCTACTACCTCACACCAAAGGAGATTCAGGCGATATATTTCTATTTGTATGAAGGTGATGATTCGCATTAAACAATTGCAATATTATAGAATCTCAAAAGTCTTGTAAATTTCTAAAAAGATCGTATATACGCACAGGGAGGGAGATTCTCCTTGAACCCCGATAATCAAGCACGAAGCTCTACGTTGAAATAGCAGAATCTACTACTCCAATCCCCTCAAGCCCTCGCGCCTAAGCTCTACATACAGCTCCTTGCCAGAGATCACGAGCACACTTAGCACGATACCAGAGAATAGCCCTAGCACCAAAATAATCCACTTCTTCACACCAAGATTGGGGTTTGGCGTGATATTAAGCGTGATAAATGAAGCGTTTTGGATACTGCCATCTCCACGCATAAGGTTGTATTTAGCAAGTTGCTGCTCAAGCTCTAGGAGTGTTTGGTTTTGGATACTAAACTTACTGCTTTCTGAAGCATCAATAGACACCTGAAGCTGACCTAGGTAGTTACTGAGTGTTTGGTATTGAGTCGGACTAAGGGATTCTTTTTTGAGTTCTTTTTTGAGTTCTTCTATATCGGCTGTTGAGCGATTTATTTTAGTATCAATGTAGGGCAGAGTGTTTTCTTGGATATTTCTGATGCGCGCCTCGATTTGCTCTATGAGATAGCCTAGATTGATCTCATGCTTCTCTAGTCTGTCTTTGTTTTTATCCTGGATATACTCTAGCACCGCATTCATAGCGGCTTTGACATCTTCTTGGGTCTCGCCACGCGCCGTAACCTTCACAAAGGGCAATCCGGGGTTTTTGAGATCAACCACATCTACTTGTTTGATAACCCACTTTCGATCTGCTGCCTGCTCTGGCGTGAGATATTTATTAGATTCTATAAATATCTCTTCGATTTCTTTGATCACCTCTACTGTGTTGAGGATACGCCCTTTTCCACCGCTTTCATTGAGGATATAACCCGTATCTATGACACTCACACCCTCATACATAGGTTTGGCTACCACATACGCATAAAGAAATGCCAAGACTACGCCAAGTCCCACACAAGCACCGCCAATCCATCTATTTTTCCACAATAAAAACAAAAATCGCTTGATCTCAGTTTTCTCGCTATTATTTGTATCTCGTGTCATCTCCATACTCAAATTCCCCTTGTAAATCAAATCCCGAAATTGTAGCACAATAGACTTTGAATCTCCTTAGTAGCTATGTGCGCTTAAAAGCTCCCTAAAATACGCACTTTTTGGCATACTAAACACCTCGCTACTCGCCCCGCTCTCCTCCACATAGCCATTTTTGAGCACGATAAGTGTGTGACTTAAAAATCGCAAAATATCCAAGTCATGCGTGACAAATATGAGGCTAAGCCCTAGCTCTTTTTGCAATCGCACAAGGAGCGTGAGAATCTGCTTTTGCGTGCTTTTATCAAGCGCGCTTGTGGGCTCATCAAGAAGCAAAATATTTGGCTCTAATATCAGAGCGCGCGCGATCGCCACGCGCTGCCGCTGCCCACCGCTAAGTGTATGAGGATAGCGCGCCGCGAAACTCATATCCAGCCCCACACTCTGCAATGCACTCTCTAGCCTCTTAGACACATCATACGCGTGCCTGCGATGATATATCAGCCCCTCAGTGATGATCTCACCCACGCGCATACGCGGATTGAGCGAAGCGAAGGGATCTTGGAATATCACGCCTATTTTCGCACACAGCGCGAAATACTCTCCTTTGCTAAAATCCCTAATGTCTTTGCCAAAAAATCGTATCTCGCCCATATGTGCCATCAGCCGCACGATCGCTAGTCCTAGAGAGCTTTTGCCCGAGCCAGATTCACCAGCGATCCCTAAGATTTCGCCTTTGTGCAAAGCCAGATTCACATTATGCGTGATCGTAATAGGTGAGTTACGCCAAAACCGCCTTTTCATCGCTACTGCGCTAAAATCCCGCAATCTCAAGACTTCGCTAGATTCATAGGGGTTAGGGGTGAGTGTGGAGAAATCCAGCGCATCTAAAAGCTCTTTGGTATAAGATTCTCTAGGATTATTAAAAACCTCGCTAGCAACGTTAGATTCTATAATCCGTCCCCCTCGCATCACCGCAATAGTGTGCGCAATGTGTGCCACCGCGCCAAGATCGTGTGTGATGAGCACCACCGCACTCTGATGCGCCAAAGAGCGCAAAAGCTCCAAGATCTGCCGCTGAAGGAGCGCATCAAGCGCAGTGGTGGGCTCATCACAGATGAGAATCTTAGGACGATTGATAATGCTCATCGCAATAAGAGCGCGCTGCCGCTGCCCACCGCTAAGTGTATGAGGATAGCGCGCCGCGAAACTCATATCCAGCCCCACACTCTGCAATGCCTCTGTAAGCACCTCTCTGCGCTTAGAGCTAGAAGTTTTGGGATTATGCAGGGTGTAGGATTCTAAAATCTGCTTACCGATTGGCTGCACGGGATTGAGCGCACTTAGAGGGTCTTGGGGGATATAGGCGATCTCCTTACCGCGAAAGGCACACCACATCGCAGAATCTAGCTCGCTCATATCTCTACTTTGAAAATACATCTTGCCCCGCGGCAGAGCCCCAAATAACCCCAAAATACTTTGTGCCAAGAGGCTTTTTCCCGAGCCAGATTCACCCACAATAGCCAGCACCTCGCGTGAATCTAACGTGAGCGAAATATCCTCTAGCCTAAAGCTCTCACTCACCGCAAAACAAAAATCGCGTATCTCTAGAATCTTCTCCACATCCACCCCTATCTTCTCACGCTCAATACCACCGATACCACCCACGCTCTATACACGCATATCGCCCCACGGCGTGAAAAGCTGATGCGGTATGCCAAGCACATCATACCATTTACCCACAAAAAACCGCTCCATCTGCTCCAAACTCTGTGCCCCACCATAATACCCCACGATCGGTGGTGCGATACACACGCCAAGGCGTGAGAGCTTGAGCATGTTTTCAAGCATAATCGCGCTTAGAGGCATCTCGCGCACGCCTAGCAAGAGCTTACGCCCTTCTTTAAGCATCACACTCGCACTTCTTGTAATGAGTGTATCGCTCACGCCCATTGCGATCTTTGCCACCATATCACAGCTCGCCGGAATAATACACATCGCCTCCATACGCGAACTCCCCGACGCGATACACTCATGCAGTGCCTCATCGCTACATATCGTGAGATTGTGCGGACGCGCTAGGCGCAAGGCATCGTGCAATGACTGCGTGGCGCGATATTCGTGCGCATACACGCGCTGTGCACCAGAGCTCGCCACCGCATACACCACGATGTCTGCAGGCAAATACCGCACAAACTCCACGCCCAAATGCACGCCACTTGCCCCACTAATGCCCACTACAAGCTTTTTAGGATATTGCTCATTCATAGCACCACACCTTGATTTTTTCCCACGATTTTCACCTTCAAAATCTTCTTGCTCTCACTTGCCCTCGCTTCTATCACCTCACCAAAGCTTCCGCTTTGCAATGCCTCTAAACTCGTCTGCAGGGCAAATCCACCACCCACACTCTGCACAAGCACACTCTCACCCTTTTTGACTAAAATCAACGGGCGTAGCTTGTCCTTTGTGAGCAAAGTGCCTTGGGGTAGGTAACTCCGAGCGCTAGCAAAGGCGATCTCCTCCTCGCACGCTGGTAAAGTGCTAAGCCTTTGGAATGTGAGGGTTTTAGATTCTACAAAGCCCTCTATACCCTCCCCTGCGCTAAGGGGCTTAGTTGTATAAAGTGCCTTAAGGCGTGCGCTCATCTCATACACAAACAAGATCTTAGAATCCCCAGTGCGCGCCACAAGCACACCATTAGATTTTTTAAACGCCCGCTGCTTGCCAAAGAGCTCAAAACTCGCGTGTGTGAGAATCTCGCTAAGATCGTGAATCTCGCGATCATCTTGCAAGCGCACCAATACAGAATCTACGCTAAATGCCCCCGGACACACACCCTCAAAATACTCTGTGTATAGACGCTTGATCGCCTCTTGTGGCTTTTGGAGATCCATAGAAGAGCGATACACAAACTCCACATCACTATGGGGTGTGTGCAGCACAAAGCCATGGCGTTTGAAAATCGCTGCGACTTCATAAGCACGCATCTTAAAGCTAAAACTCTGCTGGGGAAAGCTCGCGATAAGAAAGGATTTGGAGATCTGAGGAAAAAGATGAGTGGATAGAATCTGTGTATGAGAGAGCGTGTAGCTGGGCTCTAGGGTGTATTCCTTAGGCGCGATGGTGTGCTGGGTGATCTCCTCCGCGTTAAGTGTGCCCCATACACCCCACATCGGTAGCCACGCCACGCACAGCAGAGCAATCAATGAGAATTTGGAGATTCTACAGATTGTGTGGATTCTATGAATCTTTGGGATCATATAGAATCTCAAGATTCTGGGAGCTGTGAAGAGTTTAGAACACATACACATACCCAAAGGTCATACTAAGAATCTGCTGGAAAATAATGGGGTTTGAATTGGTGCTGATAAAAGAGTCCTTGCCCGAACGCACATCGGTTAGACGTTTAAGCATCAGCTCAAAGCGGTGCTTGCTCCTAAACACATAGCCAAACCCAAGCCCTAACGCCACCTTATTACCCCCTATGAATCTATCCTCGCCCGAAGTCTGCACGCCGTTGGCATTCGTGTGATCCCACTTTGAGACAAAGCCGATATGTGGCACATACGCCAAATCCACAATCACACTAAGCATATGATCGTATTTTTGCCCTAGATTAGTATCTAGCACGATACTCACCCCGGCGTTATACATCTCAATCTCATAGGTGCGCTCATATCCGCTGCTACCATAAATATCATTAGCATACGATCGTCCATATTCGCCATACACACGAAAGCCTACAAAAGGGTTGGAAAAATACATATAACCCAGCTTCACATCAAAGCCGCCACTGATGGGATAGGTGTCATTATATATCGCTGGTGTAGTAGTATCAGTGCGTAATATGGGCAGGAGGTTTGCCCCTATGCTAATAAACACGCCGCTTTTTGTTTTGGCGATGTCTTTCCACTCGATCGTGGGCTTGCCAAAAAGATGAGCATAATCAAGGGGTTTCTTATCGGTCTTATCGGGTGTGATGTAGCGCATAGATTCTGGCTGGGCACTTAGGGAGTTGAGCAGCTCCTCATCGCCCTCTGCACCATATCCCATCATCACACAGCATAGTAGTATGCCACACACCCAAGATCTTCTCACAATCCTGCCTTATGTCAAGTTTTTTGGCATTATAGCAAACTTCCGCAAAATCACAAGATGCTTAAGGGTTTTTTAAGAGATCTGCAGACTTGCTAGGAGATGCTTCACACCGCGATCTATCATCGCATACACCATCTCAAACCCCTCCATATCCCGATATGTGTAGGGATCTGGCACATCTGCACCATCTAGCCCATAATCCCCGAGCTTGCGCACTTTTTCCTTAGCAAAGCCTAACGCAAGAATATCTTTATAGTTTTTAGAATCTAGTGCAACAATGAGATCAAAGCGATCATCGGCATACACACTTAGTCGCCTTCCGCGCAGATCATCAATACTAAAGCCATGCTGCCTAGCAACCGCGCGCGAACCCTCACATGGCGGCTCGTCGATGTGCCAGCCACTCGTCCCTGCAGAATCCACCTCTATGGCAAGATTGCCTTGCTTAATGATCTCCCGCGCTATCCCTTCAGCTAGTGGAGATCGACAGATATTGCCCAAACATACAAACAAAATCGATTGCATCAAGCCTCCCATTATGTGAATTTAGAATCTATAAGATCAGCTTTAGATTTAGTGGATTATAACAAAAAGAGTGTTGGTTTCAAATGGGGGAATTGCTTGGATTACTTTTTAATATAGTTCGCTATAAGAACCCATCCTTAAGATTCAAGAATGAATGTAAGTAGCGGTAGTGCTATCACTGCGACATACCTTTAAGGATCTCTGAATCTCCCGATAATGTTACACTCACGCATAAAATCCACAGATATTTCACACGATACCTTAGCTTTCACGCAAAAATCTGCTAGACTTATAGTTAGATTCAATACTTAGGAGGAGAAAATGTCTCAAAACAATAAATGGTCATCCTTTGACACGCGCTGGATGCTAAGCCTCTTTGGCACGGCAGTGGGTGCGGGGATCTTGTATCTGCCTATCAAGGCTGGGACTGAAGGATTTTGGCCCGTGGTGGCAATGTGTATCGTGATTTTCCCTATGGTATATCTTAGTCACAGGGCTCTTAGTCTCTTTGTCTCTCAAGCAGAAGGTGACAAAGACATCACGCACGCCGCGGAGGAATATTTCGGGCGCAAAGTCAGTGTGTTTATTTCGGTGCTGTATTTTTTTGCGATTTTCCCTATTTGCTTGGCGTATTGCGTGGGGATCACAAATACGATTGAAAGCCTGATCTATAACCAAATCCTACCGATCTTTGAAGAGGGTAATGCTCTGGCTGGATTTATTCAAGATATGTATGCCACATCACTCAATGACAAGGGGCAAGAGATTCACAAGCTAGTGCCTCTCTATCGCGCGATTTTGGTATTTTTGGGCGTGAGCACATTTATGGGGATTATGCTCTTTAGTGAGAAATTTATCACGCGTGTGTGTGAGCTGCTTGTGTATCCGCTGTGTGCCGCGCTACTTGTGTTTTCGCTTTATCTTATTCCCTACTGGTCTTTTGATGCTATCACAAATGTGCCACAATGGCAGGATTTCCTTGTGGTTGTATGGCTCACACTGCCCGTACTTGTGTTTTCGTTTAACCACTCGCCAGCGATTTCCACCTTCGCCCTTAGTGTCAAGCAAGAATACGGCGCACAAAATGCCCTAGGCAAATCCAATCAGATTCTATTCTTTACCTCGATGATTTTGCTGTTATTTGTGATGTTTTTCGTGTTTTCGTGCGTGCTAAGCCTCAGCGGTGAGGAGCTCAAAGAAGCTAGAGCGCAAAATATTCCCGTGCTCTCGTATTTTGCCAACAAGCTCAATCAACCAATCATCGCCTATGGTGGTCCTATCATCGCATTTTTAGCGATCACGACTTCGTTTTTTGGGCATTATTTTGGTGCGCGCGAGGGTGCGTATGGGATCGTACGCAAATGCTGTAAGCTCGCTGGCAATGAGAATCCAAATCTCAAGCTCATCGCCATTATCTGCGGTATGGTGATGTATGCAGTGATGTTGGTGGTAGCGTATTTTGATCCTAGTGTGCTAAGCTTTATTGAGAATCTCGGTGGTCCTATCATCGCAGCGATTTTATTCCTTATGCCTATCATCGCGATCTGGAGTGTCTCTAAGCTCAAAAAATTCCGCAACCCTGCCCTTGATGCATTTGTGTTTATCACTGGGGCTCTAACGATTGTTACAGTGATTTATCAGTTTTAGGACTAAGCAATGTCAAGCAACTTTAGTATCTTTAAAATCGGCGTGGGTCCCTCATCTTCACACACACTAGGTCCCATGCTGGCAGGAAATCTCTTTTGCAAAAAGATTAATAAAAATCTCGCGCAAATTGAGCGTGTCCTCATCACGCTCTATGGCTCACTCTCGCTCACAGGTAGGGGGCATTTGAGCGATAAGGCAGTGATTTGGGGGCTTAATGGACTAGAGGCAAAACACCTCAGTGCGATCGTGCAAGAAGAGAGTATCAAAAACGCGCTAGAAGGGCATAAAATCACGCTTTGTGGGCAAAAAGACATCGCGTTTGATTACCAAAATGATCTAGTGTTTTCCCAAGAGTTTTTGCCACTGCACGAAAATGGCATGAGCTTGCAAGCACTAGATTCTAAAGGAGCGGTGCTAGAAGAGGAGACATACTACTCTATCGGCGGGGGATTTGTGCTGAGCGCACCAGAGCTAGAAAATCAGCACAATACCAAGAAAGACAAACCAAAACTTGCTCTAGAGGTTAATAACGCCCATCAGGCTCTAGCACTCTGTAAGGAGCATAAGTGGAATCTCGCCCAGCTCTCTTATAACTACGAGCTACAATTCCATACTAAAGAGGAAATTTATAGCTATTGTCTTGAGATTTGGGAGGTGATGCAAGAAGTGTATTACAACGGCACGCACCCCACGCAAGAATACCTGCCCGGCACACTGCGCCTAAAGCGACGCGCCAATGGGCTTAGAGAGCGAATCTCACTCACGACCGATCCTATGGGGATTATCGATTTTATCTCATTATATGCCATCGCGATTGCTGAAGAAAACGCTAGTGGTGCAAAAGTCGTAACCGCACCCACCAATGGCGCGTGCGCAGTGATCCCTGCAGTGATGCTCTATCTCAAAAACCACACCATAGGCTTTAGCGATGAAAAAGTCGTGGAGTTTTTGCTCACAGCAATGCTCATAGGTTCATTTTATAAGAAAAACGCAAGTATCAGCGGTGCAGAGGCAGGCTGTCAGGCAGAGATAGGGAGTGCGAGCTCTATGGCAGCAGGGGCTATGGCAACAGCACTGGGTGCAGACGCGCACAAAGCATGCAATGCCGCAGAAATGGCTATGGAACACCATTTGGGACTCACTTGCGATCCAGTGGGTGGGCTAGTGCAGATACCTTGCATTGAGCGCAATGCCTTTGGCGCGATCAAAGCAATCTCGGCAGCGCGTATGGCGATGACACGCAAAAGCACGCCAAAAGTCGGACTTGATGAAGTGATTAAAACAATGTATGAAACCGGTAAAGATATGAACTACAAATACAAAGAGACTTCACTAGGCGGACTTGCAAAAAACCTCACTGTATGCTAGTGGAGCTTAAGACCACAGCATACAATCTAGCAATACACAAAACTCACGCAACTTGTATATGGATAAGCCCCTGACTTACACGCACTCTGCAAGAAACACTTCTTAGAAATACTCTTTAAGCAATCATTTTGACATCACAACCTGTATGAAATTCTGATCACTGCCAAAACTTTAAAATCCCACAATTGAATCTACAATTTCTGTTTAAGGAAAGATTAATTAGGGGGGGGGGTAGAATGGTGCGCTTTATAGAAAATATAATCCACAAGGAGCGAGTATGAGACTACAGCCTATAATATATGCTCTATGCGTGCTAAGTGCCGGAATCTACGCTGATGAACTAGAGGAGAGAAAAGCGCAACTAGAGCGACAAATCCAAGAAATAGAGCAAAAACAACAAAAGCAAAATGAGATAAACGAGCTAGAGAGGCGATTACAAGAACTCCAAGATTCTCAAAATCCCAAGTCAGCCACCAAACCAACATCAAGCTACACACACCCAGCCACCACGATGCGTAACACACAAAATCCCTATTCAGAAGGCTTCAAGCCAGTTAGCCAAGAAGAGATTGATGCCGAGGCAAAAAAATTTTTTGGTAAAAACCGAAGTGGTGTGCTCATCGGGTTTAGCCTCGGAGGTATGGATATGGAGCTTGATAGCTCTGTAAAATCTGATAAGGGCAGTTTCTCGATGTATGGCTTGCGCTTTGGGTATCAGGGATTTCCGGGGAATAAATTTCTAGGTTTTAGACTCTATATGGACGCATACGCAGGCATTGGAGACAACAAGGCTCTTGTGGTAGAAACACAGACTTTAGGTGCTTACAATGCCGATTTGCTACTTGATCTCCACATACCCGGGACCTATACATATCTAGGACTTATAGCTGGCGTGGGATATGGATTTGTGGCGTATGATTATCAATACAATTCCATATTTTCAAAGGGCTATGTAAAGCTACAAATGCCTACGGCGTTTGTGAATCTAGGTATAGCACTCACGATGAGTGCCAAACACCGCGTGGAATTTTATGCCAAGCTCCCCACCACCGATGAATACACTGAAAAGTTTTATTACAAAACCTCACCCCTTCTCACCGCTGCCTACCAATACACTTTCTAAAGTTGAGCACCGCCACTTTTTGGTAGCATTATAGAATCTAGAGTAATCTTTAGATTCTATAAACAACTCCAAGCATTTAATCAAGCTTAAATAAATTTAACCAAATGGCTTGTTTAGTAACGCTTCTAAGAATACTGTCGCATAGCTCCCCTTTGGCAAGCTAAATGTAATCTCCATCTGCGCGACCTCGGGCTTATAGGTGTATGCCACATCTTGTGCCCACACCCACGCATACCGTCTGCTCCCCGCCTCGCGCAATCGTGAATCCACAAATACTCTCTCTATTTCCAATGCCACCCCTTGCGCACTTATGAGTTTTTTGCCACACAGCGCGCCACTTGGGGCGATCTGACACTGCGCAAAGCGCGCAGATTCTACACTCACATCATCGATCACAAATGCCCTGCCATATGGATAATGCACCGCCACATCACCATGCAATAGCTTAAAAAACTGCTTTTGTGCCCTAAGCTCACGCACCACTCCCTCATCACGTAGCACAGAATCTAACACACCATAATTCTTGATGTGGCTCATAAGCTCCTTTGGACCACAAGATTCTATCATCGCATTAAGACGCATACGCTCAAGCAACCAGAGATTAAAAAGATGGCTTTGGTAGGCAGAGAGCAAAAAGCGCGCGATTTTTTTATCACGCATAGTGCGAAGATTTTCTAATATCTTTTCACCCTCGTGGTAATTTTGCCCATCTCTGCCAAAACGCTGATCCCCAAAGTAATTTGCAAACCCGCTGGCTTTGAGAATCTCCAGCGCATTTATGGCTTTTTGCGCCTCAATAGGCGTGAGTTTTTTTAACCGCACAAAAAAGCTATTGCCCTTTAAATGTCCCACACGCAATTTGTTAGTATGCGCTCTGCACTCTAGCACCTTAATCCCTCGTTTTTCGAGCACCTCACCGCACGCGCTAAGCTTAGATTCAAAGCTACGCGGGATTGAAAGGTATTGATAGGTCGTGGCGTGCTTATCCTTAAGCCCTGCATAGCCTATCTGTGCAGATCTCACCCCTAGCACATTACTTAGAATCTCCACCATCTCAAAGGTGCTAAGATCCTTTTTGCGCACAAGCACCAACAGATGCTCTCCTGCTCCATTCGCCTCATACAGCGGGATCTCACGCACGACAAAATCCCGCACACTTGGGCGGAAATAACACTCAATAGGCGAATGAGTGAGATGAAAAAGTTTGCGCATACAACGACCTTATATAAATTAAAGTTTTTTGAGATTATAATACACAAGCTTTTGTAAAATCTGTGTAAAACCCTAAGGAAATCCATGCAAACACTCAAAAAACTTTGGCTCCCCGTGGTGTGTATTATCGCTATTTATTTTATGAGTATCGACCCCTCTTTGACCGAGATTTTTGCGGGTATTGGGGTGTTTTTGTTTGGTATGATTTTTTTAGAAAATGGCTTTAAAGGTTTTAGTGGCGGGATCTTAGAGAGTATCCTTACTAAATGGACTAATAGTAAGCCAAAAGCCCTGCTCTTTGGGATCATTACCACGATTCTTATGCAAAGCTCCACACTCGTTACTATCATCTCGATTTCATTTCTTTCAGCTGGGCTTATCAGCCTCGCTCAAGCCATTGGGATCGTCTTTGGAGCGAATCTAGGCACGACCACAGGAGGCTGGATCATCGCTGGCGTAGGTATGAAAATGGACATCGCCTCCATCGCTATGCCCCTCATCGTGCTTGCTATCTTATTGGTATTTCAAAAAGACAAAAACATCAAATCGTTGGGGCACATTTTCGCTGGTATTGGGTTTTTTTTCTTAGGGATCGCGTATATCAAAAGTGGCTTTGAAGGCTACAAAGACGCACTAGATCTCAGCGCATATGGGAGTGGAAGCCCAAAAGATCTGTTTATATTCGTGATGGCTGGGATCCTCATCACTTCTATCGTGCAATCCAGCTTTGCCACACTCACGATCATCATCTCCGCACTTAGCACAGGCACCATCACTTATGACAACGCACTAGGGCTTGTGATAGGCACCAATGTCGGGGGCGTGGTAACCGCGCTTGTCGCGTCCTTTGGCTCAAACCTAGAGGGCAAAAAGCTCGCTATCACCAATACGATTTTTAACCTCATCATCGCCATCATTGCGTTGATATTTTTGTCGTATTTCAAA
The DNA here is from genome assembly GCA_944325775.1 of uncultured Helicobacter sp. GTDB lineage: Bacteria > Campylobacterota > Campylobacteria > Campylobacterales > Helicobacteraceae > Helicobacter_F. The sequence goes on from CALVBL010000010.1 coordinate 51,690, forward strand.
AGCGTTGTGAATCTCATAAGCGAGCTTAGCGGCATAGGTGAGCAAGACTATGCACTCAAAATCGCGGTATTTCATACATTTTACAATGCCCTTGCTGTAGCGATTATGACACCTTACATTCAAGTGTTTGTGAAATTTGCCAATACCTTTATCAAGAGCAAAAAGCCAGCCGATATGGACGCACCCATCTATCTCAATCCAAACATCATCGCCTATCCTATGACTGCGACCCAAGCACTTATCAACGAAGTCAAACACCTCTATGACAATGTCTTTAGTGTGATCGCCCATTCACTAGGATTCTCACGATCGGATATTTGCGCCAATCTCCCCAAAGATGCACTCCTAGCTAAAAAATGGTACAGCGACCAAGGCAATGTCAATGATCTCTATCACCACAGAGTGAAAGTCCTCTTTGATGCGATCATCGACTTTAGCACCAAAGCCCAAACCCACATCAACCAAGAGGATTTCATCAAAATCAGCAACGAAGCCAATGTGAGCGCGCGCAACCTCGCTGAAGCGACCAAAAATATGGTGCTCCTTGAAAAAAATCTCAAAAAAAATGCTACAAGTCCCAATCCCCACATAGCCCAAGAATACAACCTCATCAGAATCCAAATCGCTCAACTCCTCGCCAAGCTAGAATCGCTAAAATTTGTGGAGGATTATCAAGAAATCGCTCTCATACTCAAGCAAGAGCGCAAAGCCCTCAAGCAGTTTGATAAACAAGCACTTGTGCGCGTGGAAAAAATCATCATAGAGAGCAAAATCTCGGCAAATTACGCCACCTCACTCCTCAATGACATCGCCTTTGCTAGTAATATGGGCAAAGAAATCATCAAAGCCGTGAGCAAAATCTATAAAATCTCCCTGCTTATGCAAGACCAACTCATACAAGACCAAGAGCAGCACATCAGCGAACTCGATGACGAACTGCAAGCCTAACTCTCAAGGAATATTATGAATCTCACGCAAACCACCACACCACCAAACCCCGCACAAAAAACTCCAGCTACATCACACATACCACCAGCCACACCCCAAAACAAACAAAGTGTGGGATATATGCATTATGTCTGCGACTTTACCTCACCTTTTAACACACAAGAGCCTTGGGATAACTCCGGACTCAATCTCGGCGCACTCACGCAGGAGTTTGACAAGCTCTACATCACGCTTGAACTTACCCACGATCTCGCGCGATCTATCTCGCCAAATAGCCTTATTATCGCGCATCACCCACTTTTTTTCAAAACTATCAAGAGCTTTGATACTGCCAGCTATCCGTGCAATATCGCGCGTGAGCTCATCGCCAAAGACTGCGCACTCATCGCTATGCACACAAACTTTGACAAAAGCCATTTGAATGAATATTTTACGCAAGAGATTCTAGGATTTACACATTTTGTGCAGGATTCACTATATTGTCATGGCAGGATAGAAAAAACTTCGTTTGCGAATCTCGCCAATGCGCTCAAATCAAAGCTAGGCTTAGAAACCCTGCGTGTGTGCCAATCTAGTGAATCTATCGAGCATATTTTTGTGATTTGCGGGAGTGGGTTTAGCGAGATCGCTCACATCGCCGCGCAAAATCTCCCAAACAGCCTGCTTATCAGCGGTGATCTCAAATACCACGATGCGATGATCGCCAAATCCTTAGGTTTGAACCTCATAGATATCCCGCATTATGAAAGCGAAAAATATTTCACACAAATTCTTGATTCTCTTTTGAAAAATGCAGGATATCAAGCTATAATTATGGATTGTAAAAATCCCATTACACACATTTAGACTAAAAGGAGACCTATGAACAAGCATTTGCAATCACTTATCCAAATCGCAAACCTTGATAAACAAATCGATGACCTAGAGCCAAAAATCACTCAAGCACGCAAGGAGCTAGATTCTAAAATAGCACAAAAGACCTCCACACTCCTGACTATAGAAACCCTACAAGACCAAAGCAAAAACCTCCAACACGAGATCAACGAAAACGATCGTATCATACATGAGGCTTCTACGCGCCTAGAGGATATCGCTAAAAAACAGCAAGAAATCCGCAGTGAAAAGGAACTACGCGCTCTCAATGTCGAGGAAGATATCGCCAAAGAAAACCTCACTCTTGCCAATGAGCAGATTCAAAAGCTCCAAACAATCCAAAAAGCCAAAAATAATGAAATAACCCAGCTCCAAGAGAGTATCAGCGAGCTAGATTCTCAAATCAGTGAGCTAGAGCAATCCACGCAAGGTGCAGTAGAAGTGATCAAAAAAGAGCAGCAAGAGATATTTAAACAAAAGCAAGAAATCATCAGCAAATCCGACATTAAAACTATCACATTTTATGAAAAAATCCGTCGCTGGGCGAAAAATACTAGCGTTGTCCCAGTCTTTAAACAAGCCTGTGGTGGGTGTTTCATACGACTAAATGACCGCATCTATGCCGAAGTGCTTTCAGACGAAAATTCTATCGTCACCTGCCCACATTGCGGGCGTATCCTCTATCCATCAGATAAACAAACCTACCAAGAATGCGTGCAATAGCCCGGTATGTATGCGATTAAAGCACCCCGGGATCCACGCTTGCGAACGACAAATAACCTCCTCCCCATTATAAGCCTTACATGCCTGTATATGCTTAGCTTCCTAGCTATGCGTGTGGCGATGCAGATCGTGTTTGTCCCAGAGGCAAGCGCACAAGATCTGTGGATTACCTATGAGATGGGTAGCAGGCTCGATCTGCGCGTGGTGTGTATGGGCGTAGCAGCGATCTTGCTCTTTGGCTATGTCGTGAATCTTCTCACACCACTTGGCAAAAGATTCATACCAACTCATATCTATCGAGTGATTTCTACTAAGGGGGGGGGCATAGCACACAAAATTTTGATTATTTACATTGCTCTTATGAGTTTTTTTGTGTGTTTCAGCGCGATCGGGAATTTTTATTATTTCAAGACCTATCATACTCGGATTGATGCTTTCATCTTTGGGATCAAAGACGATGATACACTCGCAGTTTTACAAGTGATATGGCAAGATTATCCCGTACTCCTTATCCTTGCTGCCTGTGTGCTCTATACCTATTTTTGTGTGTGTATCACACAAAAGATTCTAAACCTAAACCTCCCAGCTTTACGCAATGTTTCTGTTACAATCCTGCATTGTATTGCTATTATCGCACTTTTTCTTGGTATCCGTGGCTCGATAGGCACACAACCGCTTAAAGAAGATACGATCTATACTACCCAAAACCAAAGCCTTAATCATCTTATTTTTAATCCCATCTTGGCTTTGCAGTATGCACACACGCACTACAAAAATGCCATAAAGTTCCAGCCTGTAGAACTCACAGAGGGTATTACACTCCAAAAAGCAGTATTGCCGATATTTTTCTCTCACACACAAGGCATTACCAAATCCTTCGATTCTCTTAGCGCCCACACTAGCTTAGAATCTCACAGCCCACATACACCAGATTCTCACGCGTCAAAACATAACTCCCCACATGTCGTTGCGGTGCTAATGGAGAGCTTTGCCTCCAATATGCTCGCACTTGATGATGTTAAAGATTTTGATATGCTAGGAAACTTCCGCCCATATTTTGAATCTGGTAAGCATAAGCAGACAGAACAAAATGACTTTGTTTTCACGCGTTTTTTATCAGGAGGTAACCACACTGCCGCCTCCTTTGCCTTGCTTTTCCCTATCGCACCCCACCCCACGATTTCACTTAGTGCTGCCAAAACTACCAAGCTCCCACTCACGCCCATTGATGTCTATAAAAAAGCTGGTTATGAGGTTGTGTTTATTACTTCGGGTAACCAAAATTGGTATAATCTCGGGGATTATCTCAAGGTGCTAGGGACAGATGCGATCTATGATAGTAGCTATATCACTCAGCACTACCCACAAAGCAAAGCAAATGCATGGGCATTTGGCAATGCTGATGAATACGCATTTTCACTCGCTACTGAGATTCTATCAAAGGCACAAAAACCTACTTTTATCATAATCTTAACTATCTCAAATCACCAGCCTTTTGCCACACCAAAGAGCTTTAGCCCACCAGCATATATGCTAGATTCTAAGATAGATTTTTTTAGCTATGATGATCCACAACGTATAAGGCTTTTGCTTGAAGCTTTCACCTACGCCAGCGATGCGTTTGGAAAGTTTGTGAGCGAGATTCGCAACTCCCCCATTCTCAAAGATAGAGTCATCGTCGGGGCAAGCGGCGATCATCTCTGTCGTGATATGAAGCAGGGCATAAACATCGCGCTAGATCATTCCGTGCCCTTCTATCTCTACATACCCACACACATCGCCAAGCACCTAGACTTTGACCCAAACACACTAGGCTCACACAAAGACATCTTTCCCACGCTCTATGCGCTAAGCCTGCAAGAGTATGAGTTTCTCTCGCTTGGCGGACGCAATCTCTTTGAAACACACAAAGAGGGTAATGAAAGCTATGAGTTTGCATATAACGATGCGGTGTGGATCGATAGAGAGGGTATCTACCCCATAGGCACAGATACAGGCTATCGCTACAAAGTACAAAATGGCATCATCACACCCCAAGAGAGTTTCATGATCCCAGAATCTAAGAAGCACTTCATCGATGCGTATCATAAGCTTTCTTGGTGGCAGATTAATTACAGAATCTACAACCACTAACGACATTTACAGAATCCTAGATTCTATAAATGCACAGCTTAAAATGTTACATCTCCACCTTTTGCACACACAACTTGCCTCAAAACCTTGACTCCCACAAAAACACTTCTATACAATGAAACTTAATCATTGCAAAATGAGATTTTAACACAAAGGTAAAGTATGAATAAGGCTTTGAGTATCGCACTATGGGCGTTGGTATCGCTTGTGGGTGCATATTGTTTTGGAGTGCTTGCGCTTCATACAGGAGAGAGTATTAGTGCGATTTGGATCGTCGTAGCGGCAGTGTGTATCTATGCTATTGCCTATCGTTATTATTCCAAATACATCGCATACAAGGTCTTAGGACTTGATGACAATCGCGCCACCCCAGCAGTGGCTAATAATGACGGGCATGATTTCGTGCCTACCAACAAAATCGTGCTTTTTGGGCATCACTTCGCTGCTATCGCTGGAGCTGGTCCTCTTGTAGGTCCTATCCTTGCAGCACAAATGGGATATCTGCCCAGTATGATTTGGATTGTCGTGGGCGTGGTGCTCGCGGGTGCAGTGCATGATTTTACCGTGCTTTTTATCTCTATGCGTAGAGATGGTAAAAGTCTAGGAGAGATTATCAAACTTGAGCTTGGCAAAGGTGTAGGAAGTATCGCAATGCTTGGGATACTAGGCATTATGATGCTTATCATCGCTATTTTGGCACTTGTGGTGGTCAATGCCCTTGCAGAATCTCCTTGGGGGCTTTTCACGATTGCGATGACAATCCCCATTGCCATCTATATGGGTATCCATATGCGGTT
>CALVBL010000011.1 GCA_944325775.1 uncultured Helicobacter sp.
GGGCTAAGGAGATAGAGCGCATTTGTGATAGGCTGTGTGCGATTTTGCCATTTGAGCTTAGTATGTATCCAAACGCGTTTAAAGTCGGAAAAGCGTGCTATGTCGGACATCCGTTGCTTGATGAGCTGCCATTGGATTCTGTAGATTTTATACGAGAGGGCGCACAGCAGATCGTGTTTATGCCCGGGAGTCGTCGCGGGGAGATCAGCAGGATCTTTCCGATTTTTGTGCAAGTGGCGAGGCAAATCTCTGAATCTAAGGTGCTTGTAGCCCCGTCGCATTTCGCTGCATTGCCCAAAGATGAACTGCGTAGAATCTATGGCGATGGATTTGAGGAGTTTGAGCTTAGCTTTGATGCCACGCAGGCGTTAAGGAATTGTAGGTTTGCATTTATCTGCTCTGGCACAGCGACGCTACAGGCGGCATTGCTAGGTGCGCCATTTGTGCTTGCATACACGATGCGCAAGATCGAGTATCATATTGCCAAAGCCTTTGTGGGGCTCAATGTCGTGGGATTGGCAAATATCTTGTATCAAGGGGCTTGTGGGCAGAGTGCTGGGAGAGGCGATGCAAGACTGCATATAGAACTTATACAAGATGATCTCACACCCAAAAATCTTTTAGATTCATATAGGAATTTTGACTTTGAGAGCTATGCTGTGAATGCCAAGAAGCTACGCGCGTATCTGGATCATGGAAGCTCACACAATCTCGCGCAAATCCTGCTAGAAAATCTTACCCACAATCTCGCGCATTAAAGAATAGCGCACAACTACACCGCCACGCAAGAAAATCTAAGGTATTAGTGCCTTTTAAGTTTTGATTGACTAAAATTGAAAGCTACTTTACACAGCAGGAGATGAAGCGCAATGAAGTATATAAAGTTTTTTAAGGAACTTAATAATAAAGATGTGCCTATCGTGGGTGGGAAAAACGCAAGTATCGGCGAGATGTTTCAAGAGCTGGTATCAGAGGGGATCAAGGTGCCAAATGGCTTTGCTATCACGAGCGAGGCATATTGGTATCTACTAGATTCTGGCGGGATCAGAAACACGATAGAGGATCTGCTAAAGGGGGTCGATGTCACAGAAATCGATGTGCTCAAAACGCGATCCAAAAAAATCAGAGAGCTGATTTTTGGCACGCCATTTCCTGATGATTTGCGCGAAGAAATCTTTGAAGCTTATAAAATCTTGAGTGAAGAATATGGTATGAAAGAGACCGATGTGGCAGTGCGCAGTTCAGCGACTGCAGAAGATCTTCCTGATGCGTCGTTTGCGGGACAGCAGGACACTTACCTAAGCGTGAGAGGCAAAAGTGAGCTTATCCACTATATCAAGTCGTGTTTTGCCTCACTTTTTACCGACAGAGCGGTGAGCTATCGCGCTTCTAGGGGATTTGATCACTTCAAGGTCGCGCTTTCAGTAGGTGTGCAAAAAATGGTGCGCGCGGATAAAGGCAGCGCGGGCGTGATGTTTAGTATCGATACTGAGACAGGATTCAAAGATGCTGTGTTTATCACCGCTTCTTGGGGACTTGGTGAAAATGTCGTGGGCGGCACGGTCAATCCCGATGAGTTTTATGTGTTTAAACCCACACTAAAAGATGGAAAACGCCCTATCATCAAGCGTCAGCTTGGACATAAGCACCAAAAAATGGTCTATGCGCCACGTGGCAGCGAACACCCTACAAAAAACATCAAAACCACACAAAAAGAGCTCAAAACCTTTGCGATCACAGATGAGGATATTCTCACACTTGCGCGCTATGCTGTGAGGATCGAGGAGCACTATACCAAGGAAGCTGGGGAATATCGCCCGATGGATATGGAATGGGCAAAAGATGGCGAGAGTGGAGAGATTTTCATCGTTCAGGCGCGCCCTGAAACAGTGCAGAGCCAAAAGCTTAAAAACCAAACCGGCAATCGCTTGGAGGAGTTTAGATTCACAGATTCTAGTGAATCGCGTGAAGTCATCATCACTGGGCGTGCGATCGGTAACAAAATCGGCGCGGGCAAGGTGCGTATCATCAACAACCTTGAGCATATGAATACCTTTAATGAGGGTGAGATCCTTGTCACAGACAATACCGATCCGGATTGGGAGCCTGTGATGAAAAAAGCCGCTGCGGTGATCACTAATCGCGGTGGTAGGACTTGCCACGCGGCGATCGTGGCGCGTGAGATCGGTGTGCCTGCGATCGTGGGAGCAGTGGGCGCGACAGATAGGCTCTATACTGGTATGGAGATCACCGTCTCTTGTGCAGAGGGCGAGGAAGGTTATGTCTATGCTGGAATCTGCGACTATGAGGTCAAAAGTGTGGAACTTGATAATCTAGGCGAAACTAAGACAAAAATCTATATGAATGTGGGCAATCCCGAGAAGGCGTTTGGGTTTGCGAAATTGCCAAATAGTGGTGTGGGGCTTGCAAGAATGGAGCTCATCGTGCTTAACCAAATCAAAGCGCACCCTCTAGCCCTACTTGATATCCAAAATGGCAAGGGCAAGGAAATCAAAGAGCGTGCAGAGATCGAGCGGCTGATGGCGGGGTATGAGAGCCCAAAAGATTTCTTTGTCAAAAAAATCGCTGAAGGGATTGGTATGATTTGTTCGGCGTTTTATCCAAATCCCGTCATTGTGCGCACGAGCGACTTTAAATCAAACGAATATCGCGGTATGGTCGCAGGGACTTACTATGAGCCACAAGAAGAGAATCCTATGTTAGGCTATCGCGGGGCGAGTAGGTATTATTCTGATTTGTATCGCGTGGCATTTGAGTGGGAGTGTGAGGCGCTGGCTATGGTGCGCGATGAGATGGGACTTAACAATATGAAAGTGATGATACCATTTTTGCGTACGCCAGAGGAGGGCAAAAAGGTACTAGAGATTATGCGCCGCAATGGCTTAGAATCAGGGCGCAATGGCTTGGAGATCTATGTGATGTGTGAGTTGCCAGTGAATGTGATTTTGGCAGATGAGTTTTTGAGTATGTTTGATGGCTATTCTATCGGATCAAACGACCTCACACAGCTTACTTTGGGCGTGGATAGAGATGGGCAGCTCGTCACGCATATCTTTGATGAGCGCAACCCTGCGATGTTTGAGATGTTTAGACAGGCTATTGCGGCGTGCAAACGACATGGCAAGTATTGCGGTATCTGTGGGCAAGCCCCAAGCGACTATCCAGAGGTTACGGAATTTTTGGTAAAAGAGGGCATTAGCTCGATTTCACTCAATCCAGATTCTGTGATCAAGACTTGGCGCTTCGTCGCGGAGCTAGAAAAGAAACTCAAAAAATAACAAAATAGAATCGAGGTGTTATGGAATTTATTTTATTACTTATAGGAGCGGGGGTAGCGTATTATTTGTATGTTACCCTGCAGGATTATCTCAAAAATCCCTTACATCAAGAAATCGTCCAGCAAAAACTGCAGTTTGAAGTCAGACATACAGAGCAAGTCAGTGAGCAAGAGAAGAGACAAAACAAAGTCCGAGAGAGTGAATATGGGATCTTGAGTGCGATTTTGGGCATTTTTGCACGCAGTGATGGCAAAATGTGCGAATTTGAGCGTGTGCTAGTGGAGGATATGATTGATGAGATGGCGCGAGATTCTAAAAACTCTAAGATTACCAAAGATGCGCTATTGGAGATTTATGAAAATGGCGATGATCGCAGTTTGGAGCAGCTGTGTGTGGATTTTAGCAACGCGACAAAAGGCGAGTATAAAAAACGGCTAAAGGTCGTGGAATTTTTGTTTGTCCTTGCGTATGCAGATGGGGAATTTGACAAAAATGAAGAGGCTATGCTCATTGATGTGGCAGCGTTTTTCGAGCTGGATAATGAGGATTTTAACAAGCTCTATAATGAGTTTGCCACATCATATGCAAAAGATGTTGAGATGAGCACACAAGAGGCTTTGGAGCTTTTGGGACTGCAAGAGGGATATAGCCAAGAGGAGCTAGAAAAGCACTACAATGATATGCTGAAAAAAACCAAGGGCACTATTTTGGATAACCAAAATATGAATAAATCACTCTTAGATAGCACGGTGCAGGACTTGCGTAAGATAGAAACAGCCTACAGTCTGCTAAAGAGTGTGCAGCCAAAGACCCAAGATCTTTAGCCGTAATCTCATAAGCCCACAGAGAAAGGATCTTGAGGCAAATTAGGAATGGTTGATGCTTGGGTTAGGCTTAGAATCTAAACTAAAGGTGCTCTAATGAAAGTCGATGGGCAGTCGTTGCTAAGTGCGATTTATTATCAAAACCAAGCGGGTGCTAGAGAAGATGTGAGGGATTCTGAACTCCACCAGATTAAACCCCTAGAGGAGATTTCTCACACCCAAGTTACTAATGATATTTCTAACCCCAATACTTCATTTCGTATCAAAGACTATTTTGAGCCATCCTCTATGCTCAAAAAAGCTCAAGAAGTGCGCGAGGACGCCCTCGATGCGTTTGGCTCTAAAGAGCATTTTGATAATCTTGCTAATACACTTCACAAAGCCTCTATCATCAACTATAACGAGCTTAGTGCGATACACTATTTACGCGATAATGCCCAAAAGCTTAGCTTTGATGAGTTTGAAAAAATCGCTAGCAATGACACCCATAGTATGCAGATGAAAGGACTGCTAAATAGCGTGGTGCATAAACTCCACTATATCGATAGCATTAATGGTGGGGTGATGTAGGGGGTTGTAGTATCAAAAATTCACGCTCACACCCGTTTGTATCACGTTATATCGCTCTCCTCGCATCTCTGCCTTGATAAATATATCACTTTGTTTATAGAGATTCACACCCACGAACGCACTTACACTTTGGGTATAACCCCTTTGATTGTTTATATCCAAATAATAATCATAGCTCCCCACAAAACGCACTCTGTGAAACCGCAGCACCGCGCCTACTCGCATATCCACATAGGCATTGTGTGCATGTACATAGTCATAGCCAAAAATCGGCATAGCATACACGCTGACATATCTCCCTAGATAGCTGCCAAAGCCCACACCAAAGGCGATATTTGGCTTGAGATTTGTGCGTGTGTGCTCACCTATAGGGTTTTCAAAGCTCACATCAATATATTTTGAGAGATTTTTACTCCGATACAAATCTAGCAGCGAAAACAAATGCAACGCCTCGATCTTTTGTATAAAGGCATCGTTAGTGCGTGGATTGAATCGTATATCGATACTTGCGAGCCGAGATTCTATAAGTTCGTGATAGGCATTGTTGGCATTGCGGATATCCGAGTATATGGGTGCGAAATACGCACTTGCTAGCCCATCGCCATTGCGCATTTCATACCCGAGTGCCATTTTGCACTATCGCGCACACCAAAGATGTCATTGCGCCCATAGGCTTTGACAAACACTTCTTTGTTTTTGGGTGCTTCCATTTTGACATCGATGATACGCCCCGTAGTATGAAGGGCTTTGAGATATTCTGTGGGTGTTTGGTAGGGCTTATTTTGGGGTATGTAGAAGTCCTCACTTGCCACGCGCAAAAGGCTTTTGATCGCGTCATTGCAGTTATGCGTGATAAATGCGTAATCAATCTCGATATCTTTTAGCTCCCACATGTGCGCTTGTAGCATTGCCTTTTCCTCATCATTGAGTGCAAGTTCTAGTCGCCAAAGATTGCGTTTTTCGTTTTTGATATATTCAAATTCCGCATTTTTCAGAGGTGAGAGCGCGTAGATTCCATCGAGATTGCCCATTACCGCGCGTATGTAGGCGATTGGGTTGAGCCCTAGCTCTGCAGTAGCAAAAAAACTCATGCTATAGCCCACATACTGCCCCTTTTTGAGCTCTAGGGTCGTGTTGCCCCATTTTTTGGAGATATCTTGCTTGGTTGTGCCTTCAATGGCTAGGTAGATATGTCCCATCGCCGAGCCCGGATACACATCGCTCTCTGCAGCATAGTGCAAAGATATTTTATCAAATGCTACGATTTGTTGAAATTCATTGAATCCATCGCATACGATACGCGTGCGATCTTTGGCAATATCTGCAAAAAACTTCGAAAGATACAGGGCGCGGGCGGGGTATGTGCAGAAAAACTTCTGTGGATTATCTTTTTTGAGTGCTAGTGTGGCTTGGAGCTCTGCATAGGGATTCTTAGCACCATTTTTGGCGAGGAAAAATCCAGATTTTTGTTCTATGAGTGAGGAGTTTTTGCGAAAATGCAGGAGTGCACGCCATTGCTTGGAAGTGGCTATAGAATCTAAGAGGGCTTTTGTCTGTGAATCTTGTGGATTGATGAGAGATTGTACGGTGGATGCGTGCGATGGTGCTGCTAAGCACGCACCGCACAGAACAAAGGCAACTAAAATTTTCACTTTATCTTAGAGCGTGAAGAAAGTGTAAGTGTAGCCAACTTTTAGGGCAATATCATTGCCATAGTCTAAGTAGCTATTTGCTGGCTGCACGGTAGCTGTGTGATACACAGCAGCGATCTCAAAACCGCTAAAGATAAGACCAAGCTGCAGTTTTGAAATCACCGTGGAGCCTTCAGTTTCGCTTCCAGTACTACTACTACCTGTGCTACTTACGGAGTGTGTCCAGGAATGACGATCAACCCCAAAACCTGCAAATACACCCACATTTGATGATAGGTTATACACCGCATCCGCACCAATACCAAGCCTAAGCGCTGTGGTGGTATGATTATAAGTTTCAGCGATACGCCAACCAATGATTTGTATTGCTGTATATCGCAAACCCGCACCAAGGCTAACATACCCTCGCACGGCAAATTTTTCGGTAAAGTAATGCTTATAGCCTACTTTAACATCGCCAAAACCACCAAGAGCAAGTCCATCTTTTTTGAGTTCATAAAAAGGACTTGGTCTCATCGTAGTAGTTGAACCTGTTAGACCAAGATCCACACCAACATACACACCCGATACATTCTGAGACTTTTTGTTTTTATTCACATAAGGCTAGAAAGTATCTGTGCTCTCTTGCACGTTTTGTGACTTTTTCGTATCTTGTGTGCTTTGTGTAGCTTCCTCATCTGCCCATAGGATAGCTGATCCCAAAAGTGCTATGATGATTAGAGTTGTGAATTTTTGCATCTACACTCCTTGCTAATTGCAGCTTGATTTTCTTTCTACAGGCACGATAAAGTTAGGATTTGCATACTCCCACATACCGCCACTTACGGCATCTGTCGTAGATCCTGTCGTCCCACCGATGAGGATATTACCCCAAAACCAACCACTGATCCGGTTTTTGCCCTTGATAACAAGCTGCGTGCTTTCATAGCATTTGTTATCTTGAGTTAGCACTTGGACTACCGCACCATCTACACGAGAGATCTCTACTTCTGTAGGTAGGCTGACTTTCTCCCCATTGATCGTGGCTACTACAGATTTGCCATTGCTTGCTGTGAGTGCTACAGATTGTGTTGTTTGGTTTGAAATCGTCGCACAGCCTGTGATCAACGCCCCTAATGCCCCTATCATAAGATACGATCCTATGTTTTTCATTTTGTCTCCTTTGACTTATTGGTATTAACTTCACTTGATGTGAGCAAACTGATTCTATTTTTTTTGTTCAGCTGAAAGTAGGGGAAAAAAGTCAAAGTTTGATGAAATTTTATCGTTGTGTTACAAAACACTACATTTAGGATTTTATTAAGGCAAATGTAATGTGAAGCAAATTATGGTCAAGACACCCTCACCAACAAACTCTTTAACTACGAGTTTAAGGCAGACAATGGCACACTCTATGCCATAGGTACGGCAACAGATGAGATCAAGCAATTGGAGTGAAGTATAGGTTTTAGAATCTATAATTTTAATGCAAGTTTTGCAGTAGCAAAACTTGTGATCGGGGTTTCAAGGCAAAAGCCTCTCACCCCTCCGCTTACGCGAACATACACTTTATTTTTTAGCAAGATTCTAGAATCTCTTGGTGTCAGCATGTCAGGAACGCGACTTGGCAATGGCGCAGATTCTATAAACCCACCTAGAATCTAAACCCAAACAATCCCTAGCGGGCAGTGAATTTTTGCACCCCAAATACTCTAGCATAGACATTGTTGGGCCATACATCAGGGTTAGAGCCCGGATTGCTCCAGCCCGTGTAGTTTCCATAATACGATACAAAAGTCTGTGTTTCTACGATGATCTCTGTCACACCCATAGCTTTTTGCGCAGCAATAGAGGCTAGCATACGCTCCCATTTTAGGCGCATATCCGCACATGCCATCAATACAAACAATCCAAACAGCACACATATCATGATGATAAGCTTTTGGAAAAGCTCTCTTGTACGCTGTGTGAGATCTTCACCTAGAATCTTGCACATCAAGATGAGCAAACTTATATCAAATATCCCATAATGGAGTCTTGCTCTGCCGGGTAAGCCCATCTGCAAGGTCGCTGCGATACTTATAAAATACGCTAAAAGCACGAATGTGATGATGGTGGCATATCGCGCCTTCATGTCCTCTTGGTGCTTATAGAACATATATGCAAGATAGAGACTAAAGCCAAGTATGATCGGTGTAACTAAGAATCCCAAGCTCTTAGGATAGACAAATGCCAGCATAATCATAGGGATAATGCCTAGTGTGATAAGGAGGATTCTACCGGGCAGGGTTTTGTAAATACGACAGATATACGCCCACCACAAGGCTATATACACAAAGACTTGCGTAACATAGAGCTGATGTGAGCCAAAGACCCTTTGCCAGCGTGCGAATTTGTCTTGGAAGCTCATTGCTAAAAAATCGCTGATGCTGATGTATGCACCGGATTTTTGGAAATGGTTTATAGCACGCACTCTGTGTCCGGGCGAGGCATAGAGCACGATCCAGCCTGCGACAAAGCCCACAATCCCTACATAATACCACAGGGGCAGGGAGATCCTGCGCCATAAGCCAAAACCAAGTAGTGCGATCTGAAACACGACAACCACAATTCCAAGCTCACTACTCCACCCAGCTATCACTCCAAGCACAAATATCCCTAGGGCTTTTAGTAGTGAGAATCTAGTGTGCGCACTTGGGGCTTGCCAAAAGATTCTATAAGGCAGGAGGTAGAGGAGAATGAAGCAATACGCCCATAGGTAGTTGAGGCTTCCTGCTGCCCAGAAAAATATCGCGCCAAAGGCACGAAACGCCATCAAGACAAAGAGCATAAGTGCGATAGCAGCACAATCTATGAGCGTGAGCGTGGGAAATCGTCCAAAGAGCAGGGCAAACATGAGATAGAAGAAACCAACGCCAAATAAAGCATTGATGAAGGCAAAATATGGTGTGTGTGAGAGATATGAGCCAAACCAAACTTTCAAAAGCTCGCCTATGCGCCCATTCCAGTGCATATATGAGTGCATCATAGAATCTATGCCACCAAGTGGCGCACCAAAATCATCGCTTTGCGTGGGAAAGAGCGCGTTGAGCACAAAAAAGAATAGATACAAACCAATCCCAAGCACCAGAGTGGATTGAGAAGAAGAATATAGATGGAATCAGTGGTGTGGGCTGCGGTGTAAATCGATGAGGGTTATGTAGTGGTGCGGTGGTATTGGCTGAAGTGTTGGGAATGACTATATCAGTTTGAGCGTGTCTCGGGGGGGGGGCTTTTATAGGCATATAAACTCCTTGCTTAAAAATTTCGGGATTATAGCAGATTTTAGCTTAGCTGGGTTTTTTAGATTCTACATAGAGGCTTGGAAACTCCTTTATATGGGGTGTTATCGGGATTAGAATCTAAATGGTATGTCCCAAAATCCTTGATCTGTGAGGTTTGGTAGTCAAGCACCTGTGTGTGGATAAAGCCAGATTCTTGCAAGAGCTTTGGAAGTGAGAATCTATCATACATCCACTTGTGACGTTCCCCGATGCTTGTAGAGATAAATACCTCATCTCTAAGACTCTTAGGCACACAGAATCTAAGAAACTTCAGATACAATGAGAGAATCTTGTTAGCGATTTTATCGAGCGTGATTTTGTGTCTAAGTGGGATATGTGGGTTTGGATGTGGCGCGAGCAGATCATCTCCCACGCGCATTTTGATGTATTGCGCATATACTACATTACGCGTGCGCTCTATTTCTCTAAAACACTTGAGCATTTCTCCACCACTTTTGACACGAGTCATTTGGTCAAGGAGCTCGATCACGAGCCAGTGATGCTCAAACTCAAGCTGTGTGGTATCCCCCCCCCCTAATAGCCTCTGCACATAGATCTTTAAGAGTTTGTGCGTATGTTTGGCAGAGATTTTCCAAATCCGGCACGACGATTCGCAAAATCGCACCGGGCTTCAAAACGCGTTTAATTTCTGCAAGGATATTGCGCGCAGATTCTGGCGTGAGGTGCTCTAAAAAATGGCTACTATACGCACAATCAAAGTGATTATCTGGATAGGGCAGAGCTCCCAAGAGATTGATTTTTTTCACCCTCGCATCGATGGGGCTAAAATCGATATTTTCCCAATCTTCGTGGATTCTCGATCCACACGCAAAGTTTAGCATTTTCATCATAGCTCCTTGTGATATTTATGTTTAGGTTATGAGCACATTTAGGAAGCGAGGTTAAATCTTAGCACCATCGTGAAGCCCTGATTGTGTTCGAGTTTGGGGAAGTTTTTGGACGCGTCTTTTATGGCTTTGATCGATGCTTCGTTAAACGCCTCATATTGTGAAGGATGCACTACACTGATATTATCCACTCTCCCATCTGTGAATACATCAAACTCCACGGTTACCTCACCTTCAATCCCGCGCTTGCGCAGCATAAATGGGTGCTCTTGCTTTTGGGCGATGGCGTTTTGAATCTTATCATAGAGGGCGTTATATTCCCCATCGTTTTTAGCGGTGCGCTGGACTACATCGCCGAAATTCTGTTCATCGGCTTGCGCGGCGCGCATAGATTCTGAAGTTTGCTCTACGATCTCTTGGGGCACTGGATTGTGCGCTTTTTTGGGTATGGGCTTTGGCTGCTTTTTGTGAATCTTTTTGGGCTTGGGCGTGGGCTTGGGCTGGGGTGTGTCCTGCACGCTTGGGGTTTGTATCGTGGCAAGGGCTAGCGTGATGGTGTTGATACCATTCTCCGCGACTTGCACGGGCTGGAATTTGGCGATGAGCAAATACACACAAAGCATATGCAAAAGCAATGAGGCGAGGAAGCCTACTTTGTTTGGCGTGAGGAGGTTATTGCTGCTGCGAAGTGGCGATACTAACATTTTCATGCCCCTTTTCTTTTAAGATATCCGCGACTTGCACGAATGTTTCAAACTTAGAGCTTTTGTCAATCTCAAGTTTTAGCAAAGTCTTGTTATCTAGCGCGAAAATTTTGTCTCTAAGCGTGGGTAAATCCACACTCGCGCTATCAAAAAAGATATTGCCCTCTTTATCAATGCTAAGCAAAACCGTGGGCGAATCGTTTGGTGCTGATTGCTGATTAGAGCTAGGTAGCTCGACTTTTATCTGCCCTTGTGCGATAAAGGTCGAGATACTTAGCACAATAGCCAGCAGTACAAGCATCACATCGATGAGTGGAATGACATTGAGCCCGTCTTTTTTAGGAAGTCTCATCACGCGCCTCCACCTTTGGTGGAGCTAGTTTTGGCGCGAAGGACTTGGTAGCGATTGAGATACACATCGACTTTGCGCAAAAATACATTGTATAAAATCAAAGTTGGGATTGCGACCAAAAGCCCCAGAGCAGTGGCTTTGAGCGCGGTGGAGAGTCCTATCATAATACTCTTGGCATCAAGCCCACCGCTCACGCCCATATCATAAAAGGTGATCATAATCCCCACAACCGTGCCCAAAAGCCCGATATAGGGAGCATTCGAGTAGATGATATAGAGTGTAGTGAGGTTTTTACTCAAAGATTCTTCTAGCTCTTCTTTGGTGGCATATTTCGCAATGTCAAGTTTGGCATAAAAAAGTATGCGCTCGACACTAAACCACACGACCAAAAAGCTCATAATCCCTAAGATAAGAAAAATGATATGATCGATATATTCTTTGAGCAGTTCCATAGCCTCACACTCCTTGTGATAATGACTTTCATAATTTTGTGGATTCTGTGTGGAATTTTATAAGAATAATTCTTAAAACAACTTTAGTATATGGGATAATGTCTAAGGAAGCTTCGTGAGCGAGATTCAGGGCTTGTGTGCTATGATTGGGGCTAGATTCTAAATAAGGTGCAAGGAGGATATGTGCTGTGTGGTATCGATGAGGCTGGGCGTGGTTGTGTGTGTGGCAGTATGTTTGTGTGTGGGGTGCGCGGCGAGGAGGCAAATTTACAGAATCTAGGGATCAAAGACAGCAAGCAACTCTCTGAAGTTAAGCGCTTTAGCCTCGCTACAACGTTATACGATCTCGCACAAGATGGAATCATCGCCTATCATATGGTTGAAAAAACTGCCCAGCAGATCGATGAGCTAGGGCTAAGTGCCTGTCTCAAAAGCGCACTTTCAGAGATCACACAGACTTTTGCGCCCAGCACATATGACTTTGTCTTTGATGGCAACACGACTTTTGGACTTACGCTCAAAGCCCCGCATACATTGCACACGCTTATCAAGGGAGATTCTAAGTTATTGCTCATCGGCGCGGCGTCTATTCTAGCCAAAGTAGCCAAAGATACGCAAATGCACCATCTGCACGCGCTCTACCCACATTATGGTTTTGACACCAACAAAGGCTATGGGACCAAAGCCCACCTACAAGCGATTTTACAATATGGCTATACGCCTTTTCACCGCAGGAGTTTTTTACAAAATATGATGTGATTTGCGATAGTAAGGAATCTAACTTGATGCATAGAATCTACACCATTGTTAAAGCGCGCTAATGACGCGACGACACTAAGTCGTGAGCTAGATTCTGTGTATTTTTCGCAAATCCAATCGCTCCCCACGAGTGATACATAAGAGCGCAGCGTTTGTAATCAAAATTATTTATGTCGCTTGGTATAGAATCTATCGCTGATTCTGCACACTTCTTTTTCTTGGATAGAATACGCGCCATTGGCGAACTCATCTTTGATCATCGCGAGCCGATCGCTTACTTGCTCAAATAAGATTCTATCATGCGTATCAAGTCGCTCCGCACGCAGAGAATCTAGGTATTTGAGAAACTCTATGCACTCCATTGAGGGCATTTTGCCCGCTTTAAAAAAAATCAATACATTCTTATAATTCCAAAGAGTCAATCAACAATGACAAGTATAGATATTTTGAGACATACAGTCGAAAATCTCCCTAGACTTCCAAACACTGTTGCGAATCTACGAAAATACATCAGTATGGCAGGCGATAACTTTAAGATTAGTGAGATTGCGCGCATTATGGGTGAAGATCCTTCGCTCATTGCGCAAACGCTCAAAGTCGCTAACTCCGCGATGTTTGGATCAAGCCACCATATCGCCACTATTGAGCAAGCTATATCGCTCATTGGTATCAGTAACCTTAGAGGGATTGTCCTTGATAGGGGCTTGCAGTCGAGTATGCGCATCGATGTATCGCCCTATGGGCTTGATAGCGAGATTTTTATGCGCGAATGTGCTTTGGAATCTCAGTTTATTACAAGCTGGCTTGGACAAGAGGATAAAGCCCTCTCACAGCTTCTTATGCCTTGCGCGATGTTGCTACGACTAGGTGTTATCGTCTTTTCGGCTTCGCTCAAGCGACTTGGCAAAGGACAGGAGTTTTTTGAAAAAATCAAGGCAAATAACTTCAAAAATATCGCGCTTGTGGAGATGGAGTATTTTAGGGTTGATTCGTTTTCGTTTTTGAATTATCTCTTCCGCCATTGGGAGTTTGATGAGTCTTTGATTATGATGATGAGGTACTGTATCAAGCCATATGCCGCACCTTCAGAGCTCAAAAAGGGTGCATACGCTCTTTGGTATGCACTCTCATGATAAGAAAATGGCAATAGATGAGTGCGTGGAAGTACTCCAAGATGCGCAAGCACAGGGGGTTAGATTTTCAACTGATAATTTCTTGCGCAACGCACAGAAGGTAAAGTTTTAGGCATTTGATTGCAAGAGTTGCTTTTTGCCACTCGTTTTTAGGGCGTTGTAGGGGGTGGTTTGGCGATTAGCAGATGACCTACATACGCCGATATGAGAGTGCTTCTAGGATATGAGACTTTGTGATGATTGTGCTTTGGCTTAAGTCTGCGATAGAGCGTGCGACTTTTTTTAGCTTATTTTGCGCACGCCTACTAAGTCCAAAGCGCACGCTTGCTTGCTCCAAGACCCTTTCACTTTCAGAATCTAGCACACAAAACTCCTCGATTTCCCTCTCACTTAGCTTACCATTAAAGCAGTGTTGCCCGCGATTTTTGGCAAACACAAATGCTTCAAACACTATCGCCTGCATTTGTTTAGAATCTAAACATACCCCTTGTGTGTGCTTTATTTCGGGATTTTCTTCCATCTGCACAAACAAATCAATCCTATCCAAAAATGGCTCACTTAGGCGATTTTTATACGCGTTAATCTCTTTGTCTTGACAGCGGCATTCTTTGGTAGGACTAAGGAGATTACCGCAGGGGCATGGGTTTTGTGCTCCGATAAAAAGAAACGCCGTCTCATATTCCAGCTTAGAATGCACTCGAGAGATCGCTAGCTTGTTGTTTTCTAGCGGCTCGCGTAGGGATTCTAAAATATCGCGTTTAAAATGCGGCAACTCGTCAAAAAATAAGATTCCATTGTGTGCTAGTGCGATTTCGCCGGGCTTGGGCTCAAACTGCGTGGCAGAGCCTAAAATGCTTGCTTTTGACGCACTTTGGTGGGGACTTCTAAACGGACGGAGGGGAGAATATTCACATTCTTGCGCGCTTAGGGATTGGAGCTTGAGTGTGTGCATCATTTCAGAGAGGCTCATAGGTGGGAGGATATAGCGCATTCTTTGAGCGATCATACTTTTGCCACAGCCCGGACTTCCTTCAAAGATGATATTATGCAAGCCTACTGCCGCTATGAGTGCAGCGCGCTTGGCAAGCTCCTGCCCCTGCACTTGCGCGAAATCAAGACTAAAATCCTGCATATAATAATATCGCTCACCCCCTACTTCAAGGGAGGCAAACCCTAGATTCTGTATGCTCTGGCTGTTTGAGTGGCTCTGTATGGTTCTCTCATCGTTGTGTGGGAGATTAAGAATCTCAAACGCTTGGGTGAGGGTACTAGCAAAATGCAAGTTGAGGTTTGGGATCATACTTAGAATCTCTTCAGCGCACTTAGGGACGATAATATGGGCGTTTGGGCGAAGCAGAGCGAGATCAAAAAGGAGTGGATATATACTCTGTGTGTATTTGATACTGCCATCAAGCCCCAGCTCCCCAAAGGCAAACCACGGCTCTTTGAGCTGCAAACCACTGCTGCAGAGCACAAGTGCGATAGGTAGGTCGAAATAACTCCCGCTTTTAGCAATGTCTGATGGCGAGAGGTTGATAGTGATTTTTAGCGGTGGGAGGGTGAAGTCGGTCGTAGCGAGGGCGGACTGCACGCGCTGTTTGGATTCTTGGATAGAGCTTGTTGCAAGTCCCGTGATACTAAAGCTTGGTAAGCCCCTTGTGAAGGCGGATTCTATCTCGATGATTTTAGTCTGCGTGCCTACTAAGCTCGCGCAAAAGATCTTATTTGTCATTAGAATCTAAGCTTATTTAGCGCGTTTGCGCTCTTTTTCGAATTTTTTGCGTTTTAGAATTGGGAGTTTATCGACAAAGAGCACGCCGTTTAGATGATCGATCTCATGCTGAATTGCCACGCTCAAAAAATCTTGTGCTTGGAGAATCTTATCATTGCCAAAGCGATCTTTATACGCTAGCGTGATGTGTGAAAATCGCTTGGTCTCTTCGTAATACTCTGGCACAGAAAGACAACCCTCATTCCATACGATCTCGCCCTCTTGCTTCAAAAACACGGGATTGATGATCTCAAGCATATCTTCTTTGTGCTGCTCATTGTCCTCCTCGCGTGGGATATTGACGATGAGAATCTGTCGATCTACGCCCACTTGTATCGCTGCTAAGCCCACGCCACTGCGCTCCATCATCGTTTCATACATATCATCAAGCAATGTGTGCAACGTCTCATCAAAAACCTCCACGGGCTTTGATTTTTTGCGCAGACGCTTGTCAGGGTATTTCAAAATTTCCAAAATCACTATCAAAATCCTCGTCTTCTGTCGTGTCCTCTTGAGAGGCTGCTTTAAAAATATCGAATTTTTTATCCTCTGATTTTGCACTCTCTAGGGCGGATTTAGCATTTTGTATATTTTCTTGGGGTGCGAGATTTGCATCAAATCGACTTGCCCCTATAATCACATCAAGAGCAATCTGCACATCGTCCAAAAACACTGTGCTTTTTTTGAGCGAATCGATGAATTGTATAGTTGTATCGCGAATCTGGGATTGTGGAATGTTTTTCATAAAAATCGCAAATTCTGCATTATCCAAGTAGCAAATACTATCTTCTTTCCCGATTTTATCAAGCAAGATCTTAGAAATCATTTTAGTAGTGCTCAAGAGTGAGCGTTTGCTCCCAAGGCTGGCTAGGAGAGTGGGGCTAAGTGCCACGATAAAGAGTGCATTTTCGCCGGCAAAGTCTTTGCCAATGAGGCATTCGCGCTCAAGCTTTTGTAAAAAAAACTGCTTATTATGAATCCCAAGAGTGGTGTCAAACATCGAGTTCTTTTTGATATTTAAAAAACTCTCATACATTTTGGCATAGTTTTCGATCACGCTTTTGGTTTGATCAAAAATCCCCTTGTATGTAGCATTAGCATCATTAAGCAGGATTTTTATCGCATTTTTGACCGCTAGAGGGTTTTGAATTTTATCAATCTCGCTAAGCTGGGAAAAAACCTTAGATTCAAAGCTTTCTAATCGCTTGCACACCGCACCGACTTGCTCAAAGATATTTTTAAGGCTGGCAAAACTACCATTGATTGTCGTCTCAAGTGCGATGATATTGGCATTGTGATGTCTAGATTCTAGGACATTGCGGATTTTGGTTTTGACATCTTCGTTTTGTTCTTGGTTGAGATTGCGCTCGAAAATACTCTCAAAATTCTCTGGAAACGGGAAGATATTTTCATCATCAAGCATTTGGATTGTTTTTTTGGAGATTTCATTGAGCTTTTCTTTTGCGATACTATCGGTGGTGTCTATACTCTCACCAGAGAAAGCAGGCGAATCGCTCTCTAGCTCTAATCCCAAGCTCCCAAAAAAGTCATTATTGTTGTCTGGCATATCCTACCTTATTTCAAGCTTTTGTTTAGAATCTCATCAATGAGTCCATATTCCTTTGCCTGTGCGCTACTCATAAAGAAATCGCGCTCGGTATCTTGTGAGATTTTTTTGAGGCTTTGCCCGGTGTTGTGTGCCATAATTTCATTAAGCGTTTTTTTGAGGCGCAAGATCTCTTGTGCTTGGATCTCAATATCTGTCGCTTGTCCTTGCGCACCGCCCAGAGGTTGATGTATCATAATCCGCGAGTTTGGCAGCGAATACCTCTTGCCCTTTGTCCCGCTACTAAGCAAAAACGCCCCTGCACTTGCTGCCTGTCCGATACAGATCGTGCAAACATCTGGGCGGATATAATTCATCGTATCATAGATACTAAACGCGCTTGTGATCACACCGCCGGGGGAATTTATATAAAAATTGATGTCTTTTTCTGGATCTTCAGCTTCCAAAAACAAAAGCTGCGCCACGATCGAAGAAGCCACATAATCATTGATCTCGCCACTCAATAAAATAATGCGATCTTTTAACAAGCGCGAATAAATATCATAACTGCGCTCCCCGCGCCCCGTGCGCTCAATCACATAAGGGATATATCCACTCATAGCCTATCCTTATTCTGAATCTTTAGATGTTTGCTTGCTAGATTTTGGTTTTTTGGATTCTGTGGTGCTTTGGGATTTCACCTTGTTCTCACTCTTAGCTCCACTTTTTGTTTTCTTGGCTTTCTCCCCGCTAGATTCTAGCTTAGAATCTAGCAAAAAGGTGAGCACTCTATCTTCCACCATAGCCATTTTGATGGCTGGTAGGAGATTGTTGTTTTGATAATACTCAATGGCTGCTTTTGGGTCCTGTCCCATCATCATCGCTTCATAGTAGATGGTCTGCAGCGCTTCATTGTCTTGAATCACGATATTATGTTTGCGTGCTAGAGCGTCCATGATAAATGTGACTTGCACACTTTTTTGTGCCTCTTGCTTAAAGCTATCGCGTTTTTGCTTTGCTTTTTTCTCATCGTCTTTGAGCGCATCAAACTCTTCTTTTGGCATAGCATTAAGCGCGTTTCTGAATAAAATATCCATCTCCTGCTCGACGATAGGCTCTGGCAGGTCGAATATGATCTCTTTGATCAAGGCTTGTAGCACTTTGTCTTTGAGTTCTTTATTGTATAGGCTTGTTTTTTGTTCCATTTCGATTTGCTCTTTGATAGTGTCTTTGAGCGATTCAAGTGTAGCACTTTCGCCCATCACACTTTTAGCAAATGCCTCATCAATGGCTGGCGCGTCTTTTTGCATAATCTTATGCAGTGTGACTTTGAAAGTC
This sequence comes from uncultured Helicobacter sp., assembly GCA_944325775.1. Taxonomy (GTDB): domain Bacteria; phylum Campylobacterota; class Campylobacteria; order Campylobacterales; family Helicobacteraceae; genus Helicobacter_F. The sequence goes on from CALVBL010000011.1 coordinate 18,551, forward strand.
GCTGGTTTGCCTGCTAAATGTGTAGCTTGGTATTCTTGTGGGAATGTTACCTCGATATCTCGCTTCTCACCCTTTTTCATACCGATGAGTGCGTCTTCAAATCCGGGGATAAATTGATTGGATCCGATTGTGAGATTGAAATTCTCTGCCTTGCCACCATCAAACGCTTTGCCATCGACAAAACCTTCAAAGTCAATCACTGCTACATCGTCTTTTTGCAATGCTCTGTCTTGAGTCATTTCTGAAAGCGGTGCGCGTGCTTTAGCGATCTCGGCAAGACGCTCATTGATTTCTTTGGCACTCACTGCCTTAAGAGTAACCTCTGGCACACAATCCTCAACTTTATCAAGGCTAAATTCTGGGGTTGTGCTGATTTTTATCTCCACATCGATATTGCCATCTTTGCTTTCAAACTTCGAGATGATGGGATTGCCAAGTATCGCTTGAGGCGCGATATCAAGCTCTTTGATCCCTGCTTGGAGTAGGTCTTGCACCGCTTCTTGCTTAGAATCTTGATCGATCTGATCTTTGTATCGCGATTGGATAAGGTGCGCAGGGACCTTGCCTTTTCTGAATCCATCGAGTTTCACATTTTTAGCGATTTTTTTGATCACATCCTGTATTTTTTGATCCAAGACATTTTGTGGGATCACGCCACTTACCATAGCATTTGCGCTATTTAGCCGTTTTGTTTGTAGATTCATACAATTCCTTAGTTTAATGTTTGATTGAGTATAATTTGGCGATTTTAGCTAAAAAAACCTTAAAAATTTCAGGATATTTATGTCATTGCAAGAAATTCGCCAAAAGCTTAAAACCACCAATCTTTCCCCAAGCTATGGCAATATTATCAAGATTATGCCAAATGTGATCGTGGCAAACGGCATACGCCCAAGCGTGGGCGACATCATAGAATTTTATGATCCTCTAGATTCTCTCTCAGAGCGCACGACAAAGGATTTGGGTATGGTGAGCGCGGTGGAAAAGGATCAATTTTATATTAATCCCTTTTCATTTGTCGAGGGGCGCAAGAGCGGCGATTATGTGCGTATCATTAATCAAGGTTTGCAAATCCCCGTGGGTGAGGGGCTTTTGGGGCGAGTGATAAACCCACTTGGGATCCCCATCGATGACAAAGGCGCACTGAAAACAGAATCTAGCACACCGCTTATGCGCGAACCTATCGGCGCACTCAAGCGCGGCGTGATTGATGAGGTTTTTAGCGTAGGGGTGAAAAGTATCGATGGTTTGCTCACTTGTGGCAAGGGGCAAAAGATGGGGATCTTTGCCGGCTCTGGGGTGGGGAAATCCACGCTGATGGGTATGATAGTGAGCGGGTGCAAAGCCCCTATCAAGGTCATAGCCCTCATTGGTGAGCGCGGCAGGGAAGTCCCGGAGTTTATCAAAAAAAATCTCAACGACAATATGCACAATACGATCATCGTAGTAGCCACGAGCGATGATTCACCGCTGATGCGCAAATACGGCGCATTTAGTGCGATGGCGATCGCGGAGTATTTCAAGCAGCAAGGGCAAGATGTGCTGTTTATTATGGATTCTATCACGCGCTTTGCGATGGCGCAACGTGAAATCGGTTTGGCACTGGGCGAACCCCCCACAAGCAAGGGCTATCCACCTTCGGCTCTCACGCTCTTGCCCCAGCTTATGGAGCGTGCGGGCAAGGAAGAGGGCGTGGGCTCTATCACCGCATTTTTTACCGTGCTAACCGAAGGCGATGATCTCAACGACCCCATAGCTGATCAAAGCCGTTCTATCCTAGATGGACATATCGTGCTTTCGCGTGAGCTCACAGATTCTGGAATCTATCCACCTATCAATATTCTAAACTCCGCTTCGAGGGTGATAAATGATGTGATCACGCCTACACATTTGCAAGCTGTGAGGAAATTTCGGCGACTTTATGCACTTCTTAAAGAAAACGAGGTGCTTTTGCGCATAGGAGCTTATCAGCGGGGTAATGATCCCGAGCTGGACGAAGCGTTGAGCAAAAAAACACTTATGGAGGAGTTTTTGAGCCAAGAGTTTCGTAATGTGTGGGAGTATTCAAAGATTGTTGAGCAGTTGCAGGTGATTATGGGTTCTTAAGTGGGTATGCGCTAAAATCCCAACTGCAATTGTGTTTAGACATTCGGCTTTGAGCGATTTTTTAGGGAATTTGCACACTCGGCTTGCCCGCTGGGATTTACTCCCTCCGGTCGTGTATGGTCATACCGCTTAGATAGAGCTCCCTGCACCTCGTGCTTGTCCTGCTTGCAGTGATGTGAGCGAAGCAAAAACCCTAAAAATTCATCTCAAATCCTAGAATGCCAAGCAAGTCACGCATAGAATCTAGAGTAGATTTTAGAATCTAAGAAAGTTTAGATTTTAGATTTAAAAGTTCAGAATCTAAAACTCTTGTAGAATCTGCTATTTTCTTAGAATCTAATTCAAGGCTTGCCGAAATTCAGAATTTCATGAAATTATATAAGGAGCAGGTCCCATGCAAACATTCCTCTTCACCGGAGCAAGCGGCTACATCGGCTCACACACAGCGTTTTGGTTCCTCACACATAGGCAGGATTGTCAGATTGTGATTTATGACAACCTAAGCACGGGTTTTAGGCAAAATTACGAATATATCGCAGGTATCTTTGGGGATCGCGTGCGGTTTGTGCAGGGCGATGTGGGCGATATAGAGAATCTAAGTGCGCTGATGGAGCGCGAGCGATTTAGCGGAGTGGTGCATTTTGCTGCGTCGCTCATCGTGAGTGAATCTGTCGCCCTACCGCTTGAGTATTATAAAAACAACACGCTTAATACAACCCTACTCATTGATTTGTGCGTGAAACACGGGATTAACACCTTTATCTTCAGCTCCACCGCGGCGGTGTATGGCGAGCCTGATATGAGTCTCGTGCCTGTGAGCGAATCTACACCACTAGATCCGATCAATCCCTATGGTGCGAGCAAAATGATGAGTGAGCGTGTGCTGATGGATACGCATCGCGCCTATGGGCAGTTTAATTATGCGATCTTGCGCTACTTCAATGTCGCGGGAGCGAGTAGTGCGAATACGAAAGAGATTCTAGAATTCGCACAAGGCTTGGGGCAGCGATCCAAAAATGCCACACATCTTATCAAAGTCGCGTGCGAATGTGCGTGTGGTGTGCGTGATGGAATGAATGTGTTTGGCAGGGATTATGAGACTAAAGATGGCACATGCGTGCGGGATTATATCCATGTCGATGACTTAGCAAGCGCGCACCTAAGCGCACTCACATACCTTGAGCAACACAACAAAAGTGAGATTTTCAATGTTGGTTATGGGCGAGGCTACAGCGTACTTGAGGTTATAGAGATGGTCAAAAGGGTGAGTGGCGTGGATTTTAGGGTAGTAGATGCAGCGCGCAGGGCAGGGGATCCGGCTATCCTCATCGCAGATAATGCTAAGATTTGCGCACTCACAGACTGGAAACCGCGCTTTGATGATCTTGCTTATATTATCAAGAGTGCGTATGAGTGGGAAAAACTCAGGAAATAATGCTATACTTCAAAACTAGAATCTAGCCTAAGGAGCTTATAATGACAACATACTTAAAGAATGCGTTGCGCAAACCTTATCGCAAACTGCAGCAGATTTTTGGACAGCTTGATTTTGTGCCAAGCGGGCATTTCTACTCACCTATTGCCAATGACTTTGAAATCAAAGAGGGTATAGAGCGCACGAGCTATGATCCAGATTCACTTCATGGTATAGAGCTACACCTTCAAGAGCAGCGCAAGCTTCTTGGGATTTTTGAGCGATTATATGCACAAATGCCTTTCAAAGACACCAAGCAGCCCAATATGCGCTATTATTTTGATAACAACACCTACTGCCACAGCGATGGAATCTGCTTGTATTCTATGATACGACACCTCGCTCCAAAGCGCATCATAGAGGTGGGAAGTGGCTTTAGCTCTGCGCTCATGCATGATGTCAATGATATGTTTTTCAAATTAGGCAACAACCCAAGTCAGATGACAACCGGGGGGGGGGCAATTACAAGATAGTATCCATATCACGCATATAGAGCCATATCCAAAGGTCTTAGCACGGATTTTTTCCCCGCAAGAATTTGCCAACCTCAATCTCCACCGACAACGTCTCCAAGAAGTGCCACTCACGCTGTTTGATAGCTTAGAATCTAATGACATTCTTTTTATTGATTCTACCCATGTAAGCAAGGTCAATTCTGATGTCAATCGTTTGTTTTTTGAGATTTTACCAAGGCTTAAATGTGGGGTGTATGTGCATTTGCATGATATTTTTTATCCATTTAGCTATCCTAGGGATTGGTTGGAGGAAAAACGCTCATGGAATGAAGCCTATATCTTACGCGCATTTTTGCAATACAACACGGATTTTAAGATTGTGTTTTTCAACACCTGTCTCAATTATCTCTATCCCGATGAATTTGCCAAAGCCCTGCCTCTTGGTCAAAAAAACACGGGCGGAAGCATTTGGATACGGAGGCAGTAGTTTTTGTGGGGACTAAGGCTTGATTCTTATTTCGCCGCAAGGACTTCGTTTCTGCTTTATTATTTGGCTGGGTAAATCCAGCCTTGCTCTACTTTTGCGATCGCGCATTATTTGAATCTAGCTGCTTGGATTTTTAGAATCTAGTTCGGTTTATAGACAATGTGTTAGCCCAAAACGCCTTAATGAGGTGGCGACACCAAAATACAACCTTAGATTCTCAAAATCTGCTGTATGAACGCGTAAGCAGAGCAAAGAGGGATTTACTCCCTCTGAAGTGATACACAAGTTTCGCACCAGCAAAACTTGCAATGACAATATAGATTTTGCAAAAATTATGAAAATCCTCTTGACTTAGAGTAGCTCTCATCTTTTATAATTATCAAAATTTTAGAATCTAAGGAGGTTAGCAATGGCATACACTATCATCGAAGTGGAAAAAAAGACCGGTGTATCTTCGCACACACTGCGGTTTTGGGCGAAGAAGGGCTTGTTTCCATTTGTGGAGAAAGACGACAATCAAGTCAAATATTTTAGCGAACGCGATGTGGAGTGGGTGCGATGGATCAATTGGTTTCGCAAATCCCAAATGGATATCCCCACCATCAAGCACTACATAAACCTCGCTAACAAGGGCGATGAGACGGCACAAGAGCGACGGGACATCATTGCTAGGCAACGTGAAATCGTGGCAGATAATATCGATGAGCTAAAGGCGGTGCTAGAGACACTGGATTATAAGATTGGCGTGTATGATGAGATGCTTGCAAAAAATCTCGATGGATTTAATCCGCAAAGTAAGCAGTATAAAAAATGTAATCCCACCACGCATTGTTATGAAGATTTTAAAGATTCTCATAATGAGGGGGACGATAAAGCACCTAAAGATTGATATATAAGAGAAGATTATCACTACCAAAAGTTATACACATAGGAGCAAATCATGAATGTTTTTGAAAAAGATTTAGCAGGAATGCCGCTAGATGGCAGAGATCCAGAAGTAGCCCCAATCATAGAAGTTATTAAACAAACCCAAAGGATAGTCGCAAGGCTTAATAGTGGTGTATATAGCGAAGGAGAGGTGCGGGATTTCCTCTCACAAATCACAGGGAGAGCGATAGATCCTAGCCTCTGGCTTATCCCGCCTTTTTACACAGACTTTGGTCGTAATATCCATTTTGGCAAAAATGTCTTTGTCAATTCTGCTTGCACCTTTATGGATAGAGGTGGAATCTATATCGATGATGAGGTGTTTATCGCCCCTAAAGTCAATCTCATCACGATTAATCACGATATTAATCCCTATAATCGCCCCACCACGATTTGTGAGCCCATACACATAGAAAAACGCGTGTGGATAGGCGTGGCGGCGACTATCTGCCCGGGTGTGCGTATAGGCGAGAACTCTATCGTGGGGGCAAATGCGGTGGTAACCAAAGATGTGCCACCAAATACGATTGTAGGCGGGATACCAGCAAGGGTTATCAAAACTATTGATATAGAGAAATACGCACCAAAGGAGTGATATGCCACTACTCATCTACACCACCGCGCCGAGCAAAAAGCAAGCAAAAAGACTTGCTAAATGGCTTTGTAATCGGCATTTAGCTGCTTGCGTGCAAGCCCAAAAGATCAAAAGCCACTACCAATGGCAGGGCAAACTCTGCGTAGAATCCGAAGTGCTCATCACCATCAAAACACGCAAGAAGTTGTATAAAAAAGTGCGGAGATTTTTGCGTCATCACCACCCTTATGAAGTGCCAGAGATCCTAGCACTTAAAACCCACAAGGTGGATAAGTTCTACAAAAAATGGCTCAAAAATACCACCAAAGCCTGAGGCAACATTCTCTAGTGGGCAATTCCATAGGTGCTCACCTAAGGGGGTGTGGCTCCTAGAGTGATGCACAAAATCCAAAGAAGCTATGGTATTTATTTAATAATTATCTAAGGTTAGAGTTATACAACAGGAGCACGCAGTTTCACAAGTCTCATCACAATTACCTTTGCGTTATTAAGTTTGAAATGGTTTGCGGGGGCTAATGTTGTGGTGTGATGTAGGGGGTTGATTCTGTGGATAGGACTTTTGAAAGAAGCGAATCTAAAGTCTGCTAAGATATAGAGAACTATCGTCAATGTTATAGAATCTAAAGATCGTAGATACTAAAAGCTTGTATATGCGCTAGATTCTATAAATATCGCTCTTATATCAGCTTAGATTCTATTCTTTTAGAGAGATTCAAGATGCGCAGGACACCCCCTAAGATCTTCCTAATGTGGGATATGGAGTGTTGCTTTTTCACATCTGCTTATCCACAAATCTCGTGCAAGATTCCCTAAAGATTATCATAGATTCCATATAGAGACTTTGAGTCTTTAGAGGATTTTAGCTTGCACACCCTACCGAGAATACGCGCAAATCTACAAATCATCGCACAAGGAGCTCGCAATGGGTGTGGCTAAGAAGATCAATCTCTTCAATATTGTTTTTTTTTGTTAATTGGTTTTGGCGTTTTTATCGCATTTAACTATCACAGTTCAAAGAAAGATGTATTCACAAACATCGTCTCTAGTAAGCAAGATTCTACCCGCAATAGCACGCATTTGATTTCGGAGTTTTTTGATACCAAGATCAAGTTTATCGAAAATCTCGCTAAGGAAGTGGAAGCTAGCGGCGATGTATCGTATGAGAAAATCTCCACGCTCATACAAGAGCTCTACAGCTACACTGATGTCGCGGTGCTCTTTGCTGGCTGGGAGAGTGATGGTTCGATGTTTGCCGTGGATGTGGCACACAAAAATGGCTATCTACTCACACCCAAAAAGGACAACTACGATGCGCGCTCACGAGCGTGGTTTAAATCTGTTAAAGAAAACAAACGCACTGTCTTATCTGATGTGTATCAAGAAGTGGGTGGGGGCGGACATATGGCTATCGCTATTTCTGTGCCAGTGTATATCAATGGCAATCTCGCCCTCATCGTGGCAGCAGAGATCTATCTTGATGAGCTCCAAGTCCAGATCGCCAAATCCCAAGCCAGCTCCTCTAAGAGCGCGTCGTTTTTTATCCTTGATGGGCAGCATAACATCATCTCACACTCCCACCCAGAGCTTGTGATGTCTCAAGACAAAGAGATTATGCGCATCGTCAATCTCTCTCTTGATGCTGTCAATGCGATAGATAAGCAATCGCAGGGCACTCACCAGCCCACGGATCTTATCCATTATGAGATGTATGGTGATAAAAGAGTCTCGGTGTGTATGCGCAATGAGCTAGATTGGGTCGTATGCACCTCAAACTCCCAAAGCGACTACAATGAAACTCTCAACGATCTGTTGTTCTCACAGATTGTGTTTTCTCTGATTTTTGTGATCGTCATCTTAGCGATCCTCTATGTGGTGGTGAGCCATTCACTTAAACCCTTAGGCGTGATCCAAAAGGGGCTAAGCCAGTTTTTTGACTTCCTCAATCACAAGAGTGATGCCCTAAGCCCTATCGCGATACACTCGCGCGATGAGTTTGGTGCGATGGCGAACGTGATCAATCAAAATATCGATCGCACCAAAGAAAATCTTGCGCAAGATTCTAAACTCGTGCAAGAGATCGATGAAATCGTGCAGGAGGCTAAACAAGGGCGGTTTGGCAAGATCGCCACGCAAAAAAGTAGCAATCCCCAAACCAACAAACTTAAAGATTCGCTCAATGAAATGAGCGGGGCACTCCACCAGCTTGTGGGGGATAATCTCGCCGATGCAGCAGAGGTGTTTAACGCCTATGAGCGCAACGACTTCACGCCAAGGGTGCAAGATCCGATGGGACTAGAACAGAGTATCAATACGTTGGGGGATTCTATCAGCGCTATGTTAAAGACTTCTGCGGATTTTGCTAACGACCTAAGTGTGCAATCTCAAGAGCTCAAAGATACTATGCAAAAGCTCCTAAGCGGAAGCCACACCCAAGCTGCGTCGCTAGAGCAAAGTGCCGCAGCCCTAGAACAGATCAACGCCGCTATGCAAAACACAAGTGAAAAAACCTCTGAAACAAGCAGACAGGCAGAGGATATCAAACATATCACAAGTGTTATCAAAGACATCGCCGATCAGACCAACCTCCTAGCACTCAATGCCGCGATAGAGGCAGCGCGTGCGGGTGAGCATGGCAGAGGGTTTGCCGTAGTGGCAGATGAAGTGCGAAAACTCGCTGAAAAAACCACCAAAAGCTTAAGCGAAGTCGAGGCAAATGTGAATCTCTTGGTGCAAAGTGCTAGCGATATGAGCGAGACAATCAAGGAGCAGACCGATGGATTGCGTCAGATAAATGAGGCGATTGCCCAGCTAGAGACACTCACACAAGAAAATGTTGAGATCGCCAACCACACCAATGAGATCACAAAACGCGTAGAATCTAGCGCAAACGCGATCCTAGAGGATACGAAGAACAAGAAGTTTTAGGATTTTATTATTTTGATGCAAGTTTTTCTTTTTGGCAAAATTATGTATCGCTTCAGAGGGAGCAAATCGCCCCTCGCTCCACTTATGCGAACATACACTTCGCTCTTTGGCAAGATTTTGTAATTGTTTTAGGTTCTAAGTTTTTGAATCTTAAGATTTTGATAGATTCTCAATGAGCGTAGATTCTAAATCCCCTTAGATTCTACACTTGGCTTGCCTATAATATTATCCCATGCAGAGCACCCCTTAAGGCATCGTCGAGGTGAGGGAAGGCTTAAGAGTTTTTATCCGCTCACCCAAAATAGATGCTAAGACATGCACTCTAGCACGCGTGAGATGATTGTCTTCGCGCCATCGGGCGAGATTTTGTGCTGCAGGGTCTGTGAGACTTGAGCGATACGAGGCGTGAGCGTGTCCAAAAACGCCAAAATCTGCTCTGAATCTAGACTAGATTCTCTGCACATTTGCGCGAGGTTGGCATTGACGAACTCTAGGGCATTGTAGTATTGATGATCCTTGGCGGCGAAAGGATAGGGGACAAAAAAGCAGGGCAAGCCATTGGCGCAGTTTTCCCACACGCTTCCAGCCCCCGCGCGGCTGATACACACATCACTTTGGGCTAAAAACTCAATGAGCGTGGGACTAAAGGCAAAAAGCTCCAAACGCTCCAAAATACCGCTGTGCGCATAAGATTCTCTCACGCGCTCTTCATCGCGCGCACCGCATTGGTGAATCACGCGATAGCCCCGCTCCAAGAGGCTGGGCGCAAGTGCGATAGCAAGGTCATTGATCGCCCTAGCACCTTGTGATCCGCCCAAAAAGAGTATCGTGCGAATCTCTGTGCGCGTGCGGGCTTTGGCAAAAAATTCCGCACGCACAGGGTAATCACAGCGATAGAAATGCTTGCTTGGGAATGCAAACGAGCCAAAAACTTGCGTGGCAAAGGGTGATAGAATCTTGTTGAGTGCGCCGCTGATGGCATTTTGCTCATGGATAAAGAGCTTGGTAGGACTTCCCAAAGTTGCTAGCGAAGCCCCCGCCGCGCTAAAGCCCCCCACGCTGATGACTGCGCGCACGCCGTGACACACAAAGAGCCTCCTACACTCACGCATGGCTTTGTAGATTCTGTATAATGCGGCAAGCTTGGCTAAACCGCGCTTATTGACCACACCGGTGCTATTCAAAAAATACACCGCACTAAACAAATCGCTATACTCAAACCACATCCGATCCTGCCCCATCAGCGAGCCGATGTAGATACAGGGGATTTGCCGCTCGTTAAGCTCCTGTGCGAGGGCTTTTGCGATGGCTAAGTGTCCGCCTGTGCCACCCCCTGTGATAGCGATCATCGCTCTGCCTCACAGCAGTGGGGCTTTTGCGTGCTGATAGGATTGCCTAGAGCCTTCCACGCGCCAAACCCACCCACGAGGCGATAGAGGTTGGTATAGCCCAGACTCTTTGCCCATAAAAGCGCTGTGTGCGCACTCCCTACAGGTGCGAAAATATCATCGCCCTCATCATAAAAGAGAATCTTCGCGTCTTTTTGCGCTCCCAAAAACTCTATAAATTCCTGCTGTGATCGATTGAGTGCGTCTTGAGTCCATTGGTCTGTCTTGCCTATTTCTTGCCCACTTGGGCTTTTGGCAAAGCCAAAATGCTTAGCGCCCGGAATGAGTCCGAGATTATAAATCCCGCGCGGCAATGTGGCGATGATGATGTAAGAATCAAGATTGCGCGCAAGCGTGTGTGAATCTATAAGCTCATAGCCCGAGGCTCTAGCGCGCTGAATAAGGGCGAGGGCGTCCTCCATAGCGGGATTTTGGTCGGGATTTTGCTCAAAATTTCTAGTATCTGCTTGTGTTGTATTTTGGTTTAAGGCAGTGGGTGAATCTATGCCCTTAGATTCACTCATATTTGCATTGCGCAGATTCAGGTAGGCTTGTGTGAGCGTGATGTATTTGTTTGGTGTGGCGTTATGCGGTGTGTTGATCCAAAACAAAATCGCGATTGCTACACAAAACACAATGATAAATAAAAGTGCAAAAAGCTTCCATCTTGTATGCTTTAGCATATTAGCTCCTTTGTAGTATTGTCAGCTCGTTTTGGACTTTTTGGAGCTTGTTTTGCGCATTCTCTAGTGCCGTGCGGTTTTGTTCTAGGACTTGGGCAGGTGCGTTTTTGACAAAGTTTGGATTTTCAAGCATAGCGCTTAGTTTGGCGATCTCTTTTTGGAGTTTGTTCTCTTGGGATCGCAGGCGTGTGATGATGCTGCTCACATCAATCCCGCTTAATGCCACAAAACTCTGTGCCATCTCGCCCACATCGCTTATACATTTCGCGGGGTTAGGGCTTGCAGAATCTAAGATCGTGAGAGTTTCAACCTTAGCAAGTTTGCTCACAAAAATCTTGAGCAAGTCGGGATTCACAGGCGCATTACAGCGAACAAAAGCCTGTCCAATCGGCGCGTTGCCAAGCTCTAGGGTCGCCTTGATACGGCGCAGAGAGGTGATGCAGTCTTTGATAATTGCAAACTCTTGCTCTATGTCTTTATCTTGGCATTGGTATGTGGGGAAGTCCACAATCATAATCGATGGGCTATTTTCTAGTTTCGTGCCACTAAGCGCGTGCCACAAATCCTCACTGATAAATGGCATAAAAGGGTGCAAGAGTTTAAGAGATTCTCTAAACACTACACCTAGTTCAAAAATTGCCTCTTTTTGTGCCTTGGCAAGCTCAATCCCCCAATCACAAAATTCATTCCACAAAAAGTGATAAAGCACATTTGTGGCGTCGTTGAAACGATAATGATCAAGCGCGTGGCGGAGTTGCTTGGTCGCAAAACCAAGGCGTGAGCGCATATAGAGCCCAAGCGGGGTTTGGAATGATACAGAATCTAGCTCATCGCGGAAGTATGGAGACTTAGGCGAGATCTGGGCGGCATACATCAGGAGGAATTGCGCGGCATTGTAGATTTTATTAGCAAAGTTCTTGCCTAGTTCGAGCTGGGAATAAGAGAGCTTGATATCTCTTCCTTGCGCGCATAGGCTTGCTAGAGTGAAACGCACAGAGTCTGCACCATAGCGTTCTATGATTTCAAGCGGATCGATCACATTGCCCTTGGATTTGCTCATTTTATCGCCTTTTTCATCGCGCACAAGAGCATGTAGATAGATGTCGCTAAAGGGCAGCTTGCCTAGCAGAGATTCTCCAGCTAGGAGCATACGCGCCACCCAAAAAAATAAAATATCAAAGCCCGTGATAAGCAAGGAGTTGGGATAGAATCTCTGTAGATCATCGGCGTGATAGAGTGCGTGCGAATCTAGTGTGTTCTCTAGATTCTGTGGAATATGTGAATCTTTGGCATTGCCTAGATTCTGTGAATCTTGGGCGTCATCTCCATCGATCACATTGCCCCAGCCAAGCGTGCTAAATGCCCACAGCGCAGAGCTAAACCATGTATCAAGCACATCATCATCTTGTGTAGTGATGGTGGCGTGGCATTTGGGGCAGATGGGGTAATCGTGTTGGCTTGCGACCTTCTCGCCACATGCACAATACCACACAGGGATTCTATGCCCCCACCATAATTGCCGACTGATACACCACGGGCGCAGATCGCGCATCCACGCGTTGTAGTTATTAAGCCATTGTGTGGGGAAAAACTTCGCCTCACCGGCATTCACGCGCTCTATGGCTTTTATGGCGACTTCTTTGCGCACAAACCATTGTTTAGAGATGTAGGGCTCGATGATATTGCCACAGCGGTAGCACACGCCCACTTGGTTTGTGTAAGATTCTATAGAGTGGATATAGCCCTCTTGTTTGAGTTTTGAGACGATTTGCTCGCGCGCTTGCAATCGCTCTAGCCCCGCAAACTCCCCGGTAAGGTGGTTTAAGATCCCTTTTTCGTCAAAAATCACAAGTGAGGGGAGATCGTGGCGTTTGCCCACTTCATAGTCGTTTATATCATGTGCGGGCGTTACTTTCACACAGCCTGTCCCAAAGCCCATATCTACATGTGAATCTGCGATGATAGGGATCTCGCGACCCAGCAATGGCAGCAGGATACTCTTGCCTATGAGGTGTTTGTAGCGCTCATCATCAGGATGCACCATCACCGCCGTATCGCCAAAAAATGTCTCAGGGCGTGTGGTGGCGACAATGAGGGATTCTTGTGAATCTTTGATGGGATATTTGATGTGATACAAAAAGCCATCATTTTGCTTGTATTCTACCTCGATATCGCTCAGCGCGCCATCGTGCGTGCACCAATTGATCATATACGAATCTTGCACGATGAGCCCTTGCTCATACCATTGCACAAATGCCTTTTTCACAGCGTTTTTGAGTCCTTCGTCCATGGTAAATCGCAGTCTGCTCCATGCCGGTGAAATGCCTAGTTTGCGCATTTGGTTTAAGATCTTGCCTCCGGATTCTTCTTTCCATTCCCAGACTTTTTGGATAAATGCCTCGCGTCCGATACTCTCTTTGCTTATGCCTTGAGCGAGGAGTTGTTTTTCGACGATGTTTTGTGTGGCGATGCCGGCGTGATCCATACCGGGCTGATAGAGTGTCGCATAGCCATCCATTCGCTTGTATCGTGTGATGATGTCTTGGAGACTAAAGGTGAGCGCGTGTCCGATGTGTAGCACACCTGTGACATTTGGTGGAGGCATCATGATACAGAAGTTTTTTTGCTTACTCCTATCGACTTCAAAATACCCGCGTTCTTGGCATATTTCATAGATTTTAGATTCTATAGCTTGTGGATTGTAGGCTTTTTTTTCTTGCATAAGAGCACCCTTATTTCTTTGGTTGTATAATTTGGCGCGAGAATTATAACAAACTTCTAAGGAGATTGTATGGTGTATGAAGTCAAATCGCCGATTTTGGGCTTTGAGGATGTCCTAAGCGTGGAGCTTGAAAGTATCGATGAGACCTTTGCGCGACTAAAGGCTGTAGATGGTGCGTTTGAGATGACTCTCATCAATCCCTATGTGTTACTTAAGCAATACAACTTCACTATTCCCACTGCCTTGCAGATTTTGCTAGAGCTTGAAGAAGGGCGCGATCAAGTCGAGGTGTATTGCCCGCTTGTGCTGCAAACTCCCGTGCAAGATTCTGAAGTGGGCTTCTCCTCGCCCTTTGTGTTTAATCCCACTAAAAAATATGTCGCACAAGTAAGCCTTGATATCCGAGAGTATCCCGAGCTTGGGATTACCCAGCCTATCAAAGCCTTTTTGCCTAAAGAGCTTTTAGAGTCTCTTGCCAAATAGTCCTTAATGCCCCTCTCCCGCCTTAATCAAGAACAATACCGCGCTGCGACTGCTAAGCGGGGTTATAATCTCATCATTGCTTCCGCAGGCACGGGCAAGACTTCCACGATCGTAGGGCGCATAGCATTTTTGCTCCAAAACGGCACGCACCCAAAGCAGATTTTGCTCCTAACCTTTACTAATAAAGCAAGTGCGGAGATGATTGAGCGCGTGGGGCGGTTTTTTAGCCCCAAAGTCGCGGGAGAGATAGAATCTGGCACCTTTCATGCGGTGGCATATCGCTACTTAAAGGAGCATTTACACATCACACTTAAACAACCAAAGGAGCTAAAAATCCTCTTTAAGAGCCTTTTTGACAAACGCGTCTTTAGCGAGCGCACCTCGGCGGCGGTGTATTCTTCACAATACCTCTATGACAGCTACTCGCTCTATCTCAATAGTGGCTTAAACCAAAGCTTTGGCGAATGGATCTGCCAAAAAATCCCCGCGCAAGCCCCTTATGTCAAAATCTACGAAGATGTATTAGCGGAGTTTGATGAGCTCAAACGCTACCATAATTACGCGGATTATAATGATTTGCTCCTGCTGTTTCGACGCGAGATTGTGCGCAATGCGCTGGGCTTTGATGAAGTGCTGTGTGATGAGTATCAAGACACCAATCCTCTGCAAGATTCTATCCTACAAGCACTGCAGCCAAAAAGTCTCTTTTGTGTGGGGGATTATGATCAGAGTATTTATGCGTTTAATGGTGCGGATATCGGGATCATCGGGAGTTTTGTGGATAAATATCCAGATGCGCAGGTCTTTAGCCTAAGCAAGAACTATCGCTCTTCAGCAGAGATTCTATCCCTAGCAGATACGATCATCAGGCACAATCCCAGAATCTACCCCAAAAATCTAGAAGTAATCAAGGAGGGTGCATTCCCAGCACCTAAGCTGCTAGGGTTTGATGAGCTGTTTGCGCAGTATCAGGGGATTGCCAAACATATCGCGCTAAGCAATTATAGGCATGAGGATATTGCGATTATTTTCCGCAATAATGCAAGCGCGGACGGCTTAGAGGCATCGTTGCGCGAACTTGGGATTTCATGCAAGCGTAGAGGTAGCGCGAGCTTTTTTGACAGCAAGGAGGTCAATGTCGTACTGGATATTTGCGCCATCGCCACCTACCCGCGCGATATGATGGCATACATTCATATCTTAGGCTATGGCAAGGGTATAGGCAATGCGATGGCAAAAGATATCTATGAATCTCTCCTGCGGCTTGGCGATGGTGTGGCACTTAGAGGGCTTTTTAGTCCGGATTCTAATGTGCGTCCTTATGAACAGCGGGCAAAAAATACAGAGCTTGGGTTGTTTGATGATTTTTTTGCACTGCAGGCGCAAAACCGCTTTGATGAGCATATTTCTAAGAGATTTGCCTCACATCCGATCCTAGAGCACCCTAAGCTCAATGTTAAAGGTGCGCAGTTTTTGGATAGATTTTTTGTTATGCTTAGTGAGATAAGAGGACTTAAAAAACCCAAGGACCTTATCGCGCGAATTGTGCATAGTGAGTTTTTTAAGGATATCGCAGATAATCTCACTCACGCGCGCGCTAAAAATAAAGATGGTAGTGTAGATGCTGATCGTTTGCAGAAAGCTAAGGATTCTATACAGCGCAAGGTATCGTTGCTAGGGGATTTGGCGTGCAACTATCAGGAGGTAGGAAAGTTTTTGAATGCGATGATACTTGGCTCAAGCGAAGCAAATGAGGGGAGCGGTGTGAATCTGCTAAGCGTGCATGCCAGCAAGGGATTGGAGTTTCGTGATGTGTATATAGTGGATCTGATGGACGGGAGATTTCCAAATCTGAAGCTGATGAATAAGGGCGGGAGCTTGGAAGAAGAGAGGAGGTTGATGTATGTCGCGATCACGCGTGCTAAGGAAAATCTCGTGCTCTCTTATGCTAAAAGAGACGCGCTTAAAGGCATCGAGTATGAGCCATCGAGGTTTTTGTATGAAGCAGGGCTTTTGCGCAAAAATACATAAACTTAAGGGTATATCTCTTGACAAACACAAGCAAAATGACTATAATTTCGCTTTTTTGCAGAAGGTGTGAGGGCTGACAAAGAAGACCCGTTAGCTCAGCTGGTAGAGCAATTCCCTTTTAAGGAATGGGCCGTTGGTTCGAATCCAACACGGGTCACCACGAAATCAATCAGATTTTACCTCAAATAAAAGTGGCCCCTTCATCTAACGGTTAGGATACCACCCTTTCACGGTGGCTACAGGGGTTCGAATCCCCTAGGGGTCACCACTTTTATTTTCTTGGGTCGCTTAGCTCAGTTGGTAGAGCGCCACCCTTACAAGGTGGATGTCATAAGTTCGAGTCTTATAGCGACCACCACTTTTATCTCTCATGGTGGAGCGGTAGTTCAGTTGGTTAGAATACCTGCCTGTCACGCAGGGGGTCGCGGGTTCGAGCCCCGTCCGTTCCGCCACTCTTCTGCACATCACTAAGGTTTTACAGGTGCTGCAATGGTACAAGAACTCTCGAAAATAGTTGATAAACTCCTTATAGAAAAAAGCAAAGAAGGTCGTAAAGATGGGGCTTACTCAAGATTACTTGGTAATAGTGGGCTTGGAGCATTAATAAGCAGAATCCACGCCACTTCTATCAGTGCTGGTTCGTTTTTAGAAAACTATATCATTCAAGTTGCTCCGCTCTTAGCACCACAGGAGATACCAGATATTTTTACTAATACACTTAAGCGTGGCATATTTTTACTTAGCAAAAAAATAATCAAAGACTATATCACACACTATTTAAATCTCAAAAAAGCCATAGAGCCAGACTATATTATTGTAGATTCTATAAAGAAAAAATGTCTAGTTATCGAACTCAAAGATGGCGATAATTTTGATACCAAAAAATCTCAAGGCGAGGTATCTAATCTCACAACATACTCCAATGCTTTGGCAAATAAACTGCCATATCCTTGGACATCAGAAATTAAGGTGTGTATGTTTAATCAGAGCGATAAAGCAAAAATTGTGAGCGGATTTAAATCACATATTACTGAAGAACAGGCAATGAGTGGTACAGAGTTTTGTCAAATATTGGGAATCTGCAAAGAGCATATTGATAGAGAAAGAAAACGAGTTTGTGAGAGAAATCTTGACTTCGTGCTTGATGAATTGCTCAAGATTCAAGATATAACCTCAAAGATTTCCCAAAAATTGCAACACAAAAAGGAAAATAAGTGAAAATCACCAAAAATACCAAACTCACCATAAACGGATTAACGCTACTTAAAAGCTTAGAATCTGCAAGCATTGATTTATGTTTTTTTGACCCGCAATATCGCGGTGTGCTAGATAAAATGCGTTATGGCAATGAGGGAGAGCGACAAAAAGGTAGAAGTGCTTTAATCCAAATGAGCGAAGAAAGCATAAAAAGCTTTATAACCGAGATTAATCGTGTGCTTAAACCTAGCTGCTATCTTATGCTGTGGATTGATAAATTTCATCTTTGTGAGGGCGTGGGGGTGTGGCTAGATTCTACACTTTTGCAAATCGTGGATTTAATCACTTGGGATAAGGGCAGAATGGGCATGGGTTATCGCACAAGAAGACAAAGCGAATACTTACTCATTTTACAAAAAAAGCCTATAAAAGCAAAAGGCACTTGGAAGCTCCACACTATCCGCGATGTGCATTGTGAGAAAATACCTCAAGAAGAGCTAAAATGCCACCCCCACAGCAAACCCAAAGGCTTGCAAAAACTCCTGATAGAATCTTGCACCAACAAGGGCGATTTGGTATGCGACCCAGCAGCGGGGGGCTTTAGCGTATTTGAGTGCTGCAAGGAATTAGAGCGAGACTTTATAGGGACAAACCTCGCAGGATAGATCAGTGGCTTAGAATCTAAGAAATGAGGAAAGAGAGAATCTAAAATTACACAATCTTGCCCAAGATTGTGTATGAGCGCGTAAGCAGAGTGAGCGGAGATTTACTCTCCGCAGGCGATTCACAAGTTTTGCTATGGCAAAATTTGTATTAAAACAGTTATATCCTATCGCTTCATCGCCTCTTTCATCGTGCGAGTATACTCACCGATGTGCTTGGGAGCATCCTTGCCATATTGCGCGCAGAGTTTGACGATAGCACTTCCTACTACCACGCCATCGGCATATTGGCTGATTGATCTCGCCTGCTCGGGGTTAGAGATCCCAAACCCCACAGCCACCGGTATATCGCGAATACGCTTGATAGAATCCACCATCGCTTCCACATCTGCACTGATATTCTCACGCACGCCCGTAACCCCAAACGAAGACACGCAATACACAAAACCCCGTGCCTCTTTGATGATCCGCTCCAGTCTCTGTTGCGAAGTAGGCGCGACAAAGGAAATAAGCTGTATGCCATGCTCCTCACACACCGCCTCAAACTCCCCCTTCTCCTCAAAGGGCACATCAGGCAGCAGCAGCGCGACTATTCCCAGATCCTGTGCCTTTTGCATAAACTCTCTGCTCCCATACGAAAACACGACATTAGCATAAGTCATAAATGCCAGCGCTACATCGCTTCTCTTGCGCACGCGCGCCACCATCTCAAACACCGCCTCTGTGCTCACACCATTTTTGAGTGCTTCCTCGCTTGCTTTTTGGATCACAGCCCCCTCTGCCACAGGATCAGAGAAAGGAATGCCAAGCTCGATGAGATCCGCGCCATTATCTGCTAGTGCGTAGATGATCTCCTCACTCACCTCTAGGCTTGGATAACCACAAGTGATAAAAGGGATAAATGCCTTATTGTCCTTAAAAATCTCATTCATCGATTGCCACTCCTCTATATCGCGCCATTGCCGCGCAGTCTTTATCGCCTCTGCCAGAGAGATTCACCACGATGATACTATCCTTTGGCATAGTTGGCGCTACCTTGCGCGCATATGCTAGCGCGTGCGCACTCTCAATCGCTGGTATGATCCCCTCTAGCTTCGTCAAGTATTCAAATGCCTCCACTGCCTCCACATCTGTGATAGGCACATAGCTAGCGCGCCCACTATCTCGCAAATACGCGTGCTCTGGTCCTATCCCCGGATAGTCTAATCCCGCCGAGATACAATGCACCGGCGCGATTTGCCCATAGTTATTTTGACAAAAATATGACTTCATACCATGGAAAATCCCCACTTTGCCTACACTCAATGTCGCCGCACTCCTAGGCGTATCTATGCCCTCACCCGCACCCTCACACCCCACAAGCGCGACTTGTGAATCCGCTAAGAAATGATAAAACGCTCCGATTGCGTTAGAGCCTCCACCCACGCACGCGATGACCATATCAGGCAGTCGCCCCTGGGCTAGGAGAATCTGCTCTTTTATTTCTTGTGAGATGATGGCTTGGAAATCCCGCACGATCGTGGGGAATGGGTGCGGACCCATCACCGAACCAAGCACATAGTGTGTATCAGTGATGCGACGCGTCCATTCTTTGAGTGTTTCAGATACGGCGTCTTTGAGTGTTGCTGTGCCGCTCTCTATGGCATTGACTTTCGCACCTAGGAGATTCATACGATAGACATTGAGTGCTTGGCGCTGTGTATCCTCCGCGCCCATAAATATCTCACACTCCATACCAAGGAGTGCCGCGGCTGTCGCGGTAGCCACGCCATGCTGTCCCGCACCCGTCTCGGCTATGAGACGCGTTTTCCCCATTTTTTTAGCAAGTAGCGCCTGTCCTAGTGCGTTGTTAATCTTATGTGAGCCGGTGTGGTTGAGATCCTCACGCTTGAGATAGATTTTTGCTCCGCCCAGGTTCTCACTCATTGCCTTAGCAAAATACAGCGGTGAAGGACGATTGACATATTCTTGTAGCAAGGTCTTTAGCTCACACACAAAGCCCTCATCGCACTTATAATGCGCGTATGCTGCCTCCAAATCCAGCAGAGCCTGCATCAGCACTTCAGGCACGAACTGCCCACCAAACTCCCCAAAATACGCCTTATTCATCTTTTCTCCTCATTGCTTAGATTCTCATCAACACTCGGAAATGCCCTAACTGTCCGTATGATATGCGCCATTTTCTCAAAATCCTTAAATCCATGAGATTCTATCCCGCTTGAAACATCAATCGCGTATGAATCTAGCCTCATAGCCTGCGCGAGATTTTGCGCATTGATCCCTCCTGCTAAAAAATAGGGCTTCTTAGCACAAAATCCCTCCAAAAGCCCCCAATCAAAGCGCATACCACTTCCTGCATTTAGGGCATCATAGAGCATATAATCCGCACCATTTACCACACCTAAATCCCGCGCACTGCGCACACACACAGCCTTGATGATGGGTAAGTCACACAGGACTTTGAGCTCACTGATATATTCCTCGCTCTCATCGCCATGCAGCTGGATCATATCGATAACTTTTAGACGTGCAATTTGTGCGATCTCCTCCTTAGGAGCATTGACAAACACCCCCACCGCTTGGATAGAATCTAGCAGCGCCTCTTTAAGCTTCTGTGCCATAGCAATATCGATTTGTCGCCTACTCGGAGCGAAGACAAAACCCACAAAGTCAGGCTGCAACACATTAGCAAAGACGATGTCCTCTTGGCGAAATAGCCCACAGGTCTTGACTTTCATCGCTCTTTATCACCTCGCAATACCCGCAATGCCACGCGTTTATCCGCTGCTCTCATTAGGCTCTCTCCCACGAGTATTGCCTCAAAGCCACTAGATTCTAGCATTTGCACTTCTTGCGCACCCTGTATGCCGCTCTCACTCACGCGCACGACCTCATCGGGGATAAGTGCAGCAAGCCTTGTGCTTGTGTGAATATCCACGCTAAAATCGCGCAAATCTCGATTATTTATCCCAATGATACGCGCTTTAGAATCTAAAGCCTTTTGCAAATCCTCCTCATCATGCACCTCCACTAGCACACATAATCCGAGGCTTTGGGCGATCTCTTGGTATTCTTGTAGCTGTGAGTGCTCCAAAATCGCGCAAATCAGCAGCACAGCGTGCGCCCCAAGAATCTTCGCCTCATAAATCATATAAGGATCGATCACAAAATCTTTGCGCAATACGGGTAGATTCACGCGTTTGGCTATCGCCTCTAAATATTTATCGCTTCCCAAAAAATACTTGGGCTCGGTAAGGCATGAGATACACGTAGCGCCCGCTTCTTGATATGCTAGCGCGATACGCACGGGGTCAAAGTCCTCTGTGATCACGCCCTTTGATGGCGAAGCCTTTTTGACCTCGCAAATAAAACTCATACCTTCCTGTCGCAACGCACTCTCAAACCGCCCGCTATCACTCTTCATCGCAAGAGCTTGTGCGCGTATAGATTCTAGTGGTCTGTGGGTTTTTTGGTGGGTAATACGCGTTTGTGTATCTTGCGCGATTTGCTCTAGGATATTCATTGGTTGCTCTCTGTGATGAAGCGCTCTAATTGCCTGCTAGCTGTGCCTTCATCGATGAGATTCTCTGCCATTCTCACACCTTCTTGGATATTTGAGGCTTTTTTGGTGATGTAGAGTGCCGCTCCAGCATTAAAGCACACCGCCTCGCGCTTAGCACCTCTATCTTTGCCACTTAGAATCTCTCGTGCGATGCGTGCATTTTCGATCGCATCCCCACCTTTGAGCGCGTCTTTAGCACAATACTCATAGCCCACATCCTTGGGACTTATCTCATACATACTGAATCTGCCATTATCGATCTCACACACTTTCGTGGGCGCGCTCATTGAGATTTCATCAAGCCTATCCTTGCCATAGACGACCATACCGCGCTTGACACCTAGATTGCACATCACTTTGGCTAAAGGCTCTACAAGGCTCTCATCATACACGCCCATTAGCTCCATATTTGCCCCCGCGGGATTGCACAGCGGACCTAGGATATTAAAAATCGTCTTGATACCAAGCTCCTTGCGGATAGGCGCGACATATTTCATCGAGACATGATAGTTTTGGGCAAACAAAAAGCAGATATTGATCTTATGCAGGAGGGCTTGGGATTGTTCGGGTGAGAGGGCGATCTGTACGCCTAGAGCTTCTAGCATATCTGCCGCTCCGCTTTTAGAAGACGCGGCGCGATTGCCATGTTTGGCTACACTCACACCCGCGCTAGAGACGACGATCGCAGCAGTCGTGGAGATATTAAAGGAATTTGATCCATCGCCCCCTGTACCCACGATCTCTAGCACATCCATATTGTGCAGTAGCTTCACGCAGTGCGCGCGCATACTCTTAGCCGATGCGGTGATCTCCTCGATACTCTCACCTTTGAGTGCGAGTGCAGTGAGATATGCTGACATCTGCACCGCGCTTGCTTCGCCGCGCATAATCTCATTCATCACTTCTTGGGCTTGATCAAAACTTAGATCTTCTCGATGAGCTAGTTGGATAATCGCCTCTTGTATCATCATCGCGCTCCTAGATCTTGTCTTTGAATCTCCTCAAGCTCCAGCTTGGCAGATTCTAACATTGCTTGGGCTTGCTGCAGGGTCGCTACACCGCTTTTGTAGAGATTTACGCCTTCTTTGAGTGTGATGTCACTCTGTCCCAGCTTTGCGATGATATCTCGGGCTTGCTCTACAAGCTCTTCGAAACTCTTTTGTGAATCTTGTGCATCGTGCGTGCTATCGGACGCGATCTGCGTGTTTTGCGTATCTTGCATTGCCTCTCCTTTGGTTGTTGCCATATCTGCTGTCTTTCTAAGATTCTAGCTTGCAATTCCCGCGATCATAGAAAATCCTGCAATGCAATGGCTTGATTGATATCCTTATCGCCCATCGCCTCTAGTGCTAAAACCACCATATTTGCCGCGCTAAGCGTGGTGAAATAAGGGATATTGTCTTTTAGAATCTGCGCGCGGATAAGTGCCGTATCGCCCTTATGCGATCGATTATCGCTTGTGTTGATTGCCATTGCTATTTCGTGGTTTGTCATCAGATCCGTGATATTTGGGCGTCCTTCAGAGATTTTTAGCACGAGTTCAGATTCTATGCCCTCATTTGCAAATGCCTTGTGTGTGCCGCCGGTGGCACAGAGGCTAAAACCAAGCGCGAGAAGTTTCTTAGCCAGTGCGCACCCAGCTTGCTTGTCGCGTTGGCTTAGTGAGATGAATACCTTGCCGCTTGAAGGTATAGCATTTTTGCACGCGATTTGGGATTTAGCAAAGCTCACACCCACATCTTGTGAGATTCCCATCACTTCGCCCGTGCTTTTCATCTCTGGACCTAGCGACATATCTGCGCCGCTAAGCTTATTGAATGGGAAAATGGATTCTTTGATCGCCACGGATTTTAGGGGCTTGTGTTTTAAAATCTCGCCCGAAAAATCGACATTGCTAAAGTTATCATAATACGTCAAAGCCTCGCGCAAATCACCCTGCCACATCACGCGCGTGGCGACTTTAGCTAGTGGTATCCCTGTAGCTTTGGAGACAAAAGGCACAGTGCGTGAAGCCCTAGGATTGACCTCGATGAGATAGAGTTCATCTTGGTAGATAGCATACTGCACATTCATAAGCCCTACTACACCTAGATTGAGAGCGATTGTGGCGGTGGTAGATTCTATGCGCTCAAGCATAGCAGAATCTATACTAAAAGGCGGCAGACAACTCGCACTATCTCCACTATGTATCCCCGCTTCTTCAATATGCTGCATAATACCCCCAATATACACATCTTTGCCATCACTAATGCAATCCACATCTAGCTCCAGCGCAGAATCTAGGAATTTATCAATCAACACCGGTGAATCTTCACTGACCCTCACTGCTTCTTCCATATAAGTGCGCAGCTCCTCGACATTATCCACGATTCGCATTGCCCGCCCGCCTAGCACATAGCTCGGGCGCACCAGCACGGGGAATCCAAGTGCATTGGCGATACTATATGCCTCCTCTTTAGTGCGTGCGATGCCGTTTTTGGGCTGCAAAAGCGCGTGCTTTTCCACAAACGCGGCGAATTTTTCCCTATCCTCTGCCACATCGATGACTTTTGCACTTGTGCCGATGATGCGCGCACCGATGAGATTGAGCGATTTAGCAAGTTTAAGTGGTGTCTGTCCGCCAAAATGCACGATTACACCATCGGGCTTTTCACGCTCAATCACACTCCGCACACACTCCAAAGTAATAGGCTCAAAATACAGCATATCGCTGGTATCATAATCCGTGCTTACCGTCTCGGGATTGCAGTTATACATAATGCTTTGCACTCCCATATCTTTAAGTGCAAAACTCGCATGGACACAGCAATAATCAAACTCGATGCCTTGACCGATTCTATTAGGCCCACCCCCAATGATAAGCACTTTACGCGTTGTCTCTTGCGCGCTTTTGCGGGAATCTGCACTCTCGGCTTGGTCACTACCGTTTAGGTAGCTCCCTGCGCCTCGAGCTTGATAACCCACAAAATCATCGCAAGATACTGCCGCGTTATCGTTTGCAGTGTCGGAATCTTGCTTAGCAGATTCTCGCGCCTCGTTAGATTCTGTCGCTTTTACATTTTTAGAATCTAGATTCTGTAACCCCCCGCTAGATTCTGTGCCAAAAGGCATTGTGCCATAGAGATACGCCGTCTGTGTGGCAAACTCTGCGGCACAAGTATCCACTTCATTATATCGCAGCTGCACCCCTAGTCTCTGTCGCAGGGTGTATATATCCTCTTCTCTTAACTCCAGCCCCTCATTTTTATTGACTAAAAACGCCAGCATTTTATCGCTAAATCCATACTGCTTTGCTTGTCGCAAGAACGCCCTATCTTGCAGAGATTCAAAGGTGATTTCGCCCTCAAACGCGATAATCTCGGCAATTTGATGCAAGAAATATGCATCGATTTTGCTCCACTCCTGCACCTCTGCCACACTCACGCCATTTCTAAAGGCTTCGGCGATATAGAGCAGCCTATGGGCGTTTGGACGGCGAATCTCACGTTGAATCTCGCTCAAATCACTACTAATGGGATTAAACCCAAATACCCCTGTTTCAAGGCTATTTAAAGCCTTTTGCAAAGATTCTTTAAAGCTCCCGCCAATCGCCATAACTTCGCCAATAGACTTCATAGAAGTTGTGAGTGTAGAATCTGCCTGTGGGAATTTCTCAAAAGTAAAACGCGGAATCTTAGTAACAATATAATCAATACTAGGCTCAAAGCTAGCAGGTGTGCCGGTGATGTCATTTTTGATTTCATCAAGCGTGTAGCCCACGGCTAGGAGTGTAGCGACTTTGGCTATGGGGTAACCTGTGGCTTTGGAGGCAAGAGCAGAGCTACGCGATACACGCGGATTCATCTCAATCACCGTCATTCTACCATTTTGAGGATTTATCGCAAACTGCACATTACTCCCGCCTGTATCCACGCCAATTTCACGCAAGATTTTAAAGGACGCATCGCGCATTCTTTGGTATTCTTTATCTGTGAGTGTGAGAGCTGGGGCAATCGTGATAGAATCTCCGGTATGCACGCCCATAGGGTCAAGATTCTCAATGCTACACACGATAATGCAGTTATCATTTTTATCGCGGATAACCTCCATTTCAAATTCTTTCCAACCAAGCAAAGATTCTTCAATAAGAATCTCATTTATAGGGCTAACCTCCAAACCATTTTGGGCTAGGGCTTTAAACTCATCGATGTTATACGCCACGCCACTTCCCCCACCTGCAAGGGTAAAACTCGCACGGATAATAAGCGGGAATCCTATGTCTTTTGCCGCCTCAAGTGCCTCATCGATATTATAGGCATAGCGGGATTTTGGCAAATCCATGCCGATTTTTAGCATTGCTTCTTTAAACGCCTGTCTATCCTCACCCTTTTTTATCGCCTCTGGCTTTGCCCCTAGGAATTGCACACCTTCTAGCATTCCTCTCTCGTGCATACTCATCGCCACATTGAGTGCGGTTTGTCCGCCCATAGTAGGCAGGATCGCATCGACTTTTTCTTGCTTGATGATATTGGCAATGACTTCTTCTGTGATAGGCTCGATGTATGTGCGATCGGCAAAGTCCGGATCGGTCATAATCGTAGCGGGATTGGAGTTTATAAGCACCACGCGATAGCCAAGAGATTTTAGCGTCTTAGCCGCTTGCGTGCCGGAGTAGTCAAACTCACACGCCTGCCCGATGACAATGGGTCCCGAGCCGATGAGTAGAATGGTATGAATGTCAGTGCGTTTTGGCATAGCAATCCTTACAAGTTTTCTTCAAAGCTAAGGCATTGTATCTAAGCCGCCCTTAAAATGTGGTTACATAAAATTTATGGTGGGGTTTGCCACTCTGGAAATGATAGAATCTAAGCCCACCAATGACGTTATTAGAATCTAGTAAATCTAAGCAAATAGATTCAGGTAATGTATGATTGCGCAGCGGTGAGAGACCCTGTCTTAAATCTCTGATGCAAGGTTTGCTCTGGTAAGCCTGTATAAATCTTAACTATTGCGCTCTATGAGACTTTGAGGAAGCCCAAATCTCTCAATCCACTCGTGCTCCTCGTGTCTATGCTCACCATCATCGCACTCATGATCAAAGCCAAAGATATGTAAAAACCCATGGATAAAGAGTAGC
This sequence comes from uncultured Helicobacter sp., assembly GCA_944325775.1. Lineage (GTDB taxonomy): Bacteria > Campylobacterota > Campylobacteria > Campylobacterales > Helicobacteraceae > Helicobacter_F. The sequence continues at coordinate 45,364 of CALVBL010000011.1, forward strand.
TTTAGCTCGTTCTCCAGCGTGTGTCCAAGCTGCTGTGCGATTGCCAAGGAGAGTTCAGCATTGATAACTATTGTGCCAAGCGCGATAGTATAATCTCTAGGATATTGCGCTCTAGGATCCACCTCTAGCGGGAAGCTTAACACATCGGTTGTGTTTGCCTTGCCGCGATAGATGGTGTTTAGCTCCTGTGTGTGTGCAGAATCTGTGATGAGGACTTCTAGGGTGAGCTGGTCTGAGAGCTGGGGCATATAGGCGCGCGCAAGTGTTTCAAAAATCTCATCAAACATTGCAGAATCTAGCTCATAGCAACTTAGATTTTCTAGCTCTAGCACACTCACTCCTTGCGCGTTTAGATTCTCTTAAAGCCATAGAATCTTTGGCGTTGTTTTTGCTAAATTATATCCTTATGTCTGTATAATGCGGCTTTAGAATCTAAATTTGCAAGGGATCGCTATGGTGGATTATGGTATCAACTTTTGGGCTAATGGAGATTTTATCATCGATGATGGGCAGGTTTTGGTCAATCACAAAAGCAAGCCTGCACTCATACAAATCGTGCAAGAAATCCGCGAGAAAGGCTATCGAGGTCCGTTACTTCTGCGCTTCCCACATCTTATCAAAAATCAGATTCACAAGGTCTTTAGCGCGTTTGAGCGATCCATCGCAGAATACAACTACCAAGGTGGGTTTAAAGCGGTGTTCCCGCTTAAGGTCAATCAAATGCCTCATTTTGTCCTCCCGCTTGTCAAGCAGAGCGTGGATAAATGCTATGGGCTAGAGGCGGGGAGCAAGCCCGAGTTGATCCTCGCTATGGCGTATGCCAACAAAAACACGCCCATCACGGTCAATGGATTCAAAGATCGTGAGATGATCTCGCTAGGCTTTATCGCTGCAAATATGAAGCATGATATCACCATTACTATTGAGGGCTTAAACGAGCTAGAGACGATCATCGAGGTGGCTAAAGAGATGGGTGAGCCTTATCCAAATATCGGGCTTAGGATCCGCTTGCATAGCAGCGGTATAGGCGTATGGGCAAAAAGCGGGGGGATTTATTCTAAATTTGGCTTGACTTCTACTGAGCTTTTAGAAGCGCTCAATATGCTTGAGCGGCACAATCTCTTAGATAGATTCACGATGATTCACTTCCATATCGGCAGTCAGATGAGTGATATCTTGCCACTCAAAAAGGCTTTGCGTGAGGCGGGCAACATCTATGCCGAGCTACGCAAAAAGGGCGCAAAGAATCTAACTTGCGTCAATATCGGCGGTGGCTTGGCAGTAGAATACACCCAGCATGAGCATGAAAACAATCGCAACTACACACTTGAAGAATTTAGCGGCGATGTGGTCTTTACCCTGCGTGAGATTGCTAAAAACAAAAACGAACAAGAACCTGATATTTTCATAGAATCTGGGCGTTTTATCGCGGCAAACCACGCGGTGCTAGTCGCGCCTGTGCTAGAACTCCTCTCTCAAGAATACGACGAAAAGGCTTTGAAGTTAAAAGATTCTAATCCACCGCTTATCCAAGAGCTCTATGATCTCTATGAGAGTGTGAGTGAGAAAACTGCGATCGAATATCTGCACGATAGTTTCGATCATATGGAATCTCTACTGACATTGTTTGATCTAGGCTATATCGATCTGCAAGATCGCAGCAATACCGAGGTGCTCGTGCATCTCATCACCAAAAAAGTCCTCAAACTCTTAAAACACAAAAACTACAACGAAATCATCGCCATTCAAGAGCAGGTGCAAGAGCGATATTTGCTCAACTGTAGTTTTTTCCAAAGCCTGCCTGATTATTGGGGGCTGGGGCAGAATTTCCCCGTGATGCCTCTTGATAGGCTAAACCGCCGACCAACCCGAAGCGCGAGCCTATGGGATATTACCTGTGATAGCGATGGGGAGATTGCCTTTGACCCCAATAAGCCGCTGTATCTACACGATGTCGATGTGACCAAAGAGGAGTATTTCTTAGGGTTTTTCTTAGTGGGTGCGTATCAGGAAGTGCTGGGTATGCGACATAATCTCTTCACCCACCCCACGGAATTTAGCGTGGTGTTTGATGAAGAGGAAAATGCGCGCTATGAGCTTTGTAATCTCTTGCAAGCCCAGACTATTCTTGATGTGCTTGATGATTTGGACTACGATACCAAAGAGATTGAGCGAATCTTAAAGCAATATATCGAGGAAAACCACGATCTAGATTCTGATACCAAAAAGGAAGTGCTAGGGCGCTTGTATGTGATGCTTAGCGAAAATGGCTACCTGCGCACTATCAGCGTGAAAAAGAGCTAATATGCACGATCTTAGTTTGTGGCAGCTGATTAAAGAGGATTTTGGTGTAGTCAAGCTCCGCGATCCTGCGCTAGAGAGTAGGCTTGAACTATTTTTCTATCCGGGTGTAATCGCGCTCGTGCATTATAGGATCGCGCATTGGTTGTATGTGCGTGGGTTTAGGCGTATAGCACGCGTGCTGATGGGGATCACGGGGTTTATTACCAATGTCGATATCCACCCAGAGGCACAAATCGGCAGGCGTGTGTTTATCGATCACGCTATCGGCGTGGTGATCGGGCAGACAGCTATCATAGGCGATGATGTTACCATATATCAGGGCGTGAGTTTGGGGGGCGTGAGTTTGGACAAAGTCAAGCGCCATCCGACGATCGAAAATGGTGTGGTGATCGGAGCGGGCGCAAAAGTGCTAGGGGATATCACCATCGGGGCAAATGCCAAGATCGGCGCGAATTCTGTGGTGATCAAGGATGTCCCACCAGATTGCACCGCGGTGGGCATACCCGCGCGCGTGATCGTCAAGGGCAGATCCAAGGAGGCAAACGCCGCAAACAAGCTGCCAGATATTGATAGGGTGCTTTTTGAATATCTCTTTAAACGTTTGCAGATCTTAGAACAGACAAGCCCTAAAGATTGCGCGCAAGAGATTGAGAATCTCAATGCACTCTATAAGCAGTTTTTAGAGGCACTCAAATCCTAGGAGGCACTATGCAAACATACCAAGTGAGAATCTACTTTGAGGATACCGATTGTGGCGGGATCGTGTATCATACCAACTATATCAAATATTGTGAGCGCGCGCGGAGCGAGATGTTTTTTGCGTGTGGGTGCCAGCCTTATGATGGAAATTGTGGATTTGTAGTGAGTAGCCTAGAGGCGAAATTCCACGCAAGTGCGCGGCTAGGCGATGTGCTAGAGGTGCGCTCACGCATCATTCACACACGACAAAGCTCACTGCGTATGGAGCAAAAAATTTATAGAATCCAAAAAATCTGTGAAAGCGGAGGACAGAGTGCTACAAACCTCACACTCACAGAACAGAAGCTTATCTTTAGCATGGAGGTAACGCTTGCATTTGTGGATACCGTGCGCCAAAGGATTACAAAAATCCCCGATGCGTTTTTGGCATTACTACAAGGAGGAGAGGATGGCAGAAATTCACAATGATCTAGAGCAGAATCCACAGATCATCTACCCAACTTTATGGGAGTATGTGGTGATCGGCAAGGACGAGGAAATCGTGCAAAGTGCGATATTTGAAGTGCTAGAAGTGCCCTATGAAGTGAGTCGGATACGTCACTCAAGTGGGGGGAAGTTTGTGAGTGTGCATATTAGGCTAGAGGTAGATTCTAAGCAGCAGCGCGATGATATTTTTAGCGCACTCTCACAACACAAACATATTACTATGGTGATTTGATGCGCTTTGGGAAAATCGAGTATCTCAATCTCCTGCCCTTTGATGTGTGTATCAAAGCCTATCCACTGCCCTCATATATTAAAAAATGCATACTGCTTAAAAAATCCTATCCCGCCAAACTCAATCAAGACTTTTTGTTTGGGCGCATTGATGCGGGGTTTATCTCATCGATCGCGGGTTATGATTCTCACTATGCACATAGGGCGTGCCCTAGTGGGATCATTGCTAAGGGTGCGGTGTGGAGTGTGATCGTCAAAAAAGGCAGCGGGTTTGACTACCAGTCTGATACCTCAAACGCACTCTCACAGATTCTGGGATTGCAAGGTGAGGTGCTCATCGGCGATAGGGCGTTGGTGTTTAAACGCAGTGGCGGGGAATTTGAGGATATGGGTGAGAAATGGTGGGAGCGCACGGGATTGCCATTTGTCTTTGGGCGACTGTGTTTTCGTGCTCACGGGGAGCTAATAGGACGCATTAGCCGAGTGTTTAACAAACGCTATGCCACCAAGCGCAAAAAAATCCCGCACTATATGCTCGCGGCTGCAGCGCGCAGAAGTGGGCTAGAGCCGTGGTATATTTTGGAATATTTGGAGCATATTTTTTATGCTATGGGGAGCAAAGAAAAGCAGGGATTGGAGCGGTTTTATAGAGAGGTGCGACTAAGACGTATCAAACGCCCAAGCAGAGCGTAGTTGCAAATAGAGATTCTAAAACCAAACAAGACAAAGAAAAATTGAGCATGAAGATGAGGTCGTAGCGAGATTAGACACTCTCCGATCAAGCGACATTACAAGAGCGTGGCTCTTGTAATGAAAGACACTAAAACAACGCTTCGTCCATCTCTTGTGGTTTTGGCAATCCCATGAGTTTCAAAATTGTGGGCGCGATGTTGTTTAAGCCGCCCTCTTTAGCCACTTCCTTGACACTCTCATCAAGCACGAACGCCCATACATCGCCGATAGTGTGGTTTGTGAGCGTGTTACCATGTGTGTCTTTCATCTCTTCACAATTCCCATGATCGCTGGTGATCACAAGCGCGTAGCCTAGTTTCTTGGCAGATTCGATGATCTTATCTAGCTGCGTATCCACCGCTTCTACCGCCTTGATAGCCGCATCAAAATTCCCCGTGTGCCCCACCATATCGCCATTTGCGAAATTCACCACCACAAAATCATAGCCCTCCTCCATCGCATCTAGCACCGCATCGCCCACTGCTGGCGCGCTCATCTCTGGCTGCAGGTCGTAGGTAGCCACCTTGGGCGAGGGGATTAGCACGCGCTTTTCACCTTCGAATTCCTCCTCACGCCCGCCGTTTAAGAAAAATGTAACATGGGCGTATTTCTCTGTCTCTGCGGTATGAAACTGCCGCAAATTAGCTTTAGAAATTACCTCTGCTAGGGTGTTTTGCACCTTGTCTTTGGGAAACATAATAGGGAAATCAAAGTGGCTATCATACTCACACATCGTAGCGATACGCAAGATCGCCACGCGTTTGCGCGTAAAGCCATCAAAGCCTACATTGCCGATTGCATCGACAATCTGGCGCGCTCTATCGGATCGGAAATTCACAAAAATAAAGCCCTCGCTGACATTTGTGCTCGCTTCATTTGTATGTTGCTCGCTTATTGCGGGATTTTGGGCATTCATGCCCTGATATGGTGCGAAGCTCACCGGCGGGATAAACTCATCAAACACCCCTTGATCGTATTGACTTTGGATATATTCTGCGGGGGTTTGAGTGATTTGGTTATCGCCGCACACGATGGTGTTGTAGGCAGATTCTATACGCTCCCAGCGTTTATCGCGATCCATCGCATAGAATCTCCCGCTAAGCGTGGCGATGCGCACATTAGGATATGCGCTGATGTGCTCTTGCACTTGCTTTAGATATTCTAGTGCGCTTTGAGGTAGGACATCGCGTCCATCGGTGATGAGATGGAGCCATATGCGCTTACCTTTGCGCGCACAGATGGTGGCAAGCCCTAGCAAATGTGAAAGATGAGAATGCACACCTCCATCGCTCATAAGCCCGCAGAGGTGGATACTCTCACACGCCTCTGTCACGCTCAAAAATGCCGGGTTGGACTCTATCTCGCCATTTTGCAAAGCAAGCGAGATCTTGACAAGATCCTGATAGAGCACGCGCCCCGAGCCTATGCACATATGTCCCACTTCGGAGTTGCCCATTTGCTCCTGTGGTAGTCCCACGCTCAAGCCATAAGTGTGGATCATCGCATATGGAGTGTTGGTGAGTAGATAATCGTATGTAGGTTTTTTGGCATGATAGAAGGCATTATAGCGCGTATTGCTGCTGTATCCGATCCCATCGGTGATGACTAGAACTGCTTTTTTGTTTGCTGCATTCATAAAATCGCTCCTTGTAGTCGCTTAAAAACACTCATTTTAATCTAAAAAACATTAATATTTAGCCTAGTTTTACAAAATTAGAGATACAATCCCTGCTTTATTATTGGGCTTGGTTTAGGCTTGTGTTTTAGTGTAATTTTGTGGAGGTGGATATGTTGTATTGGCTTTGGAGTGCGACACATATTAATTTGTTTCAATACATCACATTTCGGGCAGGTGTGAGCTTTTTTCTTGCGTTTATTTTGAGTATCGTGCTTTTTCCGTATTTTATCCGATGGGCGCGTACGAAGAAGGCAAACCAGCCCATCTCTACCTTCGTCCCCCACGAGGACAAAAAAAACACTCCCACTATGGGTGGCATTATTTTCGTGTTTTGCACCATCATTGCCACACTGCTTTGCGCAGATATGACAAACCCCTATGTGCTACTAGGACTTTTGGGGCTTGTGGGCTTTGGATTTATTGGGGCGCGCGATGATTTTATGAAAATCTCTGCACGTTCTAATGCCGGTATGAGCGCGCGTGTGAAAATGCTCCTCTTAGTGCTGCTCTCTTGTCTCATCGCGCTTTGTCTTGCCAACATCGGGCATGTGGGGAATTTCTACATACCTTTTATGAAAGCCCCGCTTTTTGATATGAGCGCGTTGGCTACGATTCGCATAGATTCTGTGCAGATCCCTGTCATTAGTATGCTGTTTTGGGCATTTGTGATGGTGGCGAGTGCGAATGCGGTCAATATCACCGATGGGCTTGATGGGCTTGCTACTGTGCCGAGCATTTTCGCGCTATTCACCCTTTCGGTGTTTGTGTATATCGGTGGGCATATTGGGTTTTCGTCGTATTTGTATTGGCCTAGAGTGGTCAATGGTGGGGAGCTCATCGTGATGAGCTGTGCGCTTATTGGTGCGCTTTTTGGATTTTTGTGGTATAACTGCCACCCTGCGCAGGTCTTTATGGGTGATAGCGGGAGCTTGGCGATCGGCGGATTTATCGCGTATATGGCGGTTATCTCGCATAATGAGATTCTGCTCATTCTCATTGGCATCGTCTTTGTTTTTGAGACGCTCTCGGTGATGCTCCAAATCGGTAGCTACAAATACCGAAACAAGCGCATTTTTCTTATGGCACCCATACATCATCATTTCGAAAAGAAAGGCTGGGCGGAGAATAAAATCATCGTGCGCTTTTGGATCATCGCGATTTTGGCAAACATCATCGCGCTACTGACACTAAAGATCAGGTAGATTCTATGATTAATGTCTTTGGTTATGGTGTGACGACAAAGCCGCTGGTGCGATTTCTTAACGCCCTAGGGATACGGCTTAGAATCTATGATGACAAGTTTGAGGGCACACGATATGATGAGTTTGGCAATACTCTGCTAGATTCTGCGCTATTTTGTGAATCTAGCTCATCTCCTCACTCTAATGTGCGCTTAGATTCTAACGCGCTAGATTCATTAACTGAAGATTCTCTGCATACTTATGATCTCTCCATTATCTCGCCGGGTATCCCACCCACGCACCTCCTAGCTGCCAAAGCTCACAATCTCATCGGCGAGTATGACTTTTTTTATCGTCTTTTGGCGCATTGGGATACACCGCCTAGGAGCGTGTGGATCAGTGGCACTAATGGCAAGACCACGACCACGCAGATGACCACCGCACTTTTAGAATCTGTTGGCGCACGTAGCGGTGGCAATATCGGCACACCCCTAAGTGAGCTCTATACTGACCGCACACCTTTGTGGATTTTGGAGACAAGTTCATTTAGTCTGCATTATGCGCATTATGCTGTGCCCGAAGTGTATGCGCTCCTGCCCATACGCGAGGATCATATCACATGGCATGGGAGCTTTGAAGCCTATGTGAATGACAAGCTAAGCCCTCTTGCGCGTATGGGCGAGGGCACGAGTGCGATCTTGTCCGCAGAGCTTGCCATGCACCCGCTTGTGCAGGGCTTTAGGGGTAGGGCGTATTTGTATGCAGATTCTGCAGATCTTGCCGCGCAGCTTGATATCAGGATAGAATCTCTGCAGATAAAAGAGCCATTTTTGCTAGATGCCCTCATCGCACTCGGGATTGCTAAAATCCTCTATGGTGTGTGCGATATCGCTGCGATCAATGCCTTTAAGATCGGCGCGCATAGGATTGAAGAGTTTGTGGATTCACACAATCGCGTGTGGGTAGATGATAGCAAAGGTACCAATGTCGATGCGACCATCGAGGCGGTGCGTCGCTATGAGGATCGCCAGATATGGCTCATTTTGGGGGGTGATGACAAGGGCGCGGATTTGCGTCCGCTCTTTAGGTTTATGCAGGGCAAGGCTATTGTGATATTTGCTATTGGGAGCAACGCACAAAAGATAGCGAGCTTAAGCGGGGAGTATGGATTAGAGTGTGAGCTGTGTGGGAGATTGGAAGTGGCGGTTGAAGCGATCAAAAAAGCGCGTGATACTTTTGGCACTTTTGGAAATTCGGCTTGCACGCACGAAAATGGCTCTTTGGGTAATCATTGGGCAGATTGTGGAAATTTCGGGGCAGTCATTACCGATGAGGCGACTCCTACCCCAAAATTCCCGAAAAACTCCCAAAGCACTTTTTCGCCGCTTCCACATTTATCGCGGGAAACGCAATTGCAGGCAGGGCAGAATTTAGACGATGTCGCGCTACTCTCCCCAGCAGCAGCAAGCTTAGATCAGTTTAGTTCTTACAAAGAGCGCGGGGATTTGTTCAAACACTACGCACTTTTAGATTCACATTGTGATTGCTCTTGTGCGCAGGATTTAGGACAGAATACCTAGAGATTTACAAAGGAGACTTGATGAAGCAAAAAACCCAAGGCACGTTTGAGACACTTAACAAACTGCGATCTATGCTCACACGGCGCGATAAGATAATCCTTTCTGTCCTTGCGCTCGCGACGATTGTTTTCTCCATCATCGAGACTTTTAGCATTAGTATCATTATGCCCTTCATTAGTTTTGCGAGCAATCCCGCCCTCATCACTAAAAATCCCATTTCGCACGAGATCTACATATTTTTTGGGTTTGAGAGCAGCTTGGAGTTTATGGTCGCCTTTAGTGTGGGGCTTGTGGTGTTTTATATCTTTAGGATGCTCTATAGTATTGCCTATACTTACGCGCAGAGCCGCTTTGCCTATCGGAAGTT
>CALVBL010000012.1 GCA_944325775.1 uncultured Helicobacter sp.
TTTGTCATCATATTTGAAAGCAGCGTGAGCAGCCCATTGCCCATTCTGTGCCAAAAATACAGCACGCGATGGGAATCCCCGCTCACAAAGCGCGAGCCAAAGACTACATCGGCTATGCCTTTTTCAAAGGGCGCGAGAAGCTTTGGATACTCGTTTGGATCGTATTCTAAGTCGGCATCTTGGATGATGACCAGATCGCCGCTAGCGTGTGCTATGCCCGTGCGCAATGCCGCGCCTTTGCCTTGGTTTGTCGTGTGGTAGAGGATTTTGAGCGTTGAGGTGGTGGGGGATTGTGTGATTTTTGGGGATTGTGGAGTGGGGTTGTTAGCTGCCCCCCCCCAATTTGACTTAAACAGCCCACATCTAGGGCGTGTGTGGATTGCGCAGCGTTGCTTGTCATAAGGGATTGCAAAATCTCTCTCGTGCCGTCCTTTGAGCAGTCATCGACTACGATGATTTCTTTGTGGTAGGGGATATCGACATTTTGCACGACATCAAGAATGCGCGTGATCGTCTCTTTTTCATTATAACAGGGTATGACGATAGAAAGTGTGCTAGGGTGTGTGGATTCTGCATTGTGGTGGGTGGCGAATTCTCTCATTATAGACCTTTGGGCGAAATGATGAAGCGGATATTGTAGTGCAAAAAGCTTTAAAGAAGCTTAGGGTAAGGGCATTACAGAATCTTTAAGATCTCAATCCATGCTCGTGCGCTTATTGAGATGTATCAGCTGTGGCAGCTCTTGATCAATATATTCCTGTCCGAAAAACTCCTCAATACGCGTGCGAGATTCTATAGGGTCACTCATCGTATTGACGATGTTTCGAAACTCGCTCGCGCCCGGATAACTCTTGCTGTATGCGTGCAGATTTTTGCGAAACATCACCACGCCCCTCGCGCCATAAAACTCCACCATTTTATCAAAGTGCTCCAAAATCAAGTCTTTACGCACGATAGGTGGGATTTCACTGGTATTATGCGCGATCTGCCAGAAAATCCACGGAGCCTTGATCGCGGCTCTGCCTATCATCACGCCATTTGCGCCTGTGATCTCTAACACCCTTTTGGCATCAGCTGCACTTGCGATCTCGCCATTGGCGATGAGCGGTATGTTGATGCGTTGTTTGATGGCTGCGATGCTATCATAATCGATCTTGTCTTTTTTGTAGCCATCACTGCGTGTGCGTCCATGTATCACGACATAATCGACATTACAATCATTGAGGGCTGCGGCGATCTCTAGGGGAATTTTTTTGTCAAACCCTAGGCGGAGCTTGAGGCTTAAGTAGGGCTTAGTGCTGGTTTGTTTGATGAGGTTTGCGATGCGCACAAGAAGCGAGAGATCTTTGAGCAAGCCGCTGCCATTGCCGTGATTGGCGACTTTGGGTGCGGGACAGCCGCAGTTAAGATCAATGATATCTATGCCCTCTTGAGTGTTTAGAATCTCCACCGCGGCGCGCACGACTTCTGGCTTAGAGCCGGCTATTTGCACGGCATAGGGGGATTCTATGGGGGATTTTTCTACCATTTTGAGCGTTTTTCTGTTGGCATACACCAGTGCGTGCGAGCTTATCATCTCGCTTACCGTGATATCCACGCCAAATTTTTTCACCACCGAGCGAAAGGGTAAATCTGTGTAGCCCGCCAAGGGCGCTAGCATAAGGAGATTCTCAAATATGATAGATTTAGTTGCGTTGCTTGTAGTCAAAATAATCAAATTCCTTTAGTTTGTGAAATACACCATTTTGGATTACGCCAAGAGAGGGGAGCGGCACGCCATTGAAAGTGTTGTTTTTGACGATGGTGTAGTGTAGCATATCTTCAAATATGACTTTATCTCCCACATTTAGGGGTGTCTTAAAGCTAAAATCCCCAATCACATCGCCCGCCAAGCAAGTGGGACCTCCAAAGCGATAACGATATACCCCCACGCCCTCGCCTAGATCGGATTCTATAATGCCATCGCTAAGCTTGCAAACACTCGGTCTATAAGGCATTTCAAGGCAATCTGGCATATGCGCGCTTGCACTCACATCAAGAATGGCGATTGGGCTTTGGTTTTGCACGATGTCAATGACTTCACCAATCAAGAAGCCCACCTGCCAGCCCACTGCCTCACCGGGCTCTAAAAAGACTTCCATATCATATCGCGCCCTAAAATCTCGCACAAGGCTTATGAGGAGATTCACATCATAGTCTTTGCGTGTGATGTGGTGTCCTCCACCGAAATTCACCCATTGCCTGCCTTCGAGATAGCGCCCAAAATGCTCGATAAAATGGGGCAACGTGCGCTGCAGAGCATCGGCATTCTGCTCACAATGTGTGTGAAAATGCAAGCCCTCAATACCCTCTAGCCCAAACTTCTGCACGCCTTTGGTAAATTCACTGGGGATAATGCCAAGCCGCGAGTTTGGCGCACATGGATTATAAATCTCGGGGGTAACCTCGCTATAGAGGGGATTGACCCGAAGCCCCACACTGATATGGAGTGCTGGATTTGTGGCATTGTGCGTATCGATGGTGGGCTTAAATCGCTGCCATTGCGCAAAAGAATTAAAAATAATATGCGTCGCATAGGGCAGGAGCGAATCTATCTCTTTATACGCAGGGCTAAATACGCATACTTCTTTGCCTTGCTCTCTTCCACCTATCTCTTCATAGCCCAAACGCGCCTCATACAGCCCGCTTGCGGTGCTGCCACTTAGGTTCTCACGCACTTCTTGGAAACATCGCCAAAACGCATAGCCTTTAAGTGCAAGGAGGATCTTCGCGCCACTCTCGCGCTGCACAGATTCTAAGAGATTGAGATTAGCGATCAGTTTATCACGCTCTAGCACATAGCAGGGGGTGCGTATGGTTTGTAGAGAATCTGGAGTGGATTGTATCATCGTGAGATGGGGTAAGGGGAGTGCTATCGAAGCATAAATTGCTTGATAGCTGCCTCGATTTGCACAGGGTTTGATTTAGAGATGAACTCATCGGCATTGAGGCTGCGCGCCATATCTTCGTTGCTACTGCCACTCATAGAGGAATTCACGACAATCGGGATATGCGCGGTGGCAGCGTTTGCCTTGACTTGCTTGATCACTTCAAAGCCGCTGACTTCTGGCATTTCTAAGTCGGTGATAATCATACCTATAGTGTTGATATCCGTCGTGGGCGCGAATATATAATCAAGCAACTTGCGTCCATTCACGAAATCGTAATGCACCACGCCGATGCGGTTTAGGATTACCTGCATCGTGCGCAATACGCTTGGGCTATCGTCTGCTAGCAAGATGGACTTAGTCGCTTGGACTTGTGAGACTTTTTGCATTTCTTCTTCTTTTTCTTTTTCTATCCATGGGAATACATCGGTAAGCATTTTCTCGATATCCACCACCTGCACCAATCGCCCATCAAAATAGCGTGTGCGGCTCACAAGCTTGCCGTTTTGTCCATTGCCCCCTACGCCTACACTCTGCTCGATCTCTGTCCATTTTTTGTTGAGGATTCTATCAGCTTCGTAGATTCTCACGCCTATGGTCCAGCGTGAAAACTCACAAATCATAATGATATCATCTTCGCCCTTATTGCGTTTGATAGAATACGGGCGCAAATCCCTGCCCCTCTGACGCGCATCGTAATAAAACCATTTTTTCATATCAATGAGAGGAATAGTCAGATCGCGGATAGTGATAAGCCCCTCCACAAGTGTGTTTGGCTCGTGGCTCACGATGGTAAGTGCACCATTGTATTTGATCACTTCGCGGATTTTAAAGACATTGACAGCGTATAAATCCCTATCTTTTTCTAAGCGGAAACATAATAACTGCAACTCGTTGTTTTTGTGTAGGCTGGTTACTTGATCGATTTTAGACATACTCGCAGACATACTCACTTCGCGCCCCTTTCTTGCTCTTAAAATTCTTTAATTGTAGCACAACATCGGCAAAAAAATCCTTAGTTACTGACACAAATCCAGTGATTTGGCGTGCTTGCTTAGCTCCTCATCACTGGGGATCTCTTCCTTTGGAATCTTAGCAAACACCTCTTTTGCTTTTTTGCAATGCTTCTGCTTGTAATATCCCCACGCTAGTGAATCTAAATATGCCACATTATCGGGCGAGATTTCTAGGGCTTTTTGCACATATGCGATGCCTTGCTCGATATCAAGATCCAAATCGATGAGTAAAAATCCTGCGAAGTTATAAAATAGCCCGAGATTTTCTCTTTGCAAACTATCTGGCACGCTGTCTTTTTGGATAAGATCGATAGCTTTTTGCATATCTTGCAGCACGGGCAGCACCTCTTTGGGATTTGTTTTGTTTGACAAAGTCTCAAACCTATACATCTGGGCAAACCCCAAATACATAGGCTGCTTAGAGTTTTTATACACATCTAGAGCCATTTTGTAGGCATTGGCATAGTCTTTGGTCTGCACATAGAGATTAAAGAGAATCTTAGGATCAAAGGGATAGCGTGAGGCAATCTCTAGGGCTTGGTTATATTTTTGGCGCATCGAGTAGATATAGATGAGATTCTGTGCATTGGCGATCGTGGGCTCATCGTCGTAACGTTTTTTGAAGATAGATTCTATCTTATCGCCTTGCATAGCTTTGGCATAGATCTGTATCGCCATCGCACACAGATCGCCCTCACATTCGTTCTCTTGCAGATATGAATCTAGTAGCTCTATGCCCTTTTGGTATTGTTGAGTTTGCCCATACAAAACCACGAGCTTTTGTAGCACTTCTGGGGATTTGGTCTCTTCATAGAGTAGTTGAAACTCCTTAATGGCGTTGGACAGATCCCCAAGACCCGCATATATCACGCCTAGTGCGTTATGTATAATGGGTGTGTCTTCTTGTGCGGCGATCTTTTGGGCTATGGGTAGGGCTTGGCTTGGGTTGTTGGTCTTGAGATACACATCAAGCAGGGCTTTTTCTATCTCTAGATCCTCCTCTAAGTTTTCTTTTTGCACCGCACGTTTGTAGTCTTGTATGTAGATTAGCACGACATTTGGTTGCTCAAAGCGTGTTGAGAGCAAAATACTCTCTTTGAGATATTGAAGTTTTTTTGTCTCATCATAGAGCACGAGATATGTATCACGTGCCTCTGCGATCTTACCCTGATCTTGCAAATCCAGCGCTCTAAACATATACTCTTCTTCATCAAACGCCCCAAAAGCTACACTTAAGCTAAGTAACAAAGCTAGCAAGATTCTATTCAGATTCACATCGCACTCCTATACATTCTTGTTGCAAGATTGCAAAATCTTCGGGGCTAAGATTTTCAAGCTTATACCCTTCCCAAAATGGAAAGTCTCTGCATTGCTTGGGACGCTTGGCATAAATACTGCATTTGCCTTGGTGATAAAACACACATGCCACCCCATCGCTACAAGGCTTTTCAAGAAATGAGAATCTATAGCCCACTTTGCGCACAAATTTAGAGCTAAATTCCTCAAATTCCATACCAAGCATCTGGGCAATATCAAGCATTTCATCAATCTTAACAAAGATATAGCCCTCGCTACCTGTGCAGCATTTGCCACCGCACACCACGCATTTGTCTGGATCAAAAGAGAATCCAAATCCTTCTTTTCTAACGATACTCATCAAATCTCTTTCCAGAAAACTTGTAGATTTTGTTGATGTAATTGACTTGATTGTCTAAGAATCTCTCGCTAAAAAATCTCTCCTGCTCGGATAGCTGATCGCCTAGCAGCAGCTCCACACCTATGGCAGTGGCATAGCTCACCCAATTATACTTCAGATCTCGCCCTAGTAGGGAAGCATATTCTAAAAGCCGTGGATTGATATTTGAGATGACATTGACGACATAGAGCTCTTGCTTATCGGTAGAATGCACGGAGTTTAGGAGCGCTGAGTCGTAATTGACTTGTGTGGAAAACATCTTTTTGGGCTTGGCATTGCTTATGAGCATTTGTGAGAGGATAAGCCCGGTGCGCGCACCAGAGGTATTGAACATCACGACATTGGATTGGAGATAGGGTTCTTGTTGTTTGAGTATAGAGCTAAAGCGCTTGGCAGTGGTTGAATCTATGTTTTGCTCATAGATGATATCCACATTTTTGGTGCGCAGAAGTGAGCCTAGATATTGTCCTGTGGGCGAATTGTCGTTGTAGGCGACTATCTTTTCGCCTTGAGCGAGATTGACAAGAAGCTCGATTTGGCTTTCATAATCCACACCGCCAAAATACAAGTGTTTTGGGGTTTTTGTGATGTTGAGCTGGTGGATATTGATAGTGGGCAGATAGACTGGCACGCTGATTTTGATATTGGTAGCGAGCTCCATCGCGCCTTTGGTAGTGAAGATTCCGATCACAAAATCACTCTGTGCGTCTATAGCGCGCTCATAAGCTTGCTGGATAGCTTGTGTGTCCTCTGTATCGGTGTTAAAGACTTCAAAGCTAAAATCCCCGCCACGCGTCATAAGGTATGAGAGGATAATATCAATGCTTTCGCTAAAATACCTGCCTATAACCTTTTTTGGCATCAGTAGGGCAAGCTTGACTTTGGCTAGATTGCCATTTGAGACACTAGGGGGTATATCAAGGATCGATAGTTCTTGTAGAGCTAGAGTGAGTTTGGCACGCAGATCGGAGTCTTGCTCATCTTGGAATCTCCCGATAAACGAAAAATACAAGCCCTCATCATAGAGCTTATTTAAGCAACGTTTATCGCATGATCCCACTTCGAGATTGATGATTTCTTGTTTGGGTAGAGGCAGGGGTGAGATGATATAGCTCTTTGCCCATAATCCCATACATATCAAACAGCTAATGACAAAAATTCTCATAGCACTCCCTTAGCGACCAAAAGATGTTGCATAACCTGTGGTTTGAGCGATGGGTTACGCACGATTTCACCTAGCGAATAGGTAAGCAAAAACGAGCGATTATTATGCCATAAAATTCTCCCATAATCTCTAAAATCCCTCACGCCCTCTACATTCTGCCCTAGCACATATTGCGCACATTCTTGCCCAAAAAGCACGATAACTTTGGGTGTGATATGCTCTAACTGTGTGTGCAAAAACCCTATGCACATCGAGACCTCATCGATGTGAGGGGTAGATTCTATGGGGCATTTGACCAGTGAGAGGATCGAGCAAGACTGCAGTGGGAGATTGAAGACATTGGTGATCATATTTTGAAGCATAGTCGCGCTTTTGTTGGCGACAAATACGGGCTTAGCGTGTTTAGAATCTACAAGTGGATTAGCTGTGATGAAGCATACGGAGCTTTGAGGGTTTAAAAATCCACTAAGTCTCTGTGTCGTGAGCTTGGATCGTGCGCATACATTACAAGATTCAATCATAGAATCTAGCCCATCGCCTTGCTTTGCATTAGTATATCCGCTCATCGCCTTGCGTACAGGGTTTGCGTTCTGTAGGGCATTGCTCTGGAGCTGCGTGAATGCCTCTCCACACATTTTTTTGAGATACAATCGCTTCAGAGCCAAAAGTTGCCATATTTTTGCGCCCAATCGCACTCCTTTGGGGATAAGATTTGCGCACTATTATAGCAAATAACATCGTTGATTGTTGTAGATTCTACTATTTGAGTTGTGAATATGCGCACGGATTTGTCAGATTCATAGAGTTTTTATAAAAACTCCTTATAATGTATTATAAACACACAAAATACAACCAAAATACACACACAATTTTGAAAGGTGGGATTATGATAAAGATTACAGAAAATTCCTTACGCGATGGACATCAGTCACTGCTAGCTACGAGAATGCGCACAGAGGATATGATAGAGGCTGCCAAGCTATTTGAAAAAGTGGGATTCTACAGTGTAGAAGTGTGGGGTGGCGCGACCTATGATGCGTGCTTGCGTTATGCCAAAGAGGACCCCTTCGAGCGATTGGCGACTTTTAAGGATATTTTTAAGACCACGTCCTTGCAGATGTTGTTACGCGGACAGAATCTCATCGGCTATCGGCATTATGCTGATGATGTGGTGCGTGAGTTTATTAGGCTTAGTGCGCAAGCTGGTATGGATATTTTTAGAATCTTTGACGCCTTTAATGACGCGCGCAATCTCAAAACAAGTATAGAATCTGTCAAAAACAATGGTAAGCACGCTCAAGGTGCTATCTGCTATACGACTTCGCCTGTGCATACGACACAGGGCTTCGTGGCGTATGCTAAGGAATTGGTCAAAATGGGCTGTGATTCTATCGCGATCAAGGATATGGCGGGACTTATCACACCTTTTAAAGCCTATGAGCTTGTTAAAGCCCTCAAAGAGGAACTTGGCGTGAGCCTTAGTTTTCATACGCATTCTACTGCAGGTTTTGCGTTTGGCGCGCACTTAAAGGCGATAGAGGCTGGTGCTGATGTGCTAGATCTCGCCAATGCCGCGCTTGCAGAGGGCACGAGCCACCCTTGCACGCAATCTATGGTTGCCACACTCAAAGACACGCCCTATGATACCGGTTTGGATCTCACACCCATGGAGGAGGCAAGCGAAATCTTGCGTCGCAACCGCCGAAAATACGCGAAGTTTGAATCTGTGTATAACCAAATCGATACACGCGTGCTGCTTTCACAAATCCCTGGCGGTATGATCTCAAATATGGCAAACCAGCTTAAAGAACAAAACGCGCTTGATAGAATGGACGAAGTGATGAGGGAGATTCCAAGGGTGCGTGAGGACTTTGGGTTTGTCCCGCTTGTGACACCTTCTAGCCAGATCGTGGGGACGCAGGCAGTGCTCAATGTGCTTATGGGTGAGCGTTATAAGACGATCACGACCGAAACGCGCAATATCGTAAAGGGACTCTATGGCAAGACCCCAGCACCTATCTCAAAGGCACTCATTGCTAAGGTTTTAGGGGATACAAAGCCCGTCGATGTGCGTCCTGCAGATTTACTAGCTCCTGAGCTAGAGCAGGCACGCACAGAATCTAAAGAGTTTGCTAAGAGCCCTACCGATGTGATTTCGTATGCGATTTTTGGTAATATTGCTAAGATTTTCTTGCAAGAGCGCAACC
Source organism: uncultured Helicobacter sp. (assembly GCA_944325775.1). GTDB lineage: Bacteria > Campylobacterota > Campylobacteria > Campylobacterales > Helicobacteraceae > Helicobacter_F. The sequence goes on from CALVBL010000012.1 coordinate 9,012, forward strand.
AAAACAATCTCCAGCCCGAAGTGCTAGAAAATTTCGAAGACAAGGGCGTAGATAAACTTCCCAAAGAATTTGCAATCACGGTTAATGGCGAGCAGTATGTCATCAAGATCGAGGGAAGTGGTGAGAAAAATGAGGGTGTGCGTCCGTTTTTTATGCGTATCGATGGGGAGCTTAGGGAAGTGTATGTGGAAAATCTCAATGATGCAAGTGCTAAAGATTCACAAGAGCACAAGGCTACGCGCATGGGATTGCCACAAGCTACAGGTGTGGGACACGCACAAAGCCCTATGCCCGGCACGCTCACTAAGATCAAAGTCAAGCAAGGCGATAGCGTGAAGGTCGGCGATACGCTAGCTATCGTGGAGGCGATGAAAATGGAAAACGAAGTGCTTGCCGCCGTAGATGGTGTGGTCAAAGAGATCTATGCCACCGAGGGTATGCAGGTGGGCACAGGTGTGGCGATTATGTTTATAGGCTAGATAGTTTTTTGCGATGGTCTTTCGCGGGTATTGTATTTTTCAGAGTACGAGCGAAGCGTTTGAAGTCGGGAGGATTCTAGGTAGCCCAAGTTTTAGGGAGTTTGGGCTAGTTTTTGAGTATTGCCCCGCGCCGCGTGAGTATTCCACAGATTGCACATTGGCACTGTATTTTGAAAGCATAGATGAGAGCTACATGCACGAAGAGATAGAATCTCTAAGCACGCGCTTAGATTCGGGATTGAGAGCGAAGGGTTGTGTGTGCAAGGTTGTATGTCTAAGCGAGAAATAGAGCTTAGAAACTCATCTCTTGCGTAATTTTTACATGAGCACTTCAGCTCGGCTCGGTCGTTACCGACTAGGCAACTCTTTTACCTCACCTTGTATAACATACAAATCTCACGCAAGATACTAGAATTTTGGGCAAGCCTGATGTAGAATCTAAAGTGACTTTAGATTCTAAAAGTTATTGTATGAATGTGAAGTGGAGCGAATGGCGATTTATTCGCCACGAGTAATGGGCAAGAGCATATAGCTCTTGTTAAAATAAATAAAATCTAGACGTGGCGATCTAGTACTTGCAAATGCAGGGCTTGGTTTTTGAACGTGATTTTTACCTTACCACCCTTTTTGAGTTTGCCAAAGAGGATTTCATCACTTAGCGGGAGTTTGATCTGCGTATCGATGAGACGCCGTATTTCACGCGCACCAAGCGCGTTATCGACACTCTGATTTGCCAAATACTCTAGCGTTTTAGAATCTGGCAGGAGTGTGATGTTTTTGTCCTGTAGCTGGAGATTTAGATCATCGAGGTATTTTTGCGCGATGAGGCGGTATTCACGCGCACCAAGCGCGCTAAAATGCACTACGCCATCAAGGCGTGATCGGAACTCTGGCGAAAAGAGATGTTTGATAGCACCCTCACTTCTACCCTTATTGTCAGCATTAAATCCTAGCGTGTTGCCTTCCTTGCTTCCGGCATTGCTCGTCATAATCACGATGACATTTTTAAAATCCGCGCGATTACCCGCATTATCCGTCAAACTTGCAGAATCTAGCACCTGCAGCAAGACATTATAAATATCACTATGTGCCTTTTCAATCTCATCAAGCAAGAGTACGCAATAGGGGGTTTTGCGTATAGAATCCACAAGCAGCCCCCCTTGCTCAAATCCCACATAGCCTGCTGGTGCGCCGATAAGGCGTGATATGGAGTGGGATTCCATATATTCACTCATATCAAACTTCACAAACGCGATACCAAGTGCCTTGGCAAGCTCGATACTAAGCTCGGTTTTACCCACGCCGCTAGGACCTGCAAACACAAAACTCCCAATGGGCTTATTGAGTTCGCCAAGCCCAGCTTTGTTTTTCTTGATCACGCGCACGACTTCCTCGATAGCTTTATCTTGCGAAAAGATACGCTTTTTGAGCGTCTTTTCCAAGTCTTTGAGTGCTTTGCTCTCATCACGATTGACTTGGGTTTTGGGGATATGCACGCTTTTTGAGATGATGAGCTCGATGTCTTTTGGCTTGATCGTAGGCACACCCTCTTTGGTATTGATACGAAAATATGCCCCGCTCTCATCAAGTAAATCAATCGCCTTATCGGGCAAAAATCTATCGGTGATATAGCGATGTGAGAGATCCACGCAGGCTTTGAGTGCGGATTGTGTATATTTGACATTATGAAATTTCTCATATATGGGCTGCAAGCCCTCTAAGATCTTGTAGCAGTCCTCTGTGCTAGGCTCTTTGACCTCCACCTTACAAAACCGCCGCAAGAGTGCCTTGTCTTTGTCAAAAGTCTGCTTGAATTCATTAAAAGTGCTCGCTCCAATGCAGCGCAGAGAGCCATTAGCAAGTGCGGGTTTTAGGAGGTTTGAGGCATCAAGACTAGAGCTATTTGCCGCTCCAGCACCTACAATCGTGTGAATCTCATCAATAAATACAATACTATTTGGAATCTTCTCAAGCTCGCTCAATACGCCCTTAAGGCGCTTCTCAAAATCTCCGCGGTATTTGCTGCCAGACACCATAGAAGCCAGATCAAGCATAAAGATCTGCGCGTTATGCAAAGCCTGTGGCACGCGCTTTTGGCTAATCTCTAGTGCTAGCCCCTCGGCTATCGCGCTTTTACCCACGCCCGATTCCCCAATAAGCACGGGGTTGTTTTTCTTGCGTCTGCAGAGAATCTCACTGATGCGCAAAATCTCTTCATTGCGCCCGATAATAGGGTCTATTTTGCCCTCATTTGCGGCTTGTGTGAGGTTTTTGGCAAACTGCGCGAGATAGCTTTCTTGTCTTTGATCACTATTATTGTCGCTGCCATTGTGAGCGCGCTCATTGTGCCTTTCTTGCTCTTGTGTGAGGTAGCTTAGTACGCTGTAGCGATCGATACCTTGAGAGTTTAGAATCTTAGCACTATAGCAGTGCTGCTCTTCAAGCACCGCCGCGATAAAATCCCCGATTTCAGGCTGTTTTTTTCTGCCTTGGGCTTGCAAATGTCCCATCATAAGCCCGAAGATTCTCTCCAAAGAGGGTGTGTGCATAGGCACATCATCAAGACTCGAAGAGCTTGGGACATAGCGTTTGAGGTAGGCGTAAGTGATACTTGCCATTTCGCTGATATTGCCCCCAAATTTACCCAAAAACTCACTGCCCTCTTTGCTATACAAAAGTGCCAAAAATATGTGTTCGGTTGTCAAAATATTGTGTTGCATATCTCTAGCGATTTCTGTTGCTTCACTGATGATAAGTGGTAGATTATGTGTCATTGCCTGCCTTTAGAGTTGTTTTGTCTGCACGCGGAGTGGATAGCCATTTTGCTTAGCGAGATCGAGGGTGATTTTTGCTTTGAGCTCGGCTATATCGTAGGGATACACGCCACACACCCCAGAACCCTCCTTGTGAATCTTGAGCATGATTTCCACAGCCTCATCGCTGTTTTTTTCAAAGATACGGATAAGCACATCGATGACAAAATCCATCGTTGTCCAGTCGTCGTTAAATAAAATTACCTGATAGAGCGTGGGTTCTTCAAGTGCGATGTCTGTGGCGCTCTCATGGCTGATTTGTGGCATTTAGGCTCTCCTAGATTTTTGGCTAGCATTGTACCAAACTTTGTCTATTTAACAATAAATTTTATAGTTCTTGCACAGGAATATAGACCTAAAGGAGAGTGTATGAAAAAGGTGATAGTGCCTGTTGCAAGGGGTTTTGAAGAAATTGAGCTTGTGAGTGTGGTAGATGTGCTGCGCCGCTGCCGCATAGATGTGGAGATTCTCTCATTAGAATCTAGCTTGAGTGTTATAGGAGCGCATGGTATCACACTGCAAGCTGATGGGGTGTTTGAGGATCGTGCAAGGAGTTGTGCAGGAAGCTATGCAGGAAGTCATTCGGGGGATTTGGAGGGGAGCTTGGGAGAGTATGCCTGTATCACACTTGCAGGTGGATATGAAAATATGCAACGTATGTGCGCGCATAAGGGCTTAGGCGAGGCTTTGAGAGCATTTCGCCACGCACACAAACTCATCGCTGCTATATGCGCTTCGCCCATTGTGTTGGCATATTTTGGGATCTTGCAGGGGGGATTTACCTGCTATCCTTCTTGTCAAGAGGAAGCACTACAAGAGGCAAAAAAACACAGGAGCGAGGGTTTGGGCTATGTAGATGAGCGCGTGTGTTTTGAGGATTTAATCCTCACTTCACAGGGACCGGCTACGGCTATGGAATTCGCGCTAAGACTTGCGGATATTTTGCATACAGAGGATTTTAAGACTTACCAAATCAATGCAGGGTTTCGCAATCCAATCGTCCAAAACATCGCCGATGGACTGCTTTGGCGCTCAATAAAGTGAGTGTGTGAGCTTAGACTCATGGTGTGCCATAGCGCTTTAATCGGTAGTGTGGCAATGCTAATTCGTGTTTGCTCATCACGCTCCCACCACGTACCAGCCCTTCATTATGCACACAATCATAGACGACAAATCCACAAGCAAGGGCATTTTTGCGTATAGCTGCGCTTTGGGAATAAGTCGTGAGTATGCCATTTGGCGCGAGGATTCTATAAAGCTGCGCAAAATACTCCTCACTCCAAAGTTCGGGGTTTTTCTTAGGGCTAAAGGCATCTTGATACACGACATCAATACTCTCTGTAGGGAGCTGCCGCACATACTCGCGTGCATCGATGAGGCGCACCTCTATATGTGTATGCGCGTCCTCATATATGCCCCTATCACGCAACGCACACACAATCTCGCGCAGAGGTAGATGGGAAAATTCCTCTGGGTAGGGAAAATCGATGAGGTTTGTCAGTAGGGAGCCATCTAGCTCGGGAGAGTAGATGTGTAGATTCATAGGCAGAATGTGAATCTGGCGATAATATAGGCTTGCTAAGGTATTGTACCCAAGTCCAAAACAAATGTCTAAAATCCGCATATTCTCTAGATTCTCACACGCGCTAAAAGCCGGTATGATGTGTTTATATAGGCTCTCTTGCAGCGCGCCATCCTTTAGGCTATGGTAGCACTCATCAAATACCGCATTATACGCGCTAAAGCTCCCATCAGCACTGGTTTTGAGCTCTAAGCTTGGAGTATGCTCACCAAGTGTGTCGTCATCACTGCTACGTAGATGTGGTGGATTCATATGTGTCTCCTGCTATCTCTTTGTGCTTTTGTGAAGTATCCCAGCTTAGCACAAACGCACTGCCTGTATGCTTCCTATCATCTTGCACACTCTCTATGCGTATGTCTATGTCATATTCTTTGCATATCTCGCGCACGAGGCTAAGCCCTATGCCAAATCCTCCCACACTCTTATCAAGCCGTGCAAAGCGCTCAAACACCACCACCTGATGTTTAGAATCTATCCCATACCCGCTGTCTTTAATCACAAAGCACCCCGAATTTAGAGTGATGTGAATCTCCCCGCCGTGCTTGTTGTATTTGATCGCATTGCTGATGAGATTATCAAAAAGCGTGATGATTTTTTCTCTATTTGCACGCAAATGCGCGGGTGAGATCGCGCTATGCAGTGTGAGGGATTTTTGTGCTATGAAGGGTGCGAAAAACTCCAATCGTTCCTGCAAGAGTGAATCTAGCGCCAAATCCTCCTCGCCTCTAGACAGACTATGGGGGAAATTATACGCTACAAGGGTGCGGTAGATATGTCCTAGCTGGAGTGATGCGAGCTTGATACGCGTGATTTTTTTGCTATCCTCTGGGCTAAAGTGATGGGTTTGGAGCATTTCCACACTCATTAATATAATACTAATAGGCGTGTTGATCTCGTGTGTAGTGTCTTTGATGAAATTGTCAAGCCACTGGATATGATCATTGATTGGCTTTAGAAACAACCGCACCAAAAAATACGCTACAATTCCCATAGCCACAAGGATAAGCACAAAATACACACCAAGCTTGATATTGTTTGTGATAATGAGCGAATCCACATTCTCATCTTGGATAAAGATTCTGTATGGGAAACGCATGGGCTTGTAGTGGCGGTGAGCAAAGGCTTCTGGGTCTAGCACCACCTTATCGCCTATTTTATAGAATCCCTCCAAAAACTCTTCGTGCGTAGGATTAACCAAGAGATTAGAAAACACCACCTCACCTTTTTTATCAAAGATCCCAAAGGTAATATCTGCTTTGGATTCTCTAATCTCTGTGATAGCGTGCTGTAAATCATGAGGGTATTTTTTGAGAATTTCCGCAATCCCCAGCGACACCTCACGCAGAGAAATCACTTGCTCGTAATAAATATTGCGCGTTTCTTTTTTGTAAAAAAAATAAAATAACCCACATAGTAGCACAAGACTCGTGCCTAAATACAGAGATAGAATCTTGACAATCGTGCGCTTTGTGGAGCTAGCAAACATAGCAATAACCCTTGTTGTGCTGATTTAGAATCTTATGCTTACCGATGAGTTTGCGTAAGTTTTTAATATACGCGCGTAGCGAGAGTTCGCTGGGCTCTTGTCCCATATCCCAAAGCGTCTCAAAAATACGTTCTTGTGGGATATAGGTATTTGGGTGCTGCAGGAGGAGATTGAGCAGAGCGGTTTCTTTGTTGGTCAGTGGGAGGATCGCGCCGTCCTTGTAGAGTGTTTTGGTAATAATGTCAAAACTCACGCCATTACCAAAATCCTCCATTTGCGCATTGCGGTGGGCAAAGGGGCGCTTGAGCAATGTATGAATCCGTAGCCTTAGCTCCACGAGCTCAAATGGCTTACGCAAAAAATCATCACAACCCACATCATAGCCCATCTGTAGATCTTGCACGCTACTAAGGGAGGTGATGAATATACAGGGCGTGCTTTTGTCCGCTTGGCGCAAAGCTTTTAGCACTTCAAAGCCGGGGAGATTCTCAAATGTCTCTAGCTCATCACCCGATGGCACTTTGACATCAAGGAGCCAAATGTCAAAACTCCTTTCATACGCCAGTGCTAGCGCGCTTGAGGCATCTTGACACAGCGCTACACTAAACCCCTCACTCTCTAAAAACTCGCACAGAATTTCAGCCAGCACGCTGTCATCTTCTAAGAGCAAGATCTTAGCACCCATTGGTTTAGTTTTATCGCTCTGTGCTGGCATTACCGTGCTCGCCTATTTTTTGGGTTTTGGCTTGCCATCTTCTCTGTGAGGAGCAAACTCATGGGGCTTTGGTGGGTGGATGCGTTTGCATTCCTCGGTGTGATTGCGGCAAAATTGCTCCATTGCCTTATGTGTTTGCTGCTTGTAGGCGCGGAAGTCCTTAACCTTCATACCATCATACACACTTTGGGCTTGCTCATGCAGGCTTTGCTCAAACTCCCGCGCCTCTTTGACACTCATATCATCCATACGCTTAGCGATCTCTAGTCTATACTCTGGTATATCTTTTGGCTCCACTTTGCCCGCAAGAGATATAAGCTCTTTGTTGCTTTTTTTGGCAAAATCCGCTCCAAATAGTGCGCCACTTAGCACAAGACTTCCTAATACACTTACTGCTAGTATCTTTTTCATAACTGCTCCTTATAAAAGAGTAAAATCCGCTTTTTACAAAAGCGTGAGTGAAGTGTAGAGAAAAATTGTGGAGTATTTGTGAAACCTAGTGCAATATCTCGATCACAAACACTTTATCACTATTTTCTTGCAGGCTGATACGCCCATTGTGTGCAAGCACGATTTGCTGACTGAGTGCTAGTCCTAGCCCGTTGCCTTTGAGCTTGGTGCTTTTGAATGGCTCAAAAAGTAGATTCTTATCCTCGATGGGCTTGCCATCATCGCGTACATAAAACACACTTTTTGTTTCATCTTGGCTAAACCATATTTCCACGCACCCTTGTTCTTCCTCGCCTTCTTCAATCGCATCAATAGCGTTAAAGACAAAGTTTTGCAACACAATACTAAAAAGATCAAAATCTATAAGCACCTCGTTATGCCCCTCAAAACCAAATTTAAACTCAATATCTTTAGAATATGTGTAGTATGCAATAGATTCTCGTAATTCTTGCTCGATGGATTGGAGTGTGTGGAGCTTTTTATTGACACTGATACCTTTGGAAAAGAGCAGGGTTGCATTGATAAGTCGCTCAATACGCCAAATAGATTTTTTAATTTCTGTGGCGATAGGCTGGATACTTGCATCGCCGCGTTTAAGTAGCGTGGAGGTGAGGATTGAGATCGATCCCACGGGATTGCGTATCTCGTGGGCTAGGTGGGCAGAGACTTGCCCCATAGAGGCGAGGCGCTCTTGACGTTTTTGGTTGGTGATATTAAAGGCTGTGATGATGGTTTTATCACTTAGTGGGCTAATCTTAAACACATAGGCATTGTTGTTATACTCTAGTTCGCTTTCATAGATCTCACCGATTTTGATGGGTGAGAGGCTTAGGCTTGTCCGAATGAGTGCGAGAATCTCTGGCATCGCATAGGCTTGGTTGTTTTGATAAAACAGCTTTCCGTCTTTTTCAAGCACCCAAATGGCTTGGGGCAAGAGCTCTAGGACATTGTTATAGAGATTTTTGAGGCTTTTAAACTCTTCTTCGAGCTGATAGGTGCCTTTAATTAGCTCTAGGAGTGAATCTAGCACCTTTTGCTTGTCATTGGTATCAAGACTTTCGATGAGATGATGGCTTAATAAGCTCTCTTGTGGCAACTCTTCCATCACGCGCCAGCCCCTATGTGTGAATCTATTTTCATTGAATCCAAATGCATTATTTTTGCAAACCTTTGAGGTAGTTAAAGAGCAGCTCACTATAGCCAAAACTCCCGCTAAGATTCTGTGCAAGATTCTCAATATACATAGAGTGATAAATATCGCTCCCGGGTTGCTTGGGATAAAGCGGATTTTCATTTTTTATCGCATCTTTGAGCATAATCTGCAAAAACAACGCTTCAAAATTATCCGTCTGCTCTCGTAGTTTTTTGTCCTCTTGGGCTTGGTGCTTTTGGACTGATGAGGGCGTGCTCTGCATATTTTGTGTGGCGCGATGTTTTAGATTCTGCATGAGCGCATCGCCCCTTAGATTCTCATACGCATTGATACCATTTTGCAACGACACATTCATTCTCACCTCCTTAAAGAATCTACATCACCACAATATCCGCGGTGATCGCGCCACTTTTTTTCATCGTCTCTAGGATAGAGATGATATTTTTGGGGCTTGCACCGATTTTTTGTAGCGCGCGTACGACATTAGCGATCGTTGGTTTTTTGCCATTGGTGGCGATGGTGTTTTGGGCTTTAGAGATACTCACATCATCGCCGATATTTAGCGCTTCTGGATCGCTTTGAATCTCATCAGAGATTTTGAGCGTGAGTTCGCCGTGTGTAACTACGATAGGCTCTATGGTGATCCCTAGTCCCGCGACGATTGTGCCGCTTTTTTCATCGATGATCACCCTTTGCTTTTGGATATAATCAACCTCCACTTCTTCCACAAGTGCGAGAAACTCCACCATGCTCATCGGCTCGGGCTTGCTGAGCTTAATCGTGCGTGAATCTAGCGCTAGAGCGACATTGGCATTGAAGGTTTCATTGAGCGTTTGTTGAATCTTCACAGCATTTTGGAGATCGGATTTTTTGAGACTTAGCGTGGCAGAATCTTGCGCAGCGATGTTGTAAGCCACCTCGCGCTCTATAGTCGCACCATTTATGAGTGTGCCAGAGAGGGCATTGCTGCTTTCGCCAAGCGTGATAGCCCCTTGTGCAAGGGCATAGATATTGCCATCAACCGCACTTAGAGGTGTAAGCACCAAAGTCCCGCCGTTTATGGATTTGGCATCGCCAATTGAAGAGACTTGTATATCGATTTTATCTCCTGCGCGCGCAAAAGCTGGCATATTTGCCGTTACCATCACCGCCGCGACATTTTTGGATTTGATATCATTTGCCGAGACTTTGACATTCATGCTCTCTAGCATATTTGCCATGCTTTGCATGGTAAATTTCGAACCATTCTTATCGCCCGTGCCATTGAGTCCTATCACGAGTCCATAGCCCACGAGCGAGTTTTCTCTGATCCCCACGATTTGGGCGAGATCAGAGATCTTTTGCGCCCACGCAATACTAAGTGCTACAACTAATAAAATAAGCTTTTTCATACATCTCCTTAAAAGCGCTTACGCTCATATCCCTATGAGTCATTGCTGTTAAGGGAGCAGCAAAAAGGATTCCATTATTTTTGCTCCAAGTTTGTGCAGCAAACTTGCTATCGGGATTTGAGGTAGAGCTGCTTGTCCAAAATTCTAGTATCTTGCGTGAGATTTGCATGTTGCGCAAGGTGAGGTAAGGGAACTGCCTAGTCGGTAATGACCGAGCCGAGCTGAAGTATTCATGTAAAGATTACGCAAGAGATGAGTTTCTAGGTTTTACACAAACATACCAGCAAGGACTTTCATATCAACAAACAAACTGATACTAAAGCCAAGAATATTGCCCACCATCATAATCCAAAAGCCCAAATGATACACGCCCGCATACATCAGACAAAAAATACTGATGGGGAACAGCACCACGCCAAGCCCAATAAACACATACCCTAGCACGCATGTTGCTAGTCCTAGGTAAAATAGCCAGAGGTGTTTCATATTATTTTAGGCAAGTTTGCGTGAGGCAAACTTGTGTATCGCTTCGTGGGGAGTGAATCTCCACTCGCTCCGCTTACGCGAACATACAGCAGATTTTTTAGAATCCAAAGCATTATTTGGTGCTGCCACCTCAGAAACGCGATTTGACAATGGCGTAGATTCTACAAACTCACCTAGTAAATTACGATCGCTCGTAGTAAATAGATCCACTCTCACTCCGCCGTGCATATATTGATAGCTCATGATTATCCTTCTTTGGAATCTTGGGATTGTGTAGATTTTATAGAATCTGTGCGGTGTTTTTTACCAAGCCAAAGATTGATACACTCCACACCCAGTGAAAAGGCAATCGCAAAATACAAATACCCCTTAGGGATATGAAAATGCAGTCCATCTGCTACCAGAGCTACGCCAATGAGGATCAAAAATGCTAATGCCAGAACCTTGATAGTAGGGTTTTGCTCGACAAACTCTGAAATCCTCCTAGAGGCGATCATCATCACACCTACAGCGATAATTATGGCTAGCACCATCACCGTGAAATTCTCCGCCATACCCACCGCCGTGATTACAGAATCTAGCGAAAACACAATATCTAGCAACGCGATTTGCACCAGCACGAGTCCAAAGGCGTTTGAGTGCTTGATATGGGAGCTTTGCCCATCACCCTGTGCCATTTGGTGAATCTCAATCGTGGCTTTGTAGATGAGAAATAGCCCGCCCAAAAACAGCACCAAATCGCGTCCAGATACATCAAAACCCCAAAGGCTAAAAAGCGGTGCAGTGAGCTTGGAGATGACAAACACAAGACTAAGGAGCGCGATACGCGTGATCATAGCTAGGGAGAGTCCCAGCAGGCGTGCGCGTGTGCGTAAATGCTGCGGGAGGCGCGAGACAAGCACCGCGATAAAGATGATATTATCAATCCCCAGCACGATTTCCATGATACTAAGGGTTAGTAGCGCCATCCACGCACTAGGCTCAAACACCCACATAAAAGCTTCCATCTATAACCAACCTTTTTTCTTAAAATACACGATTGGGAAGATTGTCGAAAGGATCATGATCACAAGCACCACGGGATAGGCGTATTCTAGGTGTGTTTCGGGCATATAGTCGAAGTTCATACCATAGATCGTGCCAATGAGCGTGGGGGGCATCATCGCCACAGTTACGACGGTAAAAAGCTTGATGGTCTTGTTTTGTTCGATGTTGATTTGGTTGGTAAGGATAGTTTGGATATTATCGAGTGCATTCATATTGACGGTGTTAAACTCCACGAGTGAGTTGAGGTCCTTTAGCACGATGGTGAGGTTTTGCTTGGTTTCTGAATCTGGCTTATTGCTACGTAGCATCGCGGTAATAGCGCGTCGCTTATCAAAGAGCGAGTCGCGCACGCTCATATTGAGCTCTTGGAGGTTAGAGAGAGATTCTAGCATTTGCTTATAGTCCGTGAGCTCTTCGTTAAAGACATTTTTGCGCAATATACGCGTTTCTTTGGCGGCAGATTCTAGCAGGTCCGCGTCTTTTTCCACGCGCGCTTCAAACATCTTGCTCACCAAATCAAACCCATCTTCAAAAATCTTAGGGCTAGCAAGCACGATTTGCTGAATCTCTTCAAACACCTTAAACTCGCTGTATCGGATAGTAAAAAGGATATTTTTGTGCAGGATAAAGGTGATGGTTTCATTGACGAGATTCTGTTCAGTGCGCATTAGGAAGTAGGTATTGATCGTGATAGAGCCGCTATCCTCCCAGTAGCGCGCGGATTGCTCGATCTCCTCACGCTCCTCTTTGGTGGGGATATCGAGATTATATGCATTAGCGATATAATCCACCTCAAGGCTGCTGGGCTGAAACAAATCAATCCATAGAATCTGCTCGTGGATATTTTGTGTGGTCTCGAGCTTCTGGCGCACGACAAAGCCATTTTGCTTAAAAAACACATTCATTGCTAACCTCCTAACGATTGCCACTGTCTTGCGCCCATTGTTTGGGTAGTCTGTGATTTGTGGTGTGTGCTGTGCTTTGAAGCGCTATTGTAGCAAACAAATGATTTTACTGCAAGAGTGGGATTTGCTATCTTAACTCTTAAGCTTTCTTAGGCTACAATGCGCGCTTTGATCGCACAAAACTACACAAAGGCAGAGTATGCAGCCCAAGATTTCTATCATCACCGTGGTGTATAACGACGTGGCACATATCATCGAGACGATGGATTCTGTCATACATCAGACTTATCCACATATCGAGTATATCCTCATCGATGGGGCGAGCAGTGATGGCACGACAGAGAGTATAGAATCTAAAATCGCTTCTATCGCGAGTATCACCCACCGGCGCGAGAGTGAAGATTCTCTCTATCTTGAGGCACGCTTAGATTCTAATCCCGATTTTAGTTTTAAGTTTTTGAGCGAACGCGATACAGGCATCTATGATGCAATGAATAAGGGCATAGACCTCGCCACTGGGGAGTGGTGTAATTTTATGAATTGTGGAGATAGATTCTATAATCTGGAGGTGTTAGGGCAGGTAGTAAGGGAGATAGAAGGCTTTAAGAAAACTATGAAAGATATGCCAGCTGTCATCTATGGTGATACACAGATTATGTATGATGAGCAAAATACTAAGATTCTCTATGCTGCACCAAGTGAGAGGAAAAACGCCCACAAATACACTCAACGTTTTATTCATCAATCCGCTTTTATAGCTACAAATATAGCAAAAGTTTATAAATATGATACTAAATTTAAGATTATGGGAGATATGGCTTTTTTTCTTGAGATATATAATAAGGGTGGTTATGTGTTTAAAAAGATAACGTGTATTGTTTGTGTTTTTAGTGCAGGTGGTGTATCTGGTAGGCTTTCTTGGAAAACGTTTATTGAGGGTTGTGCAATAAGTTTTAGATATAATGTGTTTATTTCTGTATATTATGCATTGAGATATATTTTTTGGGTTATCCCACGCGTGCTTGTTCGCAATGCTATTCCTAACAAATTTCGCAACAAAGCTAGGGTTATTTTTGGTAAGAAATATCATTAGATTACATTAAGTTTAAGATATATTAAAATCAAAGGGGAAGTATTGATTTATGAAGGTTGTTTTTGATATTTGCGGAACATTATATGATTCTAATACAACACTTGATTTTTGTCAATGGCGCGTAAAAAATATATGGCATAGGTGTTTTTTAATATTTTTGCGATCTAAACTTGTTGCAGCGTGTAATAAGTTCGCGTTGTTTTTTTGGAAAACAGATTTAATTCCAGTTAGAAAGATTTTTATAAAAACTCTTAGGGGGACTCCTAAAAGTACTCTCTATCAGGAAAGTGTTGCTTTTGTAAATCTATATTTAAAGGATAAAGTAAGAGCAGAAACTCTTAGTATTCTTAAGGAATTTAATTCTAGTGAAGTCGTTTTTGTTTCTGGGACATTAGATTGTATTGCTTGTAGTGTTGCAAAACATTTTCATATCTCAACATTCTATTCATCTCAACTTAAATACGACCAAAGTGGCATATGTAGTGGAGATTTGATGTATGATTTGCTGGGCAACAAGCACAGACTCTTTGATGCAATTGATGTTGTTGTGACAGATAATCTAGATGATGTTGAGCTTTGCAAAATGGCACAGAATGCTTATATAGTTACACGATCAAAACACAGAAAATTTTGGTTATCTCAGGGTTTTACCAATATGAGACTTTTGGAGGTTTAGCGTGTTTTTTATTTTGTCTTTTTTACCTTTCAGCTATTTGTTTTATACAAGATTAAAAGGTATTTTTCATAAACTGTCATGGGTGTGTTTATACTATGTGCCTGTTGTGGTGCTGTATTTGTATTTTACTCATGGTTTTTATGATGTAAAAAATTTTATCCGATTATTTGTGATTCTGTGCATAGTTGATATGGTATACACTAATGGTTATATTCAAAATGATGTACTTACAACAAAGCAAGAAAAAAATCCTACAATAAGACTTCCACTGAGGTTGTTATTGACTATGCGATCATGTTTTGTGGTAATTATAATAGGGCGAGCAATGTTAATAACCTTATTCTTTATTATTCTTTATTATTTTGATGAGAGCTATTGTTTTACTCTTGGAGTAGTTATGATTGGCCTGCAAGTATTGTATTTTGTATACAATAGCCAACGAAGTATTATAAACTTGCTCCTAATCCCCCTATTAAGTTTTATACGGTTTTTTGGTATCATTTTTGCCTTCATCGATCAAGATCCTGGGATTGTAATTTGGCTTTTTTTACTTTACCCGTTTCCAAAGTTTTTGGAGTTTAGTACGCAGGAACGCTATATAACTGCACGTGTTATGAAGAATATCATAAGAAATTTTGATGTATTTCGTGTAGTATACTATCTAATATACACATTGGTTGTTACTGGTGTGTGGCTACAGGGCGCAATAGATTGGATTATTGTCATTATGGGGCTATATTTTTTGTGTTTTCGTATCTTGTGTCTTTTGGCAATAACGCAAGAAACTTTTTCTGGTTATATACAGGATTTACGTTATAAAAACAACCCCCATAAAAAATAAATATGCTACAATAACTCCCTACAAAGACAATTTACAAGTAGGAAACATGCAGTTTGAAATGTTGTATTCTAAAATCCATCGTGCGCGGGTGAGTGATGCTAATCTCGAGTATGTCGGTTCTATCACGATTGAAGAGAGCCTAGCCAAAAGTGCCAAACTCAAAGAAGGCATGAAAGTCGATGTGCTTAATTGCAACAATGGCGAGCGTTTTAGCACCTATGTGATTTATGGAGACAAGCAGGGTGAGGTGTGTATCAACGGCGCAGCGGCGCGCAAGGCACAGGTGGGCGATATCGTGATTATCGTCGCGTATGCGCTCTTAGAAGAGAGCGAGTGTGAGGGGTTTGCCCCTACAATCGTGCAAGTAGATGCCGCGCAGGATAATCGCATCGTGTCTATTTCGTAGCAAAAAAAAGGGGGGAGTATGTTTGATCCAAAACAATTAGGTGCGATGTTTGGCAATATCCAAGATTCACTACAAGAGTTTGCGAACAAAAACAAAGATATGATCTTCACCGCCAAAAGCGGTGGCGGACTGGTAGAGGTCAGCCTCAATGGCGTGGGCGAGGTGGTAGATATACACATCGATGATAGCCTGCTAGAGGATAAAGATTCACTTCAGATTTTGCTTATGGGTGCGCTCAATGACGCGTATAAAAATGTCGAGCAAAACAAGCAAAAAAGCGCGCTTGATATGATCGGCGGCTTTGATATGTTTAAAAGATAAGGTGTGTTCTTGAAGTGGTGGGTGCTCTGCTGTGTCTTTGTGAGTGCTCTGCTCGCACAGGAGTATGATTATAAGCATTGCATAGAATACTATACACACGCCAGTGTGCCTGTGGGTGATACGCGCGCAGTGGCTCTCAAACACAATGGCAAGGTCGTGTATTTCCTCTATGCGCGCACGCCACCCAAAGCAAAGATTCTAAAAAGCGATCCATTTATGGGATTTTATCTCATAGAATCTAAGCCCACAAAGCTTGCTTATGACCTCCTTACTCTTGACAAACGCACATTAGAGGATCCAAACCTTGTCGCCATATCAGCTAAATCTCCAGCTAGAGGGCATATCACAGGGCGACAGAGTGGCTATCTACACTACGCGCAATTTTCTAACACGCTAGAGCGCAACAGCGTGATTGGCAATATCTGCTATCAGATCTATGGCGTGGGTGTGGGTGGCAAGGGATTTATCGAGCGTTCTTACATCGAGCGGTTTTTGAATGCTAAAGAAATCGCTTATAGCGACATCGGCGTGCGGCTAGATTCTAAGCGCGCGGTAGTGCGCTATAGCGATCCGTTTTTCCCGCGAAATCCTTTTTTGCAAGATGATGAGATTCTAAACATCAACGCGACCAAGATCACTTCTGCCACACAGGCTCTTTGGCTCATCACCAACCTCCCGCGCACGCGCGAAGTTATGGTGCAGGTGCGCCGCGCTGGGCAGATATTAAATCTCTCACTCAAGCCCGATAGGCTCTATGGGGGATTTTTGCTACGCGACACATTTCTGGAGCGCTTTGGGATCGTGCTTGATAATAATATGATGATCGTGAGCAAACACGATGCACCCAATAGATTCAAAGAACTCAAAGTGGGCGATAAAATCGTGTGGATCAACAAAACCCCCGCCACGCCAAATAATCTCAAAGAACTTCTTACCCGCACGCTTGAGCCACAAGAGCTCTCAAAGTATGAGGGCAAGATTCAGTTACTCGTGCGCCGTGGCGAATTTGAGTTTTTTATCAAAATTTAGGGAGAGATATGGACAGAGCTATTATGCAAGAGTTTGAAGAGTTTGTGAGACAGAGTGCGCCACAGGTGGAGAGCTTCCATCCTAGCTACCAAAAGGCGCTGTGGGAGATGGTGCTCGCGGGAGGCAAGAGGTTTCGCCCTGCATTATGTTTATGTGTGGTAGATTCTCTAGCACCCCAAATGCGAAAAAACGCCTTCCTTCCCGCACTTGCTTTAGAATCTATGCACACCTATTCGCTCATACACGATGATTTGCCTTGTATGGATAATTCCCCTCTGCGACGCGGTTATCCTACCCTGCACACGACTTATGATGAGACGCTTGCTCTGCTTGTGGGTGATGCGCTCAATACCTATGCTTTTGAGCTCTTAAGCACCGCGCGCCTAGATCCACAGATAAAAATCGAGCTTGTGTATGAGCTGGCGCGCAATGCTGGATTTAGTGGTATGGTGCTAGGGCAGGCACTAGATTGTATGTATGAAAACACCAAGCTAAGCCTTGAGCAGCTAAAGATTATCCACCAAAACAAAACCCTAAAACTCATCGCTACTTCCTTGCGCTTTGGCGCGATCATCGCTAATGCCCCAAAAGAAGTGCGCGCCCACCTTGATAGCTTTGGTGAGGCACTTGGGCTATTTTTTCAGGTGCGCGATGATTTGCTTGATGTGCTAGGTGATAGCGCGATAGAGGGCAAGACTCTGCATAATGATGAGGGCAAAAACACCTATGTGAATCTCCTAGGCATCGATGGTGCGCGTGTGCAGTGTGAGGAGCTTATAGATTCTATGCGTGGCTCTCTTGCCTTGCTCCCACTCACACTCGCAAAGGATTTGCTCGCACTCATAGAACCTTATTTCACGATTAAAGGAGCGTGATGAAAAACATACTTTTGACAAACGATGATGGCTTTGAATCTAAGGGGCTTCTAGCGCTTAAAGACGCGCTTAAAGATCTTGCAAGGATTGTGGTGGTCGCCCCTGCTAGTGAAAAGTCTGCCTGTGGGCATGGGCTTAGTATCACGCGCCCATTGCATTTTGTGCAGGTCGATGATGATTTTTACAAGCTTGATGATGGCACGCCAAGTGATTGTGTGTATTTAGCACTCAATGCTATTTATGGTGAAAACACGCGCCCGGATTTGGTGATTTCGGGGATTAATATCGGCTCAAATATGGGAGAGGATATTACTTATTCTGGCACGGCTGCAGGGGCTATGGAGGGCTGTCTGCACGGGATAGATTCTATAGCGATCTCTCAAGCTATGCGTGATAAAAATCTCGCGCAGGATTTTGATTTTGCGCTGGCGTGTGAGAGTATCAGATCACTTGTAGAACGTATTTTTGCTAAAGGCTTTCCGCTAGGTAAGCGCAAATTTTTGAATGTCAATATCCCGCAGGTTGCACCCAAACAATGCAAGGGCACGCTGGTAACACAAATGGGCTATAGAATCTATGGCAATGAAGCACATTTACATAGAAATCCACGCGGGCAGGAATACCACTGGCTAGGTTTGCAGCCGCTGATGTGGGAGGCACGCACGGATATGCCTGAAGTTAATGGCGAGGTGTTTAGGGGGGAGAGCGATTTTGACGCGATTAGGGGGCAATATGTCTCCATCACGCCAATCAAGCTTGATCTCACGAGCTATGAAGATGTGCGCGGTGTGCAAAAGTGGCTGTGAGTGTTTGGCTATGAGCGAGATTGTGAGCGCAAATGAAATGATGAGTGAGGATAGATTCACACGCTCTAGGATACTCTTTGGCGAAGGTTTTGAAGCATTGCAACGCACGCGTGTGATACTCTTTGGCGTGGGTGGCGTGGGGAGCTTTGTGCTGGATTGTCTGTATAGAAGTGGCGTGGGAGAAATCACGATCGTAGATTCTGATAGTTTTGATGTGACTAACCAAAACCGACAGATCGGCTCTGAATCTGTAGGTGAGCCCAAAGTGGAGGTGCTTGCGCGTAAATATCCCGGTGTGATCGCGATAAAAGCGCGTGTGAATGAGGAGTTTTTGCGCACACATGATATTTTGAGCTATGATTATATCATCGATGCCATAGATGATATACCTGCCAAAGTCTCCATAGCGCGTATCGCATCACAAAAGCCCTATGGGCGCTACATCGTCTCTACCGGCAGTGCCAAAAAGCTCGATCCCACGCGCATAGAGGTGGCGAATGTGTGGAAAAGCCACGGCGATAAATTCGCGCGTAAATTTCGTGAGAATCTCAAAAAAATCGCACGCAAGGCAAAGATCAAGGTCGTTTTTAGTCCAGAGGAGCCCAAATGCAAGGCTCTTGGGAGCTTTAGCGCGGTTACGGGTAGCTTTGGTTTGGTAATTGCTTCTGAAGTGGTGCGTGATATTTTGCAAGGAGGAAAGTATGCACATAAGTGAAAGTATGTATGAAAATGAGGATCTCTATGAGGACTATGAGGAAGAAGAGACGCCGCAATATGAAGATGATTTCGAGTATGGCGAGGAAGAATGGCACACACCAAGTGGCTATGATGACGATGACTATGAGAATCCAGACTATGAGTATGAGGAGGAGTGATGCCTAAGGTCGCGCTGATCCAGCAAGCCTATGCGGGTAGTAGAGAGGCGAGTATGGCGCGCACCAGAGATGAGGTATTGCGCGTTGCAGAGGCTGGAGCGCAGCTAGTGTGTCTGCAGGAACTTCATACGCGTGAATATTTTTGTCAAAGTGAGGATCCTAAGTTTTTTGACTATGCCAATGATTTTGAATCTGATGTGGCGTATTTCGCTGATGTAGCCAAGCAAGCGCGCGTGGTGCTTGTAAGCTCACTCTTTGAGAAGCGCACAGCAGGGCTGTATCACAATACTGCTGTAGTGTTTGAATCTAATGGGCAAATTGCGGGAAAATACCGCAAAATGCACATTCCTGACGATCCGCAGTTTTATGAGAAATTTTATTTTACGCCCGGTGATTTGGGGTTTGAGCCTATCGATACAAGTGTGGGGCGATTGGGTGTGCTGGTGTGCTGGGATCAGTGGTATCCCGAAGCTGCGCGCATAATGGCACTCAAGGGTGCGGAGATGCTCATCTATCCCACGGCGATTGGGTGGTTTGATGAGGATAGTGAGGAGGAGAAACGCAGACAATTAGAGGCGTGGATAGCGGTGCAGAGGGGGCATAGTGTAGCTAACGGACTGCCAGTGATGGCGATAAATCGCGTGGGGTTTGAGCCAGATAGTGCTGATAGCTCGCGGGGCATACGATTTTGGGGACATAGCTTTGCTTTTGGTGCGCAAGGGGAGCTTTTGGCACAGGCGGATTCGCTACAAGAAGGCGCGATTTTAGTGGATATAGATTTACACAGGAGTGAGGAAGTGCGGCGTATGTGGCCATTCCTGCGTGATAGGCGTATAGAATCTTTTAAGCCCTTGCTCAAGAGATTCTGTGATTGATTATTTGATGTTAGGAACGAATCTAGTCTGTAATTAGATTTTGGCTTGTGACGTGTGATCTCACATCCACTCTAGGATTTTTTGCACTTCGTTGGCTTCAAAGCACTTGAGGTTTGTGTGAGATTCTGGCTTTTTGGGCAATATGGCTTTTTGGAATCCATAGCTTTCAAGTTCTTTGAGGCGCGCATCGATATTATGCACCTCCCTAATATCGCCTATGAGGCTCACCTCGCCCAAAAACGCGGTTTTGTTATTAAGCGGGCGGTTTCTAAAGCTCGAGATGATCGCCGCGATGACTGCTAGATCCGCACTTGTCTCATTTATCTTGATCCCGCCTGTCACATTGATAAACACATCGTAGCGATTGAGTGGGATCTCTAGCTTGCGCTCTAGTAGGGCTAGGAGCATAGTGAGGCGGTTGTTATCAAAGCCCGTGCTTGAGCGTTTGGGATTACCAAAGCTACTTTCACTTACCAACGCCTGAATCTCAATCACCAATGCCCTTGAACCCTCTAAAAGCACGCTGATAGCGCTCCCCGCTTGTGAGGGCTTTTGGGAAAAAAAGAGTTTGGAGGCGTTTTTGGCACTCACAAGCCCCTCTTCTTTGAGCTCAAAAATCCCTATTTCACTTGTGCTGCCAAAGCGGTTTTTAAATCCTCGCAAGATTCTCAAATCCCTACTTGGATCGCCTTCAAAATACAGCACGCAATCCACCATATGCTCTAGCACCCTAGGACCAGCTATCGAGCCTTCTTTGGTGATATGCCCGATGATGAAAATCGCGATATTATGCTCTTTGGCAAGGCGCATAAGGGCAAAGGTGATCTCGCGCACTTGTGACACCGAGCCGGGTGCAGAAGCGATATCAGGAGAATATAGTGTTTGGATAGAATCTATCACACACATCGTATATTCCCCTTGAAGTAGGGCAGCACGGATTTGGTGCATATCGATTTCGTTGAGCAAATAGAGATTCTCATTGACACAATCTAGTCGTTGCGCGCGTTGTTTGATTTGGCTGGGGCTCTCCTCGCCACTGACATAGAGCACCTTGTTTTGTGTGTGCTGGCTGATAGAACCACTGATTTTAAGCAGTAGAGTGGATTTGCCCACACCCGGACTACCGCCTATGAGGTACAGCCCACCACTGACGATCCCCCCGCCTAGCACGATGTCAAGCTCTTGCTCATAGGAGGTAAATTTTTGCAGAGATTCAAAGGCGACTTGCGTGATGGGCGTGGCTTTGGAGGTCGCTTGTGGGCTTGTGTTTTGGATACTTTTTAGGGTTTGTATCTGTGTGGTACTAAGCTCGATGAATGATTCCCACGCACCGCAGTTGGTGCATTTGCCAAGCCATTTAGTGCTCTGAAATCCGCAGTGCTGGCATTCAAAAAGTGTGTGTTTCTTAGCCATTGCACCCTACACAAAGATAGAATCTAAGAGTGTTTTGACATACTCACGCGGGTCGAATGGGAGCAAATCCTCTGCCCCCTCGCCCACGCCCACATACAGCACGGGGAGTTTGAGCTCGCTGATAATGCTCACAATCGCCCCGCCCTTGCTTGTGCCATCGAGTTTGGTTACGATGATGCCATCAATCTCGGTATGCTCGGAAAAATACTTGGCTTGGTTGATACTTGAGCTGCCTTGCGTGCCATCAAGCACGAGGAGTTTTTGGAGTCGCGCGTGTTGGTTGTGTTGAGTGAGTGCTTTTTCGCTCACGCGGATAATCTTTAAAAGCTCATTGGTAAGGTTGGTCTGTGTGTGTAGTCTCCCTGCGGTATCTAGGAGCAATACATCATAGCCCTTGGCACAGGCTGAAGAGATCGCATCAAAGGCTAGCGCGCTTGGATCGTGCCCGTGCTTGGTGGCTATCACGGGGATTTGGAGCCTCTCTCCCCAGCTCTTTAGCTGCTCTATGGCTGCTGCGCGGAATGTATCACCTGCACCCAAAAGCACCTTTTTGCCCTCTTGCTTATATTTGTTTGCAAGTTTGGCGATGGTAGTGGTTTTGCCTGCACCATTGATACCGATGATGAGCAGGATTTCTAGATTTTGCGGTGCTGGGGTGGGATCTAGCGTATTTGCAGATTCAAGGCGTGAGAGGAGGGCGCGCTCTAGCTGCTCTCTCGTGCTGTATGTGGGGAGTGAATCTAGTAGGGATTCTACGATGTCATACGCCACATCAGATTCTATCAAAAGTTCCTCTAGCTCGTCTTTGTGGATTTTTTCTTTTTTAGAGCCCAGCAGGGAAGTGATGTTGCTGGTGGTTTTTTTCATCGTTTTGGCAAGGAGTGAAAACATATAATGCTCCTAAAGTGTGAGATTCTACATAAATTATGGATTTTTAGCTGATGAATCTTGTATTTGTGTGTCCTCTGGATTGTCTTGGGTGGATTCTAGAGATTGTGAATCTTGGGTAGATTCTGTAGTGCCTGAATCTGTATTGGTCTGTGGTGCTCCGAGTGTATCGTGAATGAGGAAGAGTATATCACGTTCTAGCATTTCGGGTGGCACAAGCCCGACATAATCAATCACTTTGTTGCCATCTTGATCAAATAGCGCGAGGTAGCCCTGTGAGATGTCCTTGCCGAGGAATTCAAGGAGATTTTGAGAATCGCTTGGCGAGTAGATTGGGTAGGTTTTGTGATGGCTTTTGAGTATTTCATCTACATTCGCACTCTCTGTCTGTGGCTGTGCTGTGAGGATAAGGAGGTTGATTTGGGAGGCATATTTTTCTTTGAGTTGGATAATGTAGGGGGTTTGTGTGAGGCAGTTTTTGCACTCATCTTGGACAAAGAGCACGATCGTGGGCTTTGGCTGCTCAAAGATACTTTTGCCCACATCGTTTGTGTGCTCATTCTGTGTGGGGTAAAATGCTAGACGCTCGCTTGGCTGGTCTAGTACCTCTATGATGAAGTTTTGGACAGGGGGCTGGGTGGATTGGGTGAGAGTAGAATCTTGGGTGCTTGTAGAAATCAGCTTGTAGGCAAATATATCGTGCTTTGGTTGAATCTGGGATTCTTGCTTGTCTTTGCAGCCCATCATCAAGCCCAATATCACACACGCACACGCCACAAACTTCGCAAATCTCTTCATAACGCTACCTCCGAAATGATACAATATGATACAATGCCGTGATTATACACAAAAGGAGTGGATTTGTCTATCGATGTGAAAAACAGGGCAAAGAGCACCTTTCGTTCGTGGAGCAGGCAGTGTTTGCAAGCAGCGCACAAGAAGCAGTGCATAGGGTTTGATAGTGCATCAGAGCATATAAATACTGCGCTTTTAGAGCTTATGCAAAGGCTGGGATCAAGGCATATCTTGCTCTATATGCCCTTTGGTTTTGAAACTAATAGCAAGAAGCTCCTTTTGCGTTTAAGAAAGCAGAGAAAGAAAATTTTTATTCCCTACATTATGGAAGGAATAAGGTTTAAAGTGTTACCATTTCGTCTGCCGTTGCAAAAAAACGAGTATGGTATTTTTGAAACAAGCAAATCAAAATTTAATTTAGCAAAAATCGACACGGCTGTTATACCTGTATTGGGGATTGATAGAGATTTTAAGCGTATAGGGTTTGGCAAGGGAATGTATGATAGATTTTTTTCGCAATACCGCAAAAAAACAATTCCGCTTATTTTTGTAAGTCGGCTTGCTTGCGTGAGTGAGCAGGTGCTGACACAATCTCATGACATACGGGGGCATTATTTTATTAGTGCGGTGGCGTGTTGCAAAAGGACACGATATGGACATTCTTTTAAAAGTGATAGAGTTTATAATCTTTGGCGTTATCGTGGGTGTGGCAACCTATCTGATAACCAAAAAGATTTTTAGCTCAAACATCAATGTATTGCTTGAGCAGGCCAAAGCAAAGGCTAAGGCGATCGAATACGAAGCACAAAAACTGCTCAATGAGCACAAAGTCAAGCATAAAGAAGCCGAGCTAGAGCTCAAACAAAAATACGAACAGAAGCAAAACTCCCTTAAGCAAAAGTATGAGCAAAAAATGAGTGATCTTGAAAAAGAAGAATACAAGATCCGTCATCAGTTTGAGCGTGAAAGCCAGATTCTCGAAAACGAAAAACAGAGATTGAATCGTTTGGAAAATAAGATTCTCAACACAGATTCTATAAACAAAAAAGTCAGAGAGCAGTATGAGGATGCTAGGAGAGAGGCCATAGGGCTACTTAGTGATTACACAAAGCTCTCATGTCAAGAAGCTAGGGAAATACTGCTAGGACTTTTGGAAGAGGAGCTTATGGAGGATAGGGCACATATGATCAGGCGTTATGAGATGCAGACTAAGCAAGAGGCGCAAAAGATGGCAAATTATATCCTTGCGCAGGCGACGACGCGCTATGCAGGGGAGTATGCTAGTGAGCGTCTCATCAATGTGATCCATCTGCCAAATGATGAACTAAAAGGGCGCATCATAGGCAAGGAAGGTCGCAATATTCGCGCGCTGGAAATGCTTAGTGGTGTGGATATCATCGTCGATGATACGCCAAATACGATTGTCGTGAGCAGTTTTAATATTTATAGACGCACGATCGCGCTTAGGACGATAGAGGCTCTGATCGAAGATGGCAGAATCCAGCCTGCGCGCATAGAAGAAATGTATGAAAAAATCTCAAAACAAATGGAAGAGGAGATTTTGCACAATGGCGAGGAGATTGTGCTTGATATGGGGCTTGGCTATATGCACCCAGAGCTTAAAAAATTGCTTGGCAAGATGAAGTATCGTGCGAGCTTTGGGCAAAATGCGTTGGGACACTCCATAGAGGTAGCCAAGCTCGCGTCCATCATTGCAGGGGAGCTTGGCGGTGATGAAAAACTCGCAAGGCGCGCTGGAATCTTGCACGATATCGGCAAAGCTCTCACCCAAGAGCTTGGCGGGAGTCATGTGGATTTGGGCGTGGAAGTGTGTTCGCGCTATGAAGAGCACCCCGTGGTGATCAATGCGATTTTGGCACACCATGGACATGAGGAGGTAAAAAGCATAGAATGTGCCGCAGTGTGCGCAGCTGATGCGCTATCAGCAGCCAGACCGGGTGCGCGGCGAGAGGCACTGGAAAATTTCCTCAAACGCATGCAGGATATCGAACACATTGCACTAGAGAAGTTTGGGGTCAAGCAGGCGTATGCGATTAGCGCAGGGCGCGAGGTGCGTGTGATTGTGAGTGCGGATTTGGTGAGTGATGATGAGAGTATCGTCCTAGCGCGTGATATCGCTAGGGATATCCAATCAAACCTCCAATACCCCGGCGAGATTAAAGTTAATGTGATTCGTGAGTTTCGGACGGTAGAATACGCAAAATAATAATTAAGGAGCGATTATGCAGTGGGATAAGACATCATGGCGCA
Organism: uncultured Helicobacter sp.; assembly: GCA_944325775.1. Lineage (GTDB taxonomy): Bacteria > Campylobacterota > Campylobacteria > Campylobacterales > Helicobacteraceae > Helicobacter_F. Next base: position 34,683 of record CALVBL010000012.1, read on the forward strand.
ACAAACCTATCAAACAACATCCAGTCTATGAGGACGCGCAGGCTCTAAGCCAAGTCGAGCAGAGTCTCTCACAATGCCCTCCGCTTGTGTTTGCTGGGGAGGCTAGGGCACTCAAAGCCCAGCTTGCTAAGGTCTCTAGGGGCGAGGCATTTTTGCTGCAAGGTGGGGATTGTGCGGAGAGTTTTTCGCAGTTTAATGCCACAAATATCCGTGATTTGTTTAAAGTCATCATTCAAATGGGCGCGATTCTCACATACGGAGCAAGTTGCCCGGTCGTTAAGATAGGCAGAATGGCGGGGCAGTTTGCCAAGCCACGCAGTAGCGATATGGAGAGCATTGATGGCGTGAGTTTGCCAAGCTATCGTGGGGATTTGATTAATGATGTGGCATTTACTCCGCAAGCACGCAAGGCGGATCCACAGAGACTTTTGCAGGGCTATCATCAGAGCGCGGCTACACTCAATCTTTTGCGTGCGTTTGCACAGGGTGGGTTCGCTGATCTCAATCAGGTGCATAAATGGAATCTAAGTTTTGTCAAAGACAATGCGTTTGGACAAAAATACGAGGAGCTTGCTGATAGGATCACGCAGGCTCTTGCGTTTATGAGTGCGTGCGGGATAGATTCTAAAAATTTCCCTATTTTGCGCGAGACGGAGTTTTATACATCTCACGAAGCCCTTGTGCTGCACTATGAGGAGCAGCTGTGTCGACAGGATTCACTCACGGGGGAATGGTATGACTGCTCGGCACATATGCTATGGATTGGTGAGCGGACAAGGGGCTTAGATGAGGCGCATATGGAGTTTTTGCGTGGCGTCAAAAACCCTCTTGGTGTCAAAATAGGACCAAATGCTACCAAAGAGGACATACTAGGAATCTGTGATATTTTAAATCCTCAAAATGAACATGGAAGGCTAAATCTTATCATTCGTATGGGGGCTGATACGATCAAAGAAAAGCTACCAAAACTGCTAGATTCTCTCAAAAATGAGGGGCGCAATATTCTTTGGAGCTGTGATCCGATGCATGGTAACACGATAAAAGCACAAAGTGGCTACAAAACTCGGAACTTTGATAGAATCTTAGATGAGGTCAAGAGCTTTTTTGAGATTCACAAGGCTAATGGCACGATCGCTGGGGGCGTGCATCTGGAGATGACGGGTATGAATGTGACAGAATGCACTGGTGGCTCTCAAGCGATTACCGAAGAGGGCTTAGCGTGCAATTATAACACGCAGTGTGATCCGCGTCTGAATGCGATGCAGGCTATTGAAATGGCGTTTTTGATCGCAGATATGATAAAGGGTATGAGATAGCAAGGAGCACAGATGAATAACACGGTGCAGATTGATGTGCGGGATTTGCCTTGTCCTGAACCTGTTGTCAAGGTCAAAAAAGCGTTGATTGGGGTTACAGAGGAGACACTTAAGCACGCTAGTTATGAGATCTTGGGCAATACACTAACGGCTAAAGAGAATCTCTCACGCTTTTTGCGGACTGCTGGCTATGAGTTTGAGATAGGACATTCCCAAGGCGATCAATATATGATCATCATCAAGGGCAAGAGCGATGGCGCGAAGCGACAGGTAAGCGAAAAAATCATACCAAAGATTCTGTTTGTAACCGATGATAAGGTTGGCGAGGGAGAGCTTGGCGTGATGCTCATCAATGCGTTTTTAAAATCACTAAGCAATACCGATGTCTTGCCGCAGAAGATTCTCTTTGTCAATCGTGGTGTGCTGCTCACCACCGATAATACCGAGGTGCAAAACGATGAAATCGTGGAGGTATTAAAAGAGCTTGAAAAAATTGGTGTGGAGATTTATTCTTGCGGATCATGCTTGAGTTATTATGCATTGACTGAGCGCTTGAAGGTCGGAATGATAGGCAATGCGCTGGAAGGTATGCAAAATATGCTAAAAAGTGAAGGTGTTGTGAGATTGTAAGTTAAGGATTTAAGGAGCGCGTGTGACAGAATCAGAGGGTTTGACACAATTTGTATCATGTGCTGGTTGAGCGGCAAAAGTGGGTCCGGAGGATCTAAGACAAATGACAAGTTTGCTCAAGCAACCTCTTTTTAAAGATTTGGTGATAGGCTTTGAAGATAGTGAGGATTGTGGGGCGTTTGTGCTGGATTCACAAGGGCAGATTATCCTCAATACCGTGGATTTTATCACGCCTATTGTCGATGATCCCTATATTTATGGGCAGATTGCTGCGGCAAATTCGCTAAGCGATGTGTTTGCGATGGGCGGCAGGGCTGTGAGTGCGCTCAATCTCTTTATGTGGGATAGCGCACATGTGAGCAAAGAAATGGCGCGAGAGATTCTCCAAGGTGGGCTTAGTAAGATCACAGAATCTCATGCAATGCTCCTAGGTGGGCATACCACGACCGATAATGAGCAGAAGTATGGCTTAAGCGTGACAGGTGTCGTAGAATCCGCACGCTTGTGGCGCAACAACACAGCGCAAATAGGCGATATGCTGGTGCTGTGCAAGCCTATTGGCTCTGGGATCGTGAGTACAGGACTTAAAGCCCGTGTGCTCACACACGCTGATGAGATGGTGCAGTCTCTATGCAAACTCAATCTTTATGCCACACAAGTGGCACAAAAATACCAGATTCATGCTTGCACAGATATTACGGGTTTTGGGCTTATCGGGCATATTTTTGAAATGTGCGCTAAGGGTAAGGCGCCGTATTCTGCGCTGCTGTATAGTAATGATGTGCCAGTTTTTACCCAAGTAAATTCATTGCTACAAGAGGGCATCATCCCCGGTGGGACATACACTAATAAGGAAGCATTTGGTGCGTTTGTGGGGTTGGAGTGCGATGTGGGTGATGATATTATCTATTATGATGTGCAGACTAGCGGGGGTTTGCTCTTTGCGCTACCTGCGAGTGAGGCAAAGGAGCTTGTGTATGATTTGCGCAAATCAGGCTATGAGCGTGCGAGTATTATAGGAGAGATTCTCCCTAAGCAGCAGCACACGATTATTTTGGGTTAGGTTGGATTGGGATTTAGTGCTACGCACGACATTATAGAATCTAGCTCGGTTTATAGAAATGCACTAGCCCAAAATGTGTTCATGATACTCTGACGCCAAAAATCTTAGAATCTCACCAAAAATTAAAGTGTATGATTGCGCAGCGGATCGAGTGAAGATTCGCTCTGTGAGCGATGAAACAAGAGCGCAGCTCTTGTATAAAAATAATAGAATCTTAATAGAACTTTAATCAAAGTTTTTTTACAATCTTTGGCTTTAGGGAATCTTAAGTGTAAGGATTGGATATTATGGAAACACAAATACAAAAAGAATACTATCCAGATGGGAGCTTGATGAGTGAGACTGTGTATCGTGGTGGGCTCAAGCATGGTATGCAAAAGATGTATTATCCAGATGGGGTGCTACAGGCGAAACAGCAGTATGTAGATGATAAGCAAGATGGGGTGCAAGAGTGGTATTATCACAATGGTGAGCTCAAGCTCCAAAGGACTATGGCACACGGACAGATGGAGGGTAGAGAGACGGAATATTATCAAAATAGCACTATCAAAAGCACAATTGATTGGCGTGATGGCAAAAAAAAGGGAGTGGGTATAGAGTATTATGAAGATGGCACAAAGATGCTTGAGACACCCTTTGAGGCGGATATGATTAATGGGGTGGTGTTGTGGTATCACGCAAATGGCACGATTATCAGCAAAACTCCGTATGTCAAGGGTGAGATATGTGGCACACAGGAGATATTTAGCCCAAATGGAATCTTGCAAGAATCTAGAGAGTGGGTGCGTGGTGAGGTAAATTTTGTCAAGGAATATCATGAGAATGGAGTCTTGTGCTCTGCTGTCGCATACGACAAGGCGGACAGAAAACACGGCATAGGGAAATACTATGATAGAGAGGGAAATCTTGAGCGTGAGGTAACATATGACCAAGATGTGATCTCTGGGATCGTGCGAGAGTATGATAAAAATGGGCTGGTGAGCGAGAGTGTGTATGAAAATGGTAAAAAGGTGAGCAAATGAGCAAATGCATTCGTAGCTCAATACACTTACAAATGTGCAGGGATAGCGTAGAGCGTGAAAAATATAGCATTTTTTGATTTTGATGGGACGATCACAACAAAGGATAGTCTTTTTGTGTTTGTAAAGTTTGCAGTGGGAAAGTGGAGATTTTATAAAGGACTTATGGCACGGTGGTGGATATTGCTTGCTTATGTGCTAGGGTTATGCTCAAATACCTACGCCAAAGAAGCGCTGATGCGATATTTTTTTGCGGGATATGGTGCGCGAGATTTTGCCTTGTTGTGTGAGAATTTTCAGACTATGCTTTGTGGGATCATTAGAATCCAAGCAATGGAAAAAATCGCGTGGCATAAAGATAGGGGCGATACTATAGTCGTGGTAAGCGCAACTTTTGAAGAATATCTCAAGCCATTTTGTCAGAATCTAGGGCTAGAATGTCTTGCGACACGGCTGGAGGTGGTCAATGGCGTGCTAAGCGGTAGGCTTGAGACGCCAAACTGCTATGGAGAGCAAAAGGCAGTGCGTATCAGAGCAGGCTATGATTTAGCACAGTATCAAGAGATTTATGCGTATGGGGATTCTAAAGGGGATTTGGCGATGTTAGGGTTGGCAACGCAGAGATTCTATAAGAAATTTTATTAAGGTGGGGAGATGATCGTCGCATTAAAGGGTAATATAGAGAGACTAGAGCCGACATTTGTAGAGATTGATGTGGGTGGCGTGGTGTATGGTTTGGGGGTTTCGCTTAATACAAGTCTGCGCCTTAAGGAATGTGCTAGTGAGCGCGTGAAGGTGCTGTGTGTGCAGATTATCCGTGAAGATTCACAGGCATTATTTGGGTTTTTTGACGAGGTGGAGCGCTTGAGTTTTGAGCGTTTGATAAAAATCAATGGTGTCGGTCCCAAGGTCGCGCTAGCGATTTTGAGTACTTATACACCTCAAAGTTTTGCGAACATCTTAGAAGATAAAAATGTGCAGGCACTGCAGCGTGTGCCGGGGATAGGTGCTAAAAGCGCGGGGAAGATTATGGTGGAATTGGCAGGATTTTTTAATGAACTCATAGAGGATAGGATTCATAAAGGGAATGTAAGTGATGTGAAGCGTGAGGCAAGTGCGGCACTGGAATCTTTGGGGTTTAAAAGTACGGATGTCGCTAATGTGTTAAAAGATGTGAGTGATGGTGAGGTCGCAGATATGGTGAAGGAGGCATTAAAAATTTTAGGTAAGAAAAAGTAGAAAACAATCAATATAGCTTGACAACATAGGTTTTTCTGTATATAATTCGGACTTTTATTTCGTTCATGCTTTTAGAATCTTGTGGAATTTCATTGTGCTGGTTTAGCTCAGTTGGTAGAGCATCTGCCTTGTAAGCAGAGGGTCGGGGGTTCAAGTCCCTTAACCAGCTCCATTTCAAACTCTAGCAGTTTTTTGCTTTCAGTGTTTGACCAGTGTTTAGCTATGTTTGGTGAGTTACTCAAGTGGCCAACGAGGGCAGACTGTAAATCTGCTGACTTTGTCTTCCGTGGTTCGAATCCACGACTCACCACCATTGATTTGGATGAATTAGCTTAGGCTAGTTGGGGATTAATGGTAGTCGAGATAGTTTTATTGTTTATAAAGATGCGGGAATAGCTCAGTTGGCTAGAGCATCAGCCTTCCAAGCTGAGGGTCGCGGGTTCGAGCCCCGTTTCCCGCTCCATATACTGGGAGCTGATTCTTCATTTTGTGTGTGGGATATATTGTAATGTTGTTGCCGCACTCTTAAGGTTTTAGAATCAATTCCATTTTGTGTCAGATTTGTCGCCCATATAGCTCAGTGGCAGAGCACTTCCTTGGTAAGGAAGAGGTCGGCGGTTCAATCCCGCTTATGGGCTCCAGTTTTTCTTAAGAGGATCTTTGTAAGATGTGCTCTTAATACTACAAAATTTAGGAGAGAAATTATGGCAAAAGAAAAGTTTAACAGAAGCAAGCCGCATGTGAATGTCGGAACCATTGGACACGTGGATCATGGTAAAACTACTTTGAGTGCTGCGATTTCTGCTGTATTGGCTACAAAAGGACTTGCAGAACTCAAAGATTACGATAATATCGATAATGCCCCTGAAGAAAAAGAGAGAGGTATTACCATCGCAACATCTCATATTGAGTATGAGACAGAAAATCGCCACTATGCGCATGTTGATTGTCCTGGACACGCAGACTATGTAAAGAATATGATTACAGGTGCTGCACAAATGGATGGAGCGATTCTCGTCGTATCTGCCGCAGATGGTCCTATGCCACAAACAAGAGAGCATATTCTATTGTCTCGTCAAGTGGGTGTGCCGTATATTGTGGTGTTTTTGAATAAGCAAGATATGGTTGATGATGCAGAACTTTTGGAACTTGTGGAAATGGAAGTAAGAGAATTGCTCTCAAGCTATGAGTTTCCAGGGGATGATACACCTATTGTCGCAGGTTCTGCACTAAAAGCACTTGAGGAAGCAAAAGAGGGCAAGGTAGGTGAGTGGGGTGAAAAAATCCTCAAGCTTATGGAAGAAGTGGATAGATATATCCCTACTCCTCAAAGAGATGTAGATAAGACATTCCTTATGCCAGTAGAAGATGTATTCTCTATTGCTGGTCGTGGAACTGTGGTAACTGGTAGAATTGAGAGGGGTGAAATCAAGGTCGGTGATGAAGTTGAAATCGTAGGTATTCGTGATACTCAAAAGACGACTGTAACCGGTGTTGAAATGTTTAGAAAAGAGCTTGATAAAGGCGAGGCTGGTGATAATGTTGGTATTCTCCTAAGAGGAACTAAGAAAGAGGAAGTAGAGAGAGGTATGGTACTTTGTAAGCCCGGCTCTATCACACCTCATAAGAAATTTGAAGGCGAGATTTATGTGCTTTCTAAAGATGAAGGCGGACGCCATACACCATTCTTTAATGGATATAGACCACAGTTCTATGTGCGCACCACGGACGTAACAGGCTCTATCAAACTTCCTGATGGTGTTGAGATGGTTATGCCCGGTGATAATGTAAAAATTACTGTTGAGCTCATCAATCCAATTGCACTTGAGGAAGGAACACGCTTTGCTATCCGTGAAGGTGGTAGAACAGTTGGTGCTGGTGTGGTAACTAAGATTCTTGAATAGGGTTTGAGATGGCTAAGGGAAATGTAGTAAAGATAGGTCTTAAGTGTTCGGAGTGTGGTGATATAAACTATAGCACCACCAAGAATGCTAAGACTCAGACAGAAAAACTGGAGCTTAGAAAGTTTTCTCCTAGGTTGAATAAGCATACTATTCATAAGGAAGTGAAACTTAAAAGCTAGGCTATGCCTAGCTTTGTAGGTCAGTAGCTCCAATGGTAGAGCGTCGGTCTCCAAAACCGAGTGTTGGGGGTTCGAGTCCCTCCTGACCTGCCATAAAGCTGTGTGAGTTTTAGAGATCGTGTGTAAGGTAGAGACAATTACGAGAAGGTAGTGATGAAAAAAGTTATAGCTTACTATAGAAATGCAAAAGAGGAGCTCAATAAGGTTATTAAACCAACAAAAGAGCAGGTTAGGAATGCTTCTATATCAGTTGTTACCGTCGTTGTTGTCATTACTTTATTTCTAGCATTGGTTGATTTTATCTCATCTGCTTCTGTATCTAGTATCGTATCATAGAGATTCAGATGGGCGATGTGTGTAGTTAGGAAAAGGGGTAGGCTTTGGAATGGTATGCTATACAAACATATTCTGGTAGTGAGCAGTCTGTAAAGAGAGCTATTGAGAATCTTATTGTAGAAAATAAGATACAAGATAGATTTGAGCAGATTGTTGTCCCTACAGAAGCTATTTATGAGGACAAAAAAAAGGTAACACAGAGGAGCTTGTATCCTGGATATGTGTTTATCAAAGTTGATCTTGATACAAAGTTATGGCATATGATACAGTCTCTACCACGAGTTGGACGCTTTATAGGGGAGAGCAAAAAGCCAACCCCACTTAATGAGGCGGATATCGAGAAGATACTTGATAAGATTCGTAATCCTGCTGAACCAAAACCGAAAGTATTCTTTGAAAATGGAGAGGTTGTGCGTATCGTTGATGGTCCATTTGCGAATTTTACGGGGACTGTTGAGGAATATGACATAGAGCATCGAACCTTGAAGCTTAATGTTTCCATTTTTAGCCGTAATACATTGGTAGAGATACTATATTCACAAGTAGAGAAGATAATTTAATACTTTGGATTTCATTTTAAAGAGAGGATGTTGCTATGGGAAAAAAAGTCATTGGCGAACTTAAATTACAAATACCTGCAGGGAAGGCTAATCCGTCTCCTCCAGTTGGTCCAGCACTTGGGCAAAGAGGGATTAACATTATGGAGTTTTGCAAGGCTTTTAACGAGAAAACGAAGGATATGGGTAATTTTAATATTCCTGTCCTTATTACTGTTTATCAGGATAAAAGTTTTAGTTTCATTACGAAAAAACCTCCGGTCACAGACCTAATTAAGAAGGCTATTAATTTAAATAAGGGTTCGGATAATCCCCTCAAAAATAAGGTAGGCAAGCTTACTCAGAGGCAGCTACAAGAGATAGCAGAAACTAAACTTGAGGATCTCAATGCTGTGGATATTGAAGCGGCTAAGAAGATTGTCGCTGGTAGTGCTAGAAGCATGGGCGTTGAAATCGTAGATTAAAGTATTGGAGTTTTTAAGATGGGAAAGAAGATAGCAAAAAGATTGCAAGCTTTGCAGGCGAAAATTGATGCAAATAAAATTTATGATGTTGCTAGTGGGGTGAGTCTTGTTAAGTCTTTAGCATCAACGAAGTTTGATGAGACTGTCGAGATTGCTTTGAGGCTTGGTGTTGATCCACGACATGCTGATCAGATGATTCGTGGCGCAGTAGTATTGCCTCATGGTACAGGCAAAAAAGTTCGCGTTGCGGTTTTTGCAAAGGGAGTAAAAGCCGATGAAGCAAAAGCTGCAGGTGCAGACATTGTGGGTGCTGATGATTTGGCTGAGGAAATCAAAAATGGTAACACAGATTTTGATATGGTTATAGCAACGCCGGATATGATGGCATTGGTTGGAAAAGTTGGTAGAATCTTAGGACCAAAAGGCTTGATGCCAAACCCTAAGACAGGAACTGTAACTGCTGATGTGAGTAAGGCTGTGACTAATGCTAAGAGCGGTCAAGTGAATTTTCGTGTGGATAAAAAGGGTATTATCCATGCCCCTGTTGGCAAGGTGAGTTTTCAAGAAGATAAAATTAGAGAAAATATGCTTGAGCTCGTGCGTGCCATTAATAGATTGAAACCCGCTTCAGCAAAAGGCAAGTATATCAAAAGTGGCACATTATCTCTAACTATGAGTCCAGGTGTGAAACTAGATTCTCAAGAATTAATGGATACAAAATAAGGATTTTATTTCTTTTATCTTAGATCGAAGATCATCGGGGCACTTGCTTAAAAAACACACCCTATGTGAGATTTGGTCTGAAAGGAGAGAAGCATGACTAAGCAAGACAAGATTCAGACTATAGAGAACCTTACTTCTGAGTTTCGGGACGCGAGTTCTATGATTGTTTGTGATTATAAAGGCTTGAGCGTTGCGCAGTTGGAATCTTTGCGTGCAAAGGCAAGAGAAGAGAACATCAAAGTTCGTGTGATCAAAAACACACTTGCTAAAATTGCTATGCAAAATGCGCAGTATCCGCAATCAGAGCTTAAGGGAACAAACATTTTTGTTTGGGGCGATGATCAGATCAAGCTCGCAAAAGTAGTTTGTAAATTTGCGGATGCAAATGAAGATAGGTTTGTTTTGAAGTTTGGTTACTTTGACGGTAATGTGGTTCAAAAAGATCATATTGTTTCCGTCTCAAAGCTACCAAGCAGAGAAGAGCTTATTGGTATGTTGTTGTCAGTTTGGAGTGCACCGGCAAGATATTTTGTTACGGGGCTTGATAATCTAAGAAAACAAAAAGAAGAAGCATAAAACATAAAAGGAGCAAAAATGGCTATTTCAAAAGAAGAGGTTTTGGAATATATTGGCGGTCTTTCAGTATTGGAGCTTTCAGAGCTTGTCAAAGCTTTTGAAGAGAAGTTTGGTGTGAGTGCTGCTCCCACCGTTGTAGCCGGAGCAGTAGCTGCAGGTGGTGCTGCAGGTGGTGCAGAGGAAAAGACAGAATTTAATATTGTGCTTGTAGATGCAGGTGCCAATAAGATCAATGTCATCAAAGCGGTGAGAGAAATCACAGGACTTGGTCTCAAAGAGGCCAAAGACGCTACAGAAAATACTCCAAGCACCCTTAAAGAAGGTGTGAGCAAAGAAGATGCTGAAAACTTCAAAAAGAAACTCGAAGAAGCAGGTGCAAAAGTAGAAGTCAAATAACTCTACAACGTTCAGTTTCCAAGGGAGGTTGCCCAGTCTCGCTTTGTATAAAGCGGGTATTGGGCTTTTTGCGTTTTTGCACTCTGTAGAGATTTTGGTGCAAGATTTCTACAGAGTGTTACTCTTAAAATCCACATCGTGAAGGTTGAGCAAATGTCAGAGCAAATAAAGCAGAACAAAAGATTTCGTATAGATTTCACTAAAAATCCTCAATTGTTAGATGTTCCCGATCTCCTGTCTTTGCAGCGAGATAGTTACAACGACTTTTTGTTCGCAGATTCTACAAAAGAAAGCGGCATAGAGAAAGTTTTTAAATCCATTTTTCCCATCCAAGATGTTCAGAATCGTATCACCTTAGAGTACGCAGGTTGCGAGTTTGGCAAGCCTAAATACACTACTAGAGAAGCAATGGAGCGGGGGATCACATACTCTATTCCGCTTAAAATCAAGATTCGCCTTATATTTTGGGAAAAAGATGAAAAAAGTGGAGAGAAGCTCGCAGTAAAAGATGTGAAAGAGCAAAGTATATTTATTCGTGAGATTCCATTGATGACAGATCGCACAAGTTTCATCATCAATGGTGTTGAGCGTGTCGTGGTGAATCAACTTCATAGAAGCCCGGGCGTGATCTTTAAAGAGGAAGAATCCAATACTTCTTCAAACAAGCTCATCTATACCGGACAGATTATTCCAGATAGAGGGGCGTGGCTGTATTTTGAATATGATGCGAAAGATATTTTATATGCTCGTATTAATAAACGCAGAAAAATACCTGTGACCATTATTTTGCGCGCGCTTGGATATACTAAGCAAGATATTTTGAATATTTTTTATCCTTCGCTAAGTGTGCGATTTGAAAAAAATAAATGCTTTGTACCTTTTAGTGTGGAAAACATCGGCGTGCGCGCGGAATTTGATATCAAAGATTCTAAGGGTAATATCTTGCTCGCATCGGGCAAAAGAGTGGGTAGCAAAAAACTCAAAGAACTCAAAGAACTCGAAAAAGATATTAAATGGATGGAATACCCATTGCAAAGACTTGCAGATCGTTATCTTTCCGAGGCGCTGTATGACAAAAATGGGGAGTTGCTTTTTGATATTTTGACACAGCTTGATGAGAGTAAGATTCAAAAGATTCTAGAAAATGGGATTAAGGAGATTAAGATTGCAAATGACACTGCGAGGGGCTTGGATAATTCCTTGATGAATTCTTTTGCCAGCGATGCGGAGTCGCTACGAAATCTCAAACAAACAGAAAACATTGAAGATGAGAACGATCTTTCGGCAATCAGAATCTACAAGGTTATGCGTCCGGGCGAGCCTGTAACCAAAGATGTGGCAAAGGCTTTTGTGAATCAGTTATTTTTCGATCCAGAACGCTATGATCTCACGCGCGTTGGGCGTATGAAGATGAATCATAAATTAGGGTTAGATGTTCCTGATTATATTACGGTGCTTACGCATAATGATATTATCGCGACTATCAAATACCTAATGGATGTGCGTAATGGTGAAGGGCATATCGACGATAGAGACCACTTGGGCAACAGAAGGATTCGATCTATCGGTGAGCTTTTAGCAAATGAGCTTCACACAGGGCTTGTTAAAATGCAAAAAGCTATTCGCGATAAACTTAGCTCATTAAATGGTTCGTTTGAGAATCTTATGCCACATGATTTGATCAACTCTAAGATGATCACAAGCACGATTATGGAGTTTTTCACAGGTGGGCAACTTTCACAATTTATGGATCAGACGAACCCACTTGCCGAGATTACGCATAAGCGTAGGCTTTCTGCACTTGGGGAAGGTGGGCTTGTCAAAGAGCGCGTGGGGTTTGAAGCGCGTGATGTGCATCCTACACACTATGGCAGAATCTGCCCTATCGAAACACCAGAGGGTCAGAATATTGGCTTGATTAATACGCTCTCAACCTTTACGCATGTCAATAGTCTGGGCTTCATTGAAGCGCCTTATAAAAGAGTTAAAAATGGCAAGGTAAGCCATGAAATCACCTATATCACAGCTGCACAAGAAGAGGGTCTCATCATTGCACCAGCTTCTACAAAGGTAGATAAAGATGGTAGTATCATTGAGGATTTGATTGAGGCGAGAAAAGATGGCGAGATTATCCTTACAGAAAAATCTAAAGTTGATTTGATAGATTTAAGTCCAAGAATGCTTGTGGGTGTGGCTGCATCGCTCATTCCATTCCTAGAACACGATGATGCAAACCGCGCACTTATGGGATCAAATATGCAACGTCAAGCCGTACCATTGCTCACACCTGATGCTCCTGTCGTGGGAACTGGTATAGAGAAAGTGATTGCAAGAGATGCATGGGAGGCGATCAAAGCCAAGCGTGGTGGGATTGTCGAGAAAGTAGATTCTAAGAGTATTTATATTCTAGGAGAAGATGAGGGCGGTGCGTATATTGATTATTACTCACTTTGCAAAAACTTGCGCACCAATCAAAACACTTCATTTTCCCAACGCCCAATCGTAAGAAAAGGCGATACTATCGAGGCTGGACAGGTTATCGCTGATGGTCCGAGTATGGATAGCGGTGAGTTAGCACTTGGCAAAAATATCCGCGTGGCTTTTATGCCTTGGAATGGTTATAACTTCGAAGATGCGATTGTGGTAAGTGAGCGCCTTATCAAAGAAGACACATTTACCTCTGTGCATATTTATGAGAAAGAGATCGAAGCGCGCGAGCTAAAGCATGGGACAGAGGAGATCACTTCTGACATACCTGGGGTTAAAGAGAGTGAAATAGCCCATCTTGATGAGAGTGGAATTGTGCGTATCGGGACTTATGTCTCTCAAGGTATGATCTTAGTTGGTAAAGTCTCACCAAAGGGTGAAGTGAAGCCCACACCAGAGGAGCGCTTGTTGCGCGCTATTTTTGGCGAGAAAGCTGGGCATGTGATCAATAAATCGCTATATTGTCCTCCGTCTTTGGAAGGTGTTGTGGTCGATGTGAAGATCTTCACTAAAAAAGGCTATGAGAAAGATTCAAGAGCAATCAGCGCATATGAGCAAGAAAAGTCTGTGTTAGATATCGAGCACCATGATAGGCTGACGATGTTGAACCAAGAAGAAATGATCAGAATCTCTGCTATGCTTTCTAAGCAAAAGCTTGTGAGTGATGCGAGTATTGGTAGTAAGAAATTTAAAAAAGGCCAAAGTATCCCTAAAGAGGATATAGCTAATATCAATCGTTTTGCGCTCAATACGCTTATCAAGAGTTATTCTAAAGAAATGCAGGCGAAGTATGAGCAGATCAAAGCAAACTTCCTAGAGCAAAAAAAGGCTTTGGGCGAGGAGCATGAGGAGAAGCTCTCGATCTTAGAAAAAGATGATATTTTGCCAAGTGGTGTTGTCAAGCTTGTAAAAATTTATATCGCGACTAAGCGTAAGCTCAAAGTCGGAGATAAAATGGCGGGTCGCCATGGGAATAAGGGCATCGTCTCTAATATCGTGCCTTTGGTGGATATGCCTTATACCAGAGACGGCGAACCTGTAGATATTATTTTGAATCCTCTGGGTGTGCCAAGTCGTATGAATATCGGGCAGATTCTTGAAGTGCATTTGGGACTTGTAGGTAAGAATCTAGGTAGGCAGATTGAGGATATTTTCACACAGCAAAGCCAGTCGTGGATCAAAGATTTGCGTAACAAAATGCTTGAGATTTCTAAGGTCGTGAATGCCGATAATCCGGCTGCTACAGAGTTTTTGAAAAATCTCTCTGATGAGGATTTAGTGCTGTATGCCAAAGATTGGAGCAAGGGCGTGAAGTTTGCGATTCCGGTGTTTGAGGGAATTGAGCAAGAGCGCTTTGACAAACTTTTTGAACTTGCAAAAATCGATATGGATGGTAAAACAGAGCTCTATGATGGTAGGACAGGTGAGAAGATGATTGAGCGCGTGAATGTGGGGTATATGTATATGCTCAAGCTTCATCATCTTGTAGATGAAAAGGTGCATGCGCGAAGCACAGGTCCCTATAGTCTTGTAACCCAGCAGCCAGTAGGTGGTAAGGCACTTTTTGGTGGGCAGAGATTCGGAGAGATGGAGGTATGGGCACTTGAAGCTTATGGCGCAGCTCATACGCTCAAAGAAATGCTTACCATCAAATCTGATGATACCGAGGGCAGAAAAGAAGCATATAAGGCTATCACAAGAGGTGAGCATGTCGGGGAATCTAAAATTCCAGAGACATTTTATGTGTTGGCAAAGGAGCTCCAGTCACTTGTGCTTGATGTGAAGGTCTATGGTGATGAGGTCGATGAGAGTGGCGCACCTAAGCCTTTGGTTATCAAAGAGGATAATCGCCCCAAGGATTTCAATGCATTCCAGCTTGTGCTAGCGAGTCCAGAGAGTATCCGATCGTGGAGTCGTGGTGAAGTCAAAAAACCAGAGACAATCAATTATCGCACACTGAAGCCTGAACGCGATGGATTGTTTTGTGCAAAAATCTTTGGTCCTGTGAGGAATTATGAATGTCTTTGTGGGAAATACAAGAAAATGCGCTACAAAGGTATGGTGTGCGAAAAATGCGGCGTGGAAGTGACAGAATCTAAAGTCAGACGCTACAGAATGGGACATATCGAGCTTGTCGCACCTGTGGCACACATTTGGTATGTGAGCTCCTTGCCAAGCCGCATAGGCACACTACTTGGCGTGAAGATGAAAGATCTTGAACGCGTGCTATATTATGAGGCGTATATCGTCAAAGATCCGGGTGAAGCATCTTATGATAATGAGGGCGCAAAGCCTATTATGAAATATGATGTGCTTAACGAGGAGCAATATCAGAATATTTATCAGCGCTTTGGGGACAAGGGCTTCGTCGCACAAATGGGTGCGGAGGCTGTGAGAGAGTTGCTAGAGCAGCTTGATTTGGTGGAGTTGCTCCAGAGACTACGCGAAGAGGCGAAATCCACTAACTCTGAAGCTAAGAAAAAAACGATTGTAAAACGCCTTAAGGTTGTTGAGAGCTTTATTAACTCTGGCAATCGTCCAGAATGGATGGTACTCACAGTATTACCTGTGCTACCACCAGATTTGCGTCCGCTTGTGGCACTTGATGGTGGAAAGTTTGCCGTGAGTGATGTCAATGATCTATATCGTCGTGTGATCAACCGCAATCAGCGCCTTAAGCGCCTTATTGAGCTAGATTCACCGGAGATCATTATCCGCAACGAAAAGCGTATGCTCCAAGAGGCAGTCGATGCGCTTTTTGATAATGGCAGAAACGCAAATGCGGTTAAAGGCGCTAATAAGCGACCACTAAAATCTCTCTCAGAGATTATCAAAGGCAAGCAAGGGAGATTTAGACAGAATCTACTTGGAAAGCGTGTGGATTTCTCTGGACGAAGCGTGATTGTGGTGGGACCAAATTTGCGTATGGATCAGTGTGGATTGCCAAAAAATATGGCACTAGAGCTTTTCAAGCCACATTTGTTTGCTAAACTTGAGGAAAAGGGCTATGCGACCAACCTCAAGCAGGCGACAAAAATGATCGCGCAGAAAAATAATGAAGTATGGGAATGCCTGCAGGAGATCGTTGAGGATTATCCGGTGCTCTTAAATCGCGCGCCGACCTTGCATAAGCAGTCCATCCAAGCATTCCACCCAAAACTCATTAATGGCAAGGCAATTCAGCTCCATCCATTGGTGTGTTCGGCGTTTAACGCGGACTTCGATGGTGACCAGATGGCTGTGCATGTGCCGCTTTCTCAAGAAGCTATTGCAGAGTGCAAGGTGCTCATGCTTAGCTCTATGAATATTTTGCTCCCTGCTAGTGGTAAGGCGGTGGCTGTCCCTAGCCAAGATATGGTGCTAGGGCTTTACTACCTATCGTTGGAGAAAAAGGGTGCTAAGGGTGAGCATAAAATCTTTGCAAGCGCACAAGATGCAATGATAGCTATTGATTTGGGCGAGCTAGATATTAATGCAAAGATTCGTGTCTCTTTTGAGCGCAGGATCATAGAAACGACTGCGGGAAGAATGATTATTAGTTCGATATTGCCGGATTTTGTACCGCTGAATCTTTGGAATAAGGTACTCAAAAAGCAAGATATCGGTGCGCTCGTGGATTATGTGCATAAATGTGGTGGTTTAGGCATTACGGCAACATTCCTTGATAATCTCAAGAATCTTGGATTCAAATACGCTACGAAAGCTGGTATTTCTATCGCTGCACCTGATATTATCACGCCTGATGATAAGCAGGCTATGATTGAATCTGCGCGCAATGAGATTAAGGTGGTCCAAGGGGCGTTTGAATCTGGATCTTCAACAGCACAAGAGCGCTATAACAAAATCATTGATATTTGGACGCGTACAAGTGAAGAGATGGGCAAGACATTGGCTAAGAAGATTCGCGAAGATAAGCAAGGATTTAACTCAATCCATATGATGGCAGATTCTGGAGCGCGGGGTAGTGCGGCGCAGATCAGACAGCTTTCGGCTATGCGTGGTTTGATGACTAAGCCTGATGGCACGATCATCGAGTCACCTATTACTTCAAACTTTAAAGAAGGCTTGAATGTGCTAGAGTATTTTAACTCCACGCATGGTGCGCGTAAGGGTCTCGCTGATACGGCGTTAAAAACCGCTAATGCAGGATATCTGACAAGAAAGCTTATTGATGTGAGCCAAAATGTGAAAGTAACGATTGAGGATTGTGGCACGCATGAGGGTGTGGAAATCTCAGATATTACCGTTGGTGGCTCGCTTGTAGAATCTTTGCGCGAAAGTGTGCAGGGCAGGGTGTTGGCAAGAGATATTATTGACCCGATTACCAATGAGATTCTGTTCAGTGAAGGTGTGCTGATCGATGAAGAGATGGCAATGCGCATTGACGAAGCAGGCGTGAAAAATGTAACAATCCGCACCCCTGTAACCTGTAAGGCACCAAAGGGTGTATGTGCAAAATGTTATGGACTGAATCTTGGTGAATCTAAGATGGCAAAACCCGGCGATGCAGTTGGGGTGCTAGCAGCTCAGAGTATCGGTGAGCCCGGCACACAGCTTACACTAAGAACTTTCCACATCGGTGGGACGGCAAGCACGAGCCAAGAGGAAAACAGTATTGAGGTAAACAAAGAGGGCTTTATCCGTTACTACAATATCAAGACTTTCAAAAACAAAGAAGGTCGGCACATCGTAGCCAATAGGCGTAATGCCACTGTATTGCTCGTGGAGCCTAAGATCAAAGCTCCATTTGATGGTGTGGTGCATATAGAAAATGTCCATGATGAGGTGGTGATCACGGTTGTGGGTGATAAGGACAAGGTGCATTATAATTTGCGCAAGGACGATATCGCTAAGAAAAATGAGCTTGCAGGGATCACTGGTAAAGTCGATGGCAAGCTTTTGGTGCCACATGATAGTGGGTATAAGGTCAGCGCGGGCGGTAGTATTGTGGACATCATCAAAGATGGCTGGAATGTACCACATAGAATCCCATATGGTAGTGAGCTTAAAGTCGCCGATAACGATCCTATTGCCTGCAAGATCGAAGCCAAAGAAAAGGGTATCGTCAAGTATTATTTCCTAAACTCCGATACCTTGGAGCGCAAAAGAGATATCAAAAAAGGTATGGTGATTGACGAAAAAGGTGTGTTTGCAGTCATCGCAGATGAGAACGATCGAGAATCTACACGTCACTATATCGCGCGTAATTCTAAGATTCTCATTAGTGATAATAGTGCAGTGGAGGCTGATACCCTCATCGCCGAACCGATTAATAAGGCAAATATTGTAGTGGCAAGCTGGGATCCGTATAATAACCCAACAATCGCAGAAGTGGGTGGAAGGGTCGAGTATAGGGACATCATCGCTGGTATCACGGTCAATGAACAAGAAGATGAGCTCACTGGTGCTAAGAGCTTTATCGTCAGTGAGTA